>NZ_JAWJYE010000006.1:0-342674 GCF_032970445.1 Vibrio sp. T13N
GTGTTAGGCCTGCCGCCAGCGTTCAATCTGAGCCATGATCAAACTCTTCAATTTAAGATTTTGTTCGGCTCAATGAATACTGAACATTACATAAAGTAATGTTTGAATTGACTGTGCTGAATCCGAAGATTCAATGGTCACTTCGTATCATTGAAACCTAATTTGAAGCCGAAGCTTCTAATTGGATTATCATCAACGAGTGCCCACACAGATTGATAGGTCTATATTTTTAAAGAGCACACTTTGAACTTCTCTTCAAAGTGGACGGCCATTTTAGCTAGATAACTTATCGTGTCAAACACTTTTTTAAGTTATTTATCTGCGAGTTAATTCTTAACTCACTGGCCTTGTTGTCTAGACGTCGCTTAACTTGCTTTCCCTTGACAACGGAGGCGCATTATAGGGCGTTCATTAAGGAACACAAGTGCATTTTTAAAAAAAACTCACCTTTTTAGTTCATTCGTACAGAAAACAGGCAAGAGGCTCTAAAACATTATAGAAAAGGGGCCAAATGGCCCCTTGAATGTGATTTTTATCTCATTTTTTATTGTATCCGTGCAATTACTGATGGGCATGAATTTGGTCATTAGTAACGATTAGCTGCACTTTCTTGTCTGGAACAATTTCACCAGAAAGAATCGATTTGGCTAATGGGTTCTCGACATTCTGTTGAATTGCGCGTTTTAAAGGACGCGCACCATATACAGGGTCGAAACCAACTTGAGCGATCAAATCGAGTGCTTTGTCAGAAACCTCTAGTTGATATCCTTTTTCTTCTAGTCGTTTCGCCAAACGTTCTAATTGAATAGAAGCGATGGACTTGATGTGTTCTTGACCAAGTGGGTGGAACACCACGATTTCGTCAACACGGTTCAAGAACTCAGGACGGAAGTGTTTGCTAACCACATCCATTACTTCACTCTTGATACCTTGATAGTCTAATGTTGCGAAATTCTCTTGGATACGAGATGAACCCAAGTTCGATGTCATGATCACAACGGTATTACGGAAGTCAACAGTACGACCTTGACCATCCGTTAAACGCCCATCATCGAGAACTTGCAGCAGAATGTTAAATACATCCGGATGCGCTTTCTCTACTTCATCTAACAAAATTACCGAATACGGCTTGCGACGAACCGCTTCCGTTAAGTAACCACCCTCTTCATATCCGACATAGCCTGGAGGCGCACCCACCAATCTTGCCACTGAGTGTTTCTCCATGAACTCAGACATGTCGATACGGACCATCGCATCTTCGCTGTCGAACATAAAGCTCGCAAGTGTCTTACAAAGCTCTGTTTTACCTACACCAGTTGGACCTAAGAATAAGAAGGAGCCAATTGGTCGGTTTGGATCAGAAAGCCCAGCTCGACTACGACGAATGGCATTCGATACAACAGAGACCGCTTCGCTTTGCCCTACCACACGATTATGCAGTACGTCTTCCATACGAAGTAGTTTCTCTTTTTCCGCTTCTAGCATCTTGGATACTGGGATGCCAGTTTGCTTAGAAAGTACTTCTGCAATCTCGTTGTCGGTTACTTTATTACGCAATAGTGTCATTTCCTGCATTTCCGCTTGGGTTGCAAGATCTAACTGCTTCTCAAGTTCAGGAATACGACCATATTGAAGTTCCGACATGCGGTTTAAATCACCAGCTCGGCGAGCAAACTCCATGTCCATACGAGCTTGTTCAAGCTCAGACTTAATATGTTGAGTGCCAGAAAGTGCGGCTTTTTCTGTATTCCAAACCTCTTCTAGTTCAGCGTACTCACGTTCTTTTTCATTGAGTTCTTCATTAAGCGCTTTCAAACGCTTTTCACTCGCTTCGTCGTGCTCGTTACTAAGCGCCTGTTGCTCAATCTTAAGTTGGATGATTTTACGTTCAAGCTTATCTAATGACTCTGGCTTAGAGTCAATTTGTAAACGAATGCTTGAAGCCGCTTCGTCGATTAAGTCGATCGCTTTATCTGGCAGTTGACGGTCAGAAACATAACGATGTGACAAACTCGCCGCTGCAACAATCGCTGGGTCAGTAATTTCAACGTGATGATGAAGCTCATAACGCTCCTTCAAGCCACGTAAAATCGCCACGGTATCCTCAACGGTCGGCTCATCCACCAGCACTTTTTGGAAACGACGTTCTAACGCCGCATCTTTTTCGATGTACTGACGATATTCATCCAGTGTTGTTGCGCCAACACAGTGCAGTTCACCACGGGCTAATGCAGGTTTGAGCATGTTCCCCGCATCCATTGAGCCTTCACCTTTACCCGCACCAACCATAGTATGGAGCTCGTCGATAAATAGAATGACATTACCTTCTTCTTTAGCGAGTTCATTCAATACCGACTTCAAGCGCTCTTCAAATTCACCACGGTACTTAGCACCAGCAACCAGTGCGCCCATATCTAATGACAGCACGCGGCGACCACGTAAACCTTCTGGCACTTCATTGTTGACAATGCGCTGAGCTAAGCCTTCAACAATTGCGGTCTTACCTACGCCAGGTTCACCGATGATCACAGGGTTGTTTTTAGTACGGCGCTGCAATACTTGGATGGTACGGCGAATTTCATCATCACGGCCGATAACCGGATCCAGTTTGCCCTGCTCTGCTCGCTCGGTAAGGTCAATGGTGAACTTTTCCAATGCCTGGCGAAGCTCTTCTGCATTCGGGTCATTAACTTTTTGACCACCTCTGATCTTTTCGATTGCTTGGCTAACTTTTTGCTCTGTTAAACCGATCTCTTTGAGTAATTGCCCCAATGGTCCGCGATCTTCTAAAGCAGCAAGCAGGAAGATTTCAGACGAGATATAGGAGTCTTGACGCTTTTGCGCCACTTTGTCACACAGGTTAAACAACGTGCCCATCGAACTAGAGAGCTGTACATCTCCACCGATGCCACTGACTTTTGGTAATCGATCTAGCATTTCACTCAATTTAGAGCGTAAATGCGTTACGTCCACATCCAGCATAGTAAGCAATGGACGAATTGGACTGCCATTTTGGTCAAGCAAAGCCACCATGAGGTGAACTGGCTCGATATATTGATGATCGCGCCCTAACGCTAGTGATTGAGCATCAGAGATAGCGATTTGAAACTTACTTGTGAATCGATCAAGACGCATATCTACCTTCCTAACCTCAACTAAAGGAAATTCTTTTGACAGTTAGAAAGATGGATACTCAGAGGAGGAATTTCAAGGGAGTGAATGAATAAAGATAGCTTTGCAAAAATAGCACTATGCATCTTGGCACTTTAGTGCTTATAACTAATCTTCAATCCAAATAAAGGTGGCTTGTCGACCAGTTTTACCATCACGGCGATACGAATAAAAAGAGGCTTTATCTTGGTAAGTACAAAGTCCAGAGTCAAACACTTGTGTCACTCCAGCTCGATTTAGACGTTGCGTTGCCAGCACCGACATGTCAGCAAACCATTTGCCGTCGATATCGCGTGGAGTGAATGCTTGATGCGCCTGTGAGTCAAAATCAACAAAAGCTTGCAGAACATCTTCACCCACTTCAAAGGCTTGAGGGCCAATGGCAGGGCCAAGCCACGCTATCACTTCACCTGAAAATAACGCTAATGCATTTTCGACAATACCATTTGCTAAGCCGCGCCAACCTGCATGAACGGCGGCTACCTGAGTGCCTTGTGTATTCGTCAATAATACAGGTAGACAATCGGCGGTCATCGCTGAACAAACAACATGGCTTGAAGAAGTAAATACACCGTCCGCATCAAGCACTTGTGTTGTTGGTTCATTTGCTTGAGCCACAACAGTCGAATGTGTTTGGTTTAACCAGATTGGCGCATTGGGCATGTTCGCCTGCTGCGCCAACCAAGCTCGGTTCTTCTCTACTAAAGACAAATCATCCCCAACGTGAGTACCTAAATTTAGCCCTTGATAAGGGCCTGTCGAAAAACCGCCTATGCGTGTTGAGGCAAAAGCTTTGACATTTTTAGGCGCACGCCAATTCGGAATGATTGTCTTCATCTTAGAACTCTTCCGGTAAACCGTGCTCTTCCGTATCTTGACGAAGCGCTTCAGTCATCGCCACCATGTCATCAGGCACAGGGGCATGGAACTCAAGTACTTCTCCCGTAATTGGATGTTCAAAGCGTAGCATTACGGCGTGCAATGCTTGGCGGTCAAAGCCACGGATCATTGCCGTTAGCTCTTCAGAAGCACCTGTCGGGATGCGAGCACGTCCACCATATGCAATATCACCAAGCAGCGGATGCTGAAGGTAAGACATGTGCACACGGATCTGGTGCGTACGACCCGTTTCAAGACGCAGACGGATACGTGTGTGTTCGCGGAAACGTTCAGCGACACGGTAGTGCGTTACCGCTGGTTTACCCATTGGTGCTACCGCCATAAGCGTGCGCTTGGTAGAATGACGACCAATAGGTTGGTCCACTTTACCGCCCGCTGTCATACGACCAATAGCGATCGCTTCGTACTCACGAGTAATATTACGTTTTTGCAGTGCACGAACCAGACGAGTTTGTGCAGGAACGGTTTTCGCCACCACCATCAGACCTGTTGTGTCTTTATCCAGACGGTGCACAATACCAGCACGAGGCACTTCTGCGATATCAGGGTAATGATGCAACAACGCATTAAGCACCGTACCATCTGGCGTACCGGCACCTGGGTGAACCACAAAGTCACGAGGCTTATTGATAACGATAATATCGTCATCTTCAAAAACGATATCTAGCGGGATATCTTGCGCTTCCCAGCGTTCTTCATCTTCTAACTCGGCTTGCAATGTAATTTCCTCGCCACCCATTACTTTGGTGCGAGGTTTGGTGACAACTTCACCATTAACTTGAACTTTCCCATCAAGCAGCCACTCTTTCAGGCGCGAGCGAGAGAAGTCCGCGAATAATTCGGCGATAGCTTGGTCTAAACGTTGACCTAACTGGCTATCTTTTACGGTATTTGTTAATACAATCTGCTGAGCCATATCGAACTTTTTTAAAAACTGTGAGACTAATGCTCACGACTGTGAAAAAATAGACTATTACGTCATTGTATCTGTTACTGGAAAGAAAGTAACGGCAGCTTAAGAAATATTTAGATTCAAGGAACAGACTCCTGATATGAAACGTCAGACTTTAACAGGCCTTTTAGCGGTATCCCTTCTGTTTGGATGTGCAAGCAAAGAAGAAATCGTTCCTGATGTGCCGCCTTCGGAACTGTATGCAGACGCACAGATTTCTCTTCAAAGTGGTAATTGGCTTTCTGCAATTGAGAAACTGGAAGCATTAGACTCACGTTACCCATTCGGTGCCTACTCAGAACAGGTGCAGCTTGACCTAATCTATGCGTACTACAAAAACGACGACCTTGCTTTGGGCTTGGCAACCATTTCTCGCTTTATGCGTTTAAACCCAACCCATGAAAAAATGGACTGGGTACTGTACATGCGCGGTCTAAGCCATATGGCGCAAGATCGTAACTTTATGCATGATCTGTTCAGCGTAGATCGAAGCGATCGCGATCCTGAGCCAGTAAAAAAAGCGTTTGATGACTTCAAAAAACTGCTTCAACGCTACCCGAACAGTCCATACGCAGAAGATTCACAAAAACGCATGGTTGCACTGAAAAACCGCCTAGCGAACTATGATTTAGCGACGGCTGACTTCTATCTCCGCCGTGAAGCCTGGGTAGCTGCAATTAATCGCAGTCAAGAGCTACAAAAAGCTTTCCCAGACACCGAAGCGGCACGTAAGTCACTGACTATCCAGCTAGAGGCCTACAAGCAACTCGGTTTGGAAGACGCCGTAGCAAGAACTGAAAAGCTTATCGAGCTCAACCCTGTGAAGTAACTGAGCCGCTTCAAACTAAACCGCCACCGTTTTTACCGTGGCGGTTTTTTATTACCCGCAATAGCGTGTTCTGCCCTTGCTTGATGATCTACGGGGCTCTACATATGCTTAAAGTTCCCCTCCCCTTTATAAAAGGATGTGAACGTGACGATACCTAAGCTATGCGCAGTTATGCTGCTCTTATTGTCTGCTTCCGTTTGCGCACTGCAAATATCACCACTCAAGCAACCTCCTTACACTGGGGATCTCGATGTTATTAAAGAGAAGAATGTTTTACGTGTCCTCGTTTCTGCTGATCTAGGCTTCTATTACATTGAGGGCGGTACACCAAAAGGAATAGGTGCAGAACTCCTGGCGCATTTCGAAAAAGACCTTCGTAAGCTCAAACCGAAACTTAACGTACAAATTATTCCTCTAGCCCGTGACCAACTTCTGCCAGCCTTAGAAAATGGCTCCGGTGATCTAGTCGTCGCCAATCTGACCATTACCAACACACGTAAACAGAAAGTCGATTTTAGTTCACCCATTCTTACTGGTATTGACGAGTGGATAGTCACGAACAAAAGCACACCAGCCATGACTAACATTGAGCAACTGAGCGGCAAAGAGGTTTGGGTACGTGCCAGTTCTAGCTACTTTGAGAGTATTCAAGCACTAAATAAGAAGCTAAATAAAAAAGGCTTGCCACCCGTTGTCGTACATTTTATTGAAGAAACACTGCAAGACTACGAACTGGTTGGGATGCTCAATAACGGCTACGTCAAAGCCATTGTTCTCGATAGTCATAAAGCCAAACTTTGGCTTAAAGTGATGGATGATATTCGAGCTCACCCAGAAATCCCTATTCGTGAAAATGGTAAAATCGCTTGGGCAATGCGGGAAAACAGCCCAAGTTTGAAAGCCGTCGTGAACAAGTTTATTCAGAAATCTCGTTCTGGGACACTGCTCGGTAACGTCATTTACGGAAAATACATCGATAACACAGGTTGGCTAAACAAAGCCCTTAACCCCAATAAAATTGCTCAACTAGAAAAGCTTGCTACGTTGTTTTCACGCTATGGTGAGAAGTACGATATCGACTATCTACTGATCGCAGCCGTCGCTTATAAAGAGTCCGGCTTTAATAACGACCTCGTTGGAAGTCGAGGTGCAGTCGGCATAATGCAAGTTCTACCCAGCACGGCTCGAGACCCTAATATCAATATCAAAAACGTTCGGCAGCTAGAAAACAATATTCATGCTGGCGTGAAGTATTTAGCATTTTTGCGTAAGCAGTACTTCAGTGATCCTGCTATTACGGCGGAAAATAAACTCTACTTTACCTTAGCGGCTTACAATGCTGGCCCCGGGAATGTAGAACGAATTCGTAAACGTGCAGCCCAGCAAGGCTACGATCCTAATGTTTGGTTCAATAACGTGGAAGTCGTTATGCGGAAAAGTTTAAGCTCAACGGTTGGGTACGTTACCAGTATTAATCGCTATTACGTTATATACAAACAGCTAGAAAGTTTGGACCAAGTCAAAAGTCTAGAGCGGGTATCACTGGCTCCAAAGGATCCCGTCTTCATGATACCGCTACGAAAAGTCAGTCAAACGCCAGACACAAAAAAGCCGCTTGTACAATAAGCGGCTTTGTAAATAAATTCGTCTGAGATACTCAGTGACTGTCATCACACTTTACGTATAGTTAAATTTTAACCACCTCTAATATTAGGCCGTAAAACTTCCCTAAAAACGAAGACGTTTTCAGCTGAGTACTCTATCCAATCTACGGATTTACTAACCGATAACAAGCAATTTCACGATAAATCTCAGCAGATCTTGAGTGAGATCACATTCATTTTTCATCATAAAAACCCCGAACAAAATAATGATCTGAATCACATTTTTTTATGCTTAAAGCGGTAATCTGAACTCAACCCATGAGGGATGCAACAGAGGAAAAACACTTATGACAATGAATATCACTGGCAAAAACATCGAAATCACCTCTGCAATCCGAGCTCATATTGAGAGCAAGTTTAAAAAACTGGAGAAATGGCAAGTAGACCTAATTGGTTGCCAAGCAACTTTCAGTGAGGAACCAAACAAACAGAAGAAATTCGAAGCGGTTATTAAAGTTCCTAAAGGCCAGCTCATTGCCTCAGCAACTCACGAAGATCTTTACGCAGCTATCAACGAAGTGGAGCAAAAACTAGAACGACAATTGAACAAGCTGACCCACAAACCTGAAGCTCGACGTGCAAATAAGCCTGAGCTAGTGGAAGAAGAAGAGTAAACTGACCAGATTGAGGAAATAGCGCCGAAAGGCGCTATTTTTTTGCTTGACGCTCTCCCCTGCCTTGCTTATTGTGTTTAAACACTCATAAATTAAGCACTATTTATGCATTTAACCTCACTGTTTATTTTTGACTTCTTTTTCCTCCCATAGTCGGAGGGGCGAACTCGTTTGTGAAAGAAAAGTCAAAAACAAACAGAAAGCCTCCCAAATCGGGAGGCTTTTTTATAAGGAAAGAATTGATGACTGACCAACCTATTTCCCTCGAAGAAATTCGTTTGCGCTTGAATGAGTTGGATGACCAACTCCTCAGCTTATTGTCTGAGCGCCGTAAACTCAGCATTGAAGTAGCCAAAAGCAAAGTACAAACCTCAAAACCCGTTCGTGATGCCGTTCGAGAACAACAACTATTAGTTAAGCTGATTTCTAATGGCCGAGATAAATACGAGCTCGACGCGCAGTACATCACTAAACTTTTCCATACCATCATTGAAGACTCTGTGCTTCTTCAGCAAAGTTACCTGCAAAACCTCGTTAACCCGCAACAAAGTCGTAAGCCACTTGCTCGCGTCGCTTTCTTAGGAGCCAAAGGCTCTTACTCGCACTTGGCAAGCCGCGAATACTTCAGCCGTAAAAATACAGAGCTTATCGAGCTCAACTGCGAACACTTCAAAGAAGTGACTCAAACAGTAGAATCGGGCCATGCTGATTATGGTGTTCTGCCAATCGAAAACACCAGTTCAGGCTCTATTAATGAAGTGTACGACCTACTACAACACACGACGCTTTACATCGTTGGAGAGCTAACTCAACCAATCGAGCACTGCTTAGTTGCGAAAAAAGACATTCGTCTGGAAAACATTAAAACGCTGTATTCACATCCTCAGCCACACCAACAGTGCAGTGAGTTTTTAAGCCGTATGAAAGGTGTAAAACTGGAGTCTTGCGCCAGCACAGCAGATGCAATGCAAAAAGTCCAAGAGATGGATCGTGATGATGTTGCTGCAATTGGTAATGCATCAAGCGGTAAGCTATACGGCTTGCAAGCAATTCAAGGCAACATCGCAAACCAAACTGAGAACCATACTCGTTTTATCGTGGTTGCTCGCAAACCAGTTGAGGTTTCAACTCAGATTCCAGCAAAAACTACCTTGATCATGTCGACCTCCCAAGAGGCTGGCTCATTGGTTGAAACACTATTAGTGCTGCAACGTTACGGCATCAATATGACCAAGCTAGAGTCACGTCCAATTATGGGGAACCCATGGGAAGAGATGTTCTACGTAGACTTGGAATCTCATCTTGCTTCGACAGAAATGCAACAGGCACTAGAAGAGCTAACAAAAATCACTAAACACTTGAAAGTATTAGGGTGTTACCCTAGTGAGAACGTAAAGCCTACCCAAGTAAAATTGAGTTAATAGACACCAGTGAGTAAAAAGATCATGGCAACCCAAAAAGTCGTAATCGCATCGCTAAACCCAGCTAAAATTAATGCCGTTCAAAGTGCATTTAACAGTGCATTTCCGCACCAAGAGTTCAACTTTGTTGGCGTCAGTGTACCGAGTGAGGTCGCAGATCAACCTATGACTGATGAAGAAACTCATCGCGGTGCACTAAACCGCGTTAAAAACGCAAAAGTAGAGATGCCAAACGCGGATTACTATGTCGGACTTGAAGCGGGAATTGAAACAAACGTGACGTTTGCGTGGATGGTGATTGAGTCGAATACTCACCGTGGTGAATCTCGCTCTGCGAGCTTAATGCTGCCGCCTAAAGTATTGGAAAAACTCGAGCATGCGAATGAGCTGGGAGATGTCATGGATGAGGTGTTTGGTACCGAGAACATCAAACAGAAAGGTGGTGCCATCAGCCTGCTCACCCAAAACCAGCTGACTCGAAGTTCGGTTTACCATCAAGCCTTGATTCTGGCTCTGATTCCATTCACAAACCCTGAGCACTTCCCTTCAAATTTATAACGCTCCCCCTATTCGCCAGGTACGAAAAAGGGCGGATATTTCCGCCCTTTTTAACACGTTATCTTAACCACTTGTGATACCAATACCTAAAGGCGAATTGGAATCACTGGCTACTTAGATACCGCAACTTGCTCTAACAAAACCTTGAGTTTGTCTTTCTCTTCATCAGATTTAGACTTTAACTCGTTAGAGCCACGAGTAATAGTGGCAATACCCACGCCAAGCATCTGGCTGATCTGACGTTGAGATAATTCTCCTTTAAGAAGCTCGTTAATAATATTAACGCGTGATATTAATGATTCTCTCTCATCACGTGACATCAGCATGGTTAACAGCATGTCATCTTGCTCACTGTCCATGCTAGTTCGAATTAGCTCAATAATCTGTTGCCAGTCTTTGTACTCGGGTTCGTGCGACATCAAGTTACCTCACTCAATACTTGGTATTGATCTCATGTTGATTCAAGAACGCGCCATCGATACCCAAAAGATCACGGTAATATGTTTCAAACATCAGGATGTTTTGTACATAACCGCGTGTCTCTCTAAATGGAATTGCCTCAATAAAGGCATAAGCATCCACTTTTCCTTGGGTACGCTCTCGCCACGTTTTTACTCTGTTAGGACCTGCATTATAAGCAGCAAGAGCAAAAATACGATTATTATCGTAATCCTCTAATAAGCCTTGCAAATAATGGCTACCAATTTCGATATTTTTGCCCACATTGTAGAGATCCTGCGTACCTTGATAACTCAACTTATATTTGCGTGCCGTGTACTTCGCTGTAGCGGGCATGATCTGCATAAGACCACGAGCACCAACTGGAGAACGGGCTTCGACATCCAACGCACTTTCCTGTCGAGCTA
The DNA here is from genome assembly GCF_032970445.1 of Vibrio sp. T13N. Taxonomy (NCBI): domain Bacteria; kingdom Pseudomonadati; phylum Pseudomonadota; class Gammaproteobacteria; order Vibrionales; family Vibrionaceae; genus Vibrio; species Vibrio sp. T13N. The sequence continues at coordinate 10,976 of NZ_JAWJYE010000006.1, forward strand.
GGGACATCATCGTCACGGGATCTATGTTGTGTTTTTTTGCATAAAAGTTAAACCACCAGCGATGCGCAATCGGGAACCTCAGTTCGATATTATCCCACATCTGCGCTTGAATACTCGCGGTCACCGTTAGGTTATGCCAACGCTTAGAAGACGCATAAGCCGCCAGCATCGCCTTTTCATCTTTCCCTACGCGGCGCAATAAATGTGCCCATTCACTTTTCGCTGCTGCAATTTTATCCGTCGCGATCAACTCTTCAATACGAACTAACGAGTCTTGATAGGGTTGAACCACTCGCTTATCAAACTTAACCGTATGCGTAGGGTATTTGATTGATTGTCCAATCGCATTGGCGGCTGCCACACTATAGAAGTTTCGCTGCCCGACCAAAGTCGCTAAACGCTGTTTCCCTGCGATGTCATCACCTAACGCAATTTCACTTCGTCCAAGCCAGTATTGCCAGCGAAGCGACGCTTGCTCTTCTTTATTGAGAACGGCAATCCACTCTTGTACGCCCTTCCAATCCGCGTTCTGAATCGCTAAGCGAATGCGAGTTTCAATGAGCGGTAAGTACTGGCTGGTTTTCGTTTTATCATCGCGCCACTTAGCTAGTGACTCAGACTCAGTACGGGTCAATCGAAATGCGATATAGTCAGCCAGGGCTTGCGCCTTTTCTGGAGAAAACTTCTGCCCTTTAATGACGGCATCATACGCACTCTGCGCTTGACTGGTATTCATGCGAGCTAGCTTTTCCAACGCATATTCGCTTTGCGCTCGATTAAAATCATTAGCCGGTTTTTTCTTCGCGAACTCCGCAACGCTTGAAGGGTTATCAAACAACGCCTTCATTTCTTTCGCTTGTTGCCTTGCCTGCGAGGATTTAGGCAATTTAAGTAAGTAACTCATCAAACTGCCATTACGTGCATCAAACGCCAGTAGCATACGCTGGAGAATTAATTCATCAGTACGTTCACCGGCCTTGTCCCATGCTGCGAATAATGGATCGCACTCATCGGCAATACTTCTGCCACGCAACCACATATGCTCAGCCCCTTTAAACGCGGCGACTTTCTTACCTTGCTCTAACTGAGCCACGTAGAAAATACATTGGTAACGCTCGCCACTTGGAATGACTTTTTGAAACTCAGTAATAGTTTTCCAATCTTTTTGCTTATAAAGATGGTTGAGGTATGGAGCGCGCACACGACGAGAAAAAGGAAACGACTCGTGCTCCGAAATAAATTCGTTCACTTGCTGTGGCGATTTTTCCGGTAACTGTCTAATAAATGTTCGGTAGTCCACATAAGGCGTCAGTGGATAGTCAGAAATTTTAGGACGGATCGAAAGGTATCCGTCGATGTCATTTTTATCTAATAAATCTTGAGCTTGCTCATAAATTTCACGCTGCTTTTCCAAGCTCAGCGCAGCATTAGCACTCAAACTCATCGCACACAGCGCGGCGGCGCAGCATACGTTTTTAGCCAATTCAGATACGTTGAATCTCATTTGTGTCATTTTCCCCAGACATATACTGCCCCAAAGCCTCGTTTTGTTAGCGTTCATGTGATGTTAAGGCAATTTTCACACATGCATCTATTTACACAGAATGCAGATGTCCATGTAAAGCAACTTAGTGTATTAAAAATTGTACTCGTGAAACTTTTAAGACGATGGAAACAAGGAGTTCCTAACTTGTGCAGAAAGCACTTCGTCATTTATAACGAATAACAAAAGTGTATACCCTAACCGTGTAAGTTTCCGGTCAGCTCAAAATAAGAAATCCATTCGAAAGGGAAATTCTTGCAATGCGGTAACAAAAACAAAGCACTTGGTATAAAATGATGGGTTTGAATGACAGTTAATTTAGGAACGATCGGCAATGGCTGAATACGTATATACCATGTCGCGGGTGAGCAAGATTGTGCCACCTAAGCGTCAAATTCTTAAAGACATCTCTCTGAGCTTCTTCCCTGGTGCGAAAATCGGTGTTTTAGGTCTGAACGGTGCAGGTAAGTCCACACTGCTACGTATCATGGCAGGTATCGACACGGATATCGACGGTGAAGCGCGTCCACAACCTGGTCTAAACGTAGGCTACCTACCTCAGGAGCCAGTATTAGACGAATCAAAAACCGTTCGTGAAGTTGTTGAAGAAGCGGTTGCTGACGTTGCTGACGCACTGAAACGTTTGGATGCGGTCTATGCGGCTTACGCAGAACCAGATGCAGACTTCGACGCACTCGCAAAAGAGCAAGGCGAACTTGAAGCTCTGATTCAAGCGAAAGATGGTCACAACCTAGAAAACGCACTTGAGCGAGCTGCAAACGCACTTCGTTTACCTGAATGGGACCAAAAAATTGCGCACCTATCAGGTGGTGAACGCCGCCGTGTCGCTATTTGTCGCCTGCTACTTTCTAAGCCAGACATGCTGCTGCTTGATGAGCCTACCAACCACCTAGATGCAGAATCTGTCGCTTGGCTAGAGCGCTTCTTAGTGGATTACACAGGTACTGTAGTCGCTATCACCCACGACCGTTACTTCCTAGATAACGCCGCGGGTTGGATCTTAGAGCTTGACCGTGGTGAAGGTATCCCATGGGAAGGTAACTACACCTCATGGTTGGAGCAAAAAGACGCTCGTCTACAACAAGAAGCATCTCAAGAAAGTGCTCGTCAAAAAACCATCGAGAAAGAACTTGAGTGGGTACGTAAAAACCCTAAAGGTCGTCAAGCGAAATCAAAAGCACGTATGGCACGCTTTGAAGAACTGCAAAGCTCTGATCACCAAAAACGTAACGAAACCAATGAACTGTTTATCCCGCCAGGTGAGCGCCTAGGTGATAAAGTTATTGAAGTGAAGAACCTAACGAAGTCATTTGACGGCCGTGTTCTAATTGATGACCTATCATTCAGCATCCCTAAAGGTGCGATTGTTGGTATCATCGGTGCGAACGGCGCAGGTAAATCGACCCTATTCAAGATGTTAAGTGGTACTGAACAACCAGATTCAGGCACAATTGAAATGGGCGACACTGTGAAACTTGCATCGGTCGATCAGTTCCGTGACAGCATGGACGATTCTAAAACCGTATTCCAAGAGATTTCTGAAGGCGCTGATATCATTAAGATCAACAACTTCGAAATCCCTGCTCGCGCGTACTGTTCACGCTTTAACTTTAAAGGCAGCGACCAACAAAAAATCATTGGTGAGCTATCAGGTGGTGAGCGTAACCGTGTCCACCTTGCGAAACTGCTTAAAGCGGGCGGTAACGTGTTACTACTCGACGAACCGACCAACGACCTTGACGTGGAAACACTGCGTGCTCTAGAAGAAGCACTACTAGAGTTCCCTGGTTGTGCAATGGTTATCTCGCACGACCGTTGGTTCCTTGACCGTATCGCGACCCACATCATTGACTACCGTGACGAAGGCCAAGTTAACTTCTACGAAGGTAACTACACCGAGTACATGGACTGGTTGAAGAAAACGTTGGGCCCTGAAGCCGCAGAACCACACCGCATCAAATACAAGCGTATTGCGAAGTAATCGCAACCCGCAAAGTTTGATTGTAATTTGTACAAAGGCCGCTATSATAGCGGCCTTTGTTTTCTTTGTTATAAAAAAGAGCTCATTAGCCCGTCTCGTTCGTTAAGAACATGACATTGCACTTACGTCACTCTGTAGCGACCTCGACACTTTTCAAACAGCAATCGAACATTTTTTGTTCGCATTGATATACTATTCAATTCTGTTTGAAGACATGACGAGAAAATGCACATGGCAGAGAGACGACGCTTTTCACGCATTCTCCATCAAGCGCCAGCGAAGGTAGAACAACGTGACTTGGCAATTGAAACTAGGATTCAAGATCTTTCCTTACATGGTTTACTCATGAAAGTGGAAGAGACTGAGGCTTTGGATCCAGCCCTTCCAGTCCATGTGACTTTTTCATTTGATCAATCCGAACAAGTGATTACGTTAAAAGCGCAAATTGTGGATGTTTCTAAGTGTGAGATTAGGTTAAAGATCATCAAGATAGACATCGAGAGCATTAGCCAACTAAAACGATTTATAGAATTGAATGTAGGCAATAACGACCTTCTGAACCGAGAGTTAGAACATCTCTCTGATTTAGGAGAAAAATAAATGAACGCCTATTTAAGTAACAATAACTATGTCTAAAAAAATCATCATGCAGATCCCGACGAAAGACGGCGATCAGCAGTTCTATTTGGGCCGCAGTTCGGTCCTAGCAGTATTTGCTTCGGTATTGGCATTACCCGCCGTCGTTGGTGGCGCGTGGTATCTCAATCAACAGCAGATACACAATAAAGACGAACTAACACAAACCATCGCCAAACTAGAAAGTGAAAAGGCCGAAATCACCGCGCTTTATGAAGAGCAGCTTGATACCAACCACTCGCTTTCTCAGTCATTGACCGATAAAAACAATCAAATTCAGCTATTAGGAAAACGGGTATTCGACGTCGAATCGGTTCTAGGTCTCGCTGACGAAGAGCTGATGATCGATGAAAACAACATGGCGTTAGAAGAGCGAATTGATGCAGCAGCTATCGATTCCGCGGTTCGAGCAACCATGTTTCGTTTGATTCCAAATGATAGCCCAGTGACATACCAACGTATTTCTTCTTCCTATGGCAGTCGCATTAATCCTATTTCAGGTAAACGACACGTTCATACTGGTATCGATCTTACTTGTAAACGAGGAGAAGAAATCCTCGCACCTGCAGACGGAGTGGTGGAAACCGTTCGCCCGAGTAATCGTGGCTATGGCAACTATGTCACTATTCGTCACTCATTTGGCTTTATGAGCTCCTTTGCTCACTTACAACGCTTTAAAGTGAAAAGCGGCCAATTTGTCAGTAAAGGCGATGTGATTGCTCAATGTGGTAGTTCAGGTAATTCCACTGGCCCGCACCTACATTATGAGGTGCGCTTTCTCGGGCGAGCACTCAACCCTCAATACTTGATGGAGTGGACACCTGAAAACTTCAATTATGTATTTGAAAAAGAGAAAAAAGTGAAATGGGGCCCTTTAGTTCAATTGATTGATAATGTCGTGCGTCTGCAAGTCAATTTAACCAACTCCCCCTATCGCGACACCAGTATCAATACAGTATCAAGTGAAGATACCAGCAATACTGCGACTAACTGATTTATCTCTCGACAAAAAAAAGAGCAGCGTAAGCTGCTCTTTTCGTTTCGGGCTCCACACTGATAGATAACCCGCGATTAACCGCGATGAATATTATCATTCGCCTGTTTGAGTAAGTTTTGGCTCTCATTCATAAATTGTTGTGAATAATCACCAAACCACTCACTCACCTGCTCAAAGCTTTCGACAAATTTGGCTTTATCTTTGCTATCCAAAATCGCAAGTGCTTCGCCGAAGCGTTGGTGGAATCGCTTAATCATGTCGATGTTTTCTTGCGATGAGAGAATAATGTCACCGTAGAGGTTTGGATCCTGACCAAACAGACGCCCTACCATCGCCAACTCCAGGCGGTAGATTGGTGAGCTCAACTTTAACAGTTGCTCAATGTTCGGGTTCTCTTTGCTTAGATGCATGCCGTAAGCAAATGAGGTGAAGTGACGCAGCGCTTGGATTAACGTCATGCCATGATCGTGCTCTTGCGCATCAATCTGACACAAGCTCGCGCCCCAAATACCAAACTGTTGCAGCAACCATTGGTATTGATCATTTCCACGCCCATCACAGTACACAATCACCTGCTTGGCAAGGCTCGGAACATCTGGGCCAAACATTGGGTGCAAACCAACCACCGGTCCTTGGTGCACATTCAACATTGCTTGCAGTGGCTTAGATTTGATAGAAGTCAGGTCACACAGAATGCAGTCTTGTGGCAGATTACCTAGCTTTTCAATCACACCTTCTGTTAGGTGAATTGGCACAGTAACCACCACCAGGCCCGCATCTTTTAGGATGTCATCCGCACGATCCCAGTCTTTGCTACCAAGCACTTTGACTTGATAACCAGATAGCTTGAACATACGTCCAAACAGGCCGCCTAACTGGCCATTACCACCAATAATGACCACTGAGCGTAATTCAGGGTTCAAACACTTAAAACCGGAGTCTTTTTCACTGGCATAAGACTCACGCATGGTACGACGCAGAATATCTTCAATAAGCTGTGGAGGAATTCCCATTTTCTCAGCTTCTGCTCGGCGAGAAGCCAGCATCGCCGCTTCACGATCAGGGGCATAAATAGGCAAACCATGTTCGCTTTTTACTTCCCCAACTTTCTCTACGAGCGCCAAACGCTGAGCTAATAGCTCCAACATTTGCTTGTCGACTGCATCAATCTGATCGCGTAATGCGTTAAGTTCAACTGCCATTGATGTTCCTTAAATCCTGTATTAATTAGCCTTTAGACGATTTTCTAAGAAAGGCACGAGCTCTTCATGTGCATGACGTAATAGTGCCTCAGTTGAATCCCAATTGATACATGCGTCAGTGATAGATACACCGTATTTCATTTCTTCAAGAGCTAAGTCAGAAGATTGATTTCCTTCATTGATATGGCTTTCAATCATAAGGCCGATAATGGACTTATTTCCTTCACGGATTTGGTGAATCACATCCTCCGCGACTAATGGCTGGCGACGGTAATCTTTACGTGAGTTGGCGTGACTACAGTCCACCATTAATGACGCATCAAGGCCAGACTTCGCCATTTCTTGCTCACACTCAGTAACTGACACTGAGTCGTAGTTAGTTTGCTTGCCACCACGTAAGATCACGTGTCCATTAGCATTACCCTGAGTGGTCAATAGCGCTACTTGTCCCTCACGGTTGATCCCCATAAAACGGTGGCTAGAAGACGCAGCTTGCATCGCATTGATTGCGGTTGCCAAACTACCATCCGTGCCATTTTTAAAACCAATTGGCATAGACAGGCCACTTGCCATTTCACGGTGAGTTTGTGACTCCGTAGTACGTGCGCCGATCGCAGCCCAACTAAAAGTATCCGCCAAGTATTGTGGGCTAATTGGGTCCAGAGCTTCAGTCGCGAGCGGGATTTCCATCTCTGCCAATTCCACCAGCAGTTCGCGTCCAACATGCAGACCATGTTCAATATCGAAGCTGCCATCGAGGTGCGGATCGTTAATCAGCCCTTTCCAGCCGACCGTGGTGCGTGGTTTTTCAAAGTAAACACGCATAACAATATACAGTTGGTCACTTAATTGTTCAGAGAGCGCTTTAAGACGTTTTGCGTAATCCTTCGCCGCTTCCACGTCGTGGATAGAACATGGACCACATACAACTAGCAGGCGATGATCCTTTTTATGAATAATATTAGCGATAGTTTGGCGAGACTCTTGAATAAAGCGGCGCGCTTTTTCACTCAAAGGAAGCTTGGTTTTTAGCTCCTCTGGGGTAATAAGAACCTGCTCTTCGCTAATATTAATATTGCTCAACTCACTTTTCTGCATAACTCTAACCTGTATATTTATTTTTACACCCAACCAAATCCTTGGTGAGACAACTAAGCCTTAACGACAAGATAACAGGCTAAAAAAGAAAAACAAGCGTACACAATAAAAAACATTTTGTGTAAATAATTATTTACAGACAAATAAAAAGCCAAAGTATAATTAACTTTGGCTTCTAATCGGTGTTTTGAATCGTTTACAAGAGGTTTAGCTGGTCAAGCGTTTCATCGCTTCACTCGCCGCTTTCCACTCTTGAGATAACTTGAGATCGCTTAGAGAAAACGACTGTTTTTTCAGTAACGCATCCGCCAGTGGCACTGTTGATACTGGCAAGTTATCCAACACCTCAATGTGTGCTTCACGCTTATTACACATCAATAGCATATCGCAACCGGCTTTCAAGGCTTGAACCCCACGCTCGGCAGGACTACCCATGATTGCAGCGCCTTCCATCGTCAGATCATCGGAGAAAACCAAGCCTTTAAAACCGAGTTGCTGTCGCAAAACTTGTTTCAACCAGTATTCTGAACCACTCGCAGGCTGAGAGTCGTAGTTCGGAAAAATCACGTGAGCAGGCATCATGGCATCTAAAATACCGGCATCAATTTGCGCTTTGAAGATCGCCATATCTTGTTCAAAAATATCACTGCGCTCGTCGTATGGTGTTTCTAGATGTGAGTCTGCAATCACGCCACCATGACCCGGGAAGTGTTTACCTGTTGTTGCCATTCCAACGCTCTTCATACCCTGCATGTAAGCGGTGCTAAATCGAAGAATGGTATCGGCATCTTCGCCAAATGCTCGGTTACCGATCGCTTTACATTGATGACCTTTATCGAGCACGGGTGCAAAGCTTAAATCAATGTCGTGTGCTATCAACTCCGCTGCCATTAGCCAACCGCCCATACGTGCTAACTCTTCACCATTTTGATGTTTGGCGTATTCTTCGGCTGCAGGGATCAACGAGAAACCTTCACGGAAGCGTTGTACTCGCCCCCCTTCTTGATCCACACCGATCAAAATCGGGCGCTTGGCTGCCTTGCGGATTGATTGAGTAAGTGCTTGAAGCTGTTCACTATCATGATAGTTACGAGCAAATAGAATTAAGCCACCAACCGTAGGATGTTCCAGAATTTCTTTGTCTTCAGCGGTCAGTTCATAACCCGCGACGTCAACCCATAACGGTCCCATGTTTTCTCCTCAAAATCGGCTGAATATCTCGTATTCGATGAGGTTATTCGCTTCAGATTTGCTTTACAATAAGTGAATGAAGAATTGACGAGATCGGCTATGAAATTTAACGAACTGTACATTGGTGTGATGTCTGGAACGAGTATGGACGGCGTTGATACCGCTCTGGTTGAAATAAGTGATGAGCACGTTCGTCTGGTTGCGCACGACGATTACCCAATGCCCACAGCACTGAAAGAAATGCTGTTATCTGTTTGTACCGGTCAAGCCACAAATTTAAAAGCCATAGGTGAATTGGATCACCAACTTGGCCACCTCTTCGCTGACGCCGTTTTACAACTGCTCAATAAGTCTGGCTACGTCGCGGAACAAATTCGTGCGATTGGTAATCACGGTCAAACGGTATTCCACCAACCTACTGGAGAGTTACCCTTTACCACTCAGTTGGGTGATGCCAACATCATCGCAGTGAAAACAGGGATTGATACGGTTGCAGATTTTAGACGTAAAGATATGGCGCTAGGTGGTCAAGGTGCACCGCTGGTTCCCGCTTTTCATAAAAGTATCTTTGCCATGCAAGATTCCACCACCGTCGTGCTAAACATCGGCGGCATTGCCAACATTTCGGTTTTACATCCGCAGCAACCCGTGCACGGCTACGATACAGGGCCGGGCAATATGTTGATGGACGCGTGGTGTGCGCTGCACACTGGGCAAAGCTTCGACAAAGATGCACAATTTGCACTGAAAGGAACGGTAAACGCTACTTTGTTGACTCAATTACTTAAAGAAGCTTACCTCGCCATGCCAGCACCTAAAAGTACCGGGCGAGAACTGTTCAATATTGACTGGCTGCATCAGCAACTGGCTCATTACAATTTACCAACCGAAGACGTACAGCGTACACTCTGCGAATACTCTGCGATTACCATTGCCAACGAAGTCGACAAGTTTTCTCATGGCAGCACGCCTCAACTATTGGTCTGTGGCGGTGGAGCAAGAAACCCACTTTTAATGCAGCGATTGACTAAGTTATTGCCACAATGGCACGTTGCGACAACGGCAGAAAAAGGCGTTGATGGTGACTACATGGAAGCCATGGCATTTGCTTGGCTTGCGCAGCGCTATATTCATAGCCTCCCTAGCAATTTACCGGAAGTCACAGGGGCAAGTCGTCTCGCTTCACTTGGCGTACTCTACTCAAAAAATTAATCACGAAGGCTTAAATTACTATGACAAATGACGCGCTTATTGCGGCTCTTTCTCACCTTGTCTCTGAAGGTCGAAATCCTGAAACAATGGATATCGATCTTCTTCCTTCATTCGATATTGTGCAGCGTTTAAACCAACAAGATAAACTCGTCCCAATTGCGGTCGAGAAAGTGCTACCAGAGATCGCTCAAGCCGTTGATAAGATCACGGAAGCATTTAAGGTCAGAGGTCGGTTGTTTTACATCGGTGCAGGCACCAGTGGTCGGCTCGGCGTCTTGGACGCTTCAGAATGCCCGCCGACTTTTGGCACGGATCCAGAGATGGTCGTTGGTATTATTGCGGGTGGAAAAGAGGCAATGTTCCGCGCGAAAGAAGGGGCAGAGGACGATCCTGCACTAGGCGAGCAAGATCTTAAAGAGAATGCACTAACACAACGCGATGTCGTCGTTGGTATTGCGGCAAGTGGACGGACACCGTACGTGATTGGTGGCTTAGAGTATGCGAACGAGCTTGGTGCCACCACTGTAGCACTATCTTGTAACCCTGACTCTCCGATTGCAGATATTGCCGATATTGCGATCAGCCCCGTTGTTGGACCTGAAGCGTTAACGGGATCCACTCGCTTAAAATCAGGGACGGCGCAAAAGCTCGTACTGAACATGCTCACTACCGCAAGCATGATTCGCCTAGGCAAAAGTTATCAGAACTTAATGGTAGATGTGAAAGCGACGAATGCAAAGCTAGTTGCAAGAGCGGCTCGTATTGTTATGCAAGCAACAGATTGTACTAACCAAGAGGCTAAAACTGCGCTCAAAGAAACGGACTACGACGCCAAGTTAGCGATTTTGATGATTTTAACCGGGCTGGATAAAGAAAGCGCGACTGAGCAACTGAAAGCCAAACAAGGATATTTAAGAAAAGTCGTGATCGATCAAGCGAATCAATCTTAATCAATAAAGCGCCTCACTTATTTAAAAGTCAGGCGCCTTTTATGGCTTAATTTAGTAGTTCAATCGTTCAATGTGAGTAATACCGACTTTACCTTCAAGGTCGCTGAACATATGAACCATTGCTGGGTATGGTTGTGCTCCAGGGTAGACAACTTCTGCATTACAGAAAAATGCATAGTTTTGTCCGGCTACGACTTGAGTAGCCACAACCAAAGGGGAGTATTTGACGCCGACAAACCCCTCGATACCTTTAGCAAATACTTCTTTATCCTCTGCTTTGAGTTCATTAAATGGACTCCAGCCACCAGCCATTTGCGTTGACATAATGTGATTCCTTTTTTCTGTGCTCACTATCAAGCAATATGAACATAGTTTAATAAGTCGAATTTTGCCACAATTATGTTATGCCGACGGTATCACAGCGGCTTTATTGACTATTAATTTGAGTACTCACTCCAGCCACGCTGCCATTCCATACGGAATTTTTGTGCTTGCTCAGTACCTTCACAAACTCCTTCATAATACTGACCAGATAACCCCATTTGATACGCAAAAGCAGGGTTACAGTATTCACGTAGCCCCTCTAAATAACCTTGGTCGTAGTCACTTTGCTTAACGCTACCCAACTCATGCAGCTCGCTCATCGTGCGTGATGTATGTCCGGCTACACCATCTTGATATCCGATCTGATGCCAATTTCCTGACTTGGCAAGATCTTCCATCGTTGCAGCGCATCCTGCAAGTAAAGCCAGCGCCAAACCTAACGTTGCCTTTTTCATGGTTCTTCCTTAAGTAATTGTTTTCAAAAATAAGCTTACCACTAATTATTGGCGTTTGCCGCTTAGCTTGCAGATTAAACCACTGACGCCTCGAATCAACCGCTCACTACTGCAATCAACCGTTCGCCATTTTTAAAAACCGCTCAAGCAGTATATCGACCACTCAGTGCTCTATTCGACCACTCATCTACTAACCGAATGCATTTAACACTAGTGACGCATAACATGCATCCTGAGATTAAAAAATTACCCTACCCAACTAAGACCAAGGACAATTGCTATGATGTGGTTTCTAACCTGTGTCGCAGCCCTAATCGGCGGATACTTCATCTACGGCGCTTTCGTCGAGAAGATTTTCGGCATCAATGAAAAACGCCAAACGCCTGCTCACACCAAATCGGACGGTGTTGACTTCGTTCCAATGTCAACAAAGAAAGTTTATCTAGTTCAGCTACTTAACATCGCTGGTGTTGGTCCAATTTTCGGCCCAATCATGGGTGCACTATACGGTCCAGCGGCAATGCTTTGGATTGTTGTCGGTTGTATTTTTGCTGGCGCAGTACACGATTACTTCTCTGGCATGCTTTCAGTGCGTAACGGCGGCGCATCTGTACCTACTATCACAGGTCGCTACCTAGGTAATGGCGCAAAACACTTTATGAATATTTTTGCCATTGTCCTACTGCTTCTTGTTGGCGTAGTGTTCGTTTCTGCTCCTGCAGGCATGATTACTAACCTCATCAATGATCAAACAAGCTTGAGCGTAAGCATGACGACTATGGTTATCGCTATCTTCGCTTACTACATCATTGCGACGATTGTTCCTGTCGATAAAATCATTGGCCGCTTCTACCCACTGTTTGGCGCTCTACTCATCTTTATGTCTGTTGGTCTAATGACAGCCGTTGCGTTTTCTAGCGAACACACAGTAATGGGTGACTTCCAAGTTTCAGACATGTTCTCGAACCTTAACCCAAATGATATGCCACTATGGCCAGCACTGTTCATCACTATCGCATGTGGCGCGATCTCTGGCTTCCACGCGACTCAGTCTCCACTGATGGCGCGTTGTATGGAAAACGAGAAAAATGGTCGTTTCGTCTTCTACGGAGCAATGATTGGTGAAGGTGTTATCGCGCTAATCTGGTGTGCTATCGCTCTGTCTTTCTTCGGCTCTCTAGACGCACTATCAGAAGCTGTGAAAAACGGTGGCCCTGGTAACGTGGTATACAGCGCATCATTTGGTCTGCTTGGTGTGTTCGGTGGTATCCTTGCGTTCCTAGGTGTGGTTATCCTACCAATTACGTCTGGCGATACAGCGTTCCGTTCAAGCCGTCTGATCCTTGCTGAATACTTCAACATGGAACAAAAGACGCTACGTAACCGACTACTGATGGCACTTCCACTGTTCGTTATCGGCGGTATCTTAACTCAAGTAGACTTCGGCATTATCTGGCGCTACTTCGGTTTTGCTAACCAAACAACAGCAGTAATGATGCTTTGGACTGCGTCCGCTTACCTACTACGTCACAACAAGCTGCACTGGATTACCACTATCCCTGCTATCTTCATGACCACGGTATGTGTCACGTTCATCTTAAACAACAGCTCGCTAGGTTTTGGCCTGCCAATGCAACTATCAACTATCGTCGGTATTGTGTTTGCCCTAGCTGTGACTGGTTACGTTATCAAAATCTCTAAGGGTAAAGGTGAAACTGAACTGGCTGACGAAGAGAAACCACAAGCCGTATCAGAAACAGCGTAATACTCGTCACATCCGAGTGACTAAGATAAGAGCCTGCCAATTGCAGGCTCTTTTTGTTTTATACCCAAGTCACTTTAAGATTCAGAACTCGGAGCGCAGCGCCATGTATTTAGGTGTCTTTATTTATCTGAGCCAAGTATCTTGAGGTGACTTAGGTATACAATAACAACATTGATTCTAGGTTAGGTTCACTATGGAACTGGTCATCTCCCTTTTACAACAGATGTGTGTGTACTTAGTTTTGGCTTACATGCTAAGTAAAACGCCAATCATCTTACCTTTGCTGAGTATTTCTTCGCGCTTAAGCCACCGCCTAATTTGTTACGTACTCTTCTCTGGCTTTTGTATTCTCGGCACCTATTTCGGTCTGCACATCAACGATGCTATTGCCAATACTCGTGCGATCGGCGCTGTTATGGGCGGGCTGTTTGGTGGACCTGTTGTAGGTTTCGCCGTCGGATTTACTGGTGGCATCCATCGATACTCTCTTGGTGGCTTTACTGACCTAGCCTGCGCAATTTCAACCACCGCCGAGGGCGTAATTGGTGGCTTGCTCCACGTTTATCTTATCAAGCGAAATAAAGGCGCATTGCTGTTTAATCCAAGCGTTGTATTCAGCGTCACGTTTGTTGCAGAAGTGGTGCAAATGATTTTGCTGCTCGCCGTCGCGAAACCTTTTGATCAAGCCTATGAGCTGGTGTCTGCCATTGCAGCACCGATGATCATCGCGAACTCATTTGGTGCGGCATTGTTCATGAGTATCCTGCAAGACAGAAAAGCGATCTTTGAAAAGTTTTCTGCGACGTTTTCGCGTCGAGCACTCACCATTGCTGATCGCTCAGTGGGAATTCTAAGCAACGGCTTCAACACCGAAAATGCAGAGAAAATCGCACGTATTATTTACGAAGAAACCAAAGTGGGCGCTGTCGCGATTACCGACCAAGAAAAAATCTTAGCGTTTGTGGGCATTGGCGATGATCACCATAAACCGAACACGCCGATTTCATCGCAAAGCACATTGGATTCCATGGAGAAAAACGACATCATTTATCTTGATGGCGCAGAGCGTCCATACCAATGTTCCATCGCAAAAGACTGCAAACTTGGCTCCGCGCTGATCATCCCACTACGTGCGGGAAAAGAGGTCATTGGTACCATTAAGCTGTATGAACCGAAGCGTAAATTGTTCTCCACGGCCAACATGTCAATGGCGGAAGGGATAGCTCAGCTTCTCTCTAGCCAAATCTTGTATGGCGACTACCAACAACAACAAGCCTTACTCGCTCAAGCAGAAATCAAACTGCTTCACGCTCAGGTGAATCCACACTTTTTGTTTAATGCACTCAATACCATTAGTGCGATTACTCGTCGTGATCCTGATAAAGCACGTGAGTTGATCCAAAATTTATCGCACTTTTTCCGTAGCAATTTAAAGCAAAACATTAATACCGTGACGCTAAAAGAAGAGCTAGCACATGTGAACTCTTACTTGAGCATCGAGAAAGCCCGCTTTACGGACCGCTTAGAGGTTGAAATCGATATTCAGCCTGAATTGCTGGACATCAAATTGCCAAGCTTTACACTCCAGCCTTTGGTTGAGAATGCCATTAAGCACGGCATTTCAAACATGCTTGAAGGTGGTAAAGTTCATATATACAGCGAAGCACACCCACAAGGTCATTTGATTACCGTCGAAGACAATGCAGGCAGTTTTGAACCGCCAAAAGAAAACCACTCCGGGCTAGGTTTAGAAATTGTCGACAAACGTCTCACTAATCAATTTGGGCGTGATGCATCGCTAAAAATTACGTGCGAGCCACATCAATTTACTAAAATGAGCTTTATCATTCCCCCAAAATCATAAAAGCACTCTGAAGCAATAAAGGTAATGTTGGATGTTAACCGCACTCGTCATTGATGATGAACAGTTTGCTCGTGAAGAGCTGACAGAGTTATTGGATGAAACAGGCCAAGTTGAAGTGGTGGGCAATGCCTCAAACGCGATCCTTGGTCTAAAAAAAATCAATGAGCTCAAACCTGATGTGGTGTTTCTCGATATCCAAATGCCTCAAGTTACTGGGATTGAACTACTTGGAATGCTTGATCCAGAAACCATGCCTTATGTGGTTTTTGTCACGGCTTACGACCAGTATGCAATTCAAGCATTTGAAGACAATGCCTTTGATTACTTGCTCAAACCTGTCGACCCATGCCGTTTAACCAAAACGGTCAAACGGCTAAATAAAGTCATTAGTCAATCCGCCCTAACTCAACAGCTGTCTGCTATTACGCCCGATACTTTAGATCAGATTCCGTGCATCGGGCACAACCGTATCGTTATCATGGCCACCGACACGGTAGAATGTGCATACAGTGACATCAGCGGCGTGCATGTACGCTCCACCAGCCAAGCCGCGAGCACTCAACTGACATTAAAAACGCTAGAAGAGAAAACCCCACTGGTACGCTGTCATCGCCAATACTTAGTCAGCATTAAGGCCATCAGCGAAATCAAATTACTCGAAAACGGATTAGCAGAAATCATCACCAAAACTGGCTTTGAGATACCAGTAAGCCGCCGCTACCTTAAAGTGCTCAAAGAGATGCTGGGCATTAGCCACTAACACAAAAAGTTCACACATCACCGCTGAGTTTCCGCTAGCGTATAAATAAGACGCTCCGAAAAGACGAGGCGATGATGTATAAAGTTTTGTTCATATGTAAGCACAATGCTGGACGAAGTGTGCTCGCTGAGTCGATCGCAACCCATATCCTGCCAGCAGATTTTAGTGTCGCCAGCGGTGGGTCTCATCCCACAGGCAAAGTTCACCCGGTGGTGCAAAAATATTTAGATGACCACCAACTTCCCATTCCACATATCCACACCCACTCATGGGAAGAGCGAACTCAGTTTCTTCCTGACATCGTGATTATTCTCTGTGACTCTTTACATCAAGAGGCAGCTCCTCAGTGGCTTGCGGGTGGCGTTCGAGTAAACTGGCAAGTCGATGCCTTTCCAACTGAAGGTTCTGATGAAGAGGTGTACGCACATTGCGAAAGGGTTGCTCAGTCGCTTGAGCGAAGAATCACGAAGATGTCCGATATGATTATCGATGGCCTAGGGAAAGACCAAATTCGTGATTACCTAAATGAACTGAGAGAGATGTAAAAAAGGCGACCCACTGGTCGCCTTTTGAATATTCGATAAAAGGAGATTAATCCACTTGCTTGATTTGCAGTTCTTTGGGTACTTCAAAGAACATATTCTCTTCACGACCAAGTACTTCATCGACCGCTTCGGCACCGACGAGTTCTTTGATTCGCTCTAGAATCTGATTAACGAGCTCTTCCGGAGCAGATGCCCCCGCAGTCACGCCTACCTTTATTTTGCCTTCGAACCATTCAGGTTTGATATCTTCCGGACAGTCGGTTAAGTAGCCTGGTGTCCCTAGCTTTTCAGCTAGCTCTTTAAGACGTGTAGAGTTTGATGAGTTTTTAGATCCCACAACAACCATCACATCTACGTCACCCGCTAATTCACGTACAGCATCTTGGCGATTTTGTGTCGCGTAACAGATATCGTCTTTACGTGGTCCTTGGATATCTGGGAAGACGCGACGTAGCTCTTCGATAACATCGGCAGTTTCATCTACAGAAAGAGTCGTTTGGCTTACGTAATGAAGATCAGATGGATCTTTCACAATCGACTTCAGTTTCTCAACATCGGCCGGGGTTTCAACCAAGTACATACCACCGGTTTCACTCGCGTACTGCCCCATTGTGCCTTCCACTTCAGGGTGACCTGCGTGACCAATCAGAACCACTTCCATATTGCGGCGGCTTGCTCGCGCTACTTCCATATGCACTTTGGTTACCAACGGGCACGTCGCGTCAAATACCGTCAAATCTCGCTGCTTGGCTTCCTGACGAACCGCCTGCGATACACCATGAGCAGAAAAAATCACAATGTTGTTGTCTGGCACTTCATGCAGCTCTTCAACGAAGACAGCGCCACGTTGTTTTAGCCCTTCAACCACAAAACGGTTATGCACCACCTCATGACGAACATAAATCGGTGGCTGATACATCTCTAGCGCACGCTCTACGATGCTAATCGCACGGTCTACACCAGCACAAAAGCCGCGTGGGTTAGCTAATAGGATTTTCATTTCATTGCTCATGGAAATTATCTTTATTGGGTTCGCTATTCTACTGACAAAATTTCAACTTCGAAAGTCACGTCTTGTCCCGCTAGAGGATGGTTGAAGTCCACAGTGACTGAATCGCCAGCAATCTCTGTAATAATGCCCGGGATTTCCATACCATCAGGACCACTGAACGCCATGATTGTACCCACTTCTACTTCTGCATCACCTACAAACTTAGTGCGATCCATATGGTGTACATGGTCTGGGTTTGGCATGCCAAACGCGTCTTCTGCTTTTAGCTCAATCGCTTTTTGTGCGCCTGTTTCGAGGCCTATCAAGCACTGCTCAAAGTTTTCACTCAAGCTGCCATCACCCATAACAAATTTCGCTGGTTTACCCATGTTATGAGTACTATCCGCAACCGATCCATCTTTCATTTTAATCGTAAAGTGAAGGGTTACTACAGATTCATTGGTTATTGTTGTCACGTTACTGCTTCCTTGTTCTTGGGTTATTACGCTGTCAGCTTGGTCTTTTTATACATTGATATGCTGATTGGCGCTCCAACATAATAAAAAGCGTCGCTCGAATCAACGGGCGACGCTTAGGGTTATTCAACTTTTCGCAATATACACTGCCACTACTTAGGCTTTCGCCTCGTCTTTCTTTCGAAAGCCGTCAAGAATAATCATCGCGGCACCAATACAGATCGCCATGTCTGCAAGGTTGAACGCTGGCCAGTGATAATTACCCCAGAAAAAGTCCAAATAATCCACGACAAACCCATGTATTACTCGGTCGAATACGTTGCCTACTGCGCCACCAATAATCATGGCATAAGCAATATTATTCCATTTCTCTTTCGCTGGTAGTTTGCTCATCCAGTAAGTCAAAAGACCTGTAACGATAAAAGCAATACCTGTAAATAACCAACGTTGCCAGCCCGCTTGATCACTCAAAAAGCTAAAAGCAGCACCATAGTTATGCACGTACAAAAGATTAAAGAATGGCAAAATTTCTATGCGGTTTGCCCAGCCATATCCCATGTTGTTCATTACAACATACTTAATGCCAATATCAGCTAAAAAGATAACCACCGCTAACCATAACCAGCGAATACCAGATTGCTTTAAAGACAGTGCTTTTTCACTCATTACTTTACCTACAAACAGCCCCAGTAAATACTGGGGCTGTTAATTTTAAAAAAAGTTCAGTCGTTCTAGGTAATTACGCGAATTTACGTACTTCACCTTCGCCTTCTACGTTAGACACACAACGACCACAGATTTTCTCGTGACCTTCAATTGTGCCTACGTCTGGCGTGTGGTGCCAACAACGATCACACTTCTCGCCTTCAGCTGCTGCTACTTCAACAAACAAGCCTTCGATATCCGTGGCTTGTGCTGCATCAGTCTTCTCACCTAGAGGCTTAACTTTCGCCGCAGAGGTTAGTAGAACAAAGCGCAGTTCATCTTCAAGTTTGTTGATCTTCGCCGCTAAAGCGTCATCAGCAAATAGAGTCACTTCAGCTTGTAGTGCACCACCGATGGTTTTCTCTTTACGCGCATCTTCTAGAAGTTTGTTTACTGCACCACGAACCGCTTGGATCTCAGCCCAGAATTCATTGTTCAGCTCTTCACCTTCAGCAAGGCCGAATAAACCGTCGAACCACTCACCAGTGAATACGAACTTGTCGCGCTGACCTGGCATTTCGTTCCAGATTTCATCGGCAGTGAACGACATGATAGGCGCCATCCAACGAACTAGCGCTTCTACGATGTAGTAAAGTGCAGTCTGACAGCTACGTTGAGCGTTGCCGCCACGTTTTGCTGTGTACTGACGGTCTTTAATTACGTCTAGGTAGAAAGAGCCCATTTCGATCGAACAGAATTGCATTAGACGCTGAGTCACACCGTGTGTGTTGTACTCTTCGTATGCTTTAACAATCTCTTCTTGTGCTGCTAGCGCACGACCAACTGCCCAGCGATCTAGCGCAACCATCTCTTCAACAGGAACGATGTCTGTTTCAGGGTTGAAGCCGCTTAGGTTAGCAAGGAAGAAACGCGCTGTGTTACGGATACGACGGTAAGCATCTGCGCTACGTTTTAGGATTTCATCCGAAACCGCAACTTCACCAGTGTAGTCTGTTGAAGCAACCCATAGACGAAGAATGTCAGCACCTAGCTTGTTAGTTACGTCTTTTGGCGCAACCACGTTACCGATAGATTTAGACATCTTACGACCCTGACCATCAACCACGAAACCGTGTGTCAGTACTTGTTTGTAAGGCGCTTCGTCTTTCATCGCGATAGATGAAATTAGAGAAGACTGGAACCAACCACGGTGTTGGTCAGAACCTTCTAGGTATAGGTCTGCACTATTACCGTTGTACTCTTCACGAGCATCAACAACAGAGAAGTGAGTCACACCTGAATCGAACCATACGTCTAGCGTATCTAGTACTTTTTCGTACTGGTCTGCTTCGTCACCTAGTAGCTCAGCTGAATCAACATCCCACCACGCTTGAATACCTTTCTCTTCAACCAACAGAGCAACCTTCTCGATCAGCTCTAGCGTGTTTGGATGAAGTTCTGCTGTTTCTTTATGAACAAACAGAGCAATTGGCACACCCCAAGTACGTTGACGAGAGATACACCACTCAGGGCGACCTTCGATCATACCTTCGATGCGGCTTTGACCCCACTCAGGCATCCACTCTACGTTCTTGATTGACTCTAATGCTTTAGCACGTAGGCCAGCTTGGTCCATAGAAACGAACCATTGAGGTGTAGCACGGAAGATGATTGGAGTCTTATGACGCCAACAGTGTGGGTAGCTGTGCTCGTAAGCGTGGTGGTGTAGTAGTGCACCTTTTTCTTTTAGTACTTCTACTACTGCATCGTTCGCTTTAAATACGTGCTGACCAGCAAATAGCTCAGTGTCTGGAAGGTAAACACCGTTTGAGCCAACTGGGTTCGCTACTTCTAGGTTGTACTTGTTACCAACCGCAAAGTCTTCTTGACCGTGACCAGGTGCAGTGTGAACAACGCCAGTACCTGAATCAGTCGTAACGTGATCACCCAGGATCGCCGGTACAGTGAAATCGTAGAATGGGTGTTGGAATTGAGAAAGCTCAAGCTCCGCACCTTTAGCAAAGCCAAGGTTGTGGAAGTGCTCGATACCCGCACGGTCCATAACGTCTTTCGCTAGTTCAGCTGCAACGATGATACGTTCAGGTTGCTCGCCTTCGACTTGGATAAGTACATACTCAAGGTCATCACGTAGACACACAGCACGGTTCGCGGGAAGCGTCCAAGGAGTTGTCGTCCAGATGACAATAGAGATATCGCCTTTACCTTCATGACCTTCAGTCAGCTCAAACTTAGACAACAGTGCCGCTTCGTCAGCCGCTTTAAAACGAACGTCGATAGATGGCGATACTTTATCTTTGTATTCTACTTCCGCTTCAGCAAGAGCAGAACCACAGTCTGTACACCAGTGAACAGGTTTGAAACCTTTTAGCAGGTGACCATTACTTGCGATCTTACCAAGAGCACGAATAATGTTCGCTTCAGTTGCGAAATCCATAGTGCGGTATGGCTTGTCCCACTCACCCATGATACCAAGGCGTTTGAAGCTCTCTTTCTGACCTTCAACCTGACCTGCAGCGTATTCGCGACATTTCTCGCGGAATTCTGCTGCCGTCACTTTTTGGCCTGGCTTGCCTACTTTTTTCTCTACCATTAATTCAATAGGTAGACCGTGGCAGTCCCAACCAGGAATGTAAGGTGCGTCAAAACCTGAAAGTGTTTTGGATTTAATAATAATGTCTTTAAGAATCTTGTTTAGTGCGTGACCAATATGAATGTCACCATTTGCGTAAGGAGGGCCATCGTGCAATACGAATGACTTTTTGCCTTTCTTAGCTTTACGGATTTCACCGTAAAGATCTTCTTTGTACCAACGCTTAAGCATTTCTGGCTCACGATTGGCCAGATTGCCGCGCATTGGAAACCCTGTTTCAGGTAAGTTCAGGGTATCTTTATACTCACTCATCGATTCTTAATTCCGTTATATTGGGCGAAAATTAGACATTATGTTGAACGGTGGAATAAACCGCTCAACGCTTAAGCTGACGCAGCCACACCCTTGCTGCTTCAGCATCCAATTCGATTTGTTGTTTAAGTGCTTCAAACGACTCAAACTTTTGCTCATCTCGAAGTTTATGCAAAAGTTCCACTTCTAGTTGCTTGCCATATAAATTGGCATGAAAGTCGAATAAGTGTACTTCTAACTGCTGGCGAACGCCATTGACAGTCGGTCTTTGACCAATATTAGCGACACCACCAATTGGCTTATTTCCTAAGCCAAGCGCTTGAACAACATAGACTCCGGAGACCGGAGAAACACAGCGTTTCAAAGGAATATTCGCAGTAGGAAAACCTATCGTTCTTCCCAGCTTTCTTCCGTGAGAAACACGACCGCTGATGCTGTAGTTTCTTCCCAGCATCTGTTGCGCGGAATGCAAATCGTCACGCGCCAGCGCTTGACGGATAGCCGTACTGCTGACACGTAATTGTTGTAAACAAAAGCTCTGGGTACTCACGACATCAAAACCGTACTTTTCCCCCGCTTCCTGCAGCATTGCAAAGTTACCTGTACGGCCTTTGCCAAAGCAGAAATCATCACCAACGACAAGAAACTTAACACCCAAACGCTCGACCAACAAGTCACGGATAAATTCTTCCGCGGTTAAACTTGCAAAATGACGATTGAAATTGACGCAGAGCAAGCGATCAATATCGAGCTTACTCAATTGCACGAACTTATCGCGTAATCGCGTCAACCGTGCAGGTGCCTTATCTTTGGCAAACAGCTCCATCGGCTGAGGTTCAAAGGTCATCACAACAGAAGGCAATGATAGCCTGTCCGCTTGCTCAGACACTTGCTGCAATACTTGTTGATGGCCTTTATGGACACCATCGAAATTGCCAATAGTCAGCACGCAACCATGATGTCGCGGGGTGATATTGTGAATGCCTCTAATCAGTTCCATTGGATACTGCTTTCTGCCTCTGTTTTTACTTTACACTGTGTGAAACTGACGGATTATATACTAATCACCCTTAGTCTGTCCCAGCTTTTAGGTCTTTTAAGCGTGCACCAGTTAAAAATAGAACCACTAGGTAAACCACGGCTCCTAGAGCGATCAACATTCCTAGTACACCGCTGCGGTGAGCAAAGCTCCAATCGAGCCACACTGACATGTCTTCCAATTGCCATAAGATCGCAGCCACCATCGCCGCACCTGCAATAACCAAACGTATAATAAAGAAGACGGTTCGTTTGGTGATTTGGTATACCCCTGCGATATGTAGACCACGATACAGCAATGCCATATTCACAAACGCCGAAAGTGCCGTCGCGATAGCCAAACCAACGTAACCATAAAAGTACGCAAAAATTGCGTTAAATACCATGTTGGTCACCATCGCAATGATGCCGTACTTTACTGGCGTTTTAGTATCTTGACGCGAGTAATAACCTGGCGCGAGCACCTTAATCAGCATGAAGTTCAACAAACCTGAAGCGTAGGCAAAAAGCGACAATGATGCTTGATGTACGTCTTGAGGAGAAAATTCACCTCGCATAAACAGAACCATCAGCATAGGTTTTGCCAGTACCATCAGACCAAGCATTGCAGGAAGGCCAAGCAAGATCACCATGCGCACCCCCCAATCCATGGTTTGCGCGAAGCCTTCACTTTGTGCGTCAACGTGTTTACGTGAAAGCGCGGGTAAAATCACAGTCGCAATCGCAATACCAAACAGACCTAAAGGAAATTCCAATAAGCGGTCTGAGTAATATAGCCAGCTAATCGAACCGGTTTGCAAAAAACTGGCGATGAACGTATCAAACAACAGGTTAATCTGACTGACCGATACACCAAATAAAGCGGGGATCATCAAAGTGCGGATTTTCACTACACCCGGATCGCGCCAGCCCCATTTTGGCTTAACCATGACGCCTGCTTTAATAAGGAAGGGAATTTGGAATAAGAACTGGACCAAACCACCTAAGAAAACACCAATGGAAAGCCCTATTTCTGGCATTTCCATTTGCGGCGAGATAAACCACGCCGCCAAAATAATCATCACATTGAGGAAAACAGGGGTAAAGGAGGAGACAGCAAATTTACCTAATGTATTGAGGATAGCGCCCGATAGAGCGACAAAGGTAATGAACCATAAATAGGGAAAGGTGATTTTGAGCATCACGCTAGCAAGCTCAAACTTTGCTGCAGCCGGGCCACCATGCATCCAGTCAAGGAACCAACCAAAACCAAACACAGCAGTGACCACGCCGGAGCCTAGGACACCTAAAATGGTAACAATCGAGACTATCACCCCTAACGTACCCGCCGCGCGAGCAATGAGCTCCCGAGTTTTATCCATGTCGCCTTGAGCATGGCTTTCCGTTAAAACAGGTACAAACGCTTGGGAAAAAGCACCTTCAGCAAACAAACGTCGTAAAAAATTAGGAATTTTATTGGCGAAGAAAAAGACGTCTGCGCTTGCTCCTGCCCCCATTAAATTTGCCACTACAACATCACGAACTAGGCCAAGAACGCGGGAAATAAATGTCATAGCACTGACGATCATGCCAGACTTGAGTAGTCGTTTACTCACTGTAACCTCGGAATATCACCATAAGACAGCTAACCCTATACTGTTTCTCTGACAGGTGCTGTAAATAGACGTCAAAAATCTATCCGCGGGTTGTAAGGAATAAGTGTGCCTTTCGCGGATAATTATTAGCATTGGTATAAAAATGCTGTTAGAATCCCCGCCATCTTAACCGCGATAACCTCTCTTACCAAAATTTGTTTTGGCTTAGATCGGTTTTTGCACAAATCATTTGACATTTAAGCGCAAATGAGGGATATTCCTCGCCCTTAAATTGTCACAGAACTAAGTTTTTGGGAGTTAGACCCTTGGCAAATAGTAAATCTGCTAAGAAGCGCGCTATCCAAGCTGAGAAACGTCGTCAGCACAATGCTAGCCGTCGCTCAATGATGCGTACTTACATGAAGAAAACTGTTGCTGCTATCGAAGCAGGCGACAAAGAAGCTGCAACTGCTGCATTCGCTGTAGTTACACCTATCCTAGACCGCATGGCAACTAAAGGCCTTATTCACAAGAATAAAGCAGCTCGCCATAAGTCTCGTTTCGCTGCACAAATCAAAGCTCTTTAATAGAG
Organism: Vibrio sp. T13N; assembly: GCF_032970445.1. Classification (NCBI taxonomy): domain Bacteria; kingdom Pseudomonadati; phylum Pseudomonadota; class Gammaproteobacteria; order Vibrionales; family Vibrionaceae; genus Vibrio; species Vibrio sp. T13N. The sequence goes on from NZ_JAWJYE010000006.1 coordinate 35,759, forward strand.
TCCTGATTTTACAGTGAAGAAAAAACCGACCTTGTGTCGGTTTTTTTATATCTACAAAGTTTTCTTAATAAAAAAGCTGGCAATGCCAGCTTTTCTTTTTTCTGCACGCCTATTCAAAGGCATCTGCTTATTTACCCTATAAAGCTCAAACTGGAAAGCACCAATAAAACACTTGAGAACAAAGCAAATTGGTCGATGCGCAGCAACTCTACCATCAAAAGTTTAACGCCACTCTCAAATATTCCAACGAGTTAGATTCACAGCCTAAAATGAACGATATATTAGGTATATGTAATTAACGCTAAGCGCTTTCAGCACAATAAAGACTATGCAGTGTTTTTATTAACGCTTTCACTTCATCACTCTTTAATGTGTAGTACACGGTTTGTGCTTCTTTCCTTGTCGTGACTAGCTCATCACGGCGAAGCCAAGCAAGATGCTGAGATAATGCCGACTGGCTTAGCTCTAACTTTGCACACAGCTCTCCCACGGACAGCTCTTGGTTATGCAGCATACAAAGGATTTGTAGGCGTCTCTCGTTTGCCATCGCTTTGAGCAACACGACGGCTTTTGCGGAGTTCTGCTCCATTTCTTGTAGATTCATGTGTTGGACCTCTAGCTACAACTTACTTATTCCAACCCTGGCCAGCTTGTTGTGTTGCACTGATTTATATATCTAAGWAAMTCAAGATACACTTCCAGAGTCTTCATTATTAGAACCTCTAATTTAGTTGTTAGTGATACACCAATATTATCCACCAAAGTGGAGAATTGATGCGCCATCAATAATTAATAGTTTTGCTCACTAAAACAAGTATCTTGAGTTACTTAGGTATTATTTAGAATTATATTTTTATTGATAGTAATCTATTTATTTGCGCAACGATACGGGTTTACTCAAACATTTGACTGAAATCAGCATCACAAACATTTTTTACCGCTGGGTGTTGGATCATTCGTTCCGCAAAAATCACGTAGTACTCTTCTTTTAACCCATCGACATGACCAATTAGCTGTAGATTTCGGTCGTCCTCAATCTCCGACATGTATACGGTCGGCGCCAAGAAGATCACATCATCGTGGTACCGTGCGAAAGCCTTCATCAACGCGACATCATCAAATTCTCCCAACACATTAGGCTGAAGACCTTGACGATCAAACCACTGAATAACCTTACGCCCCATTGCTGTTCGGCTTGCAGGAATCAAAAGCTTTTTCTGTTCCAGAATCTCAGGGAAACGCACATTTTCAATTTCAGAAGAGGCGAAAAAGCTCATGCTGCTCTCACCTAGCTTTTTGCTATAAAGGCCAGGGCTTTGAGTTGAGTCAACGGGACAATCCGAGAGGATCATATCCAGCTTGTGCTGAGACAGTCGTTCAAGTAGCAATTCGTGGGTTGACTCATAACAGCGTAAATGAATACTGTTATCTTCCGGGACAGTCGTCATTAGTACTTTACTGACCAAGCGCTTAGATAACGCATCGGCTACGCCAACTTCAAACAGAATGTTCGAGTGCTGACTGTAATTGACGATATCTAACATCTCATAACTCAAACCAAACATTCGGTCGGCGTACTTAAAAACAAGTTGCCCTAACTCAGTTGGCTCAACTGTACGACCATTTCGTTTGGTTAACTTTCCTTTCATGCGTTCTTCAAGCGCTTTAATCTGCCCTGTCACGGTTTGCGGTGTCAGGAAAAGCGCATCGGCCGCTTTAGTTACAGAGCCCTGTTTGCACACCATCCAGAAATAATATAGATGGTTGTAGTTTAGATGTGACATGATCAAGTCCCGAAAAGAAAGTGATGCTTTTTATACCAAATGTGACAGAGACAAACAATAAACTCGACAAAACCATACAATACATTACAAAAACATAAGTTTTACCGAATATATAAAATTAATACTGTCATAAAAGTTGAACTGAGGCGCATTTTCTTTCTAAAGAAAACGCAATAACCACACAAAACGAAAGCCAAATTTATTCATTAAATTCAAACAGTTAAAAACCTTCATTTTTCCCTACTCACACCACTATCAAAAAGAACAATAAAAATTACTCACAGCAAGAAATCTGTAATATTACTGAAATATTTGTTCTCTAACATCGCCCGCAGTTTCAACTACAGACCGAAAAATGAACTGAAAGGTCAACGGAGAAAATTATGATGAACCAAGCTACTTCAACAGTGGCGCCAATTTCGAGCACTGCTCGTTGGTTACGCTGGGCTAACTTGGCATTCATGTTGTATCTGCTTCTTCTAGCAGTATCTATGGTTGGTAGTGGCTTCAAATGGGCAACTGGCGATCAAGCTAAGGTGCTATTTGAGTTTGCCGCTCACCCTGTTGCGGGTCTAATGATCGGCTTGGTGGCAACAGCCTTAATTCAGTCCTCAAGTACTGTAACGTCTATTATTGTAGGTTTAGTTGCAGGTGGCTTACCAGTAGAAACCGCGATTCCGATGGTGATGGGTGCCAATATTGGTACCACAGTGACCAATACGCTTGTTTCTCTTGGTCACGTACGTTGTAAAGAAGAGTTCAAACGTGCATTTGCAAGCGCAACTATTCACGACTTCTTCAACTTACTTGCTGTTGCTATTTTCCTTCCGTTGGAAATGATGTTCGGCATTTTAGAGAAAGTTTCTCATTGGCTTGTTTCTCCACTACTTGCTACTGGCGATATGAGCATTAAAGGCTTCAACTTCATTAAGCCAATAACAAAACCAGTTGTGGGTGCAATTAAAGAGCCACTTTCAACATTCGGTGATACTGTTGGTGGCATCATGCTTATCGTTTTGGGTATTGCGACAATCTTCGTTGCAATTACGGTAATGGGTAAGCTAATGAAGAGCCTAATGGTTGGCCGCGCACGTGAAATTTTGAAAAACGCGATTGGTCGTGGCCCTATTCACGGTATTGTATCGGGTTCAATCGTGACTGTGTTGGTACAATCTTCATCAACAACAACTAGCTTGATGGTTCCACTTGTGGGTACAGGCGTTCTTAAAGTTCGTGATATTTACCCATTCACGCTAGGTGCAAACATTGGTACTTGTATTACGGCGCTACTAGCAGCAACAGCCGTATCGGGTGAGTTTGCGGTATTCGCGCTTCAAATCGCTCTGGTACACCTAGTATTTAATATCATGGCAACGCTGTTTATCTTTGGTATTCCGTTCCTACGTGAAATTCCAGTGAAAGGCGCTGAGATGATTTCTGAAATGGCTATCAAGAACAAAGCTGTTGTCGGTGGCTACCTAATGTCTGTATTCGTTATTTTACCAGGCGCGATCTTAGCCCTAACGACATAACAATAACTTACATACCATCGCTTATTGTTTAGGCTCCACATTGTGGGGCCTTTTTTGCGTTAATGACGCTGTTCAAATTCGTTGTCTGGTGATAATTTGAGCCATACCAGCATACTTATGCTGGGCTACCTCATTTGGAGTCGACAACATGACGCAGCTTAATGGCACTATTTCTGATCAGCTACTCGCAATAGACGAAAACCTAACTCAACTGGTTGCTGATATTGATATCCTCAGTAGCGTGAATCCTCTCAATTATGCTCAGGAAAGAGAGCGCTTTATTAAGAACAAATACTCTCAAGAGCCTAACTTCCAATACTCAACTACCAATCTAGATACTCACAGCGCAAAGCGACGTCTGTATGAACTGCCTTTAGAAAATATTCAAGACACCCAATTACAAAAGCTGTACGCGGATGTGATTCAGTCTTACGCAGATAAATTGGATCAAGTGAATACTATCGGTACACAAGAGTTTCTTTATAACTCCTTGCGCTATTACGGAGAGCCGAGCGCCAAAGATATTGCCAACGCCCATTTCATTTTACACCTTCCCACGGAAGAAGAGAGCAAACCGCAGCATGATAGCCGTGCGATAGCACACTTCATGCAAAACTTTGCTCAACGTAATGGATACGAGTGTGAAATACAGGTGTTGGATGGGATGTTAGCAAACGCACTCGTTTCGGGGTCTCGAGTCAAAATTAACCACGCAGCATACATCACGACCGATGAGTTAGAGGCTCTCGCACATCATGAAATGGGTGTACACCTTCTTACTACGCTTAACGGTCGACAACAACCGCTAAAGGTCCTGAGCTTAGGGTGCCCAGCCAATACCAACACCCAAGAAGGGCTGGCTATATTGTGTGAATATCTGTCAGGACATTTCAGTATCAAACGCCTAAGAACCTTAGCCTTACGAGTCCTGGCGGTAGAGTCGATGATCAAGGATCGCGATTTCCGCCATACATTCATGCTATTAAAAGAACAGTATACAACGTCTGACCTTCAAGCATTTACAACGACTGCTCGTGTGTATCGAGGAGGCGGTTTGACGAAGGATTACTTGTACCTCAGAGGGTTCCGAGAGGTGCTCAATGCCTACGATAAACTGGGCAATGACTTTTCATTGTTGCTATGTGGGAAAACAGAACTGAAGTATTTTGAGCTTATTCACTCATTAGTGAGCAAACAAATATTCACCCAACCCAAGTTTATTAGCCCGGCACTGTCTGCACCGAAGCAGACCAACCCTATTCACCGCTATATTGTCAGTGCACTCAAGTAATATCTTCAAAGTACGAAAAAGCAAAAAAGCTCCATTCGGAGCTTTTTTCATATCTTGAAGAACAACACTGGTTACACTGAGAATGGGTAACGAATAGGGTCGTGATGCTCGTATCCTTCAACCCAAAAGTCATCCAGTGTGACCCATGTTTCCAGATCTTCTAGAGATTTAATCTCTGGATTGATGTGGAACGTCGGCGCCTTTAATGGTTCACGCTTCAACTGAACATCACGCATCAGTTCAAGCTGATCTTCATAAATGTGCGCATTCACAATCTTATGAAATGCCTGACCAGGTTTCTTGCCCGTGATTTGCGCCATGATCGCCAAGAACACGTAAACTTGAACCATATTGAAGTTTAAGCCAAGCGGTACATCACACGAACGCTGAGTACTGTTCAGGTAAAGCGTATCATCCAGCAATGAAAAATGGTGGCTATACATGCAAGGACGCAAGCACCCCATGTGGAATTCACCCGGGTTGTAGAAGTTCAAGATTTCACCGCGATCATCAACACTACGCGTTAAGTCATCCACTATCTTGCGTAATTGATCAACATGACCACCATCAGGCTTCGCCCATGCGCGCCCTTGGACACCGTAGACACGGCCCATGTCGTCTTCGCCCTTACGATATGGATTATTTAACCAAGCATCATTTAGGTTGGCATTGGCATCCCAGGTTTTCGTGCCCAGCTTACGAAAATCTTCCGCATTATCGTAACCACGAATATACCCTAGTAGCTCTGCAACGGCCGCTTTCCAAAAACTTTTACGTGTGGTTACCAACGGAAATTGATTGTTCGCAACATCGTAGGTTAAATCCGCGTTGATTACGGTCAGGCAGCGCTTGCCTGTACGCTCATTTTCAACCCAAACACCTTGGTCAACGATGCGTTGACACAAATCTAAATACTGTTTCACACCAATACCTTACTTCGTCTTTTGTGGTAACTCGTCTTTGTAATGACCACGTTTGTATGCCCAAACCATCATTAGGACACCGATAACCACCATTGGCAGGGATAGAATCTGTCCCATGGAAATAAAGCCACCGAATAAACCCAAATGAGCGTCTGGTTCGCGCACGTACTCAACTAGGAAGCGGAATGTACCATATCCAGCTAAAAATAGCCCTGAAACAGAACCTAGAGGACGAGGTTTCTTGATGAACCAATTCAAGATGAAGAAAAGTACGATACCTTCAAGCGCCATTTCATAAAGCTGCGATGGATGACGTGGCAGTGGACCGCCATTTGGGAAAACGATCGCCCAAGGTACATCTGTTACGCGGCCCCACAATTCGCTGTTCATGAAGTTACCTAAACGCCCCATACCCAAACCAAATGGCACAAGCGGCGCGATAAAGTCGGCAACACCGAAGAAAGTTCGCCCGTTTTTGTGTGCATACCAGAACATCGCGGTAATAACACCCAGTAAGCCCCCGTGGAAAGACATACCACCGGTCCACACTTTAAACAGATACAAAGGATCAGCCAGGAAGAGCTCAAAATTGTAGAAAAGCACGTAGCCAACACGGCCACCAATCACCACGCCAAGGAAGCCTGCGAACAACAAATCAGAAACCTGTTCTCGTGTCCAACCACTTCCCGGCTTATCCGCACGTCGGTTCGCCAACCATAGGGCGAACATAAAGCCCACAAGGTACATCAAACCGTACCAACGAACCGAAACAGGACCAATAGAGATTAAAACCGGATCAATATTGGGAAATTCAATATATCCCTGAGACATAAATCATTCTCTTCTTATCACAACAAAATAAATATACCCAAGTAACCTCTAGATGCTTGGTTCAGCGAGAATGACTTGGGTACAAACTTAGAGCAGCATGGTCGCTGCTACAAACATTAAGAACACCGCGAATATCTTTTTTAATACCGCAGTTGGAAGGTTAGTTGCCAGCTTCGCACCCACTTTTGTTGTGAGCATCGAGGCCATGGCAATCGCTAATAATGCGGGAAGATAAACATAGCCAATACTGTATGAAGGTAAGCCTTCCACTTTATAGCCATGTAAGATGAAGCCGATCATACCAGAAATAGCAATCACGCAACCACAAACGGAGGATGAGCCCACCGCTTTACGCATTTCTATCCCGTGTTTATTTAGAAATGGTACCGACAGTGAGCCACCACCAATACCAGCAAGGCTTGATACGACACCAATTCCCGTGCCATATGCAACGGTCACCGGGCTGCTCGGCATAGGTTTACTGCTCGTAACTTTAATGGAACGAAACATTTGTACTGACAGGCAAAGAACAATGACACCAAATACTTTCGGCAAGTAGTGCGTAGGGATCCACTCAGCAATATTGGCACCGACAAAACCACCTATAACCACACCTGGCATCAACCATTTTACGACGAACATATCGACATTGCCGAGCTTAAGGTGATTCATCGCCGATGAGCCTGACGTGACAATAATACTCGCTAACGAAGTGGCTAAGGCCATGTGCATACTCATTTCTGGAGAGATCCCAGCAAGAGGAAGCAAATACAACAAGGCAGGAACAACAATCAAACCACCACCGATACCGAGTAACCCCGCCATCACACCCACAAAAGCGCCTAGCGCCAACAATAACAAAAATAAAGAGACGGTCACGATTTCCTACTTTTTACCTGCACGGATAAAGCCCGCAAAACCCTGTTGGATGAAGAAGTCATGCATCATTTGATGAATGTCCTCCCCGTAGGACTTTGTCATTGCTTGCTCCGCTAATTTTTCTAATTCTTCTTGTTGGCTATGACGAATCAAATATTTCACCTTAGCCACGTTGGAGGTGTTCATACTCAAACTGGTATACCCTAACCCAAGTAAGAGAAGAGCGCCAAATGGGTCGCCAGCTAACTCACCACAAATACACACTGGCACCTGATACTTATCGCACACGTCATGGATTTGCTTAAGCGCTAGCAGTACCGCAGGATGCATAGATTCATAGACATCCGCGACGCGGGAATTGTTCCTATCAACTGCTAATAAATACTGGGTTAAATCGTTTGTCCCGACAGAAACAAAATCAACACGGTGAGCAATCGTTGGCAATAAATACACCATTGATGGCACTTCGATCATGACCCCAACTTGTGGGAACTGAATTCTATCATCAAGCAACACGGCTTCGCTGTGGGCTTGATTGATCAAGCTAATGGCATCGTCTAGCTCTTTTACCCCAGACACCATTGGCAACAAAATACTTAAGTTACCGCTTTCTGCACTCGCCCTTAACATTGCACGCAGCTGGATCAAGAAAATATCTGGGTGATCTAATGTAAAACGAATGCCACGCCAGCCTAGAAACGGATTATCTTCTTCGATCGGCAAATATGGCAAAGGTTTGTCACCACCAATATCCAAAGTGCGCATCACCACTCGTTGATTCGGATAACTGTTGAGTATCGCTTGGTATTGATGATACTGCTCATCTTCTGACGGAAAGTGATGCTGAAGTAAAAATGCAATCTCAGTTCGGTACAACCCAACTCCATCAACACCTGTATTGATGGCAATATTACTGTCTGCACTGAGCCCCGCATTGAGCATAATTTCGATGTGGTGATTGTCTTGCGTAACCGCTGGGAGTGCTAGGTCCTTGTTTACCATTGCAAACAATTCTGACTCTTCACTCACTAAGCTGCGATACTCTCGCAATAATTGACGGTTTGGCTCTAGGAAGATCTCGCCCGTATAACCATCCACTATCCCGAGTTTGCCATTGACCACATCCGGGTTAATGTTGGCGCCCATGACTGCGGGAACTCCAAGTGCGCGAGACAAAATAGCCGCATGAGAGTTCGCGCCACCTTCTAGTGACACGACGGCTAACAAAAATTCTTTAGGTACAGACGCGAGCAAGGTGGCTGTGAGTTCATTCGCCACCAAAATAATGGGACGATCAATTGCAGAATTTTCTTGCTCACTGTTATGTAGAAAATAGAGCAGCCTTTGCCCTAACTCTCGGATGTCTTGCGCTCTCTCGCGCATGTAGACATCCGACATTCTGGCAAATCGATTCGAGTATGATTCTACCACTTGGCGTAACGCCCAGTCTGCCCTATCTCCTTTTTCAATCTGCTTCTTCAAATCACCGCGAAGCATCGGGTCATTGAGTAAGTGCGTAAACAGATCGAAGATCGCCAGCGCATCTTTGTTGATTTCACTGTCCAGCTTTTTCCGCATACGGCGAAAATCATTTAACGCTCGCTCTATGGCCACCAGCAATGTCTCGTGCTCACGTTCCTTATCTAACGTGGACGATGGGAAAACATCCGATAAACTCGGTTGGGTATTGTCGAACCAAAACTCTCCAATCGCGACACCAGTAGATGCAGGCAAACCTTTTAATACCGTGGGTTTAGATGCCAACTGCCAATGCCCAAGATTCTGCGCATGCGCAATAAGCACTGCTAGCTGAGCGGACAACGTGACAAGAAACGACTCTTCCATTTCACTGAACAAGCGCGGTGTTTTTTGCTGGATCACCAACACACCTAAAACTTGTTTTCGATGAATGATTGGAGTGGCTAAAAAGGAGTGGTAAATCTGTTCGCCGAGTTGAGGGAAGAATTTAAACTCGGGATGTTTTGAGGCTTCGGCAAGGTTGAGTGGCTCTGCGCTTCGTTTAACCAACCCAACCAAGCCTTCATTGAAGTTGATATGAATACTATCACCTTCAAAAATAAGGCCTTGAGTTGCCATTAACTCAAGGCGCTGCATTTCTTCATTAGCAAGATAGATAGTACAGCACTCAGTGCGAAGGGCAGCACAAGTCTCTTTCACCAATATATCGAGTGCCAGATGCACATCATCGACCCTGGAGACTTTCTCAACTATTTCCCTTAGCTGACTGAGCATGATTATCCTCTACGTTGCTTTTTTCTTTTCCCTTTCGCTTTTCTCTCTCGAAAAGGCATGGCTAAGGATGCAAACTCTTTCATCGCTCGTCGATAAACATCTCGCTTGAAAGAAACAACTTGCCTAACTGGATACCAGTAACTCACCCAGCGCCAACCATCAAATTCAGGGGATTTTCCGCGTTGCATATTAATACGAGATTCATCGCATTCTAATCTCAGCAGAAACCATTTCTGTTTTTGGCCGATACAAACAGGCTTGGAGTCCCAACGCACCAATCGCTTTGGTAGCTTATATCTTAACCAATGACGACTTGTTGCAATGATCTTAACGTCTTTTTTCGTTAAACCGACTTCTTCGTATAACTCCCTAAACATGGCTTGTTCAGGGGTTTCACCTTCGTCAATCCCACCTTGTGGAAATTGCCATGAGTGTTGCCCGTATCGTTTAGCCCAGAAGACCTGACCATGGTTATTACATATCACAATACCAACATTAAGTCGGTAACCATCGCCATCTATCACTGGCTAACCTCTATGAATAAATTTTTTATTACCGTGATTTTTCCACATATCCCCATTACTAGCAAACTTACTGATGTGATATGAGCAAGATTTATTACCTTTTCACCATATTTGGATATCTTTTAATCAAGCCATAGCTTATCAACACAAGAGTGAGACATTGCCCACATTTATTCACCTTTTCTGTGAATAACTTTGTGAAGAATTCAATTCAAATGAGTAATTCTGTTCAACCCCATCACAAGCAAAACAAATAAAGAAACAAGAAAACAAATATAAAACATTGATAAAAAAGTCTTTATTTTAAAAAATAGCGATAAATCGATCTTCAGTTTCTTGATGATCTTTTCACCAAACTCAGATCGGTCAAAGATCCACCAATAGGCTATTTATCCACACTCACCTGCTATTCGTTTAGATGATTACAACAAAATCAACCCCAAAAATGCATTTTAACCCCTGTTTATTCATACAGACCCCGTCAGGATCTTATCAATACCTTCTCCACCTGTGGATAAGTTATGAATTGATCGTTCTTACACCGCCTCGGTGAAATCTTAAACAGTAGATTTGGCCGGAGTTTGATAAACTATATTTTTTGTAATACCACCTTGTGACTATGAAACCAGAACCACAAACAGAAGCAGAGCTATTGGAACGAGCGCATGATATGGCAGGACTTAGCTTTGCAGAGCTGGCCGCCGAGGCGAATATGATTGTTCCTGAAAACTTAAAACGTGATAAAGGTTGGGTGGGTCAATTACTCGAATGGCACTTGGGCGCCCCAGCAGGCAGTAAACCTCAACAAGATTTCGCTAAGCTAGGGATCGAGTTGAAAAGTATTCCGATCAGTTACTCTGGCAAACCTTTAGAAACAACCTTTGTTTCTGTAGCTCCCCTCACTGGTGTTCATGGTCTTACATGGGAAACAAGTCATGTTCGAAACAAGCTATCTCGTGTGCTTTGGGTACCAGTGGAAGGGGAACGAGAAATTCCACTTGCAGAAAGACGTGTTGGTAGCCCACTGATTTGGTCACCAGACGACGAAGAAGAGCGTATTTTACGAAACGACTGGGAAGAGCTAATGGAGATGATCGTCTTGGGGAAATTTGATCAAATTTCCGCCAGACACGGAGAAGCGCTGCATCTTCGCCCTAAAGCCGCGAATGCAAAAGCACTCACCGAAGCATACAGCTCAAATGGCAAGCCGATAAAAACTCTGCCCCGAGGTTTTTACCTCAGAACACAGTTTACTGAGCAGATCTTACTCAAGCACTACATCAGCACGCCATCTGAGTAATGTTGTTTCCACCATTTAGTGCGTCACGAGCGATAACTCGATATCACAGTACGAGGCTGCCTCTTCAGTGCCACATTCGTCATACGCATTGTGCAGCCTTAAGTACGCTTTATCTACCCCTAACCTCAGCAGCTCTTCTTTCACCAAATCTAGCGAACCGAAATGTATCGGATCTTCACCGTCTTTAATCGGCTCAAGTTGATGCTTGTACTCCACTGCTAGCAAATAGTCAGAGACATCAGAACACCCAATCACAAATACTTTGGGAGTTTTATAAGTATCTTTATGGGGACCGTGTAACCACATGTCCAATTGATGCTTCTGCATAACGTACCTCCTTTACACGATCATTTAAGTGTAGTTAGGCTATGTATAGCTTTCGAGTTTGGTCTTCCTTTATACGTAAATCATTTGCGATAGCGGTTAAAAATCCCCTATATTGGAATCACTTATTTAGTCGGTAACTCTTCAAGGACGTGATATGCAATACACAAAACTACCGCACTCATCACTTGAGATCAGTAAAATCTGCCTCGGAACCATGACGTTTGGCGAGCAAAATACAGAAAAGGACGCCTTTGAACAGCTCGACTTTGCCCTTGATCATGGGGTGAATTTCATTGATACCGCAGAGATGTACCCTGTACCTCCCAAAGCGGAAACGCAAGGACTCACCGAGCAATACATCGGGAATTGGTTAGCAAAGAGCGGCAAACGTGAAAAAGTTGTGCTGGCAACAAAAGTGGCTGGCCCTCGCGGTGTCCCTCACATCCGAGACAACATGAGCCTTAATCGTCGCCACATCCATACAGCAATTGATGACAGCCTTAACCGCCTGCAAACGGATTATGTCGATTTATACCAATTACATTGGCCTCAACGTCAAACTAACTGCTTTGGTCAACTCAACTACCCTTACCCAGACAAGCAAGAAGAAGTCACATTAATTGAAACCTTGGAAGCGCTGACTGAGCTAGTGAATGCAGGCAAAGTACGCTACATCGGTGTATCAAACGAAACGCCATGGGGTGTGATGTCATTACTGCGTTTAGCTGAAAAGCATGATTTGCCACGCATTGTCTCGATTCAAAACCCATATAACTTGTTGAACCGCAGCTTTGAAGTGGGCTTGTCTGAAATCAGCCACTATGAAGGTGTCCAGTTACTGGCCTACTCTCCACTGGCATTTGGCTGCCTAAGCGGCAAATACTTGAATGGTGAGAGACCAGAGGGTGCTCGATGCACGAAGTGGGAGCGTTTTGCGCGCTACTTTACTCCTCAGGGGATAAAAGCGACCGAAGCTTACGTCAATTTAGCCCAAGAGCATGGTTTGGATCCTGCACAAATGGCACTTGCATTTGTCAATCAGCGCCCATTTGTAGCATCTAATATTATCGGCGCGACCAACCTCAACCAATTAAAAGCCAACATCGACAGTATCGATCTAAAACTAAGCGATGAGCTCCTTACTGAGATTCAAGCAATTGGTACAACCTACTCGAACCCTTGCCCTTAACAGTAAAGCTCCCCTCAAACGAAAACAGCTGACCTTSAAGGTCAGCTGTTTATCAAATGAAGTATGCCTTCATATCGCACGTTAAGCGTGTTGAATGACTCGATAGCAACTCAGTCAGTCCAACACGCTAACGATTACGTCATTATTCGCGACGTTAAAACTCGACGAAGGTGACGAACTCGACGTTCAACTTTTACTGCATCCGGAACATTGGCGCGTGTGGAACGACCATCGCTATCTAAACCAATATCCCTCAATAGATGAACATTCGTCCATGGAACATCATGAGCAGTGCGGCGTATGGTTCGCTGCCATTGCTTTTCTTCGCGTTTAAGGTCTGCTTTCAATAGCAAAGTTGCCAGTTGTAGGTAAATAGAGTGACGCATAATATTTTCTCCGATTATCGATGTATTCGACTGGGAAAAATAGTGCGTAAAATGAACAGAGGCGCTCTGTTGATACTAAGCCGCTACTTTTCCGCAGCCTAGTAATAAATAAGATAGGTTACGGATTAATTTTTATCTTGTGAGCCAGTGGTATTGGTATCATCCGACTTAAGAGTCATCGGAGCGATAGGCATACGATCAGCGCAAGCAGTGGTGTTAACAACGTAATGTTTCATCTTGCGCCTCCTAGCTAAAAATTAATCCGTTTATGAAAGGTATAACTCATTGAGTTACGGTTAAATTGTAAGCTTTGATGAATATATATCAAACATTTTTTGTCTTTTTGATTAAAAACAAATCAATACACCGCAATTCAGTTTCATATACTTTTCTATATAACATATTCACCTAGGGAATATATGAAATTACGGATTTTATAAATCAAACTGAATACAAAAACAAAAAGAGCGGCTTTGTAGCCACTCCTTCACTGATATTCATTCACCAATTTAACTTCAGAAAGAACAAATTACATGGCTTGATCGGAAATCAAATTATGTTTGTTCAGTAGTCGATACATGGTCGCGCGTGAAACACCAAGCTCCTTCGCCGCATTCGAAACTTGACCAGAATGAGATTCCAAAACAACCAGTAACGCGTCACGCTCACTCTTCTCACGAATCGATTTCAAACTACGCTTTGAGTCATTACGCTGAGGCAAATCTAGGTGATGCTCTTCAATCATTACGCTGTCAGACATCAGAACCGCTCGTTTCACTTGATTCATCAACTCACGTACGTTACCTGGCCAGAAATAACGTGTCAGTGCCTTGAGTGCATCCTCAGAAAAGCTTTTTGCTTGCGAGTTATACTCTTTAGAAAACTCTTGTAAGTAGTAGCGCGCTAACAAAGAAATATCGCTCGCGCGCTCTTTTAAGCTCGGGACATTAATGCGTAATACGTTAATGTAGTGGTAAAGCTCTTCATTAAAATCTCCGTCAATCAAAGCTTTTTCAACATCTGACGAGTTAGCAGCAAGAATGCGTACGTTAACCGCTTTTACGCCATCTTTGGTATCAATGGTGCCTTCTTGCAAGAATCTCAGCAGATTCATTTGTTGCTCTTTTGAGATGGTAAGAATGTCATTAAACAACACGGTGCCGCCATCTGCTTGTTCGAGCATACATGCTTCCATATCTTCATCGGCGTTAATACCAAATACTTCCGCCTGGAAACGTTGCTCATTGAGCGCGCGACAGTTAATTGCCATAAACGGTTTATGAGAACGTGAAGAGACTTTGTGGATAGCGCGAGCAACCGCTTCTTTACCTGTACCACTTTCCCCAGAAATCAGAATACTGACGTCCGTCGGACCGATTCGCTTTACTTGATCGCGTAAACGCTTCATCGGGATAGATTCACCGATCAGCCCCATATCTAAGCTGCTACCAAAACTAGGCCAAACTTTTTTCTCCAACTTGAGCATACCAAGCTGGTGACCAATCGTGCTTAAAAGCTGGGCATCCGGGATTGGCGCAGTGAAAAAGTCGATACAAAAGTTAACAATGAACTGGCATATGGTGTCGGTGCCAAGCTGAGATTCACGAATAAACGCTAACCAACGCACGTGTTTGTGAGAACTGACTAAGTTCGCCAAACCGTTCAAGCTGAATTCGTCATGGCTGAGATCGACAATACCGATACATGGACCAATATCCTCTAACAACGTATTAGCTTTGCGTAAGTCACCCACTTGGTGACACTTCCAGCCCACTTGCTCAAGTACTGATAACCAAGGCTCATAAGTACCGCCAACTACCACAAGCGATCCCGGGATGGAATCCATCTTAAACTGCCCAGCCATTCTCTAACCCTTTTTCATTGTTAATAGAAATTTTGCGCCACAAACCTATCTTTGCGAGCGGGTAACATTATCGAGACTCCGCGCCCCCACGTCTGTCTCAGTATTAAGACTATGCAATAGATTGAGATTTGGCGAATGTTTATTTGCATATCCTATTAAAAAGCAAATGCAACAACTTGAACTTATTTAACTAAAAGGCATAAAAAAACCACCCGAAGGTGGTTTTTTTGATCATCCTGCCAAATTACGCTTGTGGGCGCATTGCTGGGAATAGGATCACGTCACGGATAGTGTGCGTGTTAGTCAGTAGCATAACCAGACGGTCGATACCGATACCTTGGCCTGCCGTTGGTGGTAGGCCGTGCTCTAGTGCAGTGATGTAATCTGCATCGTAGAACATAGCTTCGTCGTCACCAGACTCTTTAGCTTCAACCTGTGCTTTAAAGCGCGCGTCTTGATCTTCTGCATCGTTAAGCTCTGAGAAGCCATTCGCCACTTCACGGCCGCCGATGAAAAATTCAAAGCGGTCTGTAAAGAACGGGTTGTCATCGCTACGGCGAGCCAGTGGAGAGATGTCCGCTGGGTAGCCAGTGATGAACGTTGGCTGCATTAGCTTAGGTTCTGCTGTTTCACCGAAGATTTCTTCTAGAAGCTGACCACATGTCCAGAAGTCTTCTACTTCAACATGTACTGATTTCGCGATAGAAACCATCAGTTCACGGTTTTGTAGATCTTCTTCGGTTAGCGCTTGGATTTGCGCGTGATCTGGGTTGTACTGCTTGATTGCTTCAAACATGCTCATACGAGTGTAAGTGCCACCAAATTCAACCGTTTCATCACCGTAAGGCATTGATGTTGAACCTAGAACTTCTTGCGCTACCGAGCTTAGTAGTTCTTCAGTAAAGTCCATCAGATCTTTGTAATCCGCGTACGCCATGTAGAATTCCATCATAGTGAATTCTGGGTTATGACGTGGAGAAAGACCTTCGTTACGGAAGTTACGGTTAATTTCGAATACGCGATCGAAGCCACCAACCACTAGACGCTTCAGGTATAGCTCAGGTGCAATACGTAGGTACATTGGCATGTCTAGCGCGTTGTGATGCGTGATGAATGGGCGTGCACTTGCACCACCAGGGATCACGTGCATCATCGGCGTTTCTACTTCCATGAACTGTTTTGAGATCATGAAGTTACGAATTGCAGACATTACTTTAGAACGTACAATAAATGCTTTACGTGAATCTTCGTTCACAATCAGATCAACGTAACGCTGACGGTAACGCATTTCTTGGTCAGTAAGACCGTGGAACTTCTCAGGAAGTGGACGAAGTGCTTTAGTTAGCAACTCGTATTCTTCCATGTTCACGTACAGGTCACCCTTACCAGATTTGTGCAGCGCACCTTTAACACCGATGATGTCACCGATATCAAGACCTTGGTATTTCTCTTTTAGCTCTTTTTGTACGTCTTTAGCAGCGTAAGCTTGGATACGGCCAGATGTTTCTTGAATTACTAGGAATGGACCACGCTTAGCCATAATACGGCCAGCAATTGCAACCACGTGGTTAAGCTCTTCTAGCTCTTCCTTCGTCTTTTCACCGAACTCTTTTTGAAGGTCGCCCGCTAGTGCGTCACGACGGAAGTCGTTTGGGTGGCCGTTTGCTTTGCAGCTCTTTCGGATTTCATCCAGTTTAGCGCGGCGTTCAGCAATCAGCTTATTTTCTTCTAGTACAGTTTCGTTTTGAACAGCATCAGTCATTTTCGATGTATCCTGTTTTTGTCGGTGAAAAGCTTTATAGGCCTGATTTCAGGCTAGCTTCAATAAATTTGTCCAGATCGCCATCAAGAACCGCTTGAGTATTACGGTTTTCAATGCCCGTACGGAGGTCCTTAATACGTGAGTCATCCAATACGTAAGAACGGATCTGGCTACCCCAGCCAATGTCAGACTTAGCGTCTTCATTAGCTTGTTTTTCCGCGTTTTGCTTTTGCAATTCAAGCTCAAATAGCTTCGCTCGAAGCTGTTTCATTGCCTGATCTTTGTTCTTATGTTGAGAACGGTCATTCTGACACTGAACCACGGTGTTCGTTGGTACGTGCGTAATACGTACCGCAGATTCTGTGGTGTTGACGTGCTGACCACCTGCGCCTGACGCACGGTAAACGTCGATGCGTAGGTCAGAAGGATTAATGTCGATGTCGATGTTTTCATCAATCTCTGGATAGATGAACGCAGACGCAAATGACGTATGGCGACGGCCGCCTGAATCGAACGGAGATTTACGAACAAGACGATGAACGCCCGTTTCAGTGCGCAACCAACCGTACGCATACTCACCAGAGATACGAACTGTTGCCGACTTAAGACCCGCGACTTCACCTTCAGAGACTTCAATCACTTCAGCTTTGAAGCCCTTCGCCTCTGCCCAGCGTAGGTACATACGCAGCAGCATGTTGGTCCAGTCTTGTGCTTCCGTACCACCAGAGCCAGCTTGCAAATCGATGTAGCAATCTGAACTATCATGGTCGCCCGAGAACATACGACGGAATTCAAGCTTTTCTAGCTTCTCTTCCAACTCAGCAAGTTCTGGTTCGATTTCGTCAAATGTTTCTTGATCTTCTTCTTCTACAGCCAGCTCAAGAAGACCTTCTACGTCTTCTACACCTTGCTCTAGTTGATCAATAGTTTCAACAACCGCTTCTAGCGATGCACGCTCTTTACCCAGTGCTTGTGCACGTTCAGGTTCGTTCCATACATCAGGTTGTTCAAGCTCTGCGTTGACTTCTTCTAGACGCTCTTTCTTTGCGTCATAGTCAAAGATACCCCCTCAGGACATTTGTGCGCTGAGACACGTCCTGCAGACGGTTTTTAATTGGATTGATTTCAAACATGTTTACTCAACATTTTAGAATAGAATTTAACCGAGAAATTCTACTGAAAAATGTGACCGAGATACAGGAAAATTTCGGATGAGAAATCAGATTGCGGTTAGAGAGAGCACGGTCATAAAATTTTACACCCTCTTAGGGGCAACCGTACTCTATAAGAAAGGTTAATCTAGATATTACTTAGCTTCGATATGATCGATCATCAATTGCAGTGATTGATTACCACGAAATTCATTCACATCCAATTTGTAAGCTAAACGTACCGTTTTAACTGATGCATCCGGCCAGCGACGCAAATCGACATTAAATGCAATACCATCGATCATCACATTGGTAGGATGACCTTTGTAAAGCGGCTCTAACATCAATTTAAGATGCTTCTCACCCACCAGCTTTTGATGCAACACTTTAAACTCACCATCAAAGATTGGTTCAGGGAAGGCTTGTCCAAAAGGGCCACCAGACCGTAGCTGTTCAGCGACATGCATAGAGAATTCTTCAGGCTTAAGTTCACCATCTGACATGATCACGCCTTTTAGCGCCGCTTCATCGAGTTCTTTTTTTACCACTTCATCAAATAAACGGCTGAAACGTTCAAAATCCTGCTCTTTAATTGTTAAGCCTGCCGCCATCGCGTGACCACCAAATTTGATGATCAAACCTGGGTTTTGCGTGTCGATGAAATCCAACGCATCGCGCATGTGTAACCCCGGAATAGAACGACACGAGCCCTTAATTGTCCCTTCTCCGCCATCAGCAAATGCGATGACTGGACGGTGAAACTTCTCTTTGATGCGCGAGGCCAAAATACCAATCACACCTTGGTGCCAATCACGTTGGAACAAGGCTAATCCGTAAGGAAGCTCACTGCCTTCACCAAACTGAAGACGCTCGCAGAAAGCCATCGCTTCTTGCTTCATGCCTTCTTCAATCTCTTTACGAGTTTGGTTCAAACCATCCAGTTCACTTGCCATACGACGAGCGGCGTGAATGTTGTTACACATCAACAGTTCAACACCAAATGACATGTCATCAAGGCGACCAGCAGCATTGATACGAGGACCTAAAGCAAAACCAAAATCGGACGCCACCAAACGACGCGCATCACGCTTCGCGACCTCAATCAATGCTTGAATGCCAGGGCGCGCTTTGCCCGCACGAATACGTTGCAAGCCTTGGTGTACAAGAATGCGGTTGTTTTCATCCAGTGGGACAACGTCAGCTACAGTGCCGAGTGCAACAAGGTCAATCAGTTCCATCAACTTAGGCTCTTGCATGCCCTGCTCAGCAAACCAATTGTGTTTTCGCATATGAACGCATAGTGCCATCATGAGATAAAACGCGACCCCGACACCAGCGAGCGCTTTAGACGGAAAATGACAGCTCTCAAGGTTTGGGTTCACCATTGCATCCACATCAGGCAACACTTGTCCCGGTAAATGGTGGTCGGTAACGAGCACGGTAATGCCGTTTTCTTTTGCGTAACGCACGCCTTCGATTGATGACACACCGTTATCTACCGTCATGATCATCTCAGCGCCAAGCTCTAATGCCTGGTCAACGACTTCTGGGCTTAACCCATAACCGTCTTCAAAACGATTCGGTACTAGGTAGTCCACATTGTGACTACCAAGCATACGCAGCGCGAGCACCGACAATGCAGAGCTCGTCGCGCCATCAGCATCAAAATCACCAACAACGATGATGCGTTTTTGTTCTTTTATTGCCTGAAACAAAAGCTCGACAGCTTGCTCAATCCCCCCGAGTTTTTGGTAAGAATGCAAACCACGAGCTGACGTTTCTAGTTGCGCAGGATCCGTAATCCCACGGTTGATGTAGATACGTTTGAGAATCGGAGGAATGGAATCAGGAAGAAGGGAAAGATCAGGTTCAGGACGTCGTTGAATTTCTATCATGCTTGAAAAGAGCCGGCGACTTTGCCGGCTCTGCTCCTAAAGGATTATTGTTGCTTTAAACGTTTCAATAGCTCTGCAGGTGGTAGGTAACCGCCAACCATTTCGCCATTCGGTAAGAAGATCGCTGGCGTACCAGAAATTCCCAATTGGCGACCTAGATTGTAATGTGATTGGATGGTTTCTTTACACTGTTTTAAGTCTTTCGCAGGGTTATCAAACGTACGATTCACTTTCGCGTTGTGCATTGCCGACTTTGGATCTTCAGCACACCAAATCGTCGCCATTTGCTCTGCCACTGGGCCAGTAGCACCTTGGCGAGGGTAAGCCATGTAACGCACTGTAATGCCTAGATCGTTATAGCCTTGCATTTGGCTGTGCAGACGCACACAGTAACCACAAGTGATATCAGTAAATACCGTCACAGCATATTTTTCATCGTCGGCTTTGTATTCAATCATGCTATCGGAGAACTGCGCGATTTTCTCCGCATTAAGCGGCGCTTGGCGCTCTGCAATGACATCTTTGTAACTACCATCGTCATTGATGGCATAAAGCGTACCGGCGATAAAATGGCTACCATCATTTGAAGCAAACAAGATCCCGCCATTAGTTTGGATTTCCAATAAACCAGCAACTTCTGATGGCTGAATATCAACGATAGATAAACCAAGCTTTGAGAACTTAGTTTTTAATGCTGCTTCATCAAAACTGCTTTGCGCAGCTGGTGCCACTTGCTGTGCAGGAGTGTCCGTTTTAGCCTGACTTTCTTCTGCACCACACGCGGTAACAAAAAATGGTAAAGTCAGCAGAGTTAGTCGGCGTAATACGCTCATGAAATTCACCTTAATATAAAATCGTTTTTCCAAGAAGACATGGATGAATCTAACCATTGTTATGCTCTTGGGTGGTGTTGACTGTGGATCTGCTTCAATCGTTCAGTCGCCACGTGAGTATAAATTTGCGTGGTCGATAAGTCACTATGTCCTAATAGCATCTGTACGACCCTGAGATCTGCGCCATAGTTCAATAAATGCGTGGCAAAGGCATGACGCAGTACGTGCGGCGACAGCTGTTCAGTGTCAATCCCTGCTATCAAAGCATAGTACTTAATACGGTGCCAAAACGTCTGACGAGTCATTTGCCTTGCGCGTTTGCTAGGAAAAACAATATCAGATGATGTATCACCAAGTAACGCAGGGCGCCCTTGTTGAATAAACGTCTCGATCCAATCTACCGCGTTCTCCCCCATTGGCACTAAGCGCTCTTTACCGCCTTTACCTGTGACACGCACAACACCTTGACGCAAACTTATGTTTTCCATAGTTAAACTGACCAATTCCGTCACACGCAAACCAGTCGCATACAGCAGTTCCAGCATCGCTTTATCCCGCAATTCCACAGGATCATTCGGGTCTGGCGCTTCGAGCAAGGCGTCCACTTGCTCTTCACTAATATCTTTGGGCAAGCGTTGTGGCAGTTTAGGACTGACCAAGAGCGCACTCGGATCATCAGCACGTACTTTCTCACGATGCAGATATTGGAATAAACGGCGAATTGCCGACAACATACGCGCACGGGACGTCTGCTTGTAATCCAAGTCTACAAGGTAGCTTTGGTATTCTTGCAAGCCAGACAAACTAATGAAATCAAGACGGTAGCGATGTTTCTCCATCCACGTGAGCAGCTTCATCAAATCATTTCGATAGGAAGCCAGCGTGTTCTCTGATAGCCCACGCTCCATCCACATCGCATCTAAGAATTGCTCAACAAGCGAAAAATCTTGTTGATTGACAGGCTGTTGTGCCGTCATGAACGCTTCCTTATCTGTTTATATTTACAGTATTTAGATTAAGGCACCTGCCGATCCAATACCATAAAAAAATCATCCCGCTTAGGATATTCGCTGCAATCTTCCTCAATTTATGGTTAGAATCTTCCACAACAGCAACACAAATAACGATGAATATAATGAAAATCGGACTCTTTTACGGCTCAACGACCTGCTACACCGAAATGGCAGCAGAGAAAATTCGTACCATTATTGGTGAAGACCTTGTCGACATTCACAATGTGAAAGAGACACCGTTATCACTAATGGCAGACTACGACTTACTACTCCTTGGCATCTCAACTTGGGACTTTGGTGAAATTCAAGAAGATTGGAATGCGATTTGGCAAGACATCGCAACAACACCATTAAAAGGTAAAGTTGTCGCGCTATTTGGTCTGGGTGACCAAGAAGGCTACGGTGAGTGGTATTTGGACGCGATGGGCTTACTTCACGATGAATTACAAGCGACCGGCGCAACCTTTATCGGTTACTGGCCAAATGAAGGCTACGAATTTGAAGCATCGAAAGCACTGATTGAAGATGGCAGCAAGTTTGTTGGACTAGCGTTAGATGAAGACTCGCAGTACGAACTGAGTGATGAGCGCATCGAAAAATGGTGTGAACAAGTTCTTGTAGAGTTCCACGACACACTTTAATAGTGTGAACGCTTCAAAGATAAAAAATAAAAAGCCCGATGAAGTCATTCATCGGGCTTTTTAATATCTTGATAGTGCGAAGTTATTACGCTGTTTCTTGTGCTAGCTCTGGACGAGGTTTCGCGATGAAGAACATGCACACGATAGCCGCAAATGTTGGAAGCACCCAACCCATACCCACTTCGAATAGTGGCAACATGTTAAACGCAGAAACATCAACACCCGATACTTTTGCCGCGTCAACCAACGCAAACAGCAGAGATACAAGCAGTACCGCGCGGTAAGCAAAACGTGGATTTGGCAGTTTGCTGCGTACAAATGTTAGTGCAACCAACGCAATCGCCACAGGGTACAGCGCAAACAATACTGGCACTGACAGAGAAATCAGTTGTGCAAGGCCGACATTCGCAACCAACGCACAAACAGAACCGTTAATAAGTACCCATTGCTTGTATGACAGTGGCGTTTTCGAGCTGAAGAAGTCTGAACACGCAGAAATCAAGCCAATAGCCGTTGTCAAACACGCTAGTAATACAATTACAGACAGAACGATTTGACCGTATGGACCAAACAGCGCTTGAACGTATTGGCTAAGTACCAGACCACCGTTATCTGCACCAGCAGCAACAGTTGCACTCGTCGCGCCCAAGTAGAATAGTGAGATGTAAACAAACGCAAGACCGGCAGCGGCAATACAACCTGCATAGATCAGATACTTAGTGGTTGCAGAACGCTCAGTAATGCCTTTACCGCGCAGTGCATCAACCATCAGCATGCCAAACATCAATGACGCGAACGTATCCATTGTGTTGTAGCCTTCTAGGAAGCCTTTGGTCAGTGGTTGCGTTAAGTACTCACCGTGCGCGCCCAGCATGTCACCTTGAGGATCAATAAATACCGCGACAGCAAGAATGATCAAACCGACAAACAGCGCTGGAGTCAGCACTTTACCAATCAAGTCGATAAGACGGCCTTGGAACCATGAGAACATCATCGCCGCAATAAAGAAGATCACTGAAAATGCAGTGAGATGCGTTTGTGACGCTTCAAGGAAGAAAGGTTTCACCGCCATCTCGTAAGCCACTAGGCCAGTACGAGGCGCAGCAAATGCAGGACCGATGATGATGAAGATCAACGCAGCCATAATAACCGCTGCTTTTTTCGGAAGGTCTTGCGTTAAGTGATCCCAAGAACCACCAGCAACAGCAATAGCAACGATAGTAATAAGAGGTAGACCTACCGCTGTTAGCAAGAAACCAAACATCGCTGGCATTAAGTTTTCACCGGCTAGCTGACCCGCTAGAGGTGGAAAGATGATATTGCCCGCACCTAAAAAGAACGCAAATAGCATAAAGCCTACTGCGATAATATCTGTTAGTTTTAACGTCTGCTTCACAGATAACCCTTGTCTTTTAATTAATGAATGTTGTGTATGCTTAGACCACTTTTTGTATACCTAAAGTCAATAAGTACACGTGGTTCAATCTATAAAATTTTCGCCGCATAATGACGAAAGACTCATCATTTGGCAACCTTTAAGAAAAAAACACCATATTAATTTAGTTTTCAAACTTAAAAGCAGTGGATATAACCAGATCTAAACAACAGACCAGTTCTTTATCTCGATCAATTAACAATACAATTTAATAACCAACAAAACAACAATCTATACAATTAAGAAACAATAGAGAAATTCACTTAATTATTGAGCAAACATAAAACAATCATGAAGAGCAAAAAACTGAAAACTAAAGGCTTCAATTTTAAGCAATTTTGTATTGAGGGCGGCGAGAGTGGTATGCCCGTCAGCACTGATGGGGTCATGCTTGGTGCTTGGATTCAAAGCCCGAACAACGCTCAAATTCTCGATATTGGCACTGGCACCGGGTTGCTTGCCCTGATGTGTGCCCAACGCTTTACAGAAGCTCAAGTAACCGCGGTCGATATTGAATTAACAGCCATTGAAGCTGCGCAAAAAAATGTGGTTCAGTCGCCTTGGTCAGCTCGTGTGAGTGTGCATCATTCTGACGTACTAGACTTTACGCCGACGCATCCATTCCAACGTATCATTTGTAATCCGCCCTACTTCAATAGCGGCGAGCAATCGAAACACAGTCAACGTGCAACCGCGAGGCACACTGATACGCTACGCCACAACGCATTGCTACAACGTTGCTATCAGTTGCTTGATGAACAAGGGAAAGCTAATTTTGTGTTACCAATCACCGAAGGCGAACGGTTTATTGAACTAGCATTACACCAAGGTTGGCATCTATCGCGAGTCTGTCGTGTACAGCCATCAGAAAAGAAACCGGTACATCGACTGTTATTTGAACTGGCGAAGCAGCCTTGCGATACTCAAGAATCACATTTAATAATTCATTCGCAAGACGGTTACAGTGACGATTTCGTCCAATTAACCCGCGAGTTTTATCTTAAGATGTGAAATAACATGTGATCCTTATCACCAATCACTTTATAATGTGCGACCTTTTTGTATTCTATGCTGTTGTGGCGAACCATTAACCAAGCTTTGCTTGTGGAGAACTCATTGTGATCAGAACCTTTGCTGAACTTGATCTAGACCAAAACCTACTTGAAGCCATTGAAGAGATGGGTTACGAACGCCCAACAAAAATTCAGGCAGAAGCGATTCCACAAGCGTTGGATGGTCGTGACATTCTAGCGTCAGCGCCAACAGGTACTGGTAAAACGGCAGCCTTCGTTCTGCCAGCATTGCAATACTTGCAAGACTTCCCTCGTCGCAAGCCTGGACCTGCGCGTATTTTGATCCTAACGCCGACGCGCGAATTGGCGATGCAAATCGCTGATCAAGCGCGAGCTTTGGCAAAAAACACTAAACTGAACATTTTCACCATCACAGGTGGTGTTCAATACCAAGAGCACGCCGATATCCTTGCGACAACACAAGACATTGTGGTTGCAACGCCTGGCCGCTTAAAAGAATACATTGATGCAGAGCGTTTTGATTGCCGTGCGATTGAATGGTTAATTCTGGATGAAGCAGACCGTATGCTAGACATGGGTTTTGCTCCTACTGTTGATCGTCTATCTAACGAGTGCCGCTGGCGTAAACAAACCCTTCTGTTCTCAGCAACTTTAGAGGGTAAAGGCGTAGAAGGCTTTACCGCTGATCTGTTGAATGACCCAGCAGAGATTGATGCAAAATCGCCACTGCGTGAGCGTAAGAAGATTGCTCAGTGGTACCACCGTGCTGATGATGCTGAACACAAGCTTGAATTACTAAAACACATTATTACTCAGCAAGCAGAACGCACCATTGTCTTCTTGAAGACACGTGAGCGTTTGGCAGAGCTACGAGCGCAGCTTGAGAGCGCACAGATTCCATGTTCTTGGATTCAAGGTGAAATGCCTCAAGATCGTCGTAACAATGCGATTTCTCGCTTCCGCGATGGTACTGTAAACGTGCTGCTCGCGACGGACGTTGCTGCGCGTGGTATCGACCTTCCGGATGTGTCACACGTTATTAACTACGACATGCCACGTACGGCTGATGTCTACCTTCACCGTATTGGCCGTACGGCTCGTGCGGGTAAGAAAGGTAATGCTATCTCAATCGTAGAAGCACACGACCAACCAATGATGGATCGCGTTGCACGTTACGTGAAAGAAGACATCAAAGAGCGTTTCGTGAAAGAGATGCGTCCGAAACACAAAAAACCTGTGTTTAAGAAGAAAAAGAAAAAAGAAGACAAGAAGAAACCAGCGAAAAAGAAAACCGCTAAGAAGAAATAATTTTGTTAGGGCGAAATAGCCCAAGCTAAAACATAACAAAGGGTTGGCACTGCCAACCCTTTTTCGTTTGTACTGATAGAGGTTAACGTAGACTAAGTCTCAATCAGTTTTAGTTTTGCTCTTCGCGTTTAAATACTAACTCTGTTGGTGTCGATTCATCTTCAACAAAGTAGTAACCCGCCGTATCAAACTTAGTCAGATCTGCCACGCTCTCAATACGGTTTTCGATGATGTAACGCGCCATCATGCCGCGCGCTTTCTTCGCGTAGAAGCTGATGACCTTGTATTGGCCATTCTTACAATCTTTGAATACTGGCGTGATCACTTGCGCATCTAAGTTCTTTGGCTTCACCGCTTTAAAGTATTCATTTGATGCTAGGTTGATAAGCACATTATCACCTTGAGCAGAAATCGCTTCGTTAAGCTTATCCGTAATCACATTGCCCCAAAACTGGTACAAGTTTGTGCCCTTGTCGTTTGCAAGCTTGGTACCCATTTCAAGACGGTATGGCTGCATCAAGTCGAGTGGTTTTAGTAAACCATAGAGGCCAGACAACATGCGCAGATGATCTTGAGCATATTCGAAGTCCGCCTCAGATAAGGTTTCGGCGTCTAGTCCTGTGTAAACATCACCTTTAAACGCTAGGATCGCTTGTCGTGAGTTTTCTGTGGTAAACGTTTCACTCCACTCTTGAAATCGCCCGACATTCAAATCGGCAATCTTGTCGCTCACTTTCATTAAAGAGGCAACATCAGCAGGAGTCAGTTTGCGGCAAACATCGATAAGCTCTTTTGAGTATTCGACCAACTCAGGTTGAGTAAATTTTTCTGTCGCTAACGGAGACTCGTAATCAAGAGTCTTCGCTGGAGAAACTACGATAAGCATGACTTTCCCTTCTCTAATTCTGTTTTTTAATAGGGTACAAAAAAAGCCATGCATTGTCTGCATGGCTTTTTACATCGTACTAATAGCTTTCAACTATGAGTGATAGCTCACTTAGTCTTTTTTATCGTTGTACCAAATGCCTTCTTCAAGCTGAGATTTCAGCTCAGGGAAGTCATTCGCATCAAACGTTGGTACTTTACCTTCACCAAGTTGGCGGTTGTAATCTTTTGCTAGCTTAATCACGATGCCAGATAACAAGATGATTGCCACCAAGTTGACTATCGCCATCAGCCCCATCGAAACATCAGCAAGTGACCATACGACTGGGAGCGAAGCAAGTGCACCAAACATCACCATACCAAGAACAACAACGCGGAAAATGCTTAGGCCCGCCTTGTGGTTGTGCTCTAGGAAGATGAGGTTCGTTTCTGCGTACGAGTAGTTCGCGATGATTGATGTAAATGCAAAGAAGAAGATTGCCACGGCAACAAAGATGCCACCCCAATCACCAACTTGCGAGCTCAATGCACGCTGAGTTAGCTCGATACCCGTCACTTCTGTTGCTTGACCAACATACTCACCTGACATCAGGATGATAGCCACTGTCGCTGAACAGATAACGATCGTATCCATAAATACACCTAGCATCTGAACATAACCTTGAGATGCAGGGTGTGGTGGGTAAGGCGTTGCTGAAGCCGCCGCGTTTGGCGCAGAACCCATACCCGCTTCGTTCGAGAATAGACCGCGTTTAATACCGTTAATCATTGCCTGTGCAATCGCGTAGCCAAGACCACCAGCCGCCGCTTCTTGCAGACCAAATGCACTCTTAAAGATAAGCATTAATACATCAGGTAGCTTCTCTAGATTAGAGAACATGATGAACAGTGCTAGAGCCAAGTAAAGCAGCGCCATGATCGGAACGATCATCTCTGCGACTTTTGCGATACGCTTGATACCACCGAAAATTACAATCGCAGACAGTACTACAACCGCGATACCAACGTACAGGTCACTCCAACCAAATGCGGTGCTCATTGCATTTGCAATTGAGTTAGCTTGTACGGCGTTGAATACCAAACCAAAAGCGATGATTAGGAAAACTGAGAACAATACGCCCATCCAACGCATGCCCAGGCCTTTTTCCATGTAGTAGGCAGGACCACCACGGTAGTTGCCATCATCATCTTTGGTTTTGTATAGCTGCGCCAGAGTACTCTCTGCAAACGACGTTGCCATACCAAGCATTGCGATCAGCCACATCCAGAAGATCGCGCCAGGACCACCTGCAGTCAATGCAACTGCAACGCCCGCCATGTTACCTGTACCAACACGTGCAGCAAGACTAGTACAAAGCGCTTGGAAAGAAGAAATACCAGCTTTGTCTGCTTTACGACTGTTCTTAAGAACAGAGAACATGTGGCCGAAATGGCGGAACTGAATGAACCCTAATCGAACGGTGAAGTAAATACCAACACCAACAAGAAGATAAACCAGAATCGAACCCCAAAGGAGATCGTTCATCAAATTGATTAAGTCTGTCATGTGTACCTCAAAGTGAGTTGCGCCGGTCTATGCGTCCAAGCCATCCACCAAATTGCCTGCTAAGTGTCAAAGTGTGCTTAGCTTTTTAAGTAATGTTTATGGGCAATCTAGAATCGTAAACGTCGCTTCATGCATCCATTTTACGTACCAGCGTATTTTTTGACGGGCGGATAATGCAACCTAGGAGCGCAAAAATCAATATGCAATCATGATAATAACATTGTTATTTTTCACTATAAAGTCACCAAAAAATAACATAAATGGAAGACTTAACACCCATAAACCGCAACATTTCAATTACCAAATGCCAACATAAATAATTATCGCCCACCAAACAGAACGGAGACCCATATAATTAAGACCAAGCTAGTATTCACAAGGTGTTACATAAATTTGCTCTAGTGCCTTACCATCTAATTGAACACTATTTCATCAAACTGGTTTTATGCAACTTTGACCTTTGCACTGTCCCCCCACTCGTCAAATCGAATTAACATTGAAAATCTCTCTATTTAATCGTTTTCTTGAGATCGTTTGTGCATTTTTTAGCCACCACATTGCCATGAAAAGTGTGATTTTGAGAATATTTTTGCACGAAAATGTCATGCTACCGACACAAATGCGAAATATATCATGGTTATTCTCACGGCTATTGTGGTACTTAAAAAACTCCACAAGGACTGGTTACAACAGTTTAGCTTAAGAAAGGTAAAGGTGGCTTATGGAAGGCTTTCAACTAGATGACATTTTTAATCTGGATACTACCTCAACAACCAAATCTCGTGCCAAACCAGTAAAGCGAAAGTGGCGTGAAATAGAAGAGATGAACGACAGGCGCAATTTGCTTAAAGAGCTACGCGAACTTGATGCCTGTACCGACTACAACTTGGAAGACATTAAACTCTAATTCAAACAAAAGGCACCTTAAGGGTGCCTTTTGTTTTTGTTTACAGTAACCGTAAACGACTTGAGTTTAAGCGCCAGGATTTGAGTATGAGTACCGTTATTACTCAATAGGAATTTTCCTGTCTTTTGGTTGAGAAGCGCAAAAGATAAATTTGCGTCCAATTCTCAATAAATAAGAAATGCAGCTAACAAACCCGAGTGATACTTTCGCTCACTCAGGTTTCATCGCACACACTTAAACATACTCAGCATCACTTTGACGCACACGTTCAGCTAACTGTTTATAACGATCGGCGATGGTGTCACCAAAAACTGGGTCATCTTCACTGACGCTCCATAAGCTTTCAACATGCTGCCAATCCTCGGTAGTGAACAGCTCCTCAATGAGAGGCAGGATTTTTCGTTCCTCTAACTCCAAGTGGCGTCTTTGTGATTCAATGAAATCCTCTAGGTGGGCCACAAACATGTCTTGAGGCACAACAGCATCCTGCAGGATCATCTCTATCAAGGAAGCAAACTCTTTGGTTTTACTTGCTAGCTCTTGGTGTTCTTTCTCTAAGTTTTCCATGGTCTGTTGCTTACCATAGTGCTCCAGAAAGTGGTGATAGAGAATATCTTCTTTCGGATGGTGAACTTTTTCTGAATGATTAGAGAGGTAATCAACTATCTCGCTTACTAATGCGTAGTTGATCGCACGTTCTTCTTTTATCTCATTAAGTTTATGGCGCAGTATCGCCAACAGACGAACCATATAGCCGTGTTCGCGTCGAATTCTTTCGATCATCATAGCGTCTCTCCTTAACACCTACTTTTAATAAGTGTACATGAGAAATTTGCCATCAGCCTCGAGCGTGCTCAAAAAAACAGCGATAATGGCAGCATTATCGCTGTCTCTTCTTTTATACAGTTAATGGCAAATGCCAGTTGATTGGTGCTTTTCCTTGCGAGGCAAGTAACTGGTTTGCTTGAGAGAAATGCTTACAACCAAAAAAACCTCGGTGTGCTGAGAGTGGTGATGGATGTGGTGCGGCTAACACATGATGTTTATTGCGATCAATAAAGCGCCCTTTCTTCTGAGCGTGAGAGCCCCACAATAAAAACACCACGCCTTCCTGATGCTGGTTTATCGCTTCAATCACTCGGTCAGTGAACGTTTCCCACCCCGTTTTTGAATGTGAATGCGCTTTACCTTGCTCAACCGTCAATACCGTATTGAGCAACAATACACCTTGCTCAGCCCAACTTTGTAAGAATCCATGCTGAGGGATCTGGAACCCTTCAATATCTTGAGCCAGCTCTTTATACATATTAACGAGTGATGGTGGTGTTTTGATTCCAGGAAGAACAGAAAAGCACAAACCATGTGCCTGATTTGGGCCATGGTATGGGTCCTGCCCCAGAATCACTACTTTAACATCGTTAAACTCGGTAAATCGAAACGCGTTAAAGACATCTTTCGCTGGCGGAAAAATCGCTTTGCCTGCGGCGCGTTCTGCTTCTACAAAATTCAAAGTATCTACAAAGTAGCTCTGTTTTTTCTCTTCGCCGATCACATCGTGCCAAGTGGGTGACTGATTCATGGAAAGTTCCTGTCCTAAATTTTGCTTCTATTCTAACGAGCGAAACCCAAACAAACAAAAACTTACCACGAACTTGAGAACAGTAAAAAAAGACTAATGCTTCTGTGGCGTTCGAAAATGTCCCTGTCCTGTAATGTGACGATTAGGCATCGGCAAACGAAGCACGCGGCGGCTATATGCGTAAGAAGCAAAAGAGAGTGGTCGAGACATAGTGGCATCCTTCTTTCTTAATTCAAATTGACTTAAGTGGCTAAGAAAGAAAGGTGCCAACTCTGTGATCACATCATTGGTTATCTATCACCGCTAGATGAAACTGACGCAGTGCGTTGATTTCTTGCTGCCAGATGTCCGGATCAATTGTTTCTAAAATCAGAGGGATACCATCAAATCGAGGGTCTTTAGCGATGTACTCAAAGCAATCCCACCCGATTTCTCCTTTGCCTAATGAGTGGTGGCGATCCACTTTGCTGGCAAACTCAACTTTTGAATCATTTAGATGCATTGCTCTTAAATAGTGCATCCCAACAATACGGTCGAATTCCGCAAAGGTATGCTCACAATCCTCTTTAGTACGCAGATCGTAACCGGCGGTAAACGTGTGGCAAGTATCGAGACATACACCAACACGTTCTTTGTCTTCCACTTGCTCGATGATTTCAGCAAGGTGCTCAAACTTCCAACCTAGGTTTGTACCCTGACCAGCCGTATTCTCGATTACCGCGATCACATTCGGCACCGCTTTGTGCGCAAGATTGATCGACTCAGCGATCGTCGCTAAGCACTCCTGTTCAGAGACTTTCTTTAAGTGGCTCCCAGGGTGAAAGTTCAGCAACGTTAAACCCAATTGATTACAACGCTCCATCTCATCGATGAATGCAGCGCGTGACTTATCCAACTTATCCGCTTCTGGTGCACCTAAGTTAATTAGATAAGAGTCATGGGGAAGAATATGTTCTGCGCCGAAACCCAGCATTTTACAGTTCGCTTTAAACGCACTGATGGTTTTTGCTTCTAAAGGCTTCGCCACCCACTGGCGTTGGTTTTTTGTAAATAGTGCGAACGCATTCGCGCCAATTTCGCGAGCTCTCAACGGCGCTTGATCGACCCCACCAGCAGCAGAGACATGTGCACCAATGAGTTTATTCCCAAGCTTGTTTTTCATGTTTGTCATTTAATCACTTTAGACTTTCAGTATTGCTACCTAAATACAGATAGTTGCGTTAATCAGTTTAAACTTTAAGCTCAATTTGTAGTAAATTTACAACAAAATGAGTTATTAAATATTTTTTATATTATCAAATAAATTGTAATTAGTTTGTTTTCAAAGGTTTTATTGATTTAACTCAATAAAATTACCTTAATAAAAATAATGTTTTTTGTTGTTTTTTGACTTAAATCAATATTAAAATAGTGGATATTAGCTATATAATACTCAGCTCAACGAAAATTCGAAAATTAACACCAATAATCACCACGTAAGTGGTCTAGGAGATAGTGATGATCCAAGGTATCCAAATTACAAAAGCGGCAAACGACGACCTACTAAACTCTATCTGGCTATTAGATAGCGAAAAAAATGAAGCTCGTTGTGTTGCTGCAACTGCTGGCTACGAAGCAGACCAAGTTATCGCAATCAGCGATCTAGGTGAATACGAAAGCCGTGAAGTAGCAATCGAAACAGCTCCTCGCATCGAAGGTGGTCAACACCTAAACGTGAACGTGCTTAAACGCGAAACACTAGAAGATGCAGTTGCACACCCAGAGAAATACCCACAACTAACTATCCGTGTTTCTGGTTACGCAGTACGTTTCAACTCGCTGACTCCAGAACAGCAACGTGACGTAATCGCTCGTACTTTTACTGAGACTCTATAATTTCTCAGTAAACTAGCTCGCTAGAATTTAAAAAGCTTGGTCAGCAATGACCAAGCTTTTTTTGTTTTTCCATGCATCTAACCGTTCTGTTCCTTTACGGAGCATTTCTCTGTGACGGATCCTTCTTAAACACTTCAGCCAATGAGGCTGGGTCAAGCCTTTCTCTTTGTTGTGAAGCGCCTTCTGCCCACCAAATCAATTGATGTATGGTGCGATTCATATAGCTGTCCCACTGCGTCTGCTGTAATTCATCCGCAACGACACCCTGTTCGTCAAACACTTCTTGCGCTTTCGGAATGTGAATCATCGCCGAGACAGGTAAACATCCAAGTTCAGATAAGAAGGTACGCATCGACACTGCAGCTCTAACACCACCCCATTGTCCAGCAGAGTAGGTCACGATAGCACTTGGCTTATAAGAAAACAGCGAACTACCAAAATGGTTAAGCATGTTTGCCAAAGCAGGGCTCATCGAATGGTTGTATTCCGGACTGACCATCACGTACCCATCGGCGCTTTTAATTTTGTCTGCCAGTTC
Source organism: Vibrio sp. T13N (assembly GCF_032970445.1). Lineage (NCBI taxonomy): Bacteria > Pseudomonadati > Pseudomonadota > Gammaproteobacteria > Vibrionales > Vibrionaceae > Vibrio > Vibrio sp. T13N. Next base: position 69,244 of record NZ_JAWJYE010000006.1, read on the forward strand.
TCTCAAGTGGGCTGGCACTTTAGCGCGATGGTAAGCAAACTCAGGCTTAAACACGTCGTCAAAGTCGTAGTTCAATGGGTCAATGATTTCGACGGTATGTTGGGAATACTGATTCTTAAACAACGTTTCACATGCTCTACTCACTCGCATGCCCAAGCGGGCTGGTCGTGGCGGTGTGCTGTCTCTGACTGAGCCAAGAAAAATCAAAAAATGCATGCTTCTATTTCCATCTTTAAGTTCGTTTCTCAATCATAAAGAGAGTCGAGACTTACCGACAATAAAAAAGGCGAATGATTGCTCATTCACCTTTCGTCGTTCATCATTTTAATAATTACTGTACACGGCGCAGTACTTGTTTCAATGCATCAAAGTCTGCGTCTAGCTCTTCCGATAGCAGTTCCATCGCCGCGTGCTTCGCTAGCGGTGCAGGAAGCTCGATGTCAGATTGCAAAATGTCATCCACCACTTCTTTGAACTTCGCTGGGTGCGCAGTACATAGGAACAGACCGGTTTCACCATCTTGCAGTTGCTCTTCAAGAACGCGGTAAGCAATCGCACCGTGCGGTTCACATAGGTAGCCCAATGAGTACAAATCTTTCACAGATTGTGCGCTTTGCTCATCTGAAACCGCGCCTTTACCTAGTGTCTCTAGGCCCCACTCTTTCACTCGGCACAGCTCTTCAATACGCGGCCAGTTGTTCGGTTGACTCACGTCCATTGCGTTCGATGTCGTTGCAACCGTTGGTTTTGGCTCCCACTTACCTGTTTCTAGGTAGCGCGGAACCGTGTCATTAGCGTTAGTTGCAGCGATAAAGCGTTTGATCGGCAGACCCAGCGCTTTTGCCAGTAGACCAGCAGTTAGGTTACCAAAGTTACCACTTGGTACAGACACTACTAGGTTTTCACGCTCTTGTTTGCTCATTTGCGCAGCTGCTTCAAAGTAGTAACAGATTTGCGCCATCAAACGGCTGATGTTGATTGAGTTTGCAGAGTTCAGGCCGATCTCTTCACGCAGTGCGGAATCATCGAAAGCTTGCTTAACCAGTGCCTGGCACGCATCGAAGTCGCCATCGATCGCGACAGTGTGAATGTTCTTTCCTAGCGTACAGAATAGCTTCTCTTGCAGTGGGCTAATCTTGCCTTTCGGGTAAAGAATCACAACGTTGATGTCTTCCATACCATAGAAAGCGTGCGCAACGGCTGCGCCAGTATCGCCAGAAGTCGCAGTCAGAATGGTGATCTTGCCACCGTCCGATACCGCCGCAAGAGATTGCGCCATAAAGCGACCGCCAAAATCTTTAAATGCCAGCGTTGGACCATGGAAAAGCTCTAACGCGTAAACACCGTCTTTGACTTGATTGATTGGCGCCGGGAATTGGAACGCTGCGTCCACAAGCGCGTTGACTTGCTCTTCCGCCAGCTCATCACCGATAAACGCTGATAAAATCTTAGTGCTACGAGAAACAAAGTCTTCTGCCAGTAGCGCATCAACGTCTTCAAACTTTGGTAATTCCGATGGGAAAAATAGACCTTGGTTACGGCCTAACCCTTGGCGAACGGCTTGGCCAAAGGAAACTTGTTCATCATTTTCTTTTATATTGTAAAGCTTCATAGCTCACTTCCTGTTACTTTCGAACCCTGCTTATCTAGACGACAAACGTGGACGAATCCTTCTTCGTTTTGTACGTAGTTCTGTTCTAACCAGCGAGCAACTCGCTCAGCGACATCTTTCTCTTTGCAAATACTGAACAGTGTTGGACCACTGCCAGAAATACCGGTTGCTAACGCACCTGCTGATGCAGCGTATTGACGTGCATTCGCAAAACCCGGAAGCAGTTTCTCACGATACGGTTCTGCGATCACGTCTTTGATCATTTTTGCAGCTAGCTCTGGCTGACCAGAATGACACGCATGAATAAAGCCCGCAAGGTGACGACCATGAGCAATGATATCTTGTCGACGGTATTGAGATGGTAGGATCTCACGCGCTTCTGCTGTTGATACTTTGATACCCGGATACGCCATCACCCAGTACCAATCGTCAAAGCAAGGCACTTCTTGGCTAATGATACCTAGCTCTTCCAGCATCAATTGCACACCGCCAAGGTAACATGGCGCCACGTTATCATAGTGAATACCACCAGAGATCTTGCCTTCCATTTCCCCCATCAGTGCTAGCAGCTCAGTCTCGTTAAGCGGCTGACCATGGAATCGGTTTAATGCATCTAATGCAGCAACGATAGAACAAGCACTTGAGCCTAAACCTGAGCCTATTGGCATGTTCTTTTCTAGCGTCATTTCAAGTGGTTTTAGCTCAACACCTTTTTTATCTAGCTCGCGAGAAAACACCAGCCAACAATCGTAAACGATGTTTTCTTTTGGCTCTGTAGGCAACTTAGAGACAAAATTACCCGCAGTTTTCAGACTGAACGGCTCAGTCCCTGCCTTAACTTGCACTCTGTCACCTAGCAAGGTCCCATCCACTGGGGACACCGCCGCCCCCAACACATCAAAACCAACACTTACATTACCAATTGATGCTGGGGCATAAACCACTACATCCATATCACTTGAACTCATTCTTGTTATACCCCTAGTTTCCAACCTAAAGTACGCATCACGTCAGAGAATACACCCGCAGCCGTTACCTCAGTACCTGCGCCATAGCCACGCAACACAAGTGGGATTGGCTGGTAGTAACGGCTGTAAAATGCCAGTGCGTTTTCACCGTCTTTGATTTTATACATCGGATCGTTTTCATCCACCGCAGCAATGCTTACTGTGCACTTGCCCTCGTTAATTTCACCAACGTAACGCAGTACTTTGCCTTCTTTTGCTGCTTTAGCTGATAACTCTTTGAAGTAGGCGTCCGCTTCTGGGAGACGCGCCATAAACTCATCAACACTGCCTGAATCATCAAAACCTGGCGGTAGCGCTTGGTCAACAACAACATCTTCAAGCTCTAGTGACATGCCCGCTTCACGAGCTAGAATCAACAACTTACGCGCGACATCCATACCAGACAGATCATCACGAGGATCTGGTTCAGTAAAGCCATTTTCTTTTGCGATATTCGTCGCTTCACTTAAGCTCATTCCTTCATCTAACTTACCGAAAATATAAGAAAGAGAACCGGAAAGAATACCGCTGAAGCGCTCCAGTTCATCACCTGCAGAAATCAGGTTTTGCAAGTTTTCAATAACCGGTAGGCCTGCACCTACGGTTGTTTCATACATCAATTTACGACGGGAGCTACGAGCCACATCGCGAAGCTGATGGTAGTACGCCATGCTTGCTGTGTTTGCTTTTTTGTTTGGTGTTACAACATGAAAACCTGCCGCTAGGAAGTCGGCGTATTGTTTAGCAATGTCTTCACTGGAGGTACAATCAACCAATACTGGGTTGATAATATGATTGCGTTGTACCAAAGAAATCAGACGCGCTAGGCTGAATTCTTCTGTGGCTGCTGACATACGATCACGCCAGTGCTCGAGCGGTAAGCCTTCGCTATCAAGCAAAAGACCTTTGCTGTTTGCTAAGCCACAAACTCGAATCACAATGCCTTTCTCAGCAAGTTTGACTTGTTGGCGTTCGATCTGATCCACCAGTTCGCCACCCACACCACCGACACCAACAACGAACACATCGAGGAAGTGTTTCGAGTTGAATAGGTTTTCGTGACACGCTTTGATCGCCTCAGAAATTTTGTCTTCTGGAATAACGGCAGAAATCGCACGTTCTGATGAGCCTTGTGCTATCGCCACGATGTTCACGTTCACTTCAGCAAGAGAAGAGAAGAAGCGAGAAGCCACACCGCGCGATGTGCGCATACCATCACCAACAAGCGTAATGATTGAAACATTATCAATAAACTCAACCGGTTCTAGTAAGCCATCTTTGAGTTCTAGCTCGAACGCATCTGCCAGCACTTGCTGCGCTTTCGCTTTATCTTCAGCCTCAATACAGAAGCTGATGCTGTATTCAGAAGAAGACTGAGTGATCAGAACAATAGATACACCAGCAGACGACATCGCACCGAATACACGGCTCGCCATGCCTACCATGCCTTTCATACCAGGGCCTGATACGTTAACCATGGTTAGGTCGTTAAGTGTTGTAATACCTTTGATCGCAAGATTATCTTCACCAGTATCTTGGCCGATAAGAGTACCTGCACCTTGAGGGTTAAAGCTGTTTTTGATCAGACATGGAATATGGAATTGAGCAATAGGGGCGATGGTTTTCGGGTGCAGAACGGAAGCACCAAAATAAGAAAGCTCCATCGCTTCTTGGTAGCTTAGTGATTTAAGTAGGCGAGCATCTTCGACTAAACGTGGGTCACAGTTGTATACACCATCAACGTCGGTCCAGATTTCACAGCAGTCTGCGCGTAAACAAGCTGCAAGAACCGCTGCCGAGTAGTCAGAGCCATTACGACCCAGCGTGACAAGCTCTCCTTTTTCGTTGCCAGCTGTAAAGCCCGGCATAATGTTCACGTGGCCCTGAGGAAGGGGTTTTTGACGGAAGTTTTGCGTTGAAATATCCACATCAACCATAGCTTCAAGATGATCACCTTGGGCATACAGATACTCGACAGGATCGATCAAGCTCGCTTGTTGTCCCTTCGCCTCCAAGACAGCTTTCATCAACTGAATGGAAACACGCTCACCTTTACTAATAATGCGCGCATTTACGTTGTTTGGGCACATACCTAATAGATTGATGCCGTGAACAAATTGACGTAATTGAGATAGCGAGGTTTTCACTTGGTTATCGAAAGCTGAACCATCAATATTGGGTAGTACTGCTTGGATTTGAGTGAAGAGCGTTTTAAACGATTCATCCAACTCTTTGATTTGCAGCTCTGCTTCACCATTGCGCAACGCGCCTTCAATGACCGCAACCAACTTATTTGTTGTTTTACCTGGGGCTGAAAGAACAACCGCCACTTCTTCTTGTTGAGCGTTATTGGCAATGATGTCTGCCGCTCTTAAAAAGCGATCTGCATCAGCTAGTGATGAACCGCCAAACTTCAATACTCGCATCCCTTCCTCCGGTATATCTTCTCAAACTTGTCTAAATTCTGGATAAAAAAGCATAAAAAAAGGCCTGTATCTTGTTGGATACAGGCCTTTTTTGTGAATTTCTTTCGCTCAGCAGCCTGCCCCAACATGTGTCGTGTCGGTAATAATAATGGTCGTGGTCATTACTACTAGGCTGTTAGATGGCATAAATAAATATTCAACGTTAATTGTGTTTGCTTAACTCTACGTTTACCGAGTTTCCGATTCATAGTCAACAAAAAATTGTTTGTTTTTCAGTCTTACAGCGATTTCTGCTAAGCAATCTTATTGATATTTAACGCTAATTGGATGTTATTGCTCGTTAGGAAATCTGTCGCTTATTTTTGTAGGGGGCTCATCCCATCGTCATCAGTCTCACTTTTTACTCCATAACTAGTCTGATCTTCGTCATAAAGCGTAAGATCAAATTATGAAAGGGAGTTGTTGACACTTAACAACAACTTAACTGTGACCTATGTTCACAGGATCGAATTATTTAGAAAATAGGTGAGCTAGCTTTCATATTCTATGCTTTAATAGTGAGAAGCTTTGGGCACATACTAATAAAAAAGTTGACACAAGGAGTGGTGAGCATGAAAAGAGGGCTTTTTCTGTTGCTGTTTTTTGTGCCTGGCGTTTGTCTAGCAAACGAGCTTCCGCCTCTTCCAGGCAAAACATCCCCTTCTCCTCATAAACTATTTATTTCCAGCGATAGCTATCAATCTGACAGTTTCGATGTTTGGAATATCGACACTGGTTATGCGTACGAACTCTTTGACTCCGTAGACGTTTACGTCGGTGCACGAGTCAACAACTCTCCAACCCAAAACCAAAGCGGTTTTTTGAGTGGGATCAGCTATCACTTCAATGATCGTGTCACACTAAAAAGTACGGTTCGCTCTTACAAGAATGAGACTGCGGAAGGTATTCGCCAAGAAGATAGCAGCCTCGCAGCTGAAGTCTCAAGTCGCGTAAAAATCACCGATAAACTGGATCTTCACGCGACTCTTGATTACCAAGATTGGCAACAAGGTATTGAGGTAGGTTTAGGCTTTCGTTTTTAGAAATCTAATTTTTGCTTTGAAATCAACACACCATTCCAATCAGCGTACACATAATGCTTCGGCTGCACGATTTGGTTTTGCATCGTTAAGGTCACATTGACCTCTCCCATACCTCGCTTCTCTGTCTTAAACGGATTGGTACCAAGTGCTTGCACGCCAATGTCCATCTGAGATATTTGTGCTACGTCGCGTATTGCACCATAGACAATAATGCCTTCCCACCCATTTTCTATTCCGAGTATTGCTAATTGATCGCCAAGCAATGCTTTCTGACACGAACCATGTCCGTCAACAATCAATACTTTCCCCGTTCCATCTTCGCCCAGTACTTCACGTACTTTTGAGTTGTCGTGATAACAACGCACTGTGACAATTTCTCCGTAAAAAGCGGTGCGTTGACCAAAGTTCTGCAGTGGCAAAGTAAGCAGGGTAACTTGGTCTTCAAATTGGTCACAAATATCGGGTGTAATGTCTCTCATATTTCCTCCGTGAATTTTCTCACCCAAGCAGTGCTTCGGTGAGTAGTATCCTTTCCTATACGAGTCGAGGCTTAAGGGAGCCTAACTTATGCAACACTTTCGGCTGTGAGCACGCAATAAGGTAAAGTTGATCATCAATGACGTAGTAAATCGCGTTTTGTTGAAAGTCATTCGCCAATGCGACCGCCGCCTCTGGTGATAACTCGACGGCAAAGCTTTCCTCATACCATGTAAAAGAGCTGTCACCTACTGTGATAGGCGCGTAATTAACGTGCTGTAGCAGTGTTTCTAATGCTTGATTGCTTATGCAGTTCTCTTCTTTGGACCGCAAATTACTGTATGGGTTCCAAGCGGTTATCACAGCGTAGTTTGAAACGCACCACTCGGCCTCGAATCTGAAAAAAGATTCTGAATAAGCATTCCATAACGATGCGTCTATGTTCGTATTACTTTTTTCTATCATAAGTCTTAAACGATTAATAACAGTTACATTTCATCAATTGATATAAATCAACAAACTGAATGGAATTAACATTTGAGCATTGTTAGCATGCTGTTAACAATATAAAATCCGCTCCATATCTTAGGGTGTTTACGTTTCAGGCCCCACAGAAAGCAGGAAATGAAAGGTAAACAAGCCCTTTAGAATAAACGTCGCCATTGGATACTGGTGAGTTGGCAAAATTCCATGGAGGGCGGATAACTGAAAGAAGTGTTTTTTTGATCAACTTGATTTATTATCAAAATCACATTACCTGTATGTTATATTTTTGCCTAGAATTTATTCTATTAGCACAATTTTGTCACAAATTTAGGTACCGCCAATGCAAACCCCGCAGATTCTTATCGTTGAAGATGAGCAAGTAACTCGTAACACTCTTAAGAGTATTTTTGAAGCAGAGGGATACGCTGTTTTTGAAGCCAGTGACGGTGAAGAGATGCACCAAGTGTTGTCTGACAACTCAGTCAACTTGGTTATTATGGACATTAATCTTCCAGGCAAGAATGGCCTTCTGTTAGCGCGTGAACTACGCGAACAAGCGAACATTGCTTTAATGTTCCTGACAGGCCGTGACAATGAAGTGGACAAGATCCTAGGTCTTGAGATTGGTGCAGATGACTACATCACTAAACCATTCAACCCACGTGAACTGACTATTCGTGCTCGCAACCTACTTAGCCGCTCAATGAGCTCTAACGCGGTGCAAGAAGAGAAACGCTCAGTAGAAAAGTATGAATTCAATGGTTGGGTACTGGACATCAACAGCCGCTCTCTAGTAAGCCCTGCTGGTGATAGCTACAAGCTCCCTCGCTCTGAGTTCCGAGCTCTACTGCACTTCTGTGAGAACCCAGGTAAGATTCAAACTCGTGCCGATCTTCTTAAGAAGATGACTGGCCGTGAACTTAAGCCGCATGACCGTACTGTAGACGTAACGATTCGTCGTATTCGTAAACACTTTGAGTCTGTTTCAGGTACTCCTGAAATCATCGCGACTATCCACGGCGAAGGTTACCGCTTCTGTGGCGATCTAGAAGACTAATTGAATCGCTAATACGCAAAGGGCTTGCTCATTGAGCAAGCCCTTTTATTTTGGGTTTAGCAATTAGCGGACAATCACTGAATCTAATAAACCTTGTTAATCTTCACGTATTTTTCCACTAACCAGCGCTGTTTACCTGCGTCGTCTAAAAGTACCGCGATATCAACCGATTTTTCTGTGTCCGCGTCTACCTGAGACGTGAAGGCTACTTCCCATTGGCTCTCACTATGAGTTCGAGTTTCTAAAGAGTCTTCATCCACCCACCACTCTTTTTCCCCTTGCTTGATGATAAGCGCTTCGGCAGTCAGGTTGGCTGGGAGTAACTGGTCTCCTTCAAGGTAAAGTGATCCTTGAATGCTTTGCTCTTGCACTTCCCCAACGGTCGGCATCAGGTTCACCCATAAGTTACTTTTAAGCTCGACATTCACCTGGTTAATCGTAATCTGACTGTTTTGTTGCCAGTTCACACTTGGAACGGAACTGCAGCCAGCCATCAATGCTATAACCAACGCCAACGGTGCGATTTTTTTCATGTTATTTCCTTTGTTCCAACCAACTTTTGAGGACTTGAATATCGTTTTGGTATTCATTTTTGATCTCTTCAACCCAGTCTGAAATGTTTTCCCACCATGCTGGCATATCGGGAGATTGCGCTTTCTGCGCCACACTTTGGATACGTTTGAGGCCAATCGAACCTGCAGCACCTTTAATTTTATGCGCTTCAGAAACAATCCCATCTTGATCTTTTGCCGTCATGTTTGAGTCTAAGACATCAATATAGTCTGGCATCATGTCTTCAAACATTTTTATGCTGTCGTAGACCGGCTTGGCACCAACAATGTCGACGTAAGACTCTAACATATCCATATCGAGCAAGTGTGTCTCAATCACAGGAGAAGGAGTCGGCTCTTCCACTGTTTCTGGAACGCTCTCAGGTTGCTCTTGCTGCTCTACCTGATGCGCGAAGAATTTATCAATTACAGACTGAATGGCGTTCACAGCAAGCGGTTTACTGATGGCATCATCCATGCCGTTATCTAAGTATTCACGACGATCTTTCATCACATTAGCTGTTAGGGCGACCAATGGAGGCAGATTGTTATAATGCTCGCGATAATAATTTGCGACATCAAACCCCGTCATATCAGGCAGCTGAATATCCAACAACGCCAAGTCATATTTTTCTGGCACAAAGTTCACGAGCGCTTCTTGTCCCGTCATCGCCACGGTAACGGAGTGCCCTAAGCTCTCAAGCAACGATTTGGCAACAGTGACGTTAAGCTCAATGTCTTCGACCATAAAGATGTTGAGATGCATATTGTCGCGTTTTGCATCAATGACAGGTTCTTCGAGTTCCACAATAGGAACGTGAATCGATACGGTAAAAGTACTACCAAAACCCTCTTCACTAGCGACAGTAATGTCACCATCCATCATATTGATCAGCTGTTTTGACACCGCCAAGCCTATACCAGTCCCGACAGCATGTAGGTTGTCTTTACCTGATTTCACTTGGTAATACATGGCGAAGATTTTATCAAGCTCATCTTCCGGTATACCAATACCTGTGTCTTCCACTTCCATAATAATGGTGGCAAAATCGTCTTCGACATCCGCACTCACCGTCATCACAACGCCACCTTCTTTGGTAAACTTCATTGCGTTGCTGACCAAGTTCCAAATTACCTGACGTAAACGGGTCGCATCCACTTCAATTGCTTTTGGTAAATCACTCAAACGTTCTAAGTCAAAGCGCAGCCCTTTTTGCTCCGCCATCAAAGCTGAGATGCTTTCAATCTCGGCGACGAAGTCTTCGAAGTTAAGTGGCGCAGGTAATAGTTCTAGCTTGCGGCGATCAAACTTATCCATATCGATAATATCGTTGAAGATGTTACCTAGCGTAATCGCACTCACATTGATTGTCTGCATGTGTTTGCGCTGCTCTTCTGTCAACGGACTATCGAGAAGCATGCGACTTAAACCCACAATGCCATTTAGTGGCGTTCGCAGTTCATGACTGATGGTTGAGATGAAAGTAGTCTTATCACGGCTTGCTTTCTCTAACGACTCTTCATGACGTTTACGTTCAGTGATATCACGGCCAAAACCTACCAATCCAAGGTGACGACCATCTTTGCTGTAAAACGGCACTTTACGCAGTTCAAAGTAGTGCTTGCGTCCATCAGGATACTCTAGCCACTGCTCGTAAGTGATGGCTTGATTATCGGCGAAGACCTTTTGGTCAGTATCAACGATGTGCTCAGCGATTTCTTTGCTATAAACATCCCAAGGGCTTAATCCGACTAACTGGTGCTCTTTCTTGCCCGTTAGCTCTTCCATTGCCCGGTTACAACCGGAGAACACACCATCGGCATTGCGGTAGTAAATTAAGTCTGGCGAGGCATCAATAAATGAACGCAGTAGTGCAGTGCGTTCCGCAAGCTCTAACTGAGTACGCTCTCGTTGGAACACCTCGTTTTCGAGATCTTGCATCGCCTCTTCACGAGCTTCTTCTGCTTTAATGCGCTCTTCAATTTCTTGGTTGAGCTTTTCGATGTTTTGTTGCAGTTGATAATTCAGTTCTTGGTCTCGCGAGCGCATGTCTTTCAGTTTGGACACCAACTTGGTTAAACGCTGGCGAGACTCTTCTAGCTGATCAACAACAACAGAAAGAAAATAAACCGCCCAAGGTGTAATCAAGAGACCAAAAAACACTGAACGGACAATGTCGATATCGTCGACTCGCCCCTTGAGAGCTAAAGTAATCCCCACCTGCACCACAACGGCTAATGCCACCAGCGCAAGGGCCAGCAAAATCGAGAAACGAACAATCCCCAGTTTGACTAGCAAGTCGACATAATACTGGGCGAGATTTTTCATGGGTTTCATTAACTACTCCATGGTGCTGGCTAGATGTTGCCCTTCAATGATAAAAAACGAGCAGACATATTCGGCCTAACGCAATTTAGGTCTGTGTGATTAGTGAAAAATACGTAGTGCGAACTGCGCTTGCTAAACAAGATAAAAAGATAAGTTAACCAACGAACGCACAGGCTTCGGTAAGTTTAACGTGTTTAATACGGCGATTTAAACAATCAGCTATCAACTTAGAGCAAGCGGTCACAAAGCGTTAGCAAGAACTGGGGTGAATACAGGTGCGATTACGTCCATCAGCTTTGGCTTGGTATAGCGCACTGTCAGCCATGGCAATACCCATTTCCGGTTCATCACCATGTTGAGGAATATAAGAGACAAGACCGATACTGACCGTGAGACGTTCCGATGCTTCTGAGCTGTCGTGCTCCATATCGAGTTGTCGAATTTGTTCATGAATACGCTGCGCTACATTGCTCGCGCCTTCCGTTGTGGTATTCGGCAGGATAAATCCAAACTCCTCACCACCATAACGCGCAACACAATCCGAGGAGCGATTGATGACTTTTGTGAATACGGTAGCAACACTGACCAATGCTTCATCACCTTGCTGATGGCCGTAACAGTCGTTGTAATCTTTGAAAAAGTCGATGTCACACAACATGATAGTGAGCGGCAGCTTTTCGCGGGCATGGTGGTACCATAGTACCTGCAGTTGTTCATCGAAGCGGCGTCGGTTCGATACCTGAGTTAGGCTGTCCATAAAGCTCAACTTTTCTAACTCTAAATTGGCTCTCTCCAACTTTTGTTCGGCAAGGTAACGTTCAGAAATATCACGCGCCATTATCAGCACACCATTCGTTCCTGAAGCTTTATCTTTAAAGGGCGATTTCACCACATCAAACCACGTACTTTTGCCATCACTGCTAACGACTTTATCTATGTATCGGACAGGTTCTGACTGGCGCAATGCATCTAAATCACTAGCGGCTAAGCGAGCGTACATCTCTTCAGGAATGACATCTTGAAGGCGCTTACCAATCAAATCAGACACGTCTGAAATACCTAATGCATTAACGAACGGTTTATTACACGCTTGATAGACCATATTCTCATTGAAGATACCGATAGAGTCAGGGCTAGCGTCAAGAATAGTCTGTAAGATGGTATCCCTTTGCGCCAACGCAACTTCTGTATCTTTACGGCGCTCCATTTCATCTCTCAGGTTCTGCTGCATTTTGTGCCACTCGGTCACATCATGACTAATGGATAATGTACCGATCAGCTCACCACTCGGTGACACAAGGGAATTTTGATTCACTTCCAATAAGCAACTGCGACCTTGTGGATCCGTCGTCCACTTGCGCTCACTCTTTCTGCTAGCCTCACCCATGGAAACCTTTGATGCGCAGGCTTCTTCCCTTCGCCCTTCCCAAAATTGATCAAATGCTCGGTTCGTCGTTAATAAATTTCCTTGGCGATCTTGGGTACAAATTAACTCAGAGAGTGAGTCTAGTGCCGAACGAGCAATCGTTAATTGCGCAAGCTCTTGTTGCTGCTCTTGATGAGTGGCTTGATATGGCTGCGCGTAGATGATCCAAACACGGTGATTGCGCAGCAAACTCTTTCTTCCTGACAACTCCACCTTGATAGATTCGCTTTCAGATAAGCGCCAATCAAATACCTGCTGGCTAAAATGACGACTAGAGACACTGTCGAGAAACGACTCAAGCTCACGAATATCGAATAAAGCGGGATACAAATATCCCGTACCTAAAGAGCGAATACCTAATAACTGCATCGCAGCTTGGTTAGATAACAAGATCTGAGCATGGCCACTATCCAGCACTATGACTGGATAGGGTGAATCCGTTACGAGTTGCTTAAGTGATGTTTGAAAGTGCAAATAGATCAGTGCTAACGCGCACACGCTAGCAATTAATAACAAGACGACATAGCCATAACCGCCTTGACCATCCCAAAGCCAATTGAGTAACTGATCCATCGTTTAAACCTTTAAAGAAAACTGGTTAAAATATATCAGTTATTTATTGAGCGATCTGCTATTAATTCCGGTTTAGTATAGATAAAAGCGTTTCCCGTTAGGCTTCCTTGAGCACCATGTTCACTGAGGGCTCGACCAATTTCAGTCATCGCCAGCCAGCGATTTTCACACCACAGTGGCGATAATAAGGTAGGTCTACGAGCTGCTGATGAAACGCGATGGTAAATCACGTCCGGTGGCGTCATACGAATCATCTCACTGGCAATTGCGACATATTCTTCTAGCTCTGGCGCCTCTAACCGTCCTGCACGCCACGCTTTCGCCATGGTGCTGCCTTCCACAATATGCAAGCCATGTAACTTAATGCCATCCGTGCCCACGGCTAACACTTTTTGCAGCGTCTCAATATTATCGTCGCGGCTTTCTTTCGGTAATCCAACAATTAAATGAGTACAGACTTTAATACCTAGCGCACGCGCACGCTTGGTGATCTCGGCATAACATTCGAAATCATGACCGCGATTGATGCGCTTAAGGGTGTCGTTATTAGCGGTTTGAAGCCCTAACTCTAGCCAAATTTCATAACCTTGATTTATATAGTCAGACAGTAAATCCAATACGGCATCAGGCACGCAATCTGGACGAGTCCCGACACACAATCCCACAATATCAGCCGCTTTTAGTGCTTCTTCATACATATTTTTCAGCACTTGCACTTCCGCATAAGTACTGGTGTAAGCCTGAAAATAAGCGAGATACTTCTTCGCTCGATGAATTTCGCCCGCACGATCTTTCAACTGATCGTGAATACTCTTTATCTGTACTTCTTCATCCGAAAACGAAGCCACATTACAAAAAGTACATCCTCCCCGACCAATAGTGCCATCTCGATTAGGGCAACTAAATCCACCGTGCAACGTTAGTTTATGGACTTTTTCACCGTATCGACGCTGAAGATCTTGGCCGATTGTATTGACCAACTCATGTAACTGCATAAATTCTCACCAACAATGAACCGTAATCAATCTCACTACGATCTGTGTAAATAAATTACATCCCTGCAAGAAAAAACACACAATACTAGTCAATTCAAACAAACATCATACGGCTCAAAATCAATAAACCTGCATAAATACAGATAAAAAACGTTCATGTTGCGTAAATGTTAAACTAAAAATGCATAATTAAACGAAAAAATTGGGTCACAACGTCGACTTTTTCATTGCATTCTGAAGTGACAAAATTGTAGGATACTTACACAACCCCGTTATTTTTGTGACTTTTATTACAAAGTACACTGCGGGATTTGTCGGTGTTATCCCACTCCTACCTATATAAATCACTAAATAGTGGCAATAAATAAAGGGATACCACCAAGGATTGTTTTTCTCGCAAAACTTTTCCTGCGAGATACGGAAAGGAATCAAGATCGGTCAACCTAGATCGGTGGCGATAATAAATATAAAGGACAAGACGTAATCAATGGTCTAGGTGGCATTTGCCTGCCTGGTGCTTTTGCGTCGACATTGAACTGGAAGGATGTATCTATGGTAGATAGAGAGCAAAATCCACAGGGTCTATATACTCCTGAATTGGAGCATGACGCGTGTGGTATCGGTTTTGTTGCTCACCTTAAAAACCGTAAATCTCATGAAGTAGTGACTCAAGCATTGGATATGCTAGCTCGCATGGAGCACCGTGGTGGTCAAGGTTGTGATCCATGCAGCGGTGATGGTGCGGGTATCTTGCTACAAAAACCTCATGAATTCCTATTAGAAGAGGCCGTTAAGCTCGGCATTAAACTGCCTTCATTTGAAAAGTATGGTGTGGGTGTCGTACTTTTCCCGAAAGACGAATACAAACGCGAGCAATGCCGTGACATTCTAGAACGCAACGCTCAGCGTCTAGACCTTGAAGTTATTGGCTACCGCGTATTGCCAACCGATAACTCAATGATCGGTGCCGACCCGCTAAGCACAGAACCTCAGTTTGAGCATGTGTTTATCTCTGGTGGTCCAGGTATCACACCTGAAGAGCTAGAGCGTAAACTGTACGTACTTCGTAACTACACTGTACGTGTTTGCCTAGAAAGCGTTTCGAACATTGGTGATGACTTCTACATTAACTCAATGTCTTACAAGACATTGGTGTACAAAGGTCAGTTAACGACCGAGCAAGTCCCTCAGTACTTCCTTGATCTGCAAAACCCGACCATGGTGACTGCGCTGGCACTGGTACACTCTCGCTTCTCTACCAACACCTTCCCGAAATGGCGTCTTGCACAACCTTTCCGTTACATTGCCCACAACGGTGAAATCAATACAGTTCGAGGTAACTTGAACTGGATGAAAGCCCGTGAGGCGATAATTGAATCCGATCTATTTACCCAAGCTGAAATCGACATGCTGCTTCCTATTTGTCAGGAAGGCAGTTCGGATTCATCTAACTTTGACATGGCACTTGAGCTCCTAGTTCTTTCTGGTCGTAGCCTGCCGCACGCATTGATGATGATGATCCCGGAAGCATGGCAAGAAAACAAAAACATGGATCCTAAGCGTCGCGCGTTCTATCAGTACCACGCGAACATCATGGAACCATGGGATGGTCCGGCTTCAGTATGTTTTACTGATGGTGTTCAAGTTGGTGCGACACTCGACCGTAACGGTCTGCGCCCTTCTCGCTACACAGTGACCAAAGATAACTTCCTAGTAATGGCATCAGAATCTGGTGTTGTGGATATTGAGCCAGAGAACGTTGAGTTCCGCGGTCGTCTACAACCGGGTCGTATCTTCGTTGCAGACCTAGAGCAAGGTCGCATCATCTCTGATGAAGAAGTGAAAGACACCATCGCAACAGCGCAGCCTTACGAAAAGTGGGTAGAAGAAAACCTACTAAGCTTGAAGAAGCTGCCAGATGCGAGCAACCAATTCAGCCAACCTAAGCCAGAACATCTTCTACACCGCCAACAAGCGTTTGGCGTAAGTACTGAAGAAGTGAACGAAATCATCGTTCCAATGGCAAATGAAGGTAAAGAGCCATTATCAGCAATGGGTGCCGACTGGCCTCTTGCAGTGCTATCTCATCAGTCGCAACATCTTTCAAACTACTTCAAGCAGCTGTTCGCACAGGTAACTAACCCACCGATCGATCCGATCCGTGAGCGTATGGTTATGTCGCTGAACACTTACTTGGGTAAAGACCAAAACCTTCTGACTGAAACACCACTTCACTGTCAGAAAGTCGAATTGGAATCGCCTGTTCTGGCCAACTCTGAGCTTGAGAAACTGCGTGCTATTGACAACGAGCATCTTCAGGCGAAGACACTGGATATCGTATTCCAAGCCAGTGAAGACCAAGGCAAGCTTGAGCGCGCACTAAAACGTATCTGCCAATACGCAGAAGATGCGGTTATTGATGGTTACTCAATCATCCTGCTAACTGACCGTGCAGTGAACTCAAACCACGCGGCGATCCCAGCAATGCTGGCAGTTGGCGCAGTACATCACCACTTGATCCGCAAAGGTCTACGTGCGAAGTGTGACATCGTGGTTGAAACTGGTGACGCGCGTGAAACGCACCACTTTGCAACGCTAATTGGTTACGGTGCCAACGCCGTTAACCCATACCTAGTGATTGAAACCATCATTGAGCTTCAGCGTACGAAGAAGCTGGACCCAGAAGCGAACCCTCGCGATCTGTTCAACAACTACCGTAAAGCGATCAATGGCGGTCTTCTGAAGATCTTCTCGAAGATGGGTATCTCAACCCTGCAGTCGTACCACGGTGCGCAAATCTTCGAAGCCTTGGGTATTCATAAGTCAGTGGTAGACAAGTACTTCACAGGTACAGTTTCTCGTATCCAAGGTCTCACCCTTGACGATATTGCTAAAGAAGTGCTCGTTCGTCACCGCATCGGTTACCCACAACGCGAAATCCCAATTCAAATGCTGGATGTAGGTGGTGTTTACCAATGGAAACAGCGTGGTGAGAAGCACCTATTCAACCCAGAAACCATCTCGCTACTGCAAGAGTCTACGCGCAACAAGAACTACGATCAGTTCAAGCAATATGCGACAGCCGTAGATAAGCAAGGCGACAACGCGGTAACCCTGCGCAGCCAACTTGAGTTCATTAAGAACCCAGCAGGTTCTATCTCTATCGACGACGTCGAGCCAATTGAAAGCATCGTGAAACGCTTCGCGACCGGTGCTATGTCATTCGGTTCTATTTCTTACGAAGCACACTCCACACTGGCTGTTGCTATGAACCGCCTTGGCGCGAAATCGAACTCTGGTGAAGGTGGTGAAGACCCAATGCGTTTCGAGCGTAAAGAGAACGGCGATTGGGAACGCTCTGCGATCAAGCAGGTGGCTTCAGGTCGTTTCGGCGTAACCTCTTACTACCTAACTAACGCTGAAGAGCTGCAAATCAAAATGGCTCAAGGTGCGAAGCCAGGTGAAGGTGGTCAGCTACCAGGTGATAAAGTAGACGACTGGATCGGTGCAACACGTCACTCAACTCCGGGCGTCGGTCTTATCTCACCACCGCCACACCACGATATCTACTCAATCGAAGATTTGGCTCAGCTGATCTACGACTTGAAGAATGCGAACCGCGCAGGTCGTGTAAACGTGAAACTAGTATCAGAAGCTGGCGTAGGTACGATCGCTTCTGGTGTAGCGAAAGCGAAAGCGGACGTTGTACTTATCGCAGGTTTCGACGGTGGTACAGGTGCATCCCCAATGTCTTCAATCCGTCATACAGGCCTTCCTTGGGAACTTGGCTTGGCAGAAACGCACCAAACGCTACTGAAGAACGGTCTACGTAACCGTATCGTGGTTCAAGCGGATGGTCAGATGAAGACACCTCGTGACCTTGCAGTCGCAACACTACTTGGTGCAGAAGAATGGGGCGTGGCAACCGCAGCATTGGTGGTTGAAGGTTGTATCATGATGCGTAAGTGTCATAAGAACACCTGTCCTGTTGGTATCGCGACTCAAAACAAGACACTTCGCGAGCGCTTTGATGGTCGCGTAGAAGACGTCGTAACCTTCTTCCAGTACATGGCACAAGGTCTGCGTGAAATCATGGCTGAACTTGGCTTCCGCACTATCGATGAGATGGTCGGTCAAGGTCAGAAACTGAAGATTCGCCAAGACGTTTCTCACTGGAAATATAAGAACCTAGATCTGTCTCCTGTTCTTCACGTTGAGCAACCACGTGAAGCTGATGGTGTATTCAACCAAGCTCAGCAGAACCACAACCTAGAAGAAGTACTAGACCGTAAGCTGATTCAAGCAGCGATTCCTGCACTCGAGAAAGGTGAAGCGGTGAATGCCGAGTTCCCTATCGTCAACACGGACCGCTCTGCAGGTACCATGTTGTCGAACGAAATCTCGAAAGTGTATAAAGATGCCGGTCTGCCTCAGCCAATGAACGTGAAGTTCAAAGGTTCCGCGGGTCAGTCATTCGGTGCATTTCTCGCTAAAGGCGTGAAGTTCGAAGTGGAAGGCGATGCGAATGACTACTGGGGTAAAGGCTTATCTGGCGGTACGTTAGTACTTTACCCAGACGCAAAATCAAGCATTGTCGCGGAAGACAACATCGTGGTTGGTAACGTGTGTTTCTACGGTGCTACTTCGGGTGAGTCTTTCATTCGCGGTATGGCTGGTGAACGTTTCTGTGTTCGTAACTCAGGTGCGAAAGTAGTAGTAGAAGGCGTCGGTGACCACGGTTGTGAATACATGACGGGCGGTGCAGCAATTATCCTTGGTTCAACAGGTCGTAACTTTGCCGCAGGTATGAGTGGCGGCGTGGCTTACGTATGGGATAAATCAGGTGACTTTGAGTCAAAACTGAACCCAGAGCTAGTAGACCTAGATCCAATCGAGAAAGAAGACAGAGATCTATTACTCGACATGCTAACTAAGCATGTTCAATTCACAGGAAGTGAAGTCGCTCAGTCTTTCCTAGACAACTTTGAAGCAAGCCTAGCCTCTATGGTTAAGGTGATGCCGCGTGACTACAAAGCGGTGCTTCAAAAGCGTAAAGCTGAAGCGCAGTCTCAAGGAAACGAAACTCAAGCGGAGGCAGTATAATGGGTAAGCCTACTGGATTTTTAGAGCACGGTCGTGAACTACCACAGAAGATCGACCCAGCTGAACGTATTAAGAACAATAAAGAGTTTGTTCTAAACGAGGAGTTTGGTGACAAAATCAATACTCAGGCTTCTCGTTGTATGGATTGTGGTGTGCCGTTTTGTCATAACGGCTGCCCTATCGGTAACATCATCCCAGAGTTTAATGACGCAGTTTATCGTGATAGCTGGGAAGAAGCATGGAACATTCTAAGCTCGACTAATAACTTCCCTGAGTTTACTGGTCGTGTTTGCCCAGCACCATGTGAAAGTGCTTGTGTACTTGGCATCAACCAAGACCCGATCACTATCTGTAATATCGAGAAAACCATCGTAGAAACGGCGTATCGAGAAGGGTACGCCAAACCAAAAACACCACGCTCTCGCACAGGTAAAACTGTTGCGATCATCGGTTCAGGTCCTGCAGGTCTTGCGGCTGCCGAGCAGCTAAATAGCGCTGGTCATACTGTGACTGTATTCGAGCGAGACGAGAAAGTGGGTGGTCTACTGCGTTTTGGTATCCCAGACTTCAAACTGGGTATGGATGTGATTGACCGCAAAATCAACTTGATGGCAGAAGCGGGTATCGAATTCAAAGTAAATCAACACGTTGGTGTCAATGTGAATGCTCAGCAACTACGTCAAGAATTCGATGTGGTTCTGCTGACTGGTGGCTCAACTGTTCCACGTGATTTGCCAGTTCCGGGTCGTGAACTAAAAGGCGTTCACTTCGCGATGGAATTCCTAGGTCAAAACAACCGCCGTGCCAACAACATGGATCTTAAGGGTGAAGAACTTCACGCCGCGGGTAAGCATGTTGTCGTTATCGGTGGTGGTGATACGGGTTCTGACTGTGTAGGTACATCAAACCGCCACGGTGCAGCAAGCATCACTCAGGTTGAAATCATGCCGATTCCACCAGAGAAACGTCCTGCCAATATGCCATGGCCACAGTACCCGATGATCCTACGTACTTCGACGTCTCATGAAGAAGGCGTTGATCGTCACTGGAATATCCTAACCAAAGAGTTCATCGGCAATGACAAAGGTGAAGTTACAGGCCTTCGTTTAGCTGATATCGTTTGGCAAGATGCGAAACCAGGTGAACGTCCAAGCTTCAAAGAAGTAGAAGGCAGCGAGCGTGTGATTCCATGTGATATGGCATTTCTAGCGATGGGCTTCCTACACCCTGAACCAACAGGCGTACTTGCTCAACTGGATATCGCGCTAGATGATCGCGGTAACGTAGCAACTCAAGGTTTTGCTACTAACCAAGAAGGTGTATTTGCTGCTGGTGATATGCGAACAGGCCAATCTTTGGTGGTTCGTTGTATCAATGAAGGCCGCGAATGTGCCCGTGCTATCGATGATTACCTAATGGGTGGCACAAACCTAGAAGCAAAAGCAGATTCACTGATGCTTTCTGCTTAAAGGGAGTGCGCTCACTTCCTCTTTTCGAGGCATAAACCCAGCCATCAGTACTATCGATGGCTGGTCGTCAGGAAAGAAAACAGTTCCTTCCAATCTTTTTATTTTGACCAGCATTTTGTGCTGGTCTTTTTTATTCCCGTCAGAATCAAATGTTACTTTTTTGTAACAATCACTTTTCTATCTCACT
The DNA here is from genome assembly GCF_032970445.1 of Vibrio sp. T13N. Classification (NCBI taxonomy): domain Bacteria; kingdom Pseudomonadati; phylum Pseudomonadota; class Gammaproteobacteria; order Vibrionales; family Vibrionaceae; genus Vibrio; species Vibrio sp. T13N. Next base: position 90,024 of record NZ_JAWJYE010000006.1, read on the forward strand.
GTTTTTCTTGAACTATTTCAGCCAATTAAATGGTAAATCGCATATTCACGCGATGATTCACTAATAACTTGACCTTTTTTACAATAAGCTATAGCTTGTGAAGTTGGTGAAAATAAAACACACAATTTTTGTTAAGATATTTGACGAATTTTATTGAATATATATACATAAAACTTAGAAAGTGACGCATAGTTAGTCATCATTATCAACTTGAGCAGTGTTGATATATCTGTCGGGATGACAGATAAGCAAAGGGAGAATTGCAATGGCTCTTTATGATCCAAGTCTTGAGAAAGACAACTGTGGATTTGGCTTAATCGCGCACATGGAAGGCGAGCAAAGTCACAAGCTGGTACGTACAGCAATTTCTGCACTTGACCGCATGACCCACCGTGGTGGTATCGCCGCCGATGGTAAAACCGGTGATGGTTGTGGTCTTCTTCTACAAAAGCCCGATTCCTATTTACGCCTTATCGCTGAAGAAAATGGCTTCAACCTTGGCAAGCAATACGCCGTAGGGATGATTTTCTTCAACCAAGACCCGGTGAAAGCTCAACTAGCCAAAGACATCATCAACAAAGAGCTCGCACAAGAGACTCTGACGGTGGCAGGGTGGCGTGAAGTACCGACCAATTCAGAAGTACTCGGCCCAATCGCCGCCGATTCACTTCCAGACATTCAACAAGTCTTTATCTCTGCTCCGGCAGGTTGGCGCGAGCGTGACATTGAGCGTCGTCTCTACATCGCACGCCGTCGCATCGAGAAACAAATCACCGAAGATCCTGATTTCTACATCTGTAGCTTGTCGACACAAGTTTTGGTGTATAAAGGCTTGTGCATGCCTGCGGACTTACCGCGCTTCTATCTTGATCTTGCTGATCTACGCATGGAATCAGCTATCTGCCTTTTCCACCAGCGTTTTTCTACCAACACTCAACCGCGTTGGCCATTAGCTCAACCGTTCCGTTACCTTGCTCATAATGGTGAGATCAACACCATTGAAGGTAATCGACAATGGGCACGAGCTCGTGCTTACAAGTTCTCGTCACCACTGCTGCCCGATCTTCAAACTGCAGCACCATTTGTGAACGAGACAGGTTCAGACTCCTCCAGCTTAGATAATATGCTGGATCTCTTCTTAGCTGGCGGCATGGATATCTTCCGCGCCATGCGTATGCTTGTGCCGCCTGCATGGCAAAACCATCCAGATATGGATCCGGATCTGCGGGCGTTTTACGATTTCAACTCCAAGCACATGGAACCATGGGATGGCCCAGCAGGTATCGTACTGTCCGATGGTCGTTATGCTGCTTGTAACCTAGACCGAAATGGTCTGCGTCCTGCACGTTATGTAATTACCAAAGACAAGTTGATCACTCTGGCATCTGAGGTAGGGATTTGGAATTACGCCCCAGATGAAGTTGCCGAAAAAGGGCGTGTAGGTCCGGGTGAATTGCTCGTCATCGACACTCGTAAAGGTAAGCTTTGGCAGTCTAGCGAGATCGATAATGATCTGAAATCTCGTCACCCTTATCGCGAATGGATGGAAAACAACGTTCGCAAACTCACACCATTTTCTCAGCTACCTGAGGATCAAGTAGGCGAGCGCAGCTTTGATGAAGACTTACTTAAGACTTATCAAAAGCAATTCGCGATGACGAACGAAGAAGTCGACCAAGTTCTGCGTGTACTCGGAGAAATGGGCCAAGAAGCCGTTGGTTCTATGGGTGACGATACTCCAATGGCAGTGCTCTCCTCAAAAGAGCGCTTGGTAACTGACTACTTCCGCCAGAAGTTCGCTCAGGTCACCAATCCACCGATCGATCCACTGCGTGAAAAACACGTGATGTCACTGGCAACCAGTATCGGTAAGGAAATGAATGTCTTCTGTGAAACCGATGGCCACGCGCATCGCGTAACATTTGATTCGCCTGTACTGCTTTATTCAGACATGCAGCAACTGCTCGAGCTTGGTGACGATCACTACCGTAATACCATTCTAGATATCAACTACGATCCACAAGAGAAAGATCTTAAACAAGCCATTAATGATCTCTGTGAGCAAGCAGAGCAAGTCGTACGTGAAGGCACGGTTTTAGTGGTACTTTCAGATCGCGCTTTGGTCAAAGGCAAGTTACCAATTCCAGCGGCAATGGCAGTCGGCGCCGTTCAAACTCGTTTGATTGATGCGAACTTACGTTGCGATGCCAACATTGTAGTCGAAACCGCAACTGCACGTGACCCACACCAATTTGCTGTCTTGCTTGGCTTTGGTGCGACTGCAGTTTACCCATACCTTGCTTATGAAGCGTTAGGTAAACTGATTGATGATAAGGCACTAGAGAAAGACTATCGCGATGTGATGCAGAACTACCAATACGGCATCAACAAGGGCCTGTATAAAATCATGTCAAAGATGGGGATCTCAACCATCGCCTCTTACCGCTGCTCACAACTGTTTGAAGCAGTTGGCTTGAACCAAGATGTGGTCGACCAGTGTTTTAAAGGCGTCACAACTCGTATTGAAGGCGCAAATTTTGACGACTTCCAGCAAGATCTTACAAACTTATCTCGCAAAGCATGGGCGAAACGTAAATCGATTGATCATGGCGGCTTGTTAAAGTATGTCCATGGAGGTGAGTATCATGCTTACAACCCGGATGTTGTCGGCACGCTGCAACAGGCCGTTAAATCTGGCGAAAGTAACGACTATCAGAGCTTTGCTAAGCAGGTAAACCAACGCCCTGTTGCCATGCTGCGTGACTTAATGTCGCTGAAAAAATCAGACTCACCGCTGCCACTAGAGCAAATAGAACCACGCACTGAACTGTTCAAACGCTTCGACTCTGCGGCCATGTCCATTGGCGCACTTAGCCCTGAAGCGCATGAAGCACTCGCGACTGCGATGAACCGTCTTGGTGGCTATTCAAACTCCGGTGAAGGTGGTGAAGATCCTCGCCGTTTCGGCACTGAACGTAACTCGCGCATCAAGCAAATTGCTTCAGGCCGATTTGGTGTCACGCCTCATTATCTTACTAATGCAGATGTACTACAAATCAAGGTAGCGCAAGGAGCTAAACCGGGTGAAGGTGGTCAGCTACCGGGACACAAAGTCACAGCAGAAATCGCCAAGCTACGTTACTCCGTGCAAGGGGTGACGTTAATCTCCCCTCCTCCACACCACGATATTTATTCGATTGAAGATTTGGCCCAGCTGATCTTCGACCTTAAACAAGTCAACCCGAATGCGCTGGTTTCGGTAAAACTCGTCTCCGAGCCAGGTGTCGGCACCATCGCAACGGGCGTAGCAAAGGCTTACGCTGATCTCATTACCATCTCGGGTTACGACGGTGGTACTGCAGCAAGCCCATTAACTTCGGTAAAATACGCTGGTAGCCCTTGGGAGTTGGGGTTGGCAGAGACACAACAAGCACTGGTTGCTAACGGTCTGCGTCATAAGATCCGCCTACAGGTAGACGGTGGTCTAAAGACTGGTCTAGACGTGGTTAAGGCCGCGATTCTTGGTGCGGAAAGCTTCGGATTTGGTACCGCTCCAATGGTTGCTATGGGTTGTAAGTTCCTGCGAATTTGTCACCTCAACAACTGTGCAACAGGGGTTGCGACTCAAGACGAAACGCTGCGTAAAGAGTACTTCAAAGGCTTACCTGAAATGGTGATGAACTACTTCACCGGACTGGCAGAAGAAGTGCGCAAGCTGCTTTCTGAGCTAGGCGTTGAAAAACTGACGGACTTGATTGGTCGTACCGATTTACTTGAAGCAGTAGAAGGCTTTACCGCAAAGCAAACCAAATTGGATCTATCCAACATTCTAGAAGCTCCCGTCTCGCCTGAAGGTCATCCGCTGTTTTGGACGGAACCAAATAAACCGTTTGATAAAGCTGAGCTCAATCAAAAGATCATTGATGATGCCATGTATGCGGTAGAAAACAGCCAATCGGCAAGTTTCTTCTACAATGTCATCAACACTGATCGTTCTGTGGGTGCACGCTTATCTGGCGAAATAGCAAAACGCTATGGCAACCAAGGATTGGCAGCTTCCCCTATCAAAATCTATCTTGACGGCACTGCCGGCCAGTCCTTTGGCGTTTGGAATGCGGGTGGCGTAGAGCTTTACCTCACAGGTGATGCGAATGACTACGTAGGGAAAGGCATGGCAGGCGGCAAGATCGCCATTAAGCCTCACTTAGGTACAGCGTTCAAGTGTCATGAAGCCACAATTATTGGTAACACGTGTTTGTACGGCGCAACGGGCGGTAAACTGTTCGCAGCAGGTAAAGCGGGTGAACGTTTTGGGGTACGAAACTCAGGTACGATTGCCGTCATTGAAGGTGCGGGAGATAACGCTTGTGAGTACATGACTGGCGGTATTGTTGCCATTCTAGGTGCAACAGGCGTGAACTTTGGTGCAGGTATGACCGGAGGCTTTGCCTATGTTCTGGATGAAAACCAGAGCTTTGAAGGTCGAGTTAATACTGAGTCTGTCGAAGCCATCTCATTGTCCGATCTATACATCCACCAAGAACATTTGCGTGGCCTAATTGCGGAACACCTTGAAGAAACAGGGTCGAGTCATGCAGAAAATATTTTGGCGAACTTTGATGAATGGATTCCAAAGTTCTATTTGGTGAAACCACAAGCGGCTGATCTTCGCACGCTACTTGGTCACCAGAGCCGCAGTGCTGCAGAGCTGCGTGTTCAAGCACAGTAATCATGGAGGATGTTTGAATCATGAGCCAGAACGTTTATCAATTTATCGATGTGCAGCGTGTAGATCCTGCCAAAAAGCCGATCAAAGTTCGTAAGATCAAGTTCGTTGAAATCTACGAGCCGTTTACTAAGCAACAAGCCACTGCGCAAGCAGACCGCTGTTTAGATTGCGGTAACCCATACTGTGAATGGAAGTGCCCAGTACACAACTACATCCCTCAATGGCTAAAACTGGCAAATGAGGGACGTATTCTTGAAGCTGTTGAGCTATCGCATCAAACCAATAGTTTACCTGAAGTATGTGGACGCGTTTGTCCTCAAGACCGTCTATGTGAAGGTTCATGCACGCTTAATGATGACTTTGGTGCCGTCACCATCGGTAATATAGAAAAGTACATTACCGACAAAGCCTTTGAAATGGGCTGGAAGCCAGATATGTCCAAGGTGGAGTGGACCGATAAAAAGGTCGCAATCATTGGAGCTGGCCCAGCAGGCTTGGCAGCCGCTGATATCCTAGTGCGCAATGGCGTTAAGCCAGTCGTGTTTGACCGCTACCCGGAAATCGGCGGACTACTGACTTTCGGTATCCCTTCGTTCAAGCTTGAAAAAGGGGTAATGGAAAATCGTCGCCGTGTGTTCACTGAAATGGGCGTCGAGTTCCGCATGAACGTGGAAGTCGGTAAAGATGTACAAATGCAAGATCTAATCGATGAGTACGATGCCATTTTCTTAGGCGTTGGCACCTATAAATACATGCGTGCAGGACTAGAAAATGAGGATGCGCCGGGTGTATATGACGCGCTGCCATTTTTAATTTCGAATACCTACAAAGTCATGGAGCTTGAGAACAACCAACCTTTTATCGACATGGCAGGAAAGAAAGTGGTCGTGCTTGGTGGTGGCGATACCGCAATGGACTGTGTACGAACCTCTATTCGCCAAGGAGCCTCCAATGTGATTTGTGCTTATCGTCGTGACGAAGCCAACATGCCTGGCTCTCGTCGCGAGGTAAAAAACGCGAAGGAAGAAGGCGTGAAGTTCATGTTTAACCTGCAACCACTCGGTGTGGAGGTCGACGCCTCAGGTAACGTATCGGGCGTTAAAGTGGTAAAAACCGCTTTAGGTGAGCCCGATGATGCAGGTCGTCGCAGACCAGAACCAGTGGAAGGCAGTGAACATGTATTGCCTGCGGATGCCGTGATCATGGCATTTGGTTTCCAGCCACACAAAATGGACTGGTTGGAACCGTATGGTGTCGATTTAGACCAATGGGGACGTATCAAGGCACCTGTTGAGCAAGCGTTCATGTACCAAACCAGCAATGCGAAAATCTTCGCTGGCGGTGATGCGGTCCGTGGCTCAGACCTCGTCGTAACCGCCATTGATGAAGGGCGAAAAGCGGCAGAAGGCATTCTTGATTACCTAGAAGTCTAATCACAGCTAACATCACAAAAAGGATCCTATTATTGGATCCTTTTTCTTTTGTATCCATATAATTAGAAGCAAAACTATAAGAGTAAATACAATGAAAAAAGCCGCTCTCCTTTCCATCGCTTTACTCAGCCTTACAGCCTGCAGCCAAGGAGTCACCAGTATGCCAGATCGTTCTCAATCACCTTGTGGTGACAAACCAAATTGCGTTTCAACTCAGGACTCAAGAGACAAGTTTCAATTAGCACCTTTTTTGCTCACTGAGTCCGCAACGTTAGATGCTATTGAGCAAGCCGCGCTTCAACTTCCTGGCGCCAAAACCGCGGTAAAAGAGGGTGATTACCTTCGGATAGAATGCACATCTAAAATCATGCGCTTCGTGGATGACCTCGAATTAAAAGTAGCAGGAGACAAACTGATTGTTCGCTCAGAGTCACGTGTGGGCTATTCTGACTTTGGCGTAAACAGAAAGCGCGCCGAACAATTACGAGAAAAGCTCACTCAAGCTAAGCTCATCAAATAGAAAACTGCTCACGGGGAGTGCTATACTCTCGGCCAACTAAAATATTTACCGAAAGAGAGTGTTATGAAAGTTGGTATCATCGGTGCGATGGAACAAGAAGTGACCATCCTGAAAGAAGCAATCACAAACTGCAAAACCGTAAATAAAGCAGGTTGTACGTTTTTCTCTGGTCAAATTAATGATGTAGAAGTAGTCGTACTACAATCAGGTATCGGTAAAGTTGCAGCTGCAGTAGGCACTACCATTCTTCTTGATGAATACCAGCCAGATGTTGTGATTAACACAGGCTCTGCTGGTGGCTTCGATTCAAGCCTAAATCTAGGTGATGTTGTTATCTCAACAGAAGTTCGTCATCACGATGCAGACGTGACCGCTTTTGGTTATGAAATTGGCCAAATGGCTGGCCAGCCTGCTGCATTCAAAGCGGATGAAAAGCTAATGGATTTAGCAGAAAAGGCACTAGCGCAAATGGAAAACACTCATGCAGTTCGCGGCCTGATCTGTACTGGTGATGCATTTGTTTGCACCGCTGAACGCCAAGAGTTTATTCGTAAGCACTTCCCATCCGTTATCGCGGTAGAAATGGAAGCATCTGCTATCGCTCAAACTTGTCACCAATTCAACACGCCGTTTGTTGTTGTGCGCGCAATCTCTGATGTCGCTGATAAAGAGTCACCAATGAGCTTTGATGAGTTCCTACCGCTAGCAGCAAAAAGCTCTTCTGAAATGGTATTCAAAATGCTGGAACTCATTAAGTAAACGACTCATTCATGGAAGAAGTTTTTCAGTCATTTTATGCCAACGGTGCGCTCCTTATTATGTGGGGCGCACTGCTCTTTCACCTTATTTTACCAATCCCCCGTTCATCGCATCCCATCACTTTATGGCGAAAGTTAGCTGAGAACCTCGCCAACAAAGTAAACAATAATCATAGTTACTCACAGAGCCTGACCTCCGGCAGTCTTGCATTGGGCTTGATGCTATTGCCTTGCTTGATCTTGCTGATTGCCGTGGAGCCATTCGTTTGGCAAGTGCCTTTATACGAACTAGTGCTATTGATCATTGCTTTGGACTGGCGCAACAGCGAAGCCTTAACGAAACAACTCGTCACAAGTATGTCGAGAGAAGACAAAGCTCAGTGCCGACAATTACTAAGACCATACCTTAATCGCGATACTGACAGCCTCTCGATCATCGGCATAGGTAAAGCAAGCTCAGAAGCTGTGATTATGGGATACAGCCGCAACGTAATCGGTGTGTTATTTTGGTACGCACTAGCAGGTGGTATTGGTGCGTTAATGTATCGACTAGCCACAGAGTTAGCTCGAGTTTGGTCCCCTAGCCGACGCCAATATTTGCCCTTTGGTAAACCTGCCGTTCAGCTGGTTGCCGCTCTGGATATTATTCCACTTCGTCTCTTTGCCATACTTTTAGCTGTAGGAAAGAACGTAAGCAATGTGCTTTCTGGTGTACAGCAACAAGCGAAGTCTTGGCCACTACCCGGGCCCGCCTGGGTGTTGTGTACCATCGGACACAAACTACAACTCTCTTTATGCGGCCCTGCTATCTATCAAGGTATACGTGCGGAACGCGCAAAAATCGGTGGACGAATCGCCCCATCGGCTATTCACCTTTCACAAATACATACGCTGCTCGTTTGGCGAGTCTTCGTTTGGATAGCTATCCAAAGTCTGCTTTTAGGAATGATTTATCAAGGATTATGATGAATAAACTATGCTTCGCATTAACGCTGTTTGTTTCGACAGCGACCTTCGCCCAAACACCAGCGCAACGCATTGTAAGTTTAGCTCCGCATGCCACTGAAATTGCCTTTGCGGCAGGGCTAGGAGACAAGCTTGTTGCTGTCAGCGAAATGAGTGATTATCCAGAGCAGGCAAAGCAGCTGGAAAGAGTCTCTAATTACCAAGGAATTAAATTAGAGCGCATTATTGCTCTTCAACCGGATTTAGTCATTGCTTGGCCGGCAGGAAACCCGGCAAAAGAGCTGGAGAAAATTAAACAGTTCGGCATTCCTATCTATTATTCCACTACAGGCTCACTGGAAGATATCGCCAATAATATCGAGCAGCTAAGCCAATACAGCGAAACCCCGCAAATAGGACAAAAGGCCGCTGAAGATTTTAGAACGCAACTGAATACACTAAAAGAGAAGTACAACACGCACGAGAAAGTTCGTTACTTTTATCAGTTGAGTGAAAAGCCTATCATCACTGTCGCCGGGAAGAACTGGCCAAGTGAAGTCTTTACTTTTTGCGGTGGTGAAAACATTTTCGCAGAATCCAGCGCGCCTTATCCTCAGGTCAGCATCGAGCAGGTCATCACTCGCCAACCAGAGGTTATTTTTACTTCTCGTCACGCAATGAGTAATGATGGTATGTGGGCAGAGTGGAGCAATGAGCTTCCCGCACTTAGAAATAAACACATCTGGTCTCTAAACTCAGATTGGATTAACCGCCCAACCCCACGCACACTAAATGCGATCACAGAAGTGTGTGAGCACTTTAAAAGCGTTCGTCAAAAACGCTAACGATTTCGTGGCAAATACCGTACAATTTCCGCCCATTTTTTCTCACACTATATAAAGGTACTAAGTAACATGGACTCCATGCTGCTTTATATGATCGATTTGTTCGGTACCGCTGTTTTCGCTATCTCTGGCGTGTTACTGGCGGGCCGTTTAAAAATGGATCCATTCGGCGTTATCGTTCTCGGCAGTGTGACTGCTATTGGTGGCGGAACAATCCGAGACATGGCGCTAGGTGCCACTCCTGTATTTTGGATAACAGATACTACGTATTTATGGGTGATATTTGTTACGTGTCTACTAACCATGCTTGTTATTCGAAGACCCAAGCGACTCTCATGGTGGGTATTACCCGTTTGTGATGCCATCGGTCTCGCTGTATTTGTGGGAATTGGAGTAGAGAAGGCACTCGCCTACAATGCATCTGGAATGGTCGCTGTGATAATGGGGGTTATTACTGGCTGTGGAGGTGGCATTATACGAGACGTGCTGGCTCGCGAAGTTCCTATGGTATTAAGAAGTGAAGTCTACGCTACGGCATGTATTATTGGCGGCATCTTCCATACGATGGCGGTAAACATGGGTTATGACCACTCAACGGCTTTACTCGCTGGTGTAATCTCAACGCTCATTATACGTCTCGGTGCTATTCGTTGGCATCTATCCCTGCCAACTTTCGCAATTAACCGTTAAACACAAACAGCATCACTCATCATCGAGTCGACCAAGTGTCGGCTCCTCTAATTTATGCTCATTTAATTCGCCAATTCTTGGACAATTCGCTAAATTATCTCAACCATTCCTAACTTTCATTAATTATTATGTTGCTTGAAGGTATTGAGACGTTACTTGTCCTCAGTAAAGAAAAAACCATGAGCCGCACGGGCAGCCAACTCTATATTAGTCAATCTGCGGTGAGTAAGCGCATTTCGAATCTAGAGAAGAAGTTAGGAAAAAAATTGATTGAGCCAAGTGGTCGGCATATAAAGCTGACCTCCGATGGCCTCGCGCTCATCAACACGATCGAGCCAACGTTCAATGAGTTAAGAGGTCAGATCTATGATCAGCAAGAAATAGAAGATACTTCTTTGATCAAGATAGACTGCTCTGAAACCTTAGTCGCTGGATACCTTAGTGTGATCATGGCAGAACGCTTTGCCCATGACCAGTACATACGAATATCGACCAATCATACACCACGCATTATTGAGAACGTCAAATCAGGTAAAGCGACACTGGGATTCTGTGCTGGTTATTTACCGCCTCATCATGGATTAATGAGCCTTCACCTCGCTGATGAACCTTTTTCAATCGTCAGTAGATACCCACTTTCGCAACTACCCAAAGCCATTTTGACCAATGACTTAACCAATCCTGCCAACACTTACCAACAAGCTATTTTGTCAAAATACGGAATTGAGCCTTTGATGGAAATGGATTCATACACTGCGGCAGCACAACTGGCTTTGGGCGGAATGGCTCCTGCTTTAATTCCTAAATCTATCCTGAAGACACTTAATATCACACCCAAATTCTGCTATGACTTTGAAGAACTAGGACAGTTAATTCGACCAATACATATCTGCTTGCGCCACAGCACATATCGCAGCGAACGAGTTAAAGCACTGACAAAATCCATTGCTGATGTTGTTGCCAAAGAAGTTTCGTTGCCATGAGCATCGACATCACAATAACTAGAGGACGAATCCATTTTTGCCCTTTACTTACCACGACCTTCGCCCCTAACTGAGCACCAAGAAAACCGCCAACAGCCATGGTTAAACCGAGCTTCCACACTGGTAACCCTGCTAAGATAAAAAAGAGTAGTGCCGCGATGTTTGACGTAAAATTGAGGATTTTGGTTCTAGCTGTGGCTTCGACCAAAGAGAAATGACCTAGTGCAACAAAACAAACAGTAAAAATAGATCCAGTCCCAGGGCCAAAAAAGCCATCATAGAAACCGATCCCGCCACCAATGCATAGCGCAAACATCGCTTCAGATAACTTTGGTTCTCCATCGATTTTTCGCGTACTTGGCGCGAGTAAAAAATAGAGAGAAATGGCAATCAAAAGAACAGGGATCAAACTGGTGAGTACGCTAGCATCAATAAACTGCACAGCCTCGGCACCGATCGCTGCACCAATAAAAGTACAGAGTATCGCGAAACGCATTTCCTTTAAGCTGACAATACCGTTACGCACGAAATACCAGCTAGCAGAGAAACTGCCAAACGAACTTTGTAACTTGTTGGTTGCTAGAGCTTGAGTCGGACTCAACCCCGCTGCCAAAAGCGCAGGGAGCGTAATGAGCCCTCCCCCACCAGCCATCGCATCAATAAAGCCTGCGGCAGTCGCAACCAAAAATAAGGCCAACAAAATCTCAACCGTGATTTCCACTACACTTCCTTTTTGAAGAGGTATCAAAGAGGAAGAAACGGTAGCACTTATTCACAAAACTACCAATGGAAAGTCAAGACACCAATCTATTCCTAATTCTCATCAATCAATGAATCTAGAAAATGATACATTAAAAATATCAATTACATCAAAATATAGAGCCTCACCTCAAGAGTATTTCATTTTTTTGATGGCCAAGAAAAACACTGGCTTAATCTGATAAATTCAACCTTATCAAGAGTGAAAATAATGGATGTTTTAAGGACTCGCCCCTCAATAAAAGAACAACAGCTACGCTCTCGTATAGAACAAACCGTAAATCTAAAACAGCTCTTCAAAGTCATAGACTCTAGGCCTGAAACTTCGGGGGCAGGGGTTATTTATATCGCAGGTGATTCAACAATAATCTCTCTTCGAAAGTTCAACTCCAGTTGTCGCGTCAACCCTATCAGTATTATTTTAAAAGAGCCGACATCTCCTATGTCCGCCGATAGCTACGCCAAAGAACTTAAGTCTTCGAATAGAGAGTCTAAGTTAGCTTCTGAACTTATTGGAGCAGGCTTAAGCTGTGCTTCAGCAGCTTTAGGTTGGATGGTTGTTATTGGTAGTGTTGGTGCGATTCCAATTTCGGGAGGCACGAGTGCTGCCGTTACTTATTTGGGATACAGTGCGGCGGCTGCCTCTACAGTCCAATGTATGGTGGGCATAGGCAGGAGTGGAGCTGAGGGTTTTGCTCCTGATAAGCTAGATGAACTGGACTCGCAAGCTTGGTATCAAAATACGTCTAAAGCCCTCGATTACATATCTCTGGTAGGTGTTGGGGCATCAGGCACAGCCACAATAAAAGCCATAAGTAATCTACAGAAGAGCTCAGGAAAAAGCTTAAGTGAAGTTTTGAAGGGCTTAAATCGACACGAACGAGCAAGGCTCACTAAAGAAATTTCGAAACAAAACATCCCAAACTTATCTTCAAAAGCCTATAAACAACTAGTACGTTCAGGAAGCGTGAAACGAAGGTTCTCTTCACAAGACATCAGCAATGCCATCCAACTTCAACTAAAAGATGCCATTGGTGCAACTATCAGTTTCGTGGGTAGTGCAACCTCCGGCAACGTCGGTGCTATTGCAGTGGGTGTATACGAGGAGTTTTCCATTGAATAGTAGGGAAAAAGAAGTCTTCGTTCTGTCCGCTAAAAGCATCGCTACAGCTTTAAGTGCAATAATACTGTTAACAATGGGGGGAGGATTAAATATTTTCTTCCTGGATCAACTAATCGATATTTCAAACACTTACGGTCCATTCTACTTGTGGGTAGTAATGATGGGTATTGGTGCACTTTTGGTAACGATTCCATTTGGGATGATCATTATTCATGGTTTAAAGTTTCTAAATCCAATCAATATTTTCAATGCCACGATACAAATTTTCATTGCGATATGTTTTGGGGTTTCAGAAGCAAAATTAGGAGACCTATTCTGGTTGATAGCCCTTGCTCTCCCCATTATTGCTCTTTATTTGATGAATACTCCTTCCTACAAATGCTTCATAACCTTTTACTATGAACTAGCTCAGAGTCGTAGAGAGCATCGAAGACGAATGAAAAATATCAACAAGTAGAACAAGTTGCTTAATAAAACAAAAAAGCCCGCTCAAATGAGCGGGCAATGAGGTTGTCATGTAAGCCCTGATTAACGAGCTTACTGATTTTTATCTGTTACGCGTCTAGACTAGCTTTCACTTTTGCGTGTAGCTCTTGAACCGAAGTTACTGACGCTTTTGCGTCTGCAGTATGAGACATACATGTAGCGAACGCTGCGTTCAGTGTCGTTGTGTAGTTCACTTTCTCTGCCAGTGCGCCGCGACGTAGAACTTTCGAATCTTCAATCGCTTGACGACCAGCAGCCGTGTTTACGATGTAGGTGTATTCGTTGTTCTTGATACGGTCAAGAATGTGTGGACGACCTTCGTGTACTTTGTTTACCAAACGTGGGTTAATACCCGCTTCGCCCAGAATTACAGCAGTACCGTGTGTCGCATCCAACTGGTAACCCAGTTTCACTAGCTTAGAAGCCAGGTCAACAACACGCTCTTTATCGCCTTCACGTACTGACAGTAGCGCACGACCACCTTCAGGGTAAACCGCACCACAACCTAGCTCTGCTTTCGCGTAAGCTTCTGCGAATGTTGCGCCAACGCCCATTACTTCACCTGTTGAGCGCATTTCTGGGCCCAATAGCGGATCAACGCCAGGGAACTTGTTGAACGGCAGAACCACTTCTTTCACTGAGTAGTAAGGAGGGATAATCTCTTTAGTAAAGCCTTGTGACTCTAGAGATTGACCCGCCATTACACGTGCAGCGATTTTCGCTAGAGGTGCACCTGTCGCTTTCGATACGAATGGTACCGTACGAGCAGCACGAGGGTTCACTTCGATTAGGTAAACGTCGTTGTCTTTCACAGCAAACTGCGTGTTCATCAAACCGCGTACACCGAGTTCGAACGCCAGCTTCTCAACTTGCTCACGCATCTTGTCTTGAATTTCCTGACTTAGCGTGTATGCAGGCAGTGAACATGCAGAGTCACCAGAGTGAACACCCGCTTGTTCGATGTGTTCCATGATACCGCCGATAACGACGCGTTCACCGTCACAGATAGCATCAATATCAACTTCGGTTGCATCATCCAAGAAACGGTCTAGTAGAACTGGAGACTCGTTCGATACGCTTACTGCTTCGTTGAAGTAGCGACGCAGGTCTTGCTCATCGTAAACAATTTCCATCGCACGACCACCGAGTACATAAGACGGGCGAACAACTAATGGGAAGCCAATTTCTTTCGATTTTTCAACCGCCTGTTCCATCGTTGTTACTGTCGCGTTTTCTGGCTGAAGTAGACCTAGACGGTCAACAGCTGCCTGGAAGCGTTCACGGTCTTCCGCACGGTCGATAGCATCTGGGCTAGTACCAATGATTGGAACACCAGCCGCTTCTAGAGCACGAGCCAGTTTAAGTGGCGTTTGACCACCGTACTGAACAATCACACCTTTTGGTTTTTCAACGCGAGCGATAGACAGTACATCTTCCAGAGTTACTGGTTCGAAGTACAGGCGATCAGACGTATCGTAGTCAGTAGATACCGTTTCTGGGTTACAGTTAACCATAATGGTTTCGTAACCGTCTTCACGCAGCGCAAGTGATGCGTGTACACAACAGTAATCGAATTCAATACCTTGGCCGATACGGTTTGGACCGCCACCAAGAACCATGATCTTGTCTTTGTCTGTTGGGTTTGCTTCACACTCTTCATCGTAAGATGAGTACATGTAAGCCGTGTCAGAAGAAAACTCAGCGGCACACGTATCTACACGTTTGTAAACCGGGTGAATATCAAACTGCTCACGAACACGGCGAATTTCACTTTCAGCGACACCTAGCAGTTTAGACAAGCGCGCATCAGAGAAACCTTTACGTTTCATCTGGCGAAGCACTTCTTTGGTCAAACCTGCGTAGCCGCCCGCCTTGACTTGCTCTTCGAGTTTTACGATTTCTTCGATTTGAACCAGGAACCAACGGTCGATTTGAGTCAAGTTGAACACGCCGTCAACTGACATGCCAGCTCGGAATGCATCGGCGATGTACCAGATACGCTCAGCGCCTGCTTCTTTAAGTTCGTGACGAATCTTAGTCAGTGCATCTGGTGCTTCTAAATCGACCATCTCGTCAAAACCAGTTGCGCCAACTTCTAGGCCACGCAGTGCTTTGTGAAGAGATTCTTGTTGGTTACGACCAATTGCCATTACCTCACCAACCGATTTCATCTGAGTAGTCAGACGGTCGTTTGCGCCAGCAAATTTCTCGAAGTTAAAGCGAGGAATCTTAGTTACGACGTAGTCGATAGTTGGCTCGAATGATGCTGGTGTTGCACCGCCCGTGATGTCGTTTTGTAGTTCGTCCAGAGTAAAGCCAACAGCAAGCTTCGCGGCAATCTTAGCGATTGGGAAACCTGTTGCTTTTGACGCTAACGCAGAAGAGCGAGATACACGCGGGTTCATCTCGATGATAACCATACGGCCATCTTTCGGGTTGATACCAAACTGTACGTTTGAACCACCTGTTTCAACACCAATTTCACGTAGAACGGCTAGCGATGCATTACGCATTAGCTGGTATTCTTTGTCAGTCAGTGTCTGTGCTGGTGCTACTGTGATTGAGTCACCCGTGTGGATACCCATTGGATCAAAGTTTTCGATTGAACATACGATGATACAGTTGTCCGCTTTGTCACGAACGACTTCCATTTCGTACTCTTTCCAACCGATTAGTGACTCATCGATAAGAAGTTCGTTGGTCGGAGATAAGTCCAGACCGCGACGACAGATTTCTTCGAACTCTTCTTTGTTGTACGCGATACCACCACCAGTGCCACCCATGGTGAACGATGGACGGATGATACAAGGGAAGCCAACCATATCTAAAACTTTGTAAGCTTCTTCCATGCTCTTCGCTGTATCTGCGCGAGGACACTCAAGGCCGATAGACTTCATCGCTTTATCAAAACGAGAACGGTCTTCCGCTTTGTCGATTGCATCTGCAGTTGCGCCGATCATCTCTACGCCGAATTCTTCTAGTACGCCGTGTTTCTCTAAGTCTAACGCACAGTTAAGTGCAGTCTGGCCACCCATGGTTGGCAAAACTGCATCTGGACGCTCTTTTTCAATGATCTTGCGTACCACTTCCCATTGGATTGGCTCGATGTAAGTCGCATCAGCCATCTCTGGGTCAGTCATGATCGTTGCTGGGTTCGAGTTAACCAGAATAACTCGGTAGCCTTCTTCACGAAGTGCTTTACAGGCTTGTGCGCCAGAGTAGTCAAACTCACATGCCTGACCGATAACAATCGGACCAGCACCAAGAATTAGAATACTTTGAATGTCAGTACGTTTTGGCATTATCTACTACTCCGAATTAAGCGCTGTGTTTTTTGATTAGTTCGATAAAGTGGTCAAATAGCGGTGCCGCGTCATGTGGACCTGGGCTCGCTTCTGGGTGACCTTGGAAGCTAAATGCTGGCTTGTCTGTGCGGTGAATACCTTGCAAAGAGCCATCAAATAACGATACGTGAGTAGCACGTAAGTTTTCCGGTAACGTTGCTTCATCTGCCGCAAAGCCGTGGTTTTGCGAAGTGATCATAACAACGTTACGGTCTAAATCTTTTACTGGGTGGTTTGCACCATGGTGACCAAACTTCATTTTCACGGTTTGTGCACCTGACGCTAACGCAAGGATTTGGTGACCTAAACAGATACCGAAGATAGGTAAGCCTTTTTCTAGGAACACTTTTGTCGCTTCAATCGCGTAAGTACATGGTTCTGGATCACCAGGGCCATTTGATAGGAAAACACCGTCCGGGTTCATCGCAAGCACTTCTTCCGCTGACGTTTCAGCAGGAACAACCGTTAAGCGGCAACCGCGGTCAACCAACATTCGTAGGATGTTGCGTTTTGCGCCGAAGTCGTAAGCAACGACGTGGTATGGCAGCTCGCTGTCATCTTTCGCCTCTGGAAGTCCACCTTCAAGCGTCCACGAACCTTGTTTCCATTGATACGCTTCTTTCGTTGTAACTTCTTTCGCAAGGTCCATTCCTTTTAAGCCTGGGAATTCTTTTGCTTTCGCTAAAGCCAAAGCTTCATCTAGGTTATTACCCGCAACAATACAACCGTTTTGAGCACCTTTTTCACGCAAGATACGAGTGAGCTTTCGCGTATCAATATCAGCGATGCCAACAATATTTTGAGACTTAAGGTAATCAGAGAGGGATTGTTCATTACGGAAGTTAGAAGCGATAAGAGGAAGATCGCGAATCACAAGGCCTTGTGCATGAATGGAAGAGGATTCTTCATCTTCGGAAGTGGTTCCGGTATTGCCAATGTGAGGATAAGTAAGGGTGACGATTTGCTGAGAATAGGAAGGATCAGTGAGGATTTCTTGATACCCCGTCATCGAGGTATTAAAAACGACTTCACCAACGGAAATACCATCTGCCCCTATGGACACTCCGTGGAACACTGTCCCATCTTCTAGGACTAACAGTGCTAATTTACCCAAGACAACCTCCAGAATAAAAATGCAAAAAAAATAAATCAAGCTGCAAACATGCCTTCCTTTACCTATAAAATCTACATAAATAGGTATTTCAGACAAATTGGCGGTATTCTAAAGTTGGACTGGAAACCTGTCAACCTACAATCAAAAATAAATTATCAATTTCTAGCGAGTAAGGTCATTTCGAATCAGTAAGGCTCAAAAAGACAACTTTTGAATGCTATTACATAGGGAGGGATAGAGGTTTAATGAATTTTACAAATTTGAACTTTTTAGGGATCACAAAAAATTATGAGTTTTTAACGCAAACGTTCACTAAGACAAAAACAGGAACACTTTTAACGGTTACACCCAAAAACAAAGCCAAAACAGACAAAAATATAACAAAAGTAAGTGCTAAAATCTTCTCTATCAGAATCATTTTATTTACAAATAATTCTATAGATATAAAAAAGCCGGCTAGCGCCGGCGAATAATTATGTATTTAGAGTTCATTCAATCCCAAAACATCTGTCATGGTATAAAAGCCCGCAGGTTTAGCACTCAACCAAACGGCAGCCTTTACGGCCCCATTAGCAAACGTCATGCGATCAGTCGCTTTGTGCGTTATTTCCACTCGTTCCCCGATATCAGCAAACATAGCTGTATGCTCACCGACGATATCGCCAGCGCGAATCGTAGCAAAGCCGATCTCATCTTTTGTTCGTTCACCAGTAATGCCTTCTCGGGCATAGACAGCTACATCATTCAGCTTATTACCCATCGCACCAGCAATAGCTTCTCCCATTCCGACAGCGGTACCAGAGGGGGCATCAACTTTATGGCGATGGTGTGCTTCAACAATCTCGATATCACAGTAATCCCCCATCACTTTGGCCGCTTTCTCAAGAAGCTTAAAGACAAGGTTTACGCCTACAGAATAATTTGGCGCCATCACAACAGGCACTTGCTTGGCTGCTTCATCGATAAGATCACGCTCTGCATCGCTGAAGCCAGTCGTCCCAATCACAATGCTCTTACCGTATTTCTTACACAACTCGAGATTCGCTAATGTGCTTACTGGAGCGGTGAAATCGATGATTACATCAAAATTATCGACGTCTTTAGCAAGATCATCTGTTAAGAGCACATCGAATTTACCTTCACCACAAAGTTCACCGATATCGACGCCGACGAGTGAAGACTCAGGTCGTTCTGATCCCGCGCTCACTGTCGCTTCAGGATTAAGGTGTGAAGCTTTAACCAAATTGCGGCCCATTCGGCCAGCTGCTCCTGCGATTGCAATACGAACCATTGCGCTTTCTCTCCTTCTCTGGATAACGAGGTTTACTCTCGTTCTCTCGTTTTGCTTAATCTGTTTAAACTAACAACATACTATGGTTACCACAAGCAAGTTCATCGAGCTTAAGCAAACTCTTTTACAACACGCTCCAAGATAGGTACGTTCGCTTCAGGAAAGGTGTAGTCGCCCAATTCGCTGATCTCAACCCAGCATCCTTCTTGACCTTCTCGACCGTAAGGCTCATTACTGAATTGAGATACTGTAATAAAATCAAACTTGAGTGATTTGTCTGGATAGTCGTATTCCAAGTGTTCAAAAGGGGCTTGCTCAATAACTTCAATTCCCACTTCTTCTTCGAGTTCTCTTGTAATAGCAAGCTCAATACTTTCTCCCGGCTCGACTTTGCCACCCGGAAACTCCCAAAACCCGCCTTTGTGCTTATCATCAGGACGCTTTGTAATAAAGATCTTTGATTTATCTTGGTTAAAAATAATTGCCGCGACTATGTGAATTCTTTTCATGGGGATTCCTAACTCTCAAGACCGTTGTACTTTACTATTGTGACAACGAGCTTCTACATCTCAAAAACTTTCTGACCTATCAAACTTATGGAATTTGATAGCCAAAGAATTTATTTAAAAAAAGAGTCGCCTAAGCGACTCTTTGAAAAATAATCCGACTAACAGATTAGTCGATTTTGCCGTGGCACTGTTTGTACTTCTTGCCACTGCCACAAGGGCAAGGTTCATTGCGACCGACTTTACGTTCATCACGTACCATTGGTTGATTTGAACCTTCTTCAGATTCTTCGCCTTCAGAAAGCGGATTTTGTGCTGCAGCGTGTTGCGCTTGTGCACGACGAGCGGCTTCTTCAGCTTGCGCACGACGCTGTTCTTCCATACGTTCAACTTCTTCTTGTTGCTGAACGCGAACACGAGATAGAACAGTAATAACGTCTGTTTTCAGCGCTTCTAGTAGACCCTCAAACAGTTCAAACGACTCACGTTTGTATTCTTGTTTTGGGTTCTTCTGTGCGTAACCGCGTAAATGGATACCTTGACGCAAGTGATCCATCGCAGCCAAATGCTCTTTCCAAAGCGTATCCAGAGTCTGAAGCATGACCGATTTTTCGAAGTTGCGAAGCACTTGTGCACCCACCACTTCCTCTTTCTCTTTGTACACTTCAACGGCTAGGTTGATGATCTTTTCACGTAATGCTTCTTCGTAAAGCTTGTCGTCTTCTTCAAGCCATTGTTTCACTGGCGCATCAAGATCGAAGTCCGCTTTCAAGCGCTCTTGTAGACCTTCAACATCCCACATATCTTCTAGTGACTGTGGTGGAATGTACTCATCAATAACCGCTGTTAGCACATCTTCACGGTTTTGCTCGATCATGCCGCTGATGTCTTCAACGTTCATTAACTCGTCACGCAGTTCGTAGACAACCTTACGTTGATCGTTCGCTACATCATCGTATTCAAGCAGCTGCTTACGGATATCAAAGTTACGACCTTCCACTTTGCGCTGTGCTTTTTCAATTGAGCGAGAAAGCATTTTCGATTCAATAGCTTCACCTTCTTCCATACCACTTTGAATAAGGCTCGCCATACGATCAGAAGTGAAAATACGTAGCAAAGAGTCTTCCATAGATAGGTAGAAGCGCGATGAACCCGCATCACCTTGACGACCAGAACGACCACGTAGCTGGTTATCAATACGGCGAGATTCGTGTCGCTCAGTACCAATGATATGTAGACCACCAGCTTCTAGCACTTGGTCATGCACCACTTTCCACTCTGCTTTAATCGCATCGATTTGCTCTTGAGTTGGGTTCTCTAAAGCTTCAACTTTTGATTGCCAGCTACCGCCAAGCACAATGTCCGTACCACGACCGGCCATGTTGGTCGCGATAGTTACCGCACCAGGCATACCCGCTTCAGCAACAATTTCCGCTTCTTTCTCATGGAATTTCGCGTTCAATACGTTGTGTTTGATCTTAGCCTTCTTCAATGCGTTAGAAAGAAGTTCTGACTTTTCAATCGACACAGTACCAACAAGCGTTGGCTGCCCTTTGGCAACACGCTCTTTAATATCTTCAATGATTGCCGCAAACTTCTCTGCTTCAGTACGGTAAACCACATCTGGCATATCGTTACGAATCATCGGCTTGTTGGTTGGGATAACCACCGTTTCCAAACCATAGATAGACTGGAATTCGAACGCTTCAGTATCCGCTGTACCTGTCATACCTGACAGTTTTTCGTATAAACGGAAGTAGTTCTGGAAGGTAATAGAAGCCAAAGTTTGGTTTTCGTTTTGGATCTTAACGCCTTCTTTCGCTTCTACTGCTTGGTGAAGACCTTCAGACCAACGACGACCTGGCATTGTACGACCAGTGTGTTCATCAACGATGACCACTTCGCCTTCATCAGTAACGATGTAATCAACGTTACGCTCGAATAACACATGAGCACGCAAAGCAGCATTCACGTGATGCAACATGCTGATGTTAGCCGGAGAGTAAAGTGTATCCCCTTCCTCCATCAGACCGTTTTTCACCAACAGTTCTTCAACGTATTCTTGACCTGTTTCTGTTAGGTATACTTGCTTTGATTTTTCATCAACAGTGTAGTGACCATCACCGCGGTATTCTTCAGAGTCTTCTTTATCTTGCTTTTTCAGATGCGGGATCAAAAGGTTGATTCGAGTGTATAGCTCAGAGCTATCTTCAGCAGGACCAGAAATGATCAAAGGAGTACGAGCTTCATCAATTAGGATTGAGTCCACCTCATCGACAACAGCAAAGAAGCGATCACGCTGTACACGGTCTTCGCTACGGAAAGCCATATTGTCACGAAGGTAGTCAAAACCAAACTCATTGTTGGTTCCGTATAGAATGTCAGCTTGGTACGCTTCTTTTTTCTCTTGAGGAGGCATGTTTGGCACGTTTACGCCAACGGTCATACCTAAAAATTCAAATAGAGGGCGGTTCGTCTCAGCATCACGTTTAGCTAGATAATCGTTCACTGTTACGATGTGAACACCTTTACCAGCAAGAGCATTTAAGTAAGCTGGAAGCGTTGCAGTCAGCGTTTTACCTTCACCTGTACGCATCTCCGCAATTTGACCCGCATTTAGAACCATACCACCGATAAGCTGAACGTCGAAGTGACGCATGCCGTAGACACGCTTAGATGCCTCACGAACCGTAGCAAAAGCTTCAGGAAGTAGTTTATCAAGAGTTTCACCTTTCTCTAGGCGCTCACGGAACTCAACCGTCTTTGCTTTTAACTCTTCATCACTTAGAGCTTCGAATGTTGGCTCGTAGTTATTAATTTCTTTTACAATTTTTCTAAGGCGGCGCAGTGTTCGGTCGTTGCGACTGCCAATCACTTTTGTCAGTAGCTTAGTTATCATTTTTCGTGAATCTCTCTTTAATCAGACCGTTCCCGATCTACTCATAATGCCTTCAGTCTCTGCCAGTTTGGAACTAAGAATACTGAGATAAATCATTTATCAAAGATATTGAGTTCAAACATCCATATTTCAAGGCTAAGTTTCGAAACAATGTGGCTTAGTGTAAGGATTTTTCATCGATACAACCATAAATAGACGTATTTGTTTGAAGCACTCTGAAGTTTTTACTTAAAGTGGTGACTGATTAGACGATATTGCATACCACAATATGTGTAATCTATTCAAAGCAGACTTTGCTTTTTACCTTGCTACATTGTAAAACTGAAGCGAAAGACGTTAATGTAAACTATACCTTGATAGAAAGCTGCTCTAGAATAGCTGATATCTCAACAAAATTAGATTTTACCTATGCGTGATCACCGTCCAACCTCGACTGAAGATGTTATTGCTGAATCACAGTTCAAGCAGATTCAAGAACATGCTGGAGAAATCTTACAGCTTAACCAAGCTTTGCAAGAGATCTTACCCACAGGGACAGCCGATCATTGCCGGGTGGCGAATGTTCGTAACGGCCACCTATTGATCGATGTTTCTAGTGCCGCGATCAAAATGAAGATCGATTACGATCGCCTCATGATCCTAAATAAACTTCGTACTCAAGGCTTTGCCAAACTGATGAGCGTTGAAGTGAGGATCAATCCATCATTATACCGAAATCGTTTCGAACAAGACGACAGACCTAAACGTCCACCATTAACAGAATCTGCAGCAAAGTCATTGATGACGATTGCCGACATGGCACCGCCTAAAATTCAAGAGCGTTTAAAGCGATTGGCCGATATGGCAGAAAAGAAAGACCGTAAGTAACCGTTATTTCAATATGCTGAAAAGCTCGAATGCTATTAATAAGCCCAAGATTAAAGCCAAATAGCAAAAAACCAGGCATAAGCCTGGTTTTTTATTAATTTTAATGCCGAGTATTTACGCAAGCACCATATTTGGTTCAGCGAATGCTACTGGTGAGCCGACTTCTTCTTCGAATGTAGTCCACTCCCAGGCTTCTTGATCAGCAAGAACAGCTCGCAGAAGTTGGTTGTTCAAACCGTGCCCTGATTTAAAGGCGCGAAATTCACCGATGATTGGGTGACCACACATGTAAAGGTCACCAATCGCATCCAACACTTTGTGAGTCACAAACTCATTTTCAAAGCGTAGACCTTCTTCGTTAAGAATACGGTAATCATCCAATACGATAGCATTGTCGAAACTACCACCCAAAACTAGGTTTTGAGATTGTAGATATTCGATATCACGCATAAAGCCAAACGTACGTGCACGAGAAATTTCACGAACGAAGCCTTTTGAAGAGAAATCAAACAGCAAGCGCTGTTCGTCTGACTCAATAGCAGGGTGATTAAATTCAATTTCGAAGTCCATGCGGAAGCCGTTAAATGGTACAAACTCTGCCCATTTATCGCCATCTTCAAAACGAACTGGCTTTTTAATACGGATGAAACGTTTTGGCGCATTTTGCGTTTCTATACCTGCTTGTTGTAGCAAGTATACAAATGGGCTAGCACTACCATCCATAATTGGAATTTCAGGTGCGTCTACTTCGACAACAATGTTGTCGATGCCCATACCAGCAAGTGCCGCATTCAAGTGCTCTACAGTTGAAATACGCACACCTTCGTCGTTTACCAAAGCAGTACATAGCATGGTGTCACGAACAGAAGCTGGATCAGCTGGAAAATCTACAGGTGGGTTTACATCTGTACGACGGTAAATGATACCTGTATTTGCAGCAGCCGGGCGCAGAGTAAGCGTGACTTTACGACCAGAGTGGAGGCCCACACCAGTTGTTTTCACTATTTCTTTCAGAGTACGTTGTCTGATCATCTGCTTGCCTCTCAAAAATTTGCTACAAAACACGGCCGTCTGTAACGTCGACCGTGAATGCTACCATAATTTTGAGCCATGTCAAATTTATGGATTAAAGATTAATCAGCCTGACGACGCAAAAATGCCGGGATATCTAAATAACCACTTTCCTTCTCTTGCTTCGGAGCCGCAGAGCTTTGGCTCGACGATGCTGGAGAAGAAGAAACTGTATTTGTCGGCTGAGGAGTTACCTGTGGCTTCTCTTGCACTTGATTATTTTGCAAGGTTTGTGCCGGTTTCTCTTCAGCTTGCGTTGCCGCCGCTTGCTGTTGTGGTTGAGCCTGCGGCGTCGGAGCCACTTTCGCTTTACCACCCGCAACTAGCGTGATATCTGGTTTTTTCTCATTGCCAATACCTGTCGCTACAACTGTTACGCGGATTTCATCAGTCATATCTGGGTCTAGAGAAGTACCGATAACAACAGTTGCATTGTCAGAAGCAAATGCTTTCACTGTATTACCAACCGTCTCAAACTCGTCAAGACGCATATCCAGACCTGCAGTAATATTGACAAGAACACCACGAGCGCCCGCTAGATCGATGTCTTCCAGAAGTGGGCTAGAAATTGCCATTTCAGCCGCTTCTTCAGCACGATCTTCGCCTTTAGCAATACCGCTGCCCATCATCGCGTGACCCATTTCAGACATTACTGTCCTTACGTCCGCAAAGTCGACGTTGATCATGCCAGGGCGAGTAATTAGCTCTGCAATGCCTTGAACTGCGTTCTTAAGAACGTCGTTCGCACTTGCAAAAGCTTCTAGTAGCGTGACACCACGGCCAAGTACTTTAAGCAGCTTTTCGTTTGGAATCGTAATCAAAGAGTCAACGTGCTTAGACAGCTCATCGATACCTTGCTCAGCGAACGCCAAACGCTTTTTGCCTTCAAAGCTGAACGGTTTTGTCACTACCGCGACAGTTAGAATGCCAAGCTCTTTAGCTACTTCAGCAATAACAGGTGCTGCACCAGTACCTGTACCGCCACCCATACCAGCTGCGATAAACACCATATCGGCGCCAGTTAGGGAATCTTTAATTCTATCTCTGTCTTCGAGAGCTGCGTCACGGCCAACCTGTGGATTAGCACCTGCACCCAGACCTTTGGTGATATCGCCACCGATCTGAATAACATTGCCAACGCTTGTCTTACGAAGTGCTTGCGCATCAGTGTTGACGCTGATGAATTCCACACCTTCGATGGATTCACGCACCATGTGTTCAACGGCGTTACCACCGCCGCCACCAACCCCAACGACCTTGATTACTGCATCGTCAGACATTTCCATCATCGGTTCAAACATGTGTTGTCTCCGTTTATCCTGCAACTCAGGTTAAAACTCTTTTTGTATCCAGTTACGCAATTTATCGAAAAAGCCAGTAACAGATGAGCGTTTAGGTTCATTATAATCGCTATCGTCGCTAGACTGCATGTCTCTTGCGTAATGAAGTAATCCAACTGCCGTAGAATGGTACGGCTCTTTTACATAGTCAGTTAATCCGCTGACTTCGAGCGGTTTGCCGACCCTTACTTGATTGCGGAATACGCGTTCCGCACATTCTATCACTCCGTCCATTTGCGCAGCACCGCCGGTGAGTACAACTCCCGCAGCTAGATGGTGCTTTATACCCTCTTCGCGCAATTTCGCTTGTACAGAGTCAATAGTTTGGTTAACCAGTCCCATAAGCTCAGAGTAGCGTGGCTCAATCACTTCTGACAACGTTTGACGTTGCAGACTACGTGATGGTCGCCCACCTACGCTTGGTACATTAACCGTGTCATCCTTACTGACCAGTTCACTCAAAGCACAGCCATATTTGACTTTTATTTCTTCAGCATCGCTCACTGGCGTACCAAAAGCAAAAGCAATATCGCTGGTTACAGCATTTCCTGCGTACGAAAATACTTCTGTGTGACGTAACGCACCGCCAGTCCAGATGGCCACATCCATCGTGCCGGCGCCAATATCCACCACACAAACTCCAAGCTCTCTTTCATCCTCGGTGATTACTGCATTACTTGCAGCAAGCCCAGAAAATACGAGTTGCTCTACTTTAAGGCCGCATCGTTCTACCGCCTTAATAATATTGCGTGCCATGTCATTATGGCATGAGATAAGGTGGACACTTACTTCCATTCTTACCCCAGATAAACCAAGCGGATTTTTGATTCCCTCTTGGTAATCAATGGTGAACTCTTGCGGAATCACATGAAGGATTCGCTGTTCATCACCGATTTTAATCGATTTTGCGGTATGGATAGCGCGATCCATGTCTTCTTGAGACACTTCTTCATCTGAAATCGTGCCCATACCTTTTTCAATTCGGCTTGCGATATGCTTACCAGACAACGAAATGAAGACTCGGCTGATCTGGCACTCGGCCATCAATTCAGCTTGATCAATTGCACGTTGTACTGATTTTACAACCGACTCCAAGTCATTCACGCCACCTTTATCCATGCCACGTGAAGGGCTACTACCTGCGCCAATAATATTAATTTGACCGTCTGGTAGAACCTCACCCACTAGAGCCGATACGGTTGCAGTGCCTATATCAAGACCAACAATAATGTTGTCATCAGCGGCCTTAGTCATCTGTACTCTCTTCTAACTCTTGTTCAGGAAACCAACCAACTGCGGCTCCTGTATCGTACCTAAGATCGATATAACTGATTCTTTGCGTGTCACTGCCAAGCTTGTTATAGAGCTTAAAAAATCGCTCTATACGCTCAAGAAGAGACTCTTTACCGAGCTCTAATCGAATACCGTTATCAAGGATGATTTGCCAAGCTCGTCGCTCGTTTAATACCAGAGACGATATCGCTAAACCCAATTGCTGAAACTTAGGACTCAAATCACGGTAAGTCTGTAAGACTTCTGGTCCGCTGTCTTTGGGTCCGTACAGTTTCACTTTTTCTTCTTGTAACAGAGCCACATCGCCATCAAAAACAAACCCGTTTTTATCTAACAGTTCGTTGCCATTCCAAATGGCTTCAGGTTGATGCTCTGTCAAAAAAACTTTTACTGTATCCGGCCACTGCTTTCGGATTGCGGCATGCGCCACCCACGGCAGAGCTTCGACACTTTGCTGTAATACATCAATATCCTGAGACATAAATGTACCGATGTGATCTATTCGACTAAATGCAGCCTGCACATCGTCAGCTTGGACATACTCCAGTTTTCCCTGAAGTACTATTTTGGAGAGAGGTAACCTTTGGTCATCCCACATCCAACTGATCGCCGAGTACAAAACAGAACTAATTAAGGTCACAACCACAACGAAAAATAACGCACCCAAGATTTTCTCTTGGCGACCACGGTTATTATCCGTGTTTGGTCGCTCGTCATTCAGTGCAATATTCAACAACGTCTTCGTTTCCTGACTTTTGTCGTGTACTTTTTACCCACATAATTACGCAGAGGTAAAAGTCTTGACTTTAACCTTGGGATTATACTGAGCTCTTGTAAACTATCAAACACTGATAGCAATAAATCACAATGATATTGACGCAAAATCGAGATCTGAGTCTTTATCTGTCCTTCGCGCCAACAATCTATGTTAACCAAGCATCTTGTTTATATTTAATTCAAGACCTGCCAGTTGTTTCGCCACTTTACCAACATCACCCGCACCTTGCGTTAAGATTAGGTCGCCGTCTTGTATAACGTTAGCTAAAACTGAAGGTAATTGCTCGATTTCTGGAACAAAAATCGGATCTACCTTACCTCGGCTGCGAATTGTGCGACACAATGAACGTCCATCAGCTCCTGCAATTGGCTTTTCACCTGCGGCATAAACATCCAACATGATTAATACATCAACTTGCTCTAGAACATTCGCAAAGTCATCGTACAGATCACGAGTACGGCTATAACGGTGTGGTTGGAAAATCATAACGAGACGTTTATCTTGCCAACCGCTTCGCGCAGCATTAATGGTCACATCAACTTCTGTTGGGTGGTGTCCGTAATCATCCACTAACATGGCATGACCATTACCGGTATCAAACTCGCCAAGGTGATCAAAACGTCGTCCCGTGCCTTGCGTTCCGGCCATTGCTTTTAGAATTGCATCGTCTTCAATGTCATCTTCGGTAGCCACTGCAATCGCAGCCGACGCATTAAGTGCATTGTGACGACCTGGAATGTTCAGAGTGATATCTAGGTTGGCACGCCCTTTACGTACTACCGTAAATTTGCCTTGCTGACCTTCTTGACGATAGTT
The DNA here is from genome assembly GCF_032970445.1 of Vibrio sp. T13N. NCBI lineage: Bacteria > Pseudomonadati > Pseudomonadota > Gammaproteobacteria > Vibrionales > Vibrionaceae > Vibrio > Vibrio sp. T13N. Next base: position 118,614 of record NZ_JAWJYE010000006.1, read on the forward strand.
TTCAATGCGTACGTCAGCATCTGCGGAGAAACCGTAAGTAATCACTTGACGACTAATACGTGGGATTAACTCTCGAACCACAGGATCATCAATACAAACAATAGCTTGGCCGTAGAACGGTAGATTGTGTAGAAAATCAATGAAGGTTTGCTTTAACGTTTCAAAGTCACCCCCATAAGTATCCATATGATCGGCTTCAATATTAGTGACGATACTTACCATTGGTTGCAGGTGCAGGAATGACGCGTCGCTCTCATCCGCCTCAGCAATTAGAATACGACTCGAGCCTAAACGAGCATTTGTACCTGCGCTTTTCACCAAGCCGCCGTTTACAAACGTTGGATCAAGACCGGCTTCAGAATAAATTTGTGTCACGAGCGCCGTCGTCGTCGTTTTACCGTGCGTGCCCGCAACGGCAATACCATGACGGAAGCGCATCAATTCAGCCAACATCTCTGCGCGGCGTACGATTGGGATACGTAACTCCCGCGCAGCTATCACTTCTGGGTTTTCTTCGTTGATAGCGGTTGAAACCACAACCACACTGGCTTTTTCAACATTGCTAGCTTGGTGCCCGATAAATACCGTCGCACCTTTTGATACTAAACGCTCTGTCACAGGGTTTTCTGATAGGTCAGAACCCGTGATTTGATAGCCTTCATTCAACAGCACTTCTGCAATGCCGCTCATGCCCGCACCACCAATACCGATGAAGTGGATGGATTTCACGCGGCGCATCTCTGGCACCATGGCGCGAATCTGAGCTAAGTCTTGTGTATGTTGGATTGTCATCAATTCTATTCTCAATAATTCGTTAACGCTTTTCGGTCAAAGCGACAATGGCTTGTGCGACAACTCGGTCGGCATTCAATTTAGCAGCGCCACGCGCTTGCTCAGCCATCGTAAGTAAAGCTTGGCGATCCAATTGTTGGATCTGCTGAGTCAAAGACTCAACGGTTAAATCTGGTTGTTCAATCATTTTCGCTGCGCCGCATTCTACTAGATGATCGGCATTCAGTGCTTGTTGGCGATCTTTATGCATAAAAGGAACAAAGATAGCCCCTACGCCTGCCGCTGATACTTCAGAAACGGTTAACGCCCCTGAACGACAAACTAAAAGGTCAGCCCATGCATAAGCCTCTGCTACGTCGTCAATGAACTCTGTGACCTCTGCATTTACCACACCATTAGCTTGGTATGCGGCGTTCACTTCTTCGGCGGAACCTTTGCCCGCTTGATGACGAATACAGTAATCACCGCCCAACTTTGACATCACTTCTGGCAGAGTTTGGTTAAGAATGCGTGCACCTTGGCTACCGCCCATCACCAGAATACGAATTGGGCCTTGGCGATCTTGCATTCGCTCTGCAGGCGCTTCTAATCTTGTTAGGTCTTCACGCACAGGGTTACCGACTACCTCAGCATCAGGGAACGCGCCAGGAAAGGCCTGAAAGACTTTCTTAGCAATTTTTGATAGCCATTGGTTTGTCAAACCCGCAACCGCGTTTTGTTCGTGCAGAACAACAGGAATACCGCTCAACCAAGCCGCAATACCACCGGGACCACTCACATAACCACCCATACCTAACACGGCATCGGGCTTCCAATGCTTCATGTGCGCCCGAGCTTGCATGATGGCATTAATAATTTGAAATGGAGCTGCAAGCAGACGCTTTACGCCTTGACCTCGTAACCCTTTCACTTTGATAAAATCGATTTCAATGCCATGTTTTGGCACCAAATCCGCTTCCATTCGATCCGCCGTGCCTAACCAACGGATCTCCCAGCCTTGCTCTTGCAGCTGTTTTGCTACAGCTAACCCTGGGAATACGTGACCGCCAGTACCACCAGCCATCACCATCAAACGTTTATTTTGTTTCATTAGTTTGTTGTTCTGATTGTTGTTGCTCGCGTTTCAAGCGGCATTCGTAATCGATACGCAGCAATATGGACACTGCGACGGACATAATAATCAGACTGGAACCACCATAACTGATTAGCGGGAGTGTTAAACCTTTGGTTGGTACGATACCGGCTGCAGCACCAACGTTAACCAACGTCTGGAACGCAAACCAAATACCGATACCGAAAGCCAGATAACCGCCGAACATTTCGCCTTCTTCAAACGCACGCTTGCCTATGTAAACCGCTTTTAACACTAAGCTAAAAATCAACATTAAGACCAACACAACGCCAACAAAACCGAGCTCTTCAGCAAGTACGGCAAACACAAAGTCGGTATGCGCTTCCGGTAGATATTCCAGTTTTTGAATTGAATTACCGAGACCTTGACCGAACCATTCACCACGACCAAACGCCATCAAAGACTGAGTCAACTGATAGCCACTGCCAAATGGGTCTTCCCACGGGTCAAGGAAGGAGGTTACTCGTCGCATACGGTATGGTTCGACTAAAATCAAACCTACCACAGCGCCGATACCTGCCACCATCAACGCGAGAAACTGAGTCAGTTTTGCGCCTGCGATAAACAGCATGCCAAACAGTGTTACTAGCATCACGACGACCGTACCCAAGTCTGGCTGACCAAGCAGTAATACTGCGAAGAAAGCAAACACCATGATTGGCTTCATAAAGCCACCAAAGAAGGTTTGTCGTACTTCGTCTTGCTTTCGAACTAAGTAACCAGACATGAAGATAAACAGCGATAGCTTCGCGACTTCCGCTGGCTGAAGGTTAAACAGCCCAAGGGGAATCCAACGAGACGCACCATTAACCGACTTACCCGCCAAGAGCACGATGATCAACAGCGCGAAAGAAGCCCAAAGTAAGTAATGGCTCTTCTTAAACCACTCTTGCAAAGGCACTTGCAAAATAACAGCGGAGGTCCCTAACGCCAGCACGAGAAACGTCGCATGACGAAACATAAAGTGGAACGGCTGTTCCGTTAATCGAGAGCTGATTGGAAATGATGCAGAGGTTACCATGACCAAACCAGTCAACATCAAACCCAGTGCAATCCACACTAACTGACGATCAAACATCGCCTCTGGTGCTGGATGCTTGAGCCAATTGCCAATACTGCGTTTAACGTTACCTAAACCCACGAAGTGTGTAACCTTTAATTATGCATATTTCTGAGCAAGAGCAGCGAAAGCATCACCTCTTGCCATAAAGTTGTCGAATTGATCAAAGCTAGCACATGCAGGAGACAGCATCACCATATCACCTGGTTTTAACTGCGAAGATACTTGTTGAATCACATCTTCCATGGTGTCGAAACGTATTGCAGATTCATGCAGTGGCATAAATTCATCGCCATCAGCGCCAAAGCAGCACAGTTGCAAGTTAAGCGTCGCGAAGATCGGTTTTAATGGCGAGAAGTCAGCACCTTTGCCAACACCACCAACGAGCAAGTAGAGCTTACCTGTCGACTCCAAACCAGATAGCGCAGCCATAGTGCTCGCAATATTAGTTGCTTTAGAGTCATTCACCCATTTTACGCCTTGATTATCCGCAACCACCTGGCATCGGTGTGTCAGTCCCGTGTAATTTTTAAGTGCATTCAATGCGTTGTGATAATCAACGCCCGCAGCCTTTAAGAGCGCTAAAACGACCAATGCATTGGATAAGTTGTGTTTACCAACCAACTTAAGCTCATCACTTGCGACAACTCGTTGACCATGATCGAGTAGCCAAGTGCGATTGCCATCCACCTCGAGACCAAAGTCCTGATTGTCGCTGCCAAATGTCACCAATGGCATCTCTGCGTCTGGGAAGGTTTCTTGATCATCACGGTTCACTACCGCAAGAGCAGCGTTGTCAAAAATACGCAACTTGGCTTGTCGATAATCAGACATGCCTTGATAACGATCCATATGATCTTCAGAAAGATTCAGGAACGCTGCAGCTTTGAGCTTTAAGCTTGACGTTGTTTCCAACTGGAAGCTTGAGAGTTCAAGCACATATAGGTCTGCGTCATGTTCTAGTAAATCCAAGGCAGGAACGCCGATATTGCCACCAACGCCAACTTCCAAACCCGCGGCCTTAACCATCACGCCTGTGAGATCGGTGACAGTGCTCTTACCGTTTGAGCCCGTAATCGCAATCACAGGCTTCTGCACCGCCCAGGCGAATAACTCAATATCACCAACTACTGTCGTGCCTTTTTCCAATACGGCTTGGATCTCTGGTGTCGCTAGCGCAATACCAGGGTTGGTCACGATAAGATCCGCGTCAGAAAGCCAGTCTGTATTCCAACCACCACTATGCAGTTGAACATCTTCCGGCAAACGCTCTGCACCCGGAGGGTTTACGCGAGTATCAATGACTTTGACCACAAGCTGTGGCTGATTTTTTCTTAGGTGTTTAACGACAGAGAGCCCGGTAATACCGAGCCCTACGACGACAACACTATGTATGTTTTGCCAACGTTCCATATTTGATCACACTGTAAATCTTGTTCTTGGAAAGTGCGATTAACGCACTTTCAATGTCGCAAGACCAATCAGAACAAGAACCATAGAAATAATCCAGAAACGCACGATTACGCGAGGTTCTGGCCAACCTTTCAATTCGTAGTGGTGGTGAATAGGTGCCATACGGAAGATCCGCTGACCACGCAGTTTGTATGAACCCACCTGTAGAATTACCGACAGCGTTTCCATCACAAACACACCGCCCATGATCACCAACACCAACTCTTGACGAACGAGAACAGCAATAGTGCCTAACGCGCCGCCAAGCGCTAGTGAGCCGACATCACCCATGAACACTTGTGCTGGGTACGTGTTAAACCACAAGAAACCAAGGCCTGCACCGACGATTGCTGTACATACGACAACCAACTCAGAAGCATGTGGTAGGTATGGAATATGAAGGTATTCAGAGAAGTTAACGTTACCCGTCGCCCATGCAATAACCGCGAAGCCTGCAGCAACAAGAACCGTTGGCATGATTGCCAAACCGTCTAGACCATCGGTCAGGTTAACCGCGTTACTCGTACCGACAATCACAAAGTAAGTCAGGATAATGTACATCAAACCAAGTTGCGGCATGATGTCTTTAAAGAATGGCACCACGAGCTGAGTGGCTGCAGTGTCTTTACCGTAAGCGTACAATGCAAAAGCCACGACAAACGCGATCAACGATTGCCAGAAGTACTTCCAACGCGCGATCAAACCATCGGTATTTTTGCGCACCACTTTACGATAATCATCAACAAATCCGACTGCACCGTAGCCAAGCAAGACCGTCAATACCGCCCATACATATGGGTTGGATAAGTCAGTCCAAAGCAAGATTGTGATTGAGATGGCCGCTAAGATCATGATACCGCCCATCGTTGGAGTACCACGCTTACTAAAGTGAGATTCAGGACCTTCGTTACGTACTACCTGACCAATTTGCAGCATTTGCAAACGCTTGATCATGATTGGTCCCATCCATAATGACAGACCCAGAGCGGTTAATACGCTTAGAATTGCTCGAAAAGACAAGTATTCAAACAATCGGAAAAAAGACAGGTATGGCTGTAGCAGCTCGGCAAGCCAAATAATCATTAATAATACTCCTTCAAAGCAGCAGCGACTTCAAACATACGTGCACCGTTCGCTCCTTTCACCAAAATCGTATGGTTTTCAGGAACGGCTTGGTCTAGATGCTGCTTGATGTATTCAATCATCTCTTGGTGCGTCTCAAAATGAATGCCTTGGCAAAGCTCACTGATCACCTTGGCGTCTGCACCATATGTGAGAACATGTTCAAATTTTTGTGGGGCAGCATGTTCCCCGACTTGACGATGAAGTGCAAGACTTTCCTCGCCCAATTCCGCCATATTACCTAAAATCAGCCAGCGCTGACCTGGGAAAGCAGCTAATAAGTCAACCGCCGCTTTCATGGCTGGCACGCTTGCGTTGTAGCTGTCATCAATCAATTTGATTTTTTCGCTCAGCGCTTCAACCTCGACGCGACCTTTCACTTTGTTTAAATGTTTAAGGCCAGCGCGAACCTCTTCTAATGTGGCGCCCATTTGCAACGCAATAATAGAAGCTGCGATTGCATTCGCCACGTTGTGTTGACCTATAATACCCAGAGACAGTTCAATTTCTTGTGAGCTTGCTGCGATATGTAGGTTAAAGCTGGCCTCTCCCGCGGCATTCATCACGATATTTGATGCATAGTAATCAGCCGCAGAATTACTTTGTGAGAAGGTGATAACTTCCTTATCCGCCAGCACGCTTTCCCACTTTGTTTCGCCATTGCTGTCTAAATTGACAATCGCAATACTACCTGCAGCAAGACCTTGGTAAATTTCACCTTTGGCTTGTTTCACGCCATCAATAGAACCAAAGCCTTCAAGGTGCGCGGCGGCTACATTATTCACTAACGCGATATCTGGTTTTACTAACTGCGTTGTGTAAGCAATTTCACCGATATGATTAGCACCAAGCTCAATCACGGCATAATCGTCATCCTGCTGTGAGCGCAATAACGTCAACGGAACACCAATATCATTGTTGAAGTTACCTGCAGTAAACAGCACTTTGCCTTTCAATTGCAGAATGCTCGCGACCATTTCTTTGACGGTCGTTTTACCGCAACTGCCTGTGATGGCAACGGTAGGTGTTTGGCAAGTTTGATGCACCCAAGAGGCTAACTCACCCAGTGCCATTTTGGTGTCCGACACCACGACTTGTGGCACATTCACATCTAGACGTTTTTGTACGAGTAAAGCACCAGCGCCTGCATCCACCGCTTGCTGGCAAAAGTTGTGCGCATCAAAGCGCTCACCCACCAGCGCAACAAATAAAGCACCGTGGTCAATCGCTCGTGTATCAGTAGAAACCGCGCCGATAAGTAGATCATCGCCGAATAGCTCACCGCGAGTGATGTTGGCAATTTGAGATAACGTTACTTTGATCATGAGGACAATCCTAAAAGCTGCATAGCAGACTCACGGTCGGAGTAATGAATCGTTTCGCCATTCCGAATTTGATAATCTTCGTGGCCCTTACCCGCTAACAAGATGATGTCTTTCGGCGAAGCATTCTCAACCGCATAAGACAGTGCTTTGAAACGATCATGCTGCACAATCGCTTCGGCAGGTTTTGACAGCCCGGATAACATGTCTTTTACAATCTGAACCGGATCTTCACTGCGTGGGTTATCGTCAGTCAACACCACTCTGTCGCCTAGACGCTCTGCAATTTCCGCCATCATTGGGCGCTTACCTGCATCGCGATCGCCTCCGCAACCAAAAATAGCCCAAAGCTGCCCCTCACAGTGAACTCGTAAAGCTTGCAGTGCTTTTTCTAGTGCATCAGGAGTATGGGCATAATCGACCACGACTTTGGCACGGTCCTCTGTCTGGAATAACTCCATTCGGCCGAGTACAGGTTGTAACTGACCTGCGGTTTCGAGTAACGCTTGTTTATCCTTACCCAAGCTTAATAAGGTCGCAAAAGCGAGCATTATGTTGGTTGCGTTAAACTCACCAATCAGTGGCGCGTGCAATTGACCTGAGCCAAATTTACCATCAAATTGGATAGTAATCCCCGACTCCGCGTAACGGACATCTGTCGCCCAAATAGCGCTTTCAAATTCAGTGTTCGGTTTGAGTGACACCGCAATCGCATTGCTTAACTGCGACGCCCATGCATGACCGACTTCATCATCGATATTGATAATGGCACGTTCACATTGATGTTGTGTAAACAACCCCAGCTTTGCATTGGCGTACTCTTCCATCGTGCCATGATAATCTAGGTGATCACGACTTAGATTAGTAAACACACCCGCCGCAAACGACAACGCCTTGACACGGCCTTGCGTTAAGCCATGAGAAGAGACTTCTAGCGCGGTGTATGCGGCTTGTTGATTTGCGAGAGAGGAGAGCGTTTTCTGAATTTCTACAGCATTCCCTGTTGTATTCGCGGCTTGCTGTAAATTGTCGAGAAAACCATTTCCCGTCGTGCCCATCACTGCCGCTTTGTGGCCAAGTAGCTCTAGCCATTGTGCAATTAGCTGAGTAATGGTGGTTTTTCCGTTGGTGCCGGTGACACCAATCAAATCCATATCTGGGTAAGCATAGAGCTTTCCAGCAATTGCAGATAAACGTTGATCCAACGTATCGAGGTAAATAACGGGAACGTCATCGATGATTTCCACCGTGCCGTGTGCTTTTACATCACAGGCTTGCGCTAGAACCGCATTGGCGCCTTGCTCAATGGCAGAAGCAATGAAGTTACGCCCATCCACAACATGGCCAATCACCGCGACAAACGTGGTTCCAGGTTGAACTCTTCGGCTGTCGAGCTCCAATTCAGAAACAAGAACGGACGATAAGCTAGGGCAATCCACCCAAGGGGAAAGCAGCACGTCCATACTGATGGCTTTAGTCATATTTGTTCTCCGAGCTTTGGCTCAGGTTTTCTTAATTTTGTTTGCTCAGTAAGCCACTCGGCTTACTGCTGGAATTTGTTTTCGTCTGGTGCAACATTGAGTATTTGTAGCGCGCCTTTCATGATTTCAGAGAAGACAGGAGACGCTACCGAACCACCATAGTAATCATCACCTTGAGGCTCGTTTACGATCACAACCAATGCAATTCGCGGATCGCTAACCGGAGCAAGCCCTGCCGTATAAGTGATGTACTCATCGCTGTATCCACCTGCAGACGCTTTACGTGAGGTACCTGTTTTGGCTCCCACTCGATAACCAGGAACTGCCGCTCGACGAGCTGAGCCTCCTTTTTGGGTTACGGTTTCCAGCATGTCCAAGACCTGGCGTGCGTACTTTGCACTCACTACTTGGCGCGACATGTCATGATCATTGCTTTCGATAATATGGATTGGCTCGTATTTGCCGAGATTTCCAAGCGTCGCATAGGCATGCGCTAACTGGATTGGCGTTATCGATAGACCATAACCAAACGCAATCGTGGCACGTTCAATAGGAGACCATCGTGTTCGTGTCGGGAAGATACCAGTCACTTCCCCAACGAGGTTCAGACCAGAAAGCTCACCAAAGCCCACAGAGCTGTACAGACCGAGCAGCGCCTCTACTGGCATTTGCATTGCCAGCTTCGTCACACCGATGTTACTCGATTTTTTGAGGATCGTGGTCAAGCTCGCTTTACCCACGCGGGATACATCTCTTACTCGGCTACCACCTAAACGAAGTACACCATTACCGGTATCTACGATGGTATCTTTATCGGCTACCCCATTTTCTAAGGCGGCTAAAATAACGAAAGGCTTAATGGTAGAGCCTGGCTCCATCGAGTCCGTGATCACTCGGTTACGCATTTTATAGCTTTGCCAGTCGCTACGATTGTTAGGGTTGTAGGAAGGCGCATTCACCATGGCCAATACGGCGCCGGTTTTCACGTCCAACATAACAACGGAGCCTGACGTGGCGCGATGGTCCGCAACAGCTTGTTTAATAGCACGATAAGCAATCGCCTGTAGGCGCTGGTCGATTGTCAACTGGAGTGACTTACCTTCTTGCTTGTCTTGCCACGCAATGTTTTCTACGACGCGACCATAACGGTCTTTACGAATGGTTTTCTTACCTGCGGCGCCAGTAAGCCACTCATCGTAGCTACGCTCAACACCCTCTAGACCATGCCCATCAATCCCCGTCACCCCAACTAAGTGAGCACTAACCTCACCGGCAGGATAGTAACGACGAGATTCTGACTTAAGACCCACACCAGGCAGCTTTAGCTCACGAATATAGTTCGCCATGGCTGGACTCACTTGGCGCTGCAAGTAAATAAAGCGGCGCTTTTCATTGTGCTTGATCTTGTCTATCAACCCTTGTCGGTCAACACCAAGAACATCCGCTAATGCATACCAACTCTTGGTCTGGCTTAAGGCATTTTCTTTAAATATCGTCGCGGGATCCGCCCAAACGGCCTCAACAGGCACACTGACAGCGAGCGGCTCACCATTTCGGTCCGAAATAATACCGCGTGCAGAAGGAATGGATTTCACACGAACCGAGCGTAGGTCACCTTGTTTAATCAGGTTATCCGGTTCAATGATTTGAATATAGGCTACGCGCGCCACCAAAAGTGCAAATGCACAAAAGACAAAAAACAGTAATAGATGGAAGCGCCAACGAATCAGAAAGGATTCTTCAACCGCCACTTTCACTGCTTTTTTCTCGGTTTTCGTATCCCCCGAAGCGTTTTTTTCTTTCGCGACAGGTTTACGCTTGTTGCTTGGTTTCGTGTTGGTTTTCTTTCTAATCATTTGAGCGTGACAACCACTTCTTTATCGCCATCAGGTCGTTTCATTTCAAGTTCTTTTTTGGCAAGGTCTTGAACACGACTGTGTTCCGCGAGGGCCGTTTCTTCCAACATCAGGTTGCGCCATTCGCTATCTAAACGCTCTCGTTCAACCAAAGTGTGATCTTTTTCGGTGATCGCTTGACGCGCATGGTGGGTAGCAAATACCACTCCCATTGCCGATGCCACGATCAATAGCAACAACAGTAATGGCCAGCGACCAACGGTGATAAGATCCGTTGCAATCAACTTAGCAAGGTTAGGAGTGGGCTTAGTCATAATAATTAAAGCTTTTCTGCAATTCTTAGCACAGAGCTGCGCGAACGAGGGTTCATTTCAATTTCTTGTTTGCTTGGCTTAATCGCTTTGCTCACCGCTTTCATATTCGCACTACCAAGAGCACGAATTTGCTCTTCAGTCATTGGAATGCCGTGTGGCACTTCAGGTCCTTTGCTCTCTTTACGGATAAAACGTTTGACCATACGGTCTTCCAGAGAGTGGAAACTGATGACAGATAAACGACCTTCAGGAGCCAGAATGCTTGCCGCACCTTTTAATGCCGTATCAATTTCTTCTAACTCACTGTTGATGTAAATACGAAATGCCTGGAACGCACGAGTCGCAGGGTGTTTTTTCTCTTTAAAGCTTTTGGGTGCAGCATCTGAGATCAGCTTCGCGAGCTGGCCAGTACGTACCAAAGGTTCATTTTCTTCGTCTTCACGGTAGGCAACAATCGCTTTGGCAATGCGGCGCGCGTGTTTGTCTTCACCAAACTCACGAATCACCCAAGTAATATCATCTAAGTCAGCTTCCATTAGCCATTGAGATACGGGAATACCTGATGTTGGGTCCATACGCATATCTAGCGGGCCGTCTTTCATAAAGCTAAAGCCACGCTCTGCGTCGTCTAACTGCGGAGAAGAAACACCTAAATCCAGTAGAACGCCATCAACTTTGCCAACCAAGTCATACTCTTCAGCATACTCAGCAATACCAGAAAATGGACCATGAATGATGGTGAAGCGAGGATCATTGATTTTGCCTGCTTCAGCTATCGCTTGAGGGTCACGATCGATACTGTACAGTCGGCCGTTTTCTCCGAGTTTAGATAGAATAGTCCGGCTGTGACCGCCACGGCCAAATGTTCCATCGATATAGATACCGTCTGGTTTGATAGCTAAGCCATCAATGGATTCATTTAATAACACGGAAATATGTTGGAAGGTTTCGGTCATAGCTTTCTCGTTGAATGATCTTGAAGCGATTTTAAGATATGTTGCTCTCTCATGCTGAATACTTATAGCAAAAGATCAACCTACCATAGTGTACTGATTTCCCACATCATCGCCACCTCAAGTCTAAAGTCAGACGTGATTTAACGCCAAGTTTATTGGTAATGACAGGGTTTGCGTCAATAAAATGCAAAAAACCCATCACTACAAAAAGTAGTGATGGGTCTCGAATAGTTGGAGTCGACACATAAGCCGGGTTCTGTTCCGCTTGCGCGGCGGTAGCCATTCGTCTAGGCCAGCAATCGCTCACTGGCTCAAGCAACCTACCCGCCTCCTTACGCGAGCAACGCAATGTGGAGGCCTATTTGGTCTTGCTCCGGGTGGAGTTTACCCTGCAACGAACTATTGCTAGTCGTCCGGTGCGCTCTTACCGCACCCTTTCACCCTTACCTGTGCCCTAGGGCCATCGGCGGTCTTCTCTCTGCTGCACTTGTCGTAGGCTTGCGCCTCCCAGGCGTTACCTGGCACCCTGCTCTATGGAGCCCGGACTTTCCTCCCCTTTACCAGTCTCCCGAAGGACGTCAACGTCAGTCTCCCAAAGGACTTCAACGTCAGTCTCCCGAAGGACATCAGTAAAGCAGCGACTACCCAGTCAACTCCGAGGGCGGATTGTATAGAGTTATCCACTCTGAGTCTAGTGAGATCACAGATATGATGAAATGAATGCATTGAGTGGTGTTTTTTTAACCTAACCATCAAACATTGAGCCTAAAAAGGCCGATATTTTCACATCGACCCGCTTTACCATGTGTCTCGTTAGCAGTGCTTAGTCTAAGTTTTCTAAGCCCCACTTATACAACGCATTCTTCTTCAAGTTATGAATTTCTGCCACCAAAGCCGCTGCTTTTTTCAAAGGCAGCTCTTTGGTTAAAATCCCTAATGTACGCAAAGCATCATCTGGCAATGAGTCGTCCGCGGTTTCGCGATGGCCATGCACCAACAATACCATTTCGCCACGCTGTTGGTTATCGTCACCTTTCACCCACTCAATTAACTCACCTAATGGCATGCCTTGAATGGTTTCAAAGGTTTTCGTTAGTTCTCTCGCCAACACGACTTCTCTATCTGGGCCAAGAACGTCTAACATGTCTTGTAGAGAGTCCAAAATACGGTGCGGTGACTCGTAAAAAATACACGTACGCTCTACCGAAGCAATCTCTAGGAATTTATCCTTACGGCCTTTGCTTTTCGGTGGTAAAAAGCCTTCGAAGCTAAAGCGATCGGATGGCAAGCCTGATGCACTTAACGCCGTAATGACCGCGCAAGCACCAGGAAGCGGCACAACTCTAACGCCCGCTTGACGACATTTTGTCACCAAATGGTATCCTGGGTCGCTGATAAGTGGCGTACCAGCGTCAGAAACTAACGCGATAGACTGACCGGAAAGCAGCTTTTCTACCAAAACCTGTGCTTTTTGCTGTTCATTGTGATCATGCAGAGCAAAAGTTTTGGTTTGAATATTGAAGTGAGACAGTAATTTACCCGTATGTCGAGTATCCTCAGCAGCAATGATGTCCACCGTCGACAGAATTTCGATAGCACGTTGGGTGATATCCGCTAAATTTCCGATTGGAGTCGGTACGATATAGAGAGTTGGCCCCTCATTCGGCAACTTATTTTTATCTGTCATTTGTTTACCATCACTTCAACGATTAATATAGAGACAATTTTGTACAAAATTATAGAGAACTCACGGCAATGATTAACCATAAGAGACTCAGTGTACCACGCATACTTACTCCTGTTGCACTAGCAATTACGCTCGCCGCCTGTTCTTCAGGTCCAAGACAGCCTGATGGCGTTGATGTAACACTTGAGCCTACTCAGTCTGTTCAGAACTATATGATCCAAGCTGATAGCACGGAAGGCAGTTTACAAAATGACTGGTTGATCATGGCAACCAAAGCCGCTATTCAAGCGAACCAGTTTGATCAAGCAGAACTGTTGATCAAACGTCTGGCTCGACAACAGTTGACCGAAGTTCAGCAAGCGGAGTGGCAACTGGCGCGTGCGACCATACAGCAAAAGCAAGGCAATTACTCGCAGTTGCTGCAATTGTTAAACTTTAAACCTTGGTGGAAATTGCCAAACGAGCAATGGAAAGACTATTACTTGATGCGTGCCGACGCTTATCAAGGCCTCAACCAAGCGTTTGAAGCAAACCGCCAGCTGGTTGCATTTGGTCAATACGCCTCGTCAGCAGAGCAGAGGGAAATCTCTAGCCGTATTTGGATGAACTTTGGCAGCTACTCAGAATATGAACTCACCTCATTAGAAACAGAGCCGAATGAGGATGTTCTAGACGGCTGGCTTCAGCTGGCTGTTTATGCAAAAACGCTGTCGGGCAACCTGTCCCAACTTAAAAATACGCTAGAGCGCTGGTTAAGCGAAAACCCTTCGCACCCAGCTGCTATCTATACACCAGAAGAGATTCAAAACATTCTCTCTCTTGATATCGTGAAGCCAAACAATACTGCTTTATTGCTGCCGCTGACGGGTAAGTTCTCGCCACAAGCGCAATTAATTCGTGATGGTTTTGTGTTTGCGATGATGAATGATCGTAATCGAGATCCTAGTGCAACACTTACGGTGATTGACACCAATGCGTATAACGCTGACCAAATTAAACAACGCTTGATCAATGAAAACATCGATTTTGTTGTTGGCCCTCTAGAAAAAGAGAACGTGGAGTTGTTGCACACAACCATGGATGGCTCAGCAAATGGCCCTACCATTCCAGCCCTTGCGCTAAATATCCCCGAGGATGTGCAACCAGATAGCAATATTTGCTACTTGGCATTATCACCGGAACAAGAAGCCGCACAAGCTGCAAAACACTTGTTCAGCGAAGGCTACAACTTCCCTCTTATTCTTGCACCAAAAGGCAGCTTTGGAGAGCGTGTAACTGAGGCTTTCAACAAAGAATGGCGAAAGTACAGCTCTAACAAAGTCGCAGCAAGTTACTTTGGTGACAAGCGCCAACTTCAAAAAGACATCAATGAAGTATTTGGCCTGCAAGAGAGCAAGCAGCGTATCGCCCAGATGCAATCATTAATGCGAGTTAAGCTTGAAACACAGCCACGTAGCCGTCGTGATGTTGATGCGGTTTATATCGTAGCTAGAAGCACTGAGCTGACTTTGATCAAGCCGTTTATCGAAGTAGCGATTAACCCTGATGCGAAAGCACCACAGATCTTCTCTAGTTCGCGTAGCAACAGTGGCGGCGCGACATACGAAGATCTAACAGGCATCATCTACAGCGACATTCCATTGCTGATTGACCCAGATCCTAGCGTAACCGCTGAAATGAACGAGCTTTGGTCAGAGCAATCTAACATGGAAAAACGTTTGAAAGCACTCGGTATGGATGCATATAAATTGATCGGTGAACTTCCACAAATGAAGGTCGTTCCTGGTTACTCAGTCGGTGGCCAAACCGGTATTTTAAGTATAGACAACAACTGTGTTGTACAGCGTGAATTGAGCTGGGCTGAGCGTGGGGCTCTTTAGTAAGCGCCAAATCGGAAATCAATATGAAGCTCTGGCGAAGCACTATTTGCAACGCCAGGGCTTGCGCTTTATTGAACAAAATTTCCTGACCAAGGTCGGTGAGATTGATTTAATCTTCCAACAAGGTGAAACTATCGTGTTTGTTGAAGTCAAATATCGTAAGAACGATCACTTTGGCTCAGCAGCAGAAATGGTAACGCACGCAAAAATGCGCAAGCTAATCAAAACTGCACAAGTTTGGCTTAGCCAACAAAAGCGCTTAAAACACAATATCGATTATCGGTTTGATGTCATCGCTATTCATGACAATGGGCGAGATATCAACTGGATAGAAAACGCAATCTCTGAAGGATAAGCGATGCTAGACAGCATTAAAGACAGCTTTACAGAAAGTATTCAAATTCAAATCGCAGCAGCAGAGGCGCTGCCCGATGCCATTACTCACGCGGCCCAAGCGATGGTCTCAAGCTTGCTCAATGGCAACAAAATTTTATGTTGTGGTAATGGCGGCAGTGCTTCAAACGCTCAACAATTTGTTTCTTGTCTTTTAAACCGTTTTGAAACTGAGCGCCCTAGCCTACCTGCAATGGCCTTAACAGCCGATAATACAACCCTGACCGCTGTTGCAAACGACTACCACTACCAGGAAATTTTCTCAAAACAGGTACGAGCGTTTGGCCAGCCAGGCGACATTCTGCTTGCCATGTCGACTAGCGGTAACAGCAAAAATATTATCAAAGCGATGGAAGCGGCCGTAACTCGAGACATGACGATTATCGCGCTAACAGGAAAAGATGGCGGTGAGATGGCAGGACTGCTTGGTGAGAACGACGTCGAAATTCGCATTCCATCACACCGCACTGCACGTATTCACGAAGTACATATGGTGACACTCCATTGTCTTTGTGATCTTATTGACCAGGTGCTTTTCCCTGCTCATGAAGAGTAACCAAGACTGAGGGTCAGAATTATGATACGTAGCCTCGTTATCTTATTAACAGCATTGAGTTTAAGTGGTTGCGCTGGCTTGTTTATCGCTGGTGCTGCTACCACAGCAAATATTGTCACGGACACACGCAGTACAAAACAAATTTGGCAGGACAACAACATCGAATTCGAAGTTGCAGCGATCGGTAACAAGGCGCCGTTTAAAGGTGAAGTTCGTGTGGTTGCCAGCTCCTATAACGGTACGGTTGTTCTTATGGGTCAGGCTCCAACGCAAGACCTTATCCATGCTTTGGAGCGAAGAGCTCGAGAAGTTAGTGGTGTGAAAGTCATACACAATCAAATCAAACAAAAAGAGCCACTCACTGTCACTCAAATTAGCAACGACAGCTGGATCACAACCAAAGTAAAATCAGCCTTGCTGACCGACTCTGAACTCAATGGCGTTAAGGTTAAAGTGATCACCGAAGACGGCGACGTTTTTCTGTTTGGTTATGTCACACCAGAGCAAGGCGAGCGAGCGACAGAAATCGCGCGCAATATCTCTGGCGTAAAACAAGTCATTAAAGGGTTCCAATATGGCGAAATGGAACCTGTTGAAGTGGACTTACCGAGTGACGGTGTACAAACAATAGAAAGTGAGACAAACGCGGAAAATGAAGCCAACGTCGAAGCATTTACGATTGAGTAATTGCGAAACATCACTTGAAAACACGTCAAGACACCAAAAAGAAAAAAAGCAGCGTTACGCTGCTTTTTTATTATTTAATCACTCTTAAGCTTGGTTTGCCTTTTGGTCGAGGAGCATCGTCCTCTTCGGCATCCGAATCAGAGGCTAACTCAGAAGGCTCATCGCTAACCGTTGTAAACGATGGGGATGATTCTTCCTCGGTCATCGCTTCTTCTTCGATGTGAGTGTACGCTTCTTCTGGTTCAAACATAGTACCAGCACCATTCTCACGCGCATAAATAGCTTGGACAGCATACACAGGCACAATTACTGAGTGTGGACGACCGCTAAAGCGAGCATGGAAGGTAATCGCATCATTACCTAACTCAAGATTACCCACCGCACGTGGTGCAATATTCAAAATAATTTGACCATCTTGAATAAACTCAACCGGTACACGTACGCCCGGCATCGTTGCATCCACCACCAAGTGAGGAGTCAAGTCATTGTCTACTAGCCAATCGTAAAATGCACGAAGCATATACGGACGGCGAGCAGTCATTTTTGCAATATCCATAACGTGTTCTAAATCGCTTAGCGAACTAGGCGCATTTCACGTTCAGCTTCAGTTAAAGAAGCAAGGAACGAATCACGTTCAAATACGCGGTTCATGTACACCTTGATTTCTTTTGAACCAGGGCCAACCAGATCGATACCAAGTTGAGGCAAACGCCACAATAGTGGAGCCAGGTAACAATCGATCAAGCTGAATTCTTCGCTCATGAAGTACTCATATTCAGCAAAAATTGGCGCTAACGTCAGAAGATCATTACGCAGCTTTGTGCGTGCTTTTTCTGATTCTTCTGCATTACCTTTCATCACTTTTTCAGCGAGTGAATACCAGTTGCGTTCGATACGGTACATCATCAAGCGGCTGTTGCCACGAGCAACAGGGTAAACCGGCATTAGAGGTGGATGAGGGAAACGCTCGTCCAAGTACTCCATGATGATTTTTGAATCGTAAAGAGCTAGCTCACGGTCAACAAGAGTTGGCACTGATTTATATGGGTTTAGCTCAACAAGCTCAGCAGGAAGGTTTGCTTCGTCAACAAGCTCAACTTCAACACTTACGCCTTTTTCAGCTAGTACAATGCGAACCTGATGGCTATACAAATCTGATGCACTTGAGAAAAGAGTCATCACAGAACGTTTATTGGCAGCTACAGCCATGGAGCCCTCCAGTACACTTACAAATAAAAACAATGGAGGCTAAGCCTCCATTGTACATCAATTAAAATTGGGAATTAGCACGGTATTTTAGCACAATTAATGCACATCGCGCCAATACTCTTTCTTGAGCATCACGACAACGATAGTTAGAAGCACTAAGAAGCCCATTACCCACCAACCTAAAGCATGACGCTCAAGCTGTACTGGGTCACCTGAATAAACCAAGAAGTTCACTAGGTCGCCAACCGCTTTGTCGTATTCGCCTTCGCTCAGCTCCCCCGTACCGTCTGTTTCAGTACCAACAACAACTTGTACTTCTTCGCCATCTACGATTTTCGTATCGTAAATCGGCGTCGGGATACCTTGTAGCTCTTCGAGCACATGTGGCA
Source organism: Vibrio sp. T13N (assembly GCF_032970445.1). Lineage (NCBI taxonomy): Bacteria > Pseudomonadati > Pseudomonadota > Gammaproteobacteria > Vibrionales > Vibrionaceae > Vibrio > Vibrio sp. T13N. The sequence continues at coordinate 136,902 of NZ_JAWJYE010000006.1, forward strand.
TACCAACACTCGGGAAGACAATGTTGTTCACGCCGAATGGACGAGATGGATCAACATAGAAAGAGCGTAAGTAAGTGTATAACCAATCAGCACCACGAACTCGTGCAACCAACGTAAGATCTGGTGGTGGAGCACCAAACCAGTTTGCCGCTTGCTTCGGTGGCATTGCGTTGACCATTAGATCACCGATTTTCGCTTCAGGATTGAAAATCAGGTTTTCTTTCATTAAGTCTGTTGGAATTTCCAAGTCTGTTGCTACACGCTCATAACGCTGATACTGCGTTGAGTGACAAGCAAAACAGTAGTTCATGAACAACTTCGCACCGTTTTGTAGCGAAGCTTTATCCGTTAGGTCAACATTCGCTTTATCCAGCGGAACATTGGCCCCAGCTGCCATCGCTAGTGATGGCAACATCGCAAATAGAATTACAATCCACTTCTTCATTTGAATGTCACCCTCTCTGGTAATGGTTTGGTTGCTTCATTTTTGCTGTAGAAGAACAGCAACACAAAGAACATGAAGTAACACAAGCTAAAGATCTGAGATAGTAGTGTGTACGTTGGTGTTGCAGGTAACGCACCTAAAATACCCAGAGCGATAAAGGCGATAGTGAACTGTACAATATTCAACAGATGAAGTTTGCTACGGTAACGGTATGAACGAACTTTACAGCGATCCAACCAAGGTAGAACAAACAGCACTGCAATTGACGCACCCATTAGGATAACACCTAATAGTTTGTCTGGAACCGCACGTAAGATTGCGTAAAACGGCGTGAAGTACCATACCGGAGCAATGTGCTCTGGTGTCTTCAGTGGGTTGGCCGCTTCAAAGTTAGGCGGTTCAAGGAAGTATCCTCCCATTTCTGGGTTAAAGAACAGCACGTAACAGAAGAAGAACAAGAAACCAGCCACACCAACCAAGTCCTTAACCGTACCGTATGGGTGGAAAGGAATAGAGTCGATAATGTCGTATTTCTTCGTGTAGTAATCGTGGAACTTGAACTGTGTCTTGTAATCATCGCCCATTGAACCTTTTGGTAGCTTAGTTTCGATACCATCAGGGTTGTTTGAGCCGACTTCGTGCAGCGCCAATACGTGCAGAACCACAAGAAGAAGTAGAACGATAGGCAGTGCAATAACGTGTAGTGCGAAGAAACGGTTTAACGTTGCACCAGAGATGATGTAGTCACCACGGATCCAAAGCGTTAGGTCATCACCGATAACAGGAATCGCACCAAACAAAGAAATGATTACCTGCGCACCCCAGTATGACATCTGACCCCATGGCAGTAGGTAACCCATGAATGCTTCAGCCATTAGAACGAGGAAGATCAACATACCGAAGATCCACAGTAGTTCACGAGGTTTTTGGTATGAGCCGTAGATCAGGCCACGGAACATGTGCAAGTACACAACAACGAAAAACGCAGATGCGCCAGTTGAGTGCATGTAACGTAGAAGCCAACCGTACTCTACATCACGCATGATGTACTCGATAGAAGCAAACGCACCGTCACCAGAAGGAACGTAGTTCATCGTTAGCCAGATACCCGTTAGGATTTGGTTAACCAGAACCAGCATCGCCAGAGAACCGAAAAGGTACCAAAAGTTGAAGTTCTTAGGCATTGGGTATTCAGACAAATGCTTTTTATAAGCATTCATTGCAGGAATACGCTTTTCAACCCAGTCTAACATTGCTTGCATTATGCATCCCCCTCATCAACACCCACAATGAGCTTGGTGTCGCTCAAATACATGTGCTTAGGAACGACAAGGTTCAATGGAGCAGGTACCCCTTGGAACACTCGACCAGCCATATCGAACTTAGAACCATGACAAGGACAGAAGAAGCCAGATCTTACGCCCTGGACCTGCTCTGAGAAAGAGTCTGGTAGATAGGTTGGTGAACAACCTAGGTGAGTACAGAAACCAACAGCGACAAAAAACTCTTCCTTAATCGAACGAAACTCATTCTGAGCGTACTCAGGCTGCTGTTCCATTTCAGATTGCGGATCACGAAGCTTATCGCCGATCGTTTTTAAGTTATCTAGAACGCTTTGAGTGCGGCGAACAATCCATACAGGTTTCCCCTGCCACTCGACACGAACCAGTTGACCTGGTTCAATTTTACTTATATCCACTTCCACCGGTGCACCTGCCGCTTTGGCTTTAGCACTCGGATTCCATGATTTGATAAAAGGCACGGCGACGGCGACTGCCCCTAACCCACCAACAACTGCCGTTGTAGCGGTTAGAAAACGCCTGCGACCGTTATTTAAAGGCGCGTTGCTCATCCAAACATTCTCCCATTTGCTCCCTTTGGATCGTTATTATTCCGCTTATAAGAGCATGGCTAACAAATAATGAATTTAGTTCTATTTATTGGAGGGAAATGATAAAGAAAACCCTACTTTTTGACAAGATAAAGCTACCTTTTTGTAACATTTGTGAGGCAAATCGCTCGCGTCGTCACAAAAGCGGCAGAATTATAAAAAATTGATGTGATTTGTAACAAGAAAGCACAACATGGAAGTTCTGCTGAAAGCTATTCAAACCTTTTATCTTGGTAGTTTTCAGTTAATTACACAGCAAAATATTTCTTAATGCACATTCAACTTACGTTATTTGTATTTTCACTTTTGTAGCACGCCGCATACGCAAAAAAGACGAGTAGGCATTTTAAAACATGTTGCAGGGATATTAAGACGCAAAGGCACCCACAGCAGATAAATAAGCTTATGACGTATGGTAAGGAAGAAGCCTTACTCTGAGCCTAGTTATAAGTGAATACAAATGGATATTGATAGGCAGGTATTATTTCTTTAAAAACAAAAAAGCCCGGCATAGAGCCGAGCTTTTGGTACACAGTTTCCAGAATAACTCTGAAAAGCAGAATTTCCAATAAGAGGAAATTAACGCTTAGAGAACTGTGGACGACGACGTGCTTTACGTAGACCAACTTTCTTACGTTCAACGCAACGAGCGTCACGAGTAACGTAGCCAGCTGCGCGTAGAGCAGGACGTAGAGACTCATCGTATTCCATAAGCGCGCGAGTGATACCGTGACGGATAGCACCAGCTTGACCAGAAATACCGCCGCCTTTAACTGTTACGTAAAGGTCTAGCTTTTCAGTTAGTTCAACAAGTTCTAGAGGTTGTTGTACAACCATGCGAGCTGTTGGACGACCGAAGTATTCGTCAAGGTTACGCTTGTTTACTACAATGTTGCCGCTGCCTGGTTTAATAAAAACACGTGCAGCTGAGCTTTTGCGACGGCCAGTGCCGTAGTATTGATTCTCTGCCATTTTCGAAATCCCCAATTAGATGTCTAGTACTTGTGGTTGTTGAGCAACATGGTTGTGCTCAGCGCCTGCGTAAACTTTAAGCTTACGGTACATAGCACGGCCTAGAGGACCACGTGGAAGCATGCCTTTAACTGCAAGCTCAAGAACCATCTCAGGTTTACGATCGATCAACTTTTCAAAAGTGATAGATTTTAGACCACCTGGGAACTCAGAGTGACGGTAGTACACTTTGTTCTTAGCTTTGTTACCAGTTACAGCAACTTTCTCAGCGTTGATAACGATGATGTAGTCACCAGCGTCAACGTGAGGAGTGTATTCAGCTTTATGTTTGCCACGTAGGCGAGATGCAATTTCACTTGCTAGACGACCAAGAGTTTTACCTTCAGCGTCTACAACGTACCAGTCGCGTTTTACAGTTTCTGGTTTAGCAACGAAAGTTTTCATGCTAATAATAACCCGTTAATTAAAATTTAAACTTTAAGGAACACCGTTCTGGTGCTCCCACACTGTCTAAGAGCCCAGTCATCACCCCTTCGAGTCGTTGGTACTCTCGACCTTCAATTTCGAAATAACTTCGATAATCCGGTCTGCAGTAACGGTGGGTCGCAGGATTATAGAGAAGAGCGAAGAAAAAATCACCTTTTTTTGCGCCAAATCACTAATTTTTTCTTCACTTTTTAAGAACACACTAGATTTAGGCCAAATGCTCACGCGCGAGGTACTCATGACTTTGCATCTCAGTGAGCCGAGACAAACAGCGCTTAAATTCAAACTCGAGCTGCCCCTCAGTATATAAGTCTTCCATTGGTACTTCAGCAGAAATAATCAACTTCACATTGCGCTCGTAAAACTCATCGACCAGTGCAATAAAACGCCTCGCAGCGTCATCTATTTTTCGGTTCATCTGTTGAACGTCCGCCAATAATACCGTGTGATAAATTCGGGACAGCTCAATGTAGTCATTTTGACTGCGAGCGGTTTGGCATAACTGAGCAAAAGACGCATGCAGAACCCCATCACTCGCTTCAATTACCTCAAGCTGACGGTGATTAACTTCGATTTGATGAGCGACGATCTGACGTTCGCCCGTCAGCTGCTGATAATACTTGTTGAGGTTAATGTTGGCCTGTTCATCAAGTGGATAATGGTATATTTCGGCCTGTTCAAGCGTTCTTAAGCGATAATCAACGCCACTATCAACATTCAACACGTCACAGCGTGCCAAAATCATATCAATTGCAGGCAAAAAGCGCGCTCTTTGTAAGCCATTACGATATAAGTTCTGCGGTTCGATGTTTGAAGTCGCGACTAGGATCATCTGCCGCTTGAACATCTCTTGGAGTAACGTTGCAAGGATCATCGCATCCGTAATGTCAGAGACAAAAAATTCATCAAAGCAAACCACATCCGCTTCTTCTTTGAATTTATCCGCTACTTTTGCTAGCGGATTTTCGACATCACCTAACAGCTTCAACTCATCATGTACTCGATACATGAAGCGGTGAAAGTGTACGCGCATTTTTCTTTGGGTTGGTAAAGCATCAAAAAACGCATCCATGAGGTACGTTTTACCGCGTCCGACTCCTCCCCAAAAGTAAAGACCTTTTGGGGGCTCAGGCATGTCGATTTTTTTTCCCATGAGCTTTTGCCATTTGGAAAGCTGGGGCACAGGAGCTGACTGAAATTCAACGATAGCATGGTAAAGCTTATCTAATGCAACGACCGCTTGATACTGAGCTTCATCACGCTGAAACCCGTGTTCTGCTATGTCTTTTTGATATTGTTGTAGTGGTGTCATCGTATTAAGTCGTATAGAGGTACTGGGAAAAGGGTTACCTCGGGGTCAACTTTGAGAATAGAGAGAAGTAGTTATCAGTCCCCGAAGACATACTGCTATTTTTCTTTATCGGCTGTTCAAGCCATAGTAACATGGACTAGCACCGCGTGTAACTAAGTAGTAAAAGACTTGTTAAAACAACTATAAGGAGCAGTTATGCCTTGGATTTATGCCATTGTGGGTTTGCTGGTCGGTACAATCGTAGGCGTAGTCATTAGTAGACTAACCACCCCTGAATACAAGAAACAAAAGTCTGTGCAGAAAGAACTTGAAGCGGCCAAGTTTGAACTAGAGCAACAACGTCAAGAGCTCGTCGATCATTTTGCACAAACCGCAGAAATGTTGGATACACTAGGTAAAGATTACACCAAGCTGTACCAACATATGGCTAAGACCTCTTCTGAGCTTTTGCCAAACTTGCCAGAGCAAGACAACCCGTTTGATAAGAAAACGGCAATGTCTTCTGAAGCTATTGCAGAAGATCAACCAGAGTTTAACGAACAGCCAAAAGACTACGCCAATGGCGCAACGGGTCTTTTAAAGGATCAAGAGAAAGAAATCATTAATGCTCCCGAAGCGGTAACCGCAAAAGCATCATAATCTTCTCTTACCTCTACCTACTAGGGCCGATACATTTGTATCGGCCCTTTTTTGAACTTTTTCTCCTTACCTTTGCTCTAACTTGGATGTGAACTGCCTCCCCCTTTGATTATCCGAACTAGGCCCTATATTAGTTATTAACAAAGTGAACTAGCCGTTCGGATATTTCTTTTTGGCAGACATGTTTCAAGAGGAGTTATTGGATGAAAAAACCACTGCTTGCGCTCACCGTTCTATCTCTGAGTTTGGGCTCTATTATTGCGCCAGTTCAAGCCACCGCCGCATTACCTTTAAATGTGGATGGCCAACAGTTACCTAGCTTGGCGCCCATGCTTGAGAAAGTAACCCCTGCTGTTGTGAGTATTGCTGTAGAAGGCAAACAAGTACAAACCAGCCGTATTCCCGAACAATTTCAATTCTTCTTTGGACCGGACTTTCCGATGGAGCAAAGGCGCGAGCGCCCGTTCAGAGGTTTAGGTTCTGGTGTCATTATTGATGCGAAAAAAGGGCATATCGTCACTAACTACCACGTAATCAAGGGCGCGGAAGAGATTCGAGTTCGCCTCTATGATGGTCGCGAGTATGACGCTACGCTCGTTGGCGGAGATGAGATGGCCGATGTTGCGTTGCTTAAATTAGAAAAAGCGAAAAACTTAACGCAAATTAAAGTCGCAGATTCCGATAAACTTCGCGTAGGTGACTTTACGGTTGCGATTGGTAACCCATTCGGACTTGGTCAAACCGTGACGTCGGGCATCGTCTCAGCGTTAGGCCGTAGTGGCTTAAACGTTGAAAACTTCGAAAACTTCATCCAAACCGATGCCGCAATTAACAGCGGTAACTCTGGTGGTGCATTGGTCAACCTTAATGGTGAGCTGATCGGTATTAATACTGCGATTTTAGGCCCTAACGGCGGTAACGTGGGGATTGGCTTTGCGATTCCGTCCAACATGATGAAAAACCTCACCGAGCAAATTCTAGAGTTTGGTGAAGTCAAACGCGGCATGTTGGGTGTACAGGGCGGTGAAGTAACCTCTGAGCTGGCTGATGCATTAGGTTACGAGTCAAGTAAAGGGGCCTTTATTGGTCAAGTCGTACCAGACAGCGCAGCCGATAAAGCTGGATTGAAAGCCGGTGATGTAATTGTATCGGTAAACGGCAAAGCGATTAATACTTTCTCAGAGCTCCGCGCAAAAGTGGCAACGCTGGGCGCAGGAAAAGAAATCACATTAGGTGTGGTTCGAGATGGTAAGAATAAAACCTTTGATGTAACGCTTGGCGAATCTACAAATATGAAAGCCAAAGCCGAAACATTACACGAAGGGCTCAAGGGTGCGGAATTAAGCAATACGACACCAAGTGATGCAATTCAAGGCGTTAAAGTATCGAGCGTTGCAGATAACTCTCCGGCCGCTCAATATCAATTACAACAAGGAGACATCATTATCGGTGTGAACCGCCAGCGCGTGAAAAACCTTGCTGAGCTTCGTGCAATCGTGGATAAACACAAAGGCGTATTGGCTCTGAATATTCAGCGTGGCGAACGTACTATTTATCTTGTTATTCGTTAGTCACTTTCAAAGTGATAGGAAATAAGGTTTTCGATGCATAGCACCGAGTAATAAGCCTCGAATACTTTTCCTTATCGCTCAATAGCTAATGAAAAGGGCAGCACGATTCCGTGCTGCCCTTTTGTTATTTTTCAATGTAATGCTATTCTTCATCTTCTATGCCATTTTGGCGCTCATGCATGGAGAGGATATGCTCAGCTTTTTATTACGTTCTGTCTTTTTAGGCTTGGCTACTGCCGCAGTGGTATTACTGGCGGTGCCATCTTTGCGCCACAACGTAATTCCTGCCGCGCTAGATCCGCAACCTGTTAATATCGCGTCCGTTGAGTTGACATTTAATCAGGCGGTGCGAAGAGCAGCACCTGCCGTAGTAAACATCTACAGCCGTAAATATGTTGAAAATGATCGCAGTAAACTCTCGACTCAAGGTCTGGGTTCAGGTGTTATTGTCAGTGAGAAAGGCTACATCATTACCAACTACCATGTGGTTGCTCAAGCAGACCAAATTGTTGTCGCATTACAAGACGGTAGAGCCGCGGCAGCTCAGCTAGTTGGCACGGATAAACGCACAGACATTGCCGTACTTCGTGTCGAAGGTTCGAATTTACCTGTTATTCCTCTTAACTCTAATTACAAACCACAAGTTGGTGATGTGGTCCTAGCCATCGGTAACCCATACAACCTTGGGCAAACCACAACGTTCGGTATTATTTCAGCAACAGGACGCTCATCTATTAGCGACGGTCGCCAAGCATTTATTCAAACCGATGCCGCCATCAATGAGGGGAACTCTGGTGGCGCCCTAGTGAATACTCAAGGTGAGCTCGTCGGCATCAATACCGCCTCTTTCCAGCAAGCGACCGATTTAGAAACTTACGGTATTTCCTTTGCGATCCCTGCGCCACTAGCCAGCAAGATCATGCAGAAAATCATCGCTGATGGTCGCGTGATTCGTGGCTATATTGGTATCGACGGCCAAGACATTAATGCGGTCACTGCTCGCCTACTTGGAAATGAACACATAGGTGGTATTGTCGTGCTTGGTATTGATCCAAATGGTCCAGCCAATGCAGCAGGCTTCCAAAAGCAGGACATCATTATCAGTATTGATGGCAATAAAGTGCAAGGGCGTCAGAGCGTCATGGATATCGTCACCGATTTACGTCCTGGCACCACCGTGGACGTCGGCATCATTCGTAAAGGAAAAGAGATGAGCTTGAAAGTCACCATTGCCGAAGACAAGCAAGAAGCATAAAAAATCCCAGCCAWTGGCTGGGATTTTTTATTTGTGCGTTACTCGCTATCGCTCGGTGCTTCCGTCGTATCGGAATCATCCAGCTCAACTTCAATGCGAGTGACTCGCTGCAAACCTCTTGGTAATAACCCACCTCGGCGACCACGTTCGCCACGGAAGTTATCAAGGTCAGACGGTTTAAGACCCAACTTTCGCTTACCCGCGTACAGCGTTAACGATGCACCTTTTGGTAAAGACATTAAGTGAGATAGTACTTCTTCTCGCTCTTTTGCTTTAGCAGCAGGAATGTTGATGATCTTATTCCCTTTACCTTTCGCCAGTTGTGGCAGGTCTTTGATTGGGAACAGCAGCATGCGACCTTGGTTAGTAATTGCTAAGATTTCATCAGAATCTAAATCTTCAATCGCTTTTGGCGTCATGACCTCAGAGTTAGCCGGCAAAGTGACCAGCGCTTTACCACTGCGGTTTTTAGACAGCAAGTCAGCGCCTTTACATACAAAGCCGTAACCTGCATCAGAGCCCACCAGCCACAGCTGATCTTCTTCACTCATGATCACTTGGCGAATACTGCTACCAGCCGTAATATTCAAACGACCGGTAATCGGCTCACCTTGACTACGAGCAGAAGGCAGTGAGTGCGATTCCAGAGAGTAACTTCGACCGTCACTACCTAGGAATACCGCTGGCTGATTACTCTTACCTCGAGCATGCGCTAAATACTTATCACCCGACTTATAGTTCAAGCCTTCTGCATCCACGTCATGGCCTTTCGCGTGACGAATCCAACCTTTCTCAGAAAGCACAACCGTGATTGGTTCGCTTGGAACAAGATCACGTTCAGTAAGCGCTTTTGCCTCTGCACGCTCAACCAATGGAGATCGACGGTCATCACCGTATTTCTCAGCATCCGCTTTGATTTCTTTTTTCAGTAGTGTGTTTAGACGACGCTCAGAACCGAGTAGCTGTTCTAGCTTCTCACGCTCTTTCTCTAGCTCGTCTTGCTCACCACGGATCTTCATCTCTTCTAGTTTGGCTAGGTGACGAAGTTTGGTGTCTAGAATCGCATCCGCTTGGATATCGGTAATACCAAAACGTGCCATCAATACCGCTTTAGGATCATCTTCAGTACGGATGATCTCAATCACTTCATCTAGGTTTAGGTAAGCAACCAGCAAACCTTCCAAAATGTGTAAGCGAGCCATGACTTTATCTAGGCGGTGTTGTAGACGGCGACGTACGGTCGTGCGACGGAACTCAATCCACTCTGACAGAATTTGCACCAGACCTTTAACTTGAGGACGATTATCCAAACCAATCATGTTCAAGTTAACGCGGTAGCTGCGCTCAAGATCCGTTGATGCGAACAAGTGGTTCATCAACAAATCACAATCAACTCGGTTTGACTTAGGTACCACAACGATACGCGTTGGGTTCTCGTGATCCGACTCGTCACGAAGATCGTCAACCATTGGCAGCTTCTTCGCTCGCATCTGGTTAGCGATTTGCTCAAGCAGTTTTGCACCCGATACTTGGTGTGGCAGAGAGGTGATAACGATATCAGAACCTTCTTTGTGCCACACCGCGCGCATCTTGATGCTGCCGCGACCGTTGCGGTAAATCTTCTCAATATCCGCTTGCGGCGAGATGATTTCTGCTTCTGTTGGGTAATCCGGACCTTTAACATATTGCATCACGTCCGGCAGTTCTGCTTTCGGGTTGTCGATCAAATGAATAGTCGCATCTGCGATTTCACGAACGTTATGCGGTGGGATATCTGTTGCCATACCAACCGCAATACCGGTTACACCGTTAAGCAGGATATGAGGCAGACGTGCTGGCAACATTTGTGGCTCTTTCATTGTGCCATCAAAGTTAGGTTGCCATTCAACCGTACCCTGGCCCAGTTCGCCTAGCAATACTTCAGCAAACTTAGACAGTTTTGCTTCGGTATAACGCATTGCCGCGAATGATTTCGGGTCATCTGGCGCACCCCAGTTACCTTGGCCATCCACTAATGGATAGCGGTAAGAGAATGGCTGAGCCATCAATACCATCGCTTCGTAACACGCTGAATCACCGTGCGGATGGTATTTACCTAGCACGTCACCAACGGTACGTGCAGATTTTTTGTATTTTGCTGATGCAGAGAGACCAAGCTCTGACATCGCATAAATGATGCGTCGTTGAACCGGCTTTAAGCCATCACCAATGTATGGCAAGGCGCGGTCCATGATAACGTACATCGAGTAGTTCAGATAAGCGTCTTCAGTGAACTTGCGCATTGGCAATTGTTCGACGCCATCGTAGGTAATTTCTGTAGACATCCGTTACACCTCTGCCAAGTCGCCGTTGTTTTGTAGCCAAGAACGACGGTCATCTGCACGCTTTTTACCTAGCAGCATGTCCATCATTTCCATGGTCGCCGTAGAGTCGTCAATGGTTAACTGCACTAAGCGACGCGTGTTCGGATCCATGGTGGTTTCACGCAACTGAAGTGGGTTCATCTCACCCAGACCTTTGAATCGTTGCACGTTGATTTTGGCTTTCTTCTTCGACAAGCGCTCTAAGATGCCATCTTTTTCATCGTCATCGAGGGCGTAGAACACTTCTTTCCCGCAATCGATTCGATACAGAGGTGGCATCGCCACATAGATATGACCCGCTTCCACTAGTGCGCGGAAGTGACGAGTAAATAGAGCACAAAGCAGCGTTGCGATGTGAAGACCATCCGAGTCCGCATCGGCAAGGATACAGATCTTACCGTAGCGCAACCCCTCAAGGTTATCGCTGTCAGGATCAATCCCCAAAGCCACTGAGATATCGTGTACTTCTTGAGACGCAAGAACTTGATCGGCAGAGACTTCCCACGTGTTCAAGATCTTACCACGCAGTGGCATCACGGCTTGGAATTCACGGTCACGTGCCTGTTTTGCCGAGCCACCCGCAGAGTCCCCCTCCACAAAGAAGATTTCAGTGCGACTTAAGTCCTGTGCTGAACAGTCGGTCAACTTGCCTGGCAGTGCCGGGCCGGACGCCACTTTCTTACGTACGACTTTTTTCGCTGCACGCATACGACGGTGCGCGTTAGCGATACAGACTTCTGCCAATTGCTCTGCTAGCTGAGGCTTTTCGTTCAACCAAAGACTGAACGCATCTTTGACTACGCCAGAGACAAATGCCGCGGTTTGACGAGAAGACAGACGTTCTTTGGTCTGGCCTGCAAATTGCGGATCTTGAATTTTAACCGACAACACGTAAGAACAGCGGTCGAAAACGTCATCACCCGTTAGCTTCACGCCACGAGGTAATAGATTACGGAACTCACAGAATTCGCGCATCGCTTCTAACAAGCCTTGGCGTAGACCATTAACGTGCGTACCACCTTGAGCGGTTGGGATCAGGTTAACGTAGCTTTCGGTGATCATCTCACCACCTTCTGGCTGCCAAATTACCGCCCAGTTTGCCGCTTCGGTATCCGCCAAGAACTCACCAGTAAATGGTTCTTCAGGAATAACTGGGTAGCCTTTTACGCCTTCCGCAAGATAGTCTTTAAGACCGTCTTCGTAGTACCACTTATAGTCTTTACCATTAACTTTGTCGGTTAATGTAATCTCTAGACCCGGGCACAAAACCGCTTTTGCGCGCAGGTTGTTGACTAGGCGCGTAACAGAGAAGTTAGCCGAATCGAAGTACTTCGCATCAGGCCAGAAATGCACGCTGGTACCGCGATTGCGACGACCACATGTGCCGGTTACGGTCAGGTCAGAGACTTTATCACCGTGCTCAAATGCAATTTCATACACTTGACCATCACGACGAACGGTTACTTCAACGCGTTTTGACAACGCGTTTACTACCGAAATACCTACCCCGTGCAAACCACCAGAGAATTGGTAGTTTTTGTTAGAGAACTTACCACCTGCGTGCAGCTTGCATAGGATTAACTCTACGCCTGACACTTTCTCTTCTGGGTGGATATCAACAGGCATGCCTCGACCATCATCGATCACTTCTAGTGATTGGTCGGCATGTAGGATGACTTGTACTTTTGAGGCATGTCCGGCTAGCGCTTCATCGACACTGTTGTCGATAACTTCTTGGCCCAAATGGTTTGGGCGCGCTGTATCCGTATACATCCCTGGTCGGCGACGTACTGGCTCTAAGCCATTCAGTACTTCAATGGCACCAGCATTATATTGTTCAGTCATAATACGGAATTATTCTCAAAGTTTACTTGTTGCCTGAATATCACCAATGGGTGAACCCATACTCAGGAAACGAAAAAGCCACCCTGTTCACATCACTAAGTGCTTGTAAACATGATGCATAACAAAGTAGCCAGGGTCCTCGACCCTTAAGATCTTTTGGCAAAACATAGTCGGAAAGCATACCGCCCATGTCAAGAAACGGTTGGATATATCAATAAAAACTATGAGCCTTTTCCAATCGCTTTCGAATTACAGTTCTAGAAATTCGATAATCTGTGCAGGATAACGCTCAAAGCCTACAAAACTGTGATCACCGCCTTGTTCTACTGTTTGCTTAGCGTCTGCAAACTTATCTACCGCTTGTCGATAGTCTAAAACCTCATCTTCTGTCTGCTGTAACAACCAGAAAGAATGTGGCGACGCGATGCTTTGTACATCAAGAGCTTTTAACTCGTCAATATGACAAGCTTCAAGTGTATAGGTTTCGTGCGTATAAGGGTTAGTTTGCTCACCCAAATAATCTACTAACAACTCATAGGGCTTAACCGCGGGGTTGACCACAACCGCTTTAAATCCAAACTTGTCATTTAGCCACATTGACATAAAGCCGCCTAATGAGCTGCCCACCAGACCAATGTTATAGTCGTCTTTATATTGCTCGATGATATCCAACAACATTTTCGCCGCTTGTTGAGGATAACAAGGTAACTGGGGAACAATCACTTTGATATCAGGACGATGCTGCTCGCAGTATGCTCTCATCACATTGGCTTTCATTGAGAGTGGGGAGCTGTTAAAACCATGGATATACAGAAGAAGTGAAGGTTTACTCATAGATATCTCGCACAAAAAAGCGAGCCCGAACATAGAGCTCGGGCGCGTTAGTATCCGTTAGAAGAGAAGTCTGGTTGGAACTGGCCGTCAGGAAGTCGACCCACTTGGGTCGTAATCTCACCACAAGCGTGCAACTGCAGTTCACGCCAACCAGGCGAAGTCGTATCGAGGGCAAAATCATCCGAGTTGGGCTTAAACTGAACACACGTCGAGGGTGTTGCCATCACTCGAATACCATTATGAAGCACATTCATGTCTTGATGAACATGACCACAGAGAATGCCCTTCACGTTATCAAAACGATCGACAACTTGCCAGAACGCTTCGGCATCTTTTAAGGTATGTTGATCAAGCCAGGCGCTTCCCACCAATAATGGATGGTGATGCAGCAACACAAGTGTGTGCCTTTCTGGGTGTTCTGCTAACTTTTCTTCGAGTAACGCTAACTGCTGATCACTCAAGCGTCCGTGGGGAACGCCAACAACTTGCGAGTCTAAAAGAACCAACTGCCAATGCGCGCCAAGCAATACATGCTCTGCCGCTTTGATTTGTTGCGAAGGTAATACACTGCCCATATTGGGCTTGTAGTCATGATTACCAGGCAGCCAAAAGCAGTCTTTCTCTAGCGGTTCAATGCCTTCGGCAAAGCGCTGGTAAGATTCTGCACTATGGTCTTGGGAAATATCCCCTGTCGCCAAGATGTAATCAAACGTCACGTTGCGGCGTAAAACATCAGCAACAACAGCGTTAAAGCTATCGGCCGTTTTTACGCTCAGCAAACTTCCCTCATCGGCAGCAAACAGATGAGTATCCGTAATTTGTAAAAGTTTGATGCTGTCACTAGATGATTGCAAAATGAAAACCTGATTCGTCCACTATATCGTTATTTGTTATTTTCCTTTCGTGACGTGACGATCAATTGAAGGCAAGTGGTGTTCTACTGATACCACTTCGTAAACAAAACGTCAGCCATTCACCGAGGAATGTGTTTAGTTGATGCTTTTCATCTTTCTGCATCAGTTGGTCGTTGGGATAATCATACTTAGCTTTTATGCGAGAGAACTCTCCGCTTGAGCATACTTCGGCTACTCTCGCATCGTGATAAAGCCTGACAGACATCGTCGGTAAAGGAAACACTGGCGTTTCATCACTCTGACATATCTCAACAACTGTGGTGTATTTTGTGATTTCATTCACGGTCAGTTGGTAAACCATGTTCGCCGCTTGATAGCAGCGTACATCCCCAACTTCGGCAGAAGCAGGCAATAAGGCGTTCAATTTAGCGTAGTTGGTCTCATAGGTTCTCATTAGACCCGCTAAATCAACATGATACCTCTGTTTTTCAGCCACTTGTGCCATTACTTACTCTCCACCATTTGGGGTTGCCCCCACTGTGACTTCAACTCTCGATGGTTTAATTGCAACCATTGCAACGCAATAATCGACGCACCATTTTCAAATTTTCCGTCTTTCACCCATTGATATGCTTGCTCACGACTCAAAACATGTACGCGAATATCTTCATTCTCATAGTCTAAACCATGAATGCCGTGCGCTTTAGATGCGTCCACTTCACCAACAAATACGTCCAACTTTTCCGAGCAACCGCCAGCAGAAGGATAATAAGAGGTGACTGGCGCAACACGCCCCACTTGTATCCCCGCCTCTTCGACAGCTTCTCGGCGAATGACGGCTTCAGCTGATTCATCACGGTCAATCATACCCGCGACAATCTCTAGCTGCCATGGGTGTTGATGCTCTAAGGCTCCTACTCGAATCTGTTCAATGATAACCACTTGATCCGTATTTGGATCATAAGGAAGCATCGCTGCAGCATGACCACGCTCGAACATTTCTCGTTCGACAACCTCGCTCCAACCTCCAGCAAATAGCTTATGCTGAAAGCGATATTTCACCATTTTGAAAAAGCCTTCAAATAAGGTTTCTTTCGAGATGACTTTTACATCTTGCGAAGTAAAATCCTTTTGTTGTTTGTCACACTGTTGCATTCGACACCTCTCTGAGTGAATCTTGTAGTTTACTCATTGTTATTCGCTTGCTCAAAGGACTTGGCTCAACTTTTTGTACAATAGTTACAAATTAATTTAAGTCTTTGGTGAAAATTTATTGCACAACTGGATAATTACGTGTAAAAAAGTGCAAACTTTAGAGTAAATATCGTGCAAATTGAGTTAAACTACTGAGAATTAACCAATCTATTGACCGCGGGAATAGAAAATGAAAAAATTGCTTCCACTATTTATCAGTGCAGCGCTAGGTAGCATGAGTACGTCTGCGTTCGCAGACTCTTTGGCTGAAATCTACGACTTAGCAAAACAAAATGATCCACAATTGCTCAGTGTAGCAGCACAACGTGACCAAGCTTTCGAAGCAATCACCTCAAGCCGTAGTGCTCTATTACCACAAATTAACCTAACAGCAGGTTACAACTTAACTCGTGGCGATACTGAATACGACTCAAATCTAGTCAATGACGTATCAAACGATGCCAACGCTCTAACCGCTGGTGTTAGCTTTTCACAAGCACTTTACAACCGCGCATCTTGGATCTCGCTAGATACCGCTGAGAAAAGTGCTCGTCAAGCAGACGCAACTTACGCTGCGACTCAACAAGCACTAATTCTTCGTGTTTCACAAGCGTATTTTGAAGTTCTACGCGCACAAGACAACCTTGTCTTCGTCCGTGCAGAAAAAGCCGCAGTGGGTCGTCAACTAGAGCAAACAAAACAGCGTTTTGAAGTAGGTTTATCTGCGATCACTGACGTACACGACGCGCAAGCTCAGTACGACCAAGTACTGGCGGATGAGGTGTTAGCAGAAAACGCACTGACTAACAGCTACGAGTCATTACGTGAAATCACCGGTCAAGAGCACAAAGATCTCAACATCTTGGACACTCGCCGCTTCACTGCTAGTCCATCGACCGTGCCTGCTGAATCACTAATTGACGAAGCAAAAACCAAAAACCTGACCTTGCTATCTTCACGTATTCTTCAAGATATCGCACGTGACAATATTTCACTAGCAAGTTCTGGTCATCTACCAACGCTGTCTCTAGACGGTGGTTACAACTACGGTGATACGTCTCATAGCTCTCGTGACAACACCACAGACAACTTCAATATCGGTGTGAACCTTGCGGTGCCGCTATACACAGGTGGTAACGTCACCTCTCAAACCAAACAGGCTGAATACGCGTACGTGGCTGCAAGTGAAGATCTTGAAGCACAATACCGTAGCGTAGTAAAAGATGTTCGCGCACAAAACAACAACATTAACGCCTCTATCGGCGCACTACGTGCTTATGAGCAAGCCGTTATTTCTGCGCGCTCTGCACTAGAAGCAACAGAAGCAGGTTTTGATGTGGGTACTCGTACTATCGTTGACGTGCTAGACGCAACTCGTCGTCTATACGATGCGAATAAAAACCTATCGAACGCTCGTTACGACTACATCTTAAGTGTTCTTCAGCTACGCCAAGCCGTTGGTACGCTAAGCGAACAAGACATCTTAGACGTTGATGCAGGTTTGAAAGCAGCAAAATAATTGCTGACTGAATACTTCAGTTCTCAATAAATAAAAACGCCAGTTGATTTATCAGCTGGCGTTTTTTATTGCTTGCCGTTAAGAGACGAAAAGTATCTCAGAACATCAAGTATCAAAAAGGCCGCACTTGGCGACCTTTTACAAACAAATAGCGTTTCAATGCCAACAAGTCGTAGGCTTAGCCCTTACCGCCTTTGATTGCATTGATGATTTCACTGGTTGAGCACCCATCCTCAAAGTTCAATACACGAACTTCGCCACCTGCAGCAATGACTTCTTTACCACCAGCAATTTCTTCTGGTTTGTAGTCACCACCTTTTACTAGCAAGCTTGGCAGAACTTCCGAGATCAAACGTTGCGGCGTATCTTCACTAAATGGTACTACCCAATCCACAGCGCCCAAACCTGCCAATACCGCCATGCGGCGATCGGTTGGGTTCACAGGACGACCAGGCCCTTTAAGACGCTTCACTGATTCATCGGTATTCACCGCAACAATCAGGCGATCACCAAGTTCAGCAGCATGGTTTAAGTAAGACACATGCCCAGCGTGAAGAATATCAAAGCAGCCGTTTGTCATAACGACTTTCTCGCCACGTGCACGGGCTTTTTTCACTGCTTCAATCAGCGCTTTTTCTGAAATCACACCGTAATCCGTGTCTTGGCTGCCATGTACCGCTTCTGCCAGTTCAATTTCAGACAAGGTCGAGGTACCAAGCTTGCCAACAACAACGCCTGCCGCCGCATTCGCTAGTGCACACGCTTCTTCGAAGGATTTACCCGCCGCAACTGAAGCTGCAAGTACAGAAATCACCGTGTCACCAGCACCTGTCACGTCGTACACTTCTTTCGCTTGAGTCGGAAGGTGGAATGGCTCCTGACCACGGCGGATCAACGTCATGCCGTTTTCACTACGCGTAACCAGTAGCGCTTCAAAATCAAACTCTTCAACAAGCTGAAGTGCTTTTTCAACCAGCTCTTGGTCTGATTTTACTTTGCCAACGACATCTTCAAACTCTTTCATGTTTGGTGTTAAGAGTGTCGCGCCGCGGTAGCGTTCAAAATCCGCACCTTTAGGGTCAATGAAAACTGGAATGTTTGCTGCGCGCGCTTTTTGGATGTATGCCTGAACATGCTCTAACGAGCCTTTTGCGTAGTCAGACATAATCACGGCTTTAACGTTTGGCAGAGCGGCATCCATACGCGATAGCACAGGTGCAGAATCCGTGTTTTCAAACTTATCTTCGAAGTCGAGACGAATAAGCTGTTGTCCACGGCTCATTACGCGAAGCTTCGTGATCGTTGGGTAATCAGGCAGTGCAACGAAATCGCACTTCACATTGAGTGAGCTCAGCGTCTCCGTCAGCACTTTTGCAGGCTCATCTTCCCCTGTTAGACCAACAATGTGAGCATGGCCACCTAGTGATGCGATGTTCATCGCAACGTTCGCAGCACCACCAGGACGCTCTTCATTGTTTTCTACTTTTACAACAGGAACCGGCGCTTCAGGAGAAATGCGTCCGGTTGGGCCATACCAGTAACGATCTAGCATGACATCACCGATGATGAGCACACCAGCGCTGTTGTAATCAGGTAGAATTGGTTTCATTATTGGTCTCCAAAAATTAAATCGAAGTGAGTTTATCACAGCCCTTATCGAGGCTAAATATATGGTCTTAACTGAACCACTGATTCCAAGCCTGTTTTACCCACTCCCTTTCGGCAACAAACTTATCTTCCACCACATCAGCATCTAAATTGAGTAGATTTCTTCGGTGTATTTCGTTTCGCATTGTCGTGTAGGCACGTATCAACTGCATTGCCTGGTCTTCGTCCATGACATTTTGTGCAATGAGCGTTTCAAAGATGCGCACATTATCACACCAACGCGTTAATTTCGGCTTATCGTGACTATAGTTGAGCACTAAGTACTGAGCGAAAAATTCGATATCGGTAATCCCTCCCACATCTTGCTTGAGCATAAAACGGCCGGGCTTTTTCCCCCCAAGATGACCGCGCATTTTCTCTCTCATTTCGACAACGGCTTTTTTCAGTTCCGCCCGATCGCGCGCTTTGCACAACACATCATGTCGCGTATTGTGAAATGCAATGGCAAGGGGTTCATCGCCGTAAATCAAGCGCGCGCGCACAAGTGCTTGATGCTCCCATGTCCAGGCTTCTTGATGCTGATAATCTTCAAACGCATCGGTTGGGCTAACCAACAAACCTGACGCGCCAGATGGGCGCAAGCGGGTATCGACTTCGTACAAAATGCCGGAAGCGGTGCGAGTCGAGAAAATATGGATGATGCGCTGCGCTAGGCGAAGGTAGAACTGACGACCGTCGATTTCCTTTTTGCCATCTGTATAGACATTGACTGGGCAGTCATGCATGAAGACGATATCCAAGTCGGAGTTATAGCCGAGTTCCCAACCACCGACTTTGCCATAGCCAATGACGGCAAAACCCTTGCCTTCACGATCTTTTACATGCGTTGGCTCGCCGTATTTTTCGGACACTTGCAACCAAGCCTGACTGACCACCGCATCAACGATAGCTTCCGCCAAATAGGTTAAGTGATCACTCACTTTCATCACCGGCAATGCACCAGCAATATCCGCCGCCGCAATACGTAAAATGCAGATTTGCTTAAACTGGCGCAACGCTTCCATTTGCTGCTCCATATCATCTTCTGGAATACGGGCCAGATAATCACGCAGCTCTGTACGGTAACTGTCTAATGGGATTGGATTGTACAACTGTGCAGGGTCGATCAACTCATCGAGTAAGATCGGATACCGAGATAGCTGCTCTGAAATCATTGGGCTTGCGGTACACAAACGCACGAGCTGTACTAGAGCCGCTGGATGCTCATCCAATAACTCCAGATAAGTCGTACGAGTGCAGATATTGTGCAGTAAATGCAGCACTCGCGGTAAACCAAACTGTGCATCAGGGTGGGCAAACACCGCATCAAACACCTTCGGCATCAAACGGTTTAACACTTCGCGTCCACGCGGTCCTAACGTTTTTTTAGCCAGATCGGTTTTAAAGTTGATGATGGTTTTCGCGCATGAAGCAAAGTCTTCAACCTGAATATCCTGCTGCAAGATATGTTCAAGCACATCTTGTTTGTTCGCCATATCCCATAACTCATGAAAATGACGAGCAACCGTAGCACCCTCGTCTTCTTCATCATCACCAATTAACGACTCAAATACTTGATGGACATTCGCCATGTGCTGCTGAGTTTGCTCAATCAGTTGGTCCCAAGAGGTCATTTGCATCGCGGTGACGAGCTTTAAGCGTTCGGTTTCGCAATCAGGCAGCGTCTGGGTTTGCTTGTCCGCCATCGCTTGCAACAAGTTTTCTAATTGACGCAAATACTTGTATGCGGCTTCTAGACTGCTGACTTCTTGCGAAGTGAGTAACGCCAGCTCTTCAATGCCTTGCAGCGTTTCCAACAACCCTCGATTACGAAGAGAAGGCTCGCGCCCCCCTCGAATTAATTGAAAAACTTGGGCGATAAATTCAATTTCTCGGATGCCACCTGCGCCTAACTTGATGTTGTTGTTCAAACCTCGGCGGCGAACCTCACTACTGATCATCGATTTCATCCGACGCAAAGACTGAATCGCACTGAAATCAATATAGCGACGAAAAACAAAAGGACGCAGCATTTGGCGTAGCTCTTGGTATTGCGGGTACATTTCGCACCCCATCACTCGAGCTTTGATCATCGCGTAACGCTCCCAGTCACGTCCCTGTTCTTGATAATAATCTTCAAGCGCAGCATAGCTCATGACTAATGGACCACTCTCACCAAACGGACGCAGTCGCATGTCGACACGGTAACAAAAACCATCGAAGGTTTGTTGATCGAGCGCTTTGATGATGCGTTGACCAAGGCGAGTAAAGAACTGGGCATTGGCAATACTGCGGCGCGCGCCTTGTGTCTCACCGTTTTCTGGATACGTGAAAATCAGATCGATATCGGAAGAAAAGTTTAACTCGCCGCCACCCAGTTTCCCCATGCCGATAATCAACATCGGCTGTACTTCACCTTCCTCACTCGTCGGCGTTCCCCACTCCTGACAACACGCTTGATATTGCCATTGATAGGTTTCAAAAATCATCGCTTCAGCCAATTCGGATAAGTGGCTTAAAGACGTTTCTAGCGACCATGCATGCATGAAATCCTTCCACGCAATGTACACCATTTCTCGGTTGCGAAACTGACGCAACACGCGATGACCAGACATCTCATCCGGGCATTGTCCCAGCAGTGCCGCAAGACGTGAACGGTAAGATTCCTGACGACTTGGTTGCGCTAACATGTTTGGCAACTCACGCGCTAGGACTTCATCGCGATGAATGGCTTCGGTAATAAACTGGCTTAAGCCCGCCACATAGCGAAATTGCTGCGCAATCTCATCTGGCCAAAGGGGAAAATAACCTGCCTCTTGAGCATTTTGTACGGCAGATTCAGCGATAGAAATCAGTGGCGAAGGCAGCTGCATTTTTCTTCCTTGTTTGAAAAGCACGGTAACTCATTCTTTATACCAGACTTAAAGCAAATAAAAACGCCCACAAAAGGTTTGTGGGCGTTTTATCAAAAGTTCTGGATGGAATATTAAACTTGGAAAGATTTGATCTTCTTATCTAACTCGCCAGCATTATTTTGCATCATTTCAGAAGTTTCTAGCAGCTCTGTCACAACCACAACCGAGGCTTCTACCAGCTCACGTACATTGGTGAGGTTTTGACTCATCTCTTCTGCAACACTGCTTTGCTGACCAGACGCCGTCGCGATTTGGAAGTTCATGTCATTGATTTGCGTCACTTGCCCAACAATACCATCGAGCTCAGATCCAGCATTAGAAACCAGCTCGTTTCCGTCGGCCGCTTCCACTACGCTTTTCTCCATGAGTTCTACAGCAGATTCTGCACTGGTTTGCAGCTGAGCAATCATCTCTTGAATTTCTACCGTCGCTTGTTGTGTACGTTGTGCAAGGTTACGAACTTCATCTGCAACCACCGCAAAACCACGACCCGCCTCGCCAGCTCGCGCCGCTTCAATCGCCGCATTCAGTGCAAGCAGGTTAGTTTGTTCAGAGATACCTTGAATCGTACCCACAACACTACCAATGGATTCAACACGTTCTTCGACCTGGTTAACCGCCTGCGCCGATGAAGCGATGTCCGACGAGAGTTCACTCATTTTCGCCATCGTACTTTGCAAGAACTGTTGACCAGAAATCGCTTGTGCGGAAGCTTGCTCTGTAAGAGAAGACGCCGTCTGAGCATGTTCTGCGACGGTTTGCACCGTCGACGACATTTCACTCATCGCCGTCGCAAGTTGATCAATTTCGTTAAACTCTTCTTGCGCCGATTCCTTCGTTTCCGACATGCTCAGCGTCATCACTTCCGTGAGTGTGGATAACTCATCAGAAGCGTTGATTTGCATTTGAATCACATCGTGCAATTGGCGACGTGTCTTTTCTAATTCACGTGCCACGTCTCCGTATTCATCTTTACAATCCATACCAAATGGTACGGAGAGGTTCTTGCTCGCCATCAGTTTGATCGCGTCGCTCAGATACTGTGTTTGACGCAGCATCACTCTAGCCGCCGCTAATAAGAGCACGACAAAAACCACAATCAATAAGGCAGTTTGCCAAGCAACTTGCGTTAAATATGCTTCGTAATGCTGTTGGGCAACTTGCGCGTTTTGTGTCGCCGCTAAAAGTGAATCGTAAAAGGTGTTCGCGTCCCACAGTTGTTTTGCCACTATCAGGACAGTACTGAAGACCATCAACATGACCATTTTAGGAACCAGTCGAATGTCGGATATGACCCTTTCCCATGGCTTAAATGCCAGCTTTTCCATTGTCAGTTCTCCACCGAGTCTTATATAGTCTTTATCTATAATCTTTATATTACTTATAGTTATGTTCGCGTTTAGCGTGGTTACGCGATTTATTTCGAGCTTCGTATGAAAAACAATGATATCAAAGACAGCACACGACCGATGGGCCTGTTGTCACTAATATTGTCTTTTATGGCACTATTTGTGATCTCTGGCTTGTTGTTTTTCCCGATCGATCACGAAACCCGTCAAGTTCTTATCGGTCTGGATTTCATAATCTGTAGTATTTTTCTATTACAGCTCACCATTGATTTGATCCGGTCCACAGATCGGTGGTTATTTCTTAAACGTCATTGGATAGATTTCGTGGCGAGCATCCCATTAATAGAGCCACTGCGCTTTGCTCGTATCTTTCATATTCTTCGAGTGGTATTAGTACTGCGCTCGTCGAAGTTCATTTTGCATCAGCTCAAAGAAAACCGCCGCGAAACCACGGTCGCCTCAATATTACTGTTGATGGTGATCCTCATTACGCTCGGTTCTAGTGCAATGCTGTTTATCGAAGCGAAAAACCCAGAAGCGAATATTCGCACTGGCGCCGATGCTTTGTGGTGGGTATTCGTAACGATCTCAACCGTTGGTTACGGCGATCATTATCCGGTGACCTCAATAGGAAAGTTTTTAGCCGTCATCATCATTGTTTGTGGTGTGGGGATCTTTGGTATGATTTCGGGTCTTATCACCTCTATTCTTACCGCTCCGACGAAACAACAGACGCACAGCTTAATCAATAAAGAACGTATGCTCGAGCAGCTCCTGAATCAACAAGCCCAAATACTAGAACGACTCGACTTCATAGAAAAAGAACTGCAACAAAGCAAAACAAAGACAAAAAAATAGGACCATGCGGTCCTATTTTTTGTACAGGTAGTCAAGGTGATCATTCACGCCAATAAGGCTGAACTTCCACACTGATCGCTCGGGTTTGATCCATTGCATGCAAAATTGAACGCTCTTGACGGTGCAACCAGCGTTCTAATTGCTCTTTTTCTGCGTCTTCCAACATATCTACCAACGGAAGCAAGTGGTTCAGCATTAGCAGATCATCGATACCATGCACCAGATCCGCCCATGGCAAACGGAAGCTGTTACGCTCATCCGAGTTATATAGACTCGCGAAACCAATACCAGTATAGAGATTACGCAGCAAGCGATAGCGCTGATCAACGTACTCTTGCGCCGTCAGGTCGCGCTCTGCAGGGAAAGCTTCCATTAGTTCTGCCCAAGTGCGATCGAGCTGAGTGACTGAAAACGGCATGATGTTACTTGCCATTTTTTCACGTGCTTTTTCATCAAGAAATGGCTGCCAACCGCGTGCTAAGATCCAGCGGCTTAGATCCAGCAGTAACCCTGTGTAACGTGCGGAATTGAGCAACCCTAGCACTTCTTCACGGCTTGGCAACTCTTGTAACTGCTGAGTCAACTCAGATACTAAGAACTTACGCGCATCCAACTTACGCAGCACATTGCCTTTGTCATCCAAAAGTTCTTCAAGATGCGCGTGCTCATCCAACCAACTCAGCTCTTCTTCCAACCATTTGAGCTCTTGGCGCAGGATAGCGCTAGCACGACGAGGAACAACACCACCAAAAATGGTCAATGTTTGACGAATAAAACGAATGGCATTGCTGATTTCACGTAGCGCTTCCACATTGTCACGCTCAGCATAAATTTGCTCGTGATAATGCCAGTGAGATAGGGCGTGTTCTAAAGAGTTGATCAAGCAGTATTCAACGGTATCCGTCGGGCTACTGTCCACAAGTGCCAACGATTTTACTTCATCACCTGCATAGCCACTTGCAAGTCGATAGCCTTTCGCCGCCTTACTCAAGTTACCCAAACGCATGCCACCTTGCTCGCAAAAGCTACGTGCTAGTGTAAATAGGGCATCGGTTTGGCCCGATTTAAGTTCCAGTTCAACTTCGCAAATCGGTTCTTGTTTCTCTTCCCCATCTTCACCTTTGGCGACGACCATACCTTGGTCAAACGCCACTTCTATTTGGCTACCGTCTGGCATGCCAATCAGCCACTGTTCACGTGTGAAGTTGGTCGAGAATAACGGCATAAGCTCAGATTGCAGCGTTGCTGCGTCTTTACCTGGCGGCCAAATGTCTACAGGATGAAGCGACAGATTAGGCTCGTCGCTAGTGTGCTCAGCATTGTA
The DNA here is from genome assembly GCF_032970445.1 of Vibrio sp. T13N. Classification (NCBI taxonomy): domain Bacteria; kingdom Pseudomonadati; phylum Pseudomonadota; class Gammaproteobacteria; order Vibrionales; family Vibrionaceae; genus Vibrio; species Vibrio sp. T13N. Next base: position 162,175 of record NZ_JAWJYE010000006.1, read on the forward strand.
TTCTGGTCTTTGATGTAAGCCTGCGACGACGCGTCCTGCTGTCTTTACGGTTTGGACGAATACATCATCAAAACGGCGAATTCTTAAACCAATGTCGTGCTTTCTCAGCCATTTATCGGCGGTATCAAAGTAGGTGTTACCCAAGTCACGACAACTATGCTGAAGTACTTTTGTCTCAGAAATTTTTTCTTTTAAAGTTTCTGAAAATTCAGGAGAAACAAAAAACTTCAGTTCTATTTCGGTTTCCATAGCTATACCTTTCAAAGCAGATAGAAACAGGATATTGCGTAATTTCTCGCACGGCAAGAGAGAAATATCGCCGGAATGATGATCTAAAACAGTTTTAATGAGCGATTTAATGCGTTACCATGCGCGCCTTTATAGCCATCGTTCAACATTTCGCCAAGCACTCAGAAATGGTGTATGTTTTTTTAAGGTTATAGTTATTAGGTTGAATGACCATGCCAGTAAATACAATTATGGGGTTATTTGCAAAGTCCCCAATTAAGCCTTTGCAACGCCACGTTGTGTGTGTCAACGAATGTTGTTCACACTTGGTGAAATTCTTTGAAGTATCTTCAAAGGGTGACTGGGAAAAAGCATCTGAAATCCGTGCACAAATTTCTCACCTAGAGAAAGAAGCGGACGTGCTGAAACGTGAAATCCGTCTAAAACTGCCTCGCGGTTTGTTCATGCCAGTAGACCGTACTGACATGCTTGAGCTTCTGACTCAGCAGGACAAACTTGCAAACCTGGCAAAAGACATTGCTGGCCGTGTATATGGTCGTCAACTTGTCATTCCTGAGGCTCTCCAACCAAACTTCCTCGCTTACGTTCAACGTTGTCTTGATGCGGCCGATCAGGCGCAAAAGGTAATCAATGAACTTGATGAATTGCTAGAAACCGGCTTCAAAGGTCGTGAAGTGACGCTCGTCGCTGAAATGATTCATCAATTAGATGTCATCGAAGATGATACCGATGCTATGCAGATTGAACTTCGTCAACAGTTGATGGCGATTGAGTCTGACATGAACCCTATCGATGTCATGTTCTTGTACAAGATTCTTGAATGGGTAGGTGGTATTGCCGACCAAGCGCAGCGCGTAGGTGCTCGTTTGGAAGTCATGCTATCTCGATCTTAAAACATAAAGTTAACGACATAACGAAGAGCATAATAAACACGTGTCATAGGGACGATGACTATTTTCATCGTCTTATGGTTTGGCGCGCGTAAAATTTTGTTCCGCTTGTTATAAAACAACTAGGTATTACGATGGATATCCTTGCGAACTACGGCACTGTCCTGATTATTGTTGCAGCGATTTTTGGTTTCATGATGGCGATTGGTATTGGCGCGAACGACGTTGCTAATGCGATGGGTACATCAGTAGGTTCAAAAGCGCTAACCGTAAAACAAGCTATCATCATTGCGATGATCTTCGAATTTGCAGGTGCTTACCTTGCAGGCGGTGAAGTAACCGACACTATCCGTAAAGGTGTAATCGAAACTTCTTTATTTGCTAGTCAACCTGACGTTCTTGTCTACGGTATGATGTCTGCTCTTTTGGCTGCGGGTACATGGTTACTTCTTGCCTCTTACATGGGCTGGCCAGTATCTACGACTCACTCAATCATCGGTGCAATCATTGGTTTTGCATGCGTATCAGTAGGTACTGAAGCGGTTGACTGGGGCAGCGTTCAAGGCATTGTTGGTAGCTGGATTATTACACCAGTGATTTCAGGTTTCTTTGCTTACGTTATCTTTGTCAGCGCACAACGTCTGATTTTTGATACTGAGAACCCGTTATTCAACGCCAAACGTTTTGTTCCTGTTTACATGTTCATCACAACAATGGTGATTGCACTTGTAACTATCAAAAAAGGTCTAAAACACGTTGGTCTTCACCTAACCAATGGCGAAGCTTGGATGTGGGCAGCAGCAGTTTCAGCACTCGTGATGGTTGGCGGCTACGTATACATCCAGAAAAAATTCGCTAATCGCGAAGAAGACCGCAGCTTTTCTGGCGTGGAAGGTATCTTCAGCGTTCTGATGGTTATCACCGCTTGTGCAATGGCATTTGCACACGGTTCAAACGACGTTGCAAACGCCATTGGTCCACTGTCTGCTGTAGTATCGACTGTTGAACATATGGGCGAAATCAGCACGAAAAGCACCATCGCTTGGTGGATTCTACCTCTTGGTGGTATTGGTATCGTGGTCGGTCTTGCGACACTGGGTCACAAAGTAATGGCAACCGTTGGTACAGGCATCACTGAGCTAACTCCTAGCCGTGGTTTTGCAGCTCAGCTAGCAACCGCTTGTACTGTTGTTCTAGCTTCTGGTACTGGTCTGCCAATCTCAACCACTCAAACATTGGTTGGTGCGGTTCTCGGTGTTGGCTTTGCTCGTGGTATCGCGGCACTAAACCTGGGCGTAGTTCGTAACATCGTGGCATCATGGATCGTTACACTACCAGCAGGTGCGCTATTGGCCGTTGTATTCTTCTACGGACTTCAAGCGATGTTCGCTTAAGACACTCGTCAATAGAATGTAAGCGCTTTGTCATTATTGACTCAAACGCACAGAAAGGGAGGCTTTGCCTCCCTTCTTTGTTGCACCGAAGTTTGAAACTGCATACTATTCGTCTATTTCCGGCTCCAATCATTCGGTGCCAACGCTGTCTCCAAGAAAAATCGTTAAGGGATTTACTGTGAAAAAACTAATCATCACGGTTTTGTTTACTTTGCTAGCAGCGCCAGCGGCCCTAGCAGCAGACCGTTATATTTCTGATGACCTCTTCACTTTTATGCACTCAGGTCCAAATAACACCTACCGTATTATTGGTAGTGTTAACGCCGGTTCTAAAGTACAACTGATTAAAACCAACCGAGATACTGGCTATACGCAAGTTCGTGATGACCGCGGTCGTACTGGTTGGGTACAAAGCAAGTTTGTGACAAACCAAGAAAGTATGGCGATTCGCCTTCCTCGCATTGAGAAAGAGCTAGCAGAAGTGAAAGAGCAGCTTGCTAACGCTCGTAAAACTTCTGATGCAGAGAAAGCCGGCCTTGTTACCTCTCTAGAAACGCGTAACCAACAAATTTCCGATCTTGAGAATAAATACTCTGAGATCAGCGACCAGCTTACTTCTGTTGAGACAGAAAACCGCGAGCTGCGCGCTAAACTGGATACACAAAAAGACGACATGCTGCTTAAGTACTTCACTTATGGCGGCGGTGTTGCAGGTTTAGGTTTGCTATTTGGTTTGATTCTTCCGCATGTCATGCCTCGTAGAAAACGTTCACCTGCGGGTTGGGCATAAGTCCTTCGCCCTTTTATCTATAAAAAAGAATGCAAAAGCCAGTCGATATCGACTGGCTTTTTTGTTTACTTAGTTTTACGGAAATCTGCACTACTCCCCCATTGAACTAGACGCTCGACGACGATCCGTTGCGCCATAAAGCTTGCCATCTTTTAGCTCAATTGCATTCAAACCACTTACCACTGGAATAACGTGTACTGGGTAGCCAAGCGCCATAAACTCCGGCACCAACATTTCTGCGAAGGTTTTCTTCTCCACTAGCAAGCCTGTTGGGTCATACGGCTTCGTGCGGTCTATCTTGGTACCGTACTGGATGTTTGGTAAGTCAATAGCCTCTTGCGCTGATAAGTTCCAATCCAGCACGCCAACCACGGTTTTGAGTACATACCCCGGGATTTGCGAACTTCCTGGTGAACCGACAACCAAACGCAAGTTATCATCACTGTCCATCACCATTAATGGCGTAATGGCTGAGCGTGGACGCTTACTCGCTTCAATCGAGTTTTGAGTAGGCTTACCGTTAAGCGTAGGTTGAGGTGAAAAGTTTGCCATTTGTGCATTCAAGATAACGCCATCAACCATGACACCAGAGCCCATTCCCGTGCCAACGGTGCTGGTCATAGCAATCGCATTACCTTCCCTATCAACAATAGAAATGTGCCCTGTATCTTTGCTCTCGAAGCCTTGATATTGCGCATACTGAGTTTGCGTTATCTGTCCGGCTTTTGGATTCTCTTTCGAGGTGCCATTATCAGGGATTAAATCACGTCTCTGGTCCAAATAGGTTTTAGATAACAATTGTTCAACTGGTGCTTCCACATAATCCGGATCTCCGGCATACGCAATACGATCAGCTTTTGCTAAGCGCATCGCCTCAGTCATTAAACGCCAAGGCTCTACATCAGTTAATGCCATCTGAGATATATCGTACGGCTCCAGCAATTTCAGACTTTGAGCAACCATCACACCGCCAGAGGCCGGGTAACCAAACGAAACGATTTTGTTGCCTCGATAATCGCTTTCAATAATATCGCGAGATTTCACCTGATAGTTTTTAAAGTCCTCTAACGACAATTTCTCATGCTGATCGTTAATACGACTATTCACCGTATCAACAATATGTTGACCAAGTGCACCACCATACAAATAGCGATCGCCTTGCTGAGCTATTTTCTCTAGCGTCTCAGCCATTTTAGGGTTCTTCATTAACGTCCCTGTTGGCTTCACTTCATCATCTTGCCAATACAAGGCTTTAATTTCTGGGTCGCGAGCCAAACGCGTTTGCTCTCGCACGACGATATCATAGGTATAGCTATTCATCGCGTACCCATCACGCGCGAGCTTAATCGCAGGTTGAACCAACTCAGACCATGGTAATTTGCCGTATTGCTCATGAGTGGAATAAAGCAAACGTAAGGTGCCCGGTACCGCAACGGAGCGAGGCCCCAAAATTTCATCGCGGCTGAGTGCTTTCCCATTTTCAATAAACATCTCAGGGTGAGCGCTAGACGGCGCTTCATCTCGCCCATCAAGGGCTAAAAACTTCTGCTTGTCATGTTGATAAAACAGCACGAAAGTACCGCCGCCAATTCCCGTCATATCCGGTTCAACCACAGACATCACCATCTGCATCGCGACCATGGCATCAACGGCGTTCCCGCCCTCTTTCAATATTGAATAACCAGTGCTGCTCACGTAAGGGTTGGTCGCACTGACCATAAAATCTTGTCCGTTATTATCTGGTGTTATAGGGAAAGGGGCCGGCTTTGCTGCGTAACTTAACGACGCAACAACACTTAAAGAAAAAATCAGAATACGCATGTATCTCTGTGTAGACTCCTGTTATTTCATGGGGTCTAACGTGGACCAGGTCGTGATGACGAAGTTCGTCAATGTGGCGTTTTTTTACACAACGCTGACTGGAGTCATTCTACTAATACATGACTGATATTGATGTAATTTAAACGACTGAGAAAAGCTATATTTTGCTTGTGTGAGTCCTTAAAAATCATCACTCAAATAGATGAAAAAAGGCCTTATGAGAAACAAAAAAGCCAGCGGCATGACCTCGCTGGCTTGATGATTTACTATAAAAAACGGCTACCCTTTCCACTCATACAACGCTGGGATACGAATTTGCTCACCTTGGAACTCGACAATCACCGCTTGCGGTTGTATTTCTCTTAATGTGACCTGCCCATCAACAACGTCTCCTTGATGATATTCAACATTGTTAATTTTCACCCAGCGGCGATTTTCATCACTGGCGTACATGTGAGTTTGCAAATTGAGCGCAGGTAAACGCCCTTGCCATTGGTGAGCGTTGCGCTCTAAATCGTTCACGCGCACCGTTTGTGGTGAAGGCGCATCATCTCGGGATAACGCATTTTCGACCTTTCGCGCCAAATCAGGAGATAATGAGGACAAGTCAAGATCATCCAGAGACAAACCTAGGTCCTCTTCAACTACTGAAGTGCCTTGAGTTGATACAGATGTTTCTATCTCGTCTTTGTTTGCTGTATTACTCACGTATTCATCAGATGTTGCAAACGTACCAAAATCACGAGACAGCTCTGCACTTGGCCACTCTCTTGGCAATTGCGCCAACTGAGTAGTTTCAGGATAGTCCAATGCTTTGAACGGTTGTTCCGCTTCCATCTTAGCCTTAGGGGCGGAAGTACTAGCTTCAGCATGAGGCGTAAGGAGATCTAAATACCAAGCAACTCCGATTGCAGCAACGGTGATCGGCAACAAGAACAAACCAATATGTTTCATGGCTGACATTATGCGTCCTCCTTCTCGATTCGTGCCAGTTGAGGCGCATCTGGCTGCACGTTTTGTTGAAGACGATCTAGCGTCCGCTTACCTGCAATGCCGTCGACCCCAATACCTTGCCAACGTTGGAATAACTCAACTCGCTCTCTCATCGCACCATCAAAAATAGACGTTTCAAGCAGTGGCTCACTTACCGCTTCTGCTAATAGTCGGTCTAATACTTCGATCGCAGGGCCTTCCATGTCTAAACGTAATGTCTCTTTCAACGGCGCTTGCCACAGTTCAATGATATTGCCTTGCCACATCGGCTTTAGCCACGAAATAGGCAGACGCAGACGCTGCTTGCCATTGAGCACTTCGACTTTGTCATTGCCGACGGCGTACAAAATGACATACCCAACATCACCTTGATAATTCAACTCCAAAATTACAGGGCGATTTTGTTGCATCAGCAGCGGCCAGGTCGCCATTTTACGCTCACAACGCATGGTCGATTGGGGTTCTGATAAACAAAGATTGTCGCGAACCGATGCTTGATAACCCCACAAACGATACAAATCATTCACGGCGAGATTCGACTGTTTTTGTGCTAACAATAAGTCACGCTGATCATCTGTCAATTGTTGGTTGACGACTATTGGCGTTGGCTCCTCTCTTGGTGCGGTCACTTGCGCCAACACTGACGTTGCTTGAGCTGGCATATAATTCACGACCGCCCACCCCGTACCTAATGCAGCAATAAGACCCACCGTGACTGAGCCCCAAGCAGGCCAACGGAAAGTACGGCGCTCTTTTTTATCTTGCTGATAAATATCTGCCTGAAACTGCATCACCTCTTCACAGGCCTGCTGAACGGTTTGCTTATCCACCACCACATTACCTTGGTGATAACTGATGTTGAGAGATTTATCACAGATAAGATTAATCAAGCGCGGGATGCCGTGACTGTATTTGGCAATGAGTTTACAAGAAGCACGATTAAACAGTTGCTGGTCACCACCTGCCGTATGTAATCGAAACGCGATGTAATCTTCTGTCTCTTTTTCATCCAACGGCAACAAGTGATAACGCCCAGTAATGCGCTGAGCGAGCTGGCGTAGTTGCGTCGTTTGTAATAGCCGCTGTAATTCAGGCTGTCCGACCAACAACACTTTGAGCAGTTTTCTGGTATCGGTTTCCAAGTTGGTCAACAAACGTAACTGCTCTAAAACGTCGGCAGCAAGGTGTTGAGCCTCATCAATGACCAGCAATGTCTGCCAGCCTGAACGATAATTACGCAGCAAGTATTTGTGAATCACTTGGTTTAGCTGTTTGAGGTTTGCATCTGGCGGGTAAGTAATTTTGAATTCATCGCAAATAGCTTCGAGCAAGTCTCGACTCGAAAACGTGGGATTTAGGATCAGGCCCGCTTTGGTGTTATCACCTAAATTCGCCAGCATCGCTTTTGCGACGGTCGTTTTGCCTGTACCCACTTCGCCAGTAAGCATAGCAAAACCACCGCCATCGCCTAGCCCGGCTTGGAGATGTGTGATTGCCTCTTTGTGACGTTGGCTTAAATACAAATAACGCGAGTTTGGAACAATCGAAAATGGTTGTTCTACAAACCCAAAAAAGTCCTTATACATTAGGCTCTCCAGCTAAAAAACCACCAGGGAATAGTCAGATATAATATAAACATAGCTGCATCTACTCTCGGGAGTAAAGAAAAGTACCATTGCTTGCTACAATGTCCAACGGCATATCAATAAATTAAGAGGTAATTCGTGCAAGTTTATTTAGTAGGTGGCGCAGTTCGAGATAAATTGCTCGGAATTGATAGTTATGACAACGACTGGGTGGTCGTAGGTGCGACTCCCGAGATGATGCTGTCCCAAGGGTACACCGCCGTTGGTAAAGACTTTCCTGTATTTTTGCACCCAAAAAGTAAAGAAGAACATGCACTTGCGCGAACAGAAAGAAAATCAGGCTCTGGTTACACTGGCTTTGAGTGTTTCTTTGATCAAAGTGTCACCTTAGAAGAGGATTTAATTCGTCGTGATTTAACCATTAATGCAATGGCAATGGATGATGCAGGTAAGCTCCATGATCCTTACGGCGGCCAGAAAGATCTCAATAATAAACTCCTACGCCATGTCTCAGACGCCTTTGTCGAAGACCCTCTACGCGTTTTACGTGTCGCTCGCTTTGCTGCCAAGCTGGCTGATCTAGACTTTACGGTTGCCGACGAAACCATGCAGTTAATGCGCCACATGGCAGAATCTGGAGAGCTGAGCACACTGACTCCCGAGCGTGTTTGGCAAGAATGGCATAAGTCCCTCTCCACCCCTCGCCCTGATATTTTCTTATCGGTCCTACGAGACTGTGGTGCATTGGCCGTTGTTTTACCCGAAATTGATGCACTATTTGGCGTACCTCAACCAGAAAAATGGCATCCAGAAATCGATACGGGCATCCATACTTTGATGGTGGCAGAGCAAGCCGCAAGATTGAGTGACTCACTCCCCGTCAGATTTGCCGCTCAAGTGCATGACTTGGGCAAAGGGGTGACGCCAGAGAGCGAATGGCCAAGCCACAGAATGCATTGTCATACAGGATTAAAACTGATCAAAAATCTGTGCGAGCGTGTCCGTGTACCGAATGAGTTTCGTGATTTAGCCTTGATGGTGTGCGAACAGCACTCCAATATCCATCGTGCGGCCGAGTTAAAGCCGCAAACCATCATAAAAATACTCAACAAATTCGATGTGTGGCGCAAAGCTGAGCGCTTAGAAGATATTTTAATATGCTGTCAGGCTGACCATGCAGGTCGAAAAGGGTTAGAAGAGAAGCCTTATCCTCAAGCTGAGATTTTTACCCGCGCTTATCAAGCCGCAGCCGCCGTAGATGTTCAGAGCATCATTAAGGATGGATTTAAAGGCCCGGCAATACGTGATGAACAAGAAAAGAGACGGATTGAAGCGGTAAGAGTCACTTTGAATAAGTGATCTGAGCTCAGATTAATTAACCGAATTGTATTCATGCCAGGTCATTCCAGCGAGACTAGGAATCTAATATCAGCACGCAGGGAAGTTTTAGAAATGGCCAACGCTACAAGAAACTCTGAGAGAAGGTTCTGAACCTCGCTCCTTCGTCGCTGTTCAGAATGACGTTGTGGTTTAGGTATGCAGCTTGCGGTTAAGCAAGCTGCCAATCCGTCGCGTTATCAGGCGCTAAGCAAGAACGCAAACAAGCCGAAACCTAGAATCAGACGGTAAATCACAAACGGTGTCATGCCCATGCGTGAAATCATCTTTAAGAAGAAGTGGATACAGATGTACGCACTGATAAACGATGTGATGATACCAGTCAGCAAGAAGCCAATATGGACAGGTTCACCACTGGTCACTAGCTTCATGCCTAAATAGCTACCAGCTAATGTAATGATCGGGATCGACATTAAAAATGAAAAGCGCGCAGCCGCTTCTCGAGTAAAGCCGAGGTAAAGTGCAGCCGTAATGGTCGCCCCTGAACGCGACGTTCCAGGAATCATCGCTAAGGCTTGAGCAATACCGATAAACACGGCTTTCTTCCAACCCGTTTGGTATTCATCCGCAACCAACTTAGCGTTTTTGTCTACCCACCAAAGCAACAAACCAAATACGATCGTTGTGGTCGCGATGACATAAGCGCTACGTAGATATACTTCAATGATGTCTTTCATCAACAAGCCAAACACACAAGCTGGAATCGTGGCGATCACGATCATCCAAGCAAGTTTTGCTTCTTTACTCCGATCTCCTTTAAAGATCGAAGCAAATAATGCCTGGAACAGAGTGATCACTTCATGGCGGAAATAGATCACTACCGCCATTAATGTACCGACGTGAACAGCAACATCAAAGGCTAGACCTTGGTCTTCCCATCCCAAAATGGCGGAGGGCAGGATCAAATGGGCTGAGCTCGAAATAGGCAAAAACTCTGTCAGACCCTGAATCAGAGCCAGAATAAAGGCTTCAAAATAACTCATGTAAACAACTCAAATTAAAAATGAAAAAGAAACAGGTTTGAGTGAATCGACTGGCTGCATTGCATGCCAAATATCTGCGACTGTGCGTCCATCGCCTGGGATCACTAATTGAGGTTCGAGATCATACAGAGGCTTTGTGACAAAAGGATATTTGTAAATATCACTGCGAGGTAGCTCAGGTTTTTTCTTGGAGACGCATTCACCGAACAACACTATATCGAGATCCAGTGTTCGATCCTGATACTTTTGCGCATTTTCTTCGCGTCCCCACTTAAATTCAATCTCACGTAGCTGATGACTCAACTCTTCTAATGACAACTCGGTACGCATTGCAACGACAAAGTTGTAGAAGTTCTGGCTGCTAAAGCCAATAGGTTCACATTCATATACCGGCGATACGAGGAGACTTTCTCCAAGCTGTAGCAGCTCCTGATACGCAGCGAGCGCATGTTGCTCTCTTTCTACATTCGTACCAACACCGATATAGGTGGTGATCATGCTTGACCTCGCTCAATCACGACACCAACAGCGCGTGCTTGTGGCACGGCACCAGGTTTTGCTAAACGGATTTTCACCCAAGGCACAGAGAAACGCTGCATGATAAGCTCTGCCACTTCTTCGGCTACGCGCTCAACCAACAGAAAACGACCATTTTCAATATGGTTCAGTACCGCCTCACTCACTTGCGAGTAATCCAACGCATCTTGCACATCATCACTTTTACCCGCAGGCTTATTGTCGTGCGCCATTTCGATATCCAGAACCAACTTTTGTTTAATTTGTTGTTCCCAGTCGTACACGCCAATCGTGGTGATTACTTCTAATTGTTCAATAAAAACTTTATCCAGAGCCATCTTATGTCCTTCTATTACAGAGGTCGGATACCCGTGAGGGGTAATTTGATCGTAGTATTCTATACCTAAGTAACATTTACTTGGGTCATCACAATGTTACTTAGGTATAAACTGCGAAAGCATCTTTATATACAAGAAATCACATAATGCAAGCTCTATCACAGTGAGGATTTCTGCATTATGTGAATTCGAGGTATGATAGCAACTACGCGGGAACCGAGCATTAAATTCCAATCCATCAAGGACTTCTATGGACGCACTGGCACTGATAATGACAATGGCCGCCTATTTACTGGGTTCGGTTTCCAGTGCGGTTTTGATCTGTCGACTCTTAAAACTGCCAGATCCACGCAGTGTAGGCTCCAACAACCCTGGAGCAACGAACGTATTGCGTATTGGCGGACGAGGAGCCGCTGTTTCAGTCTTGTTGTGCGATATGCTCAAAGGCACCATCCCCGTGTGGGGCGGATACTTTCTTGGTATCGACCCTATCATTCTTGGCGTCATCGCCATTGCTGCCTGTCTTGGGCACATGTACCCCATCTTTTTCCACTTTAAAGGCGGAAAAGGTGTCGCAACCGCGCTTGGCGCTATCGCTCCGATTGGTTTGGACTTAACAGGATTAGTGATGTTAACTTGGCTGTCAGTCGCCGCGCTATTCCGCTATTCATCCTTAGCGGCTCTCGTCACGGTTTTGGTCACTCCGTTTTATACCTGGATGTTTAAGCCGCAATACACGTTACCTGTTGCTATGCTGTGTTGCTTAATCGTATTTAAGCATCATCAAAATATTCGGCGGCTTTTGTCTGGCGACGAGCCAAAAATCGGCGAGAAGAAACTGACACAAAAAAACTCGGCTTAATGCCGAGTTTTTCGTTTAAAGAGGGATGCATTGGTTATGCATGAACTCGATTCAGGAAGTTCAACAACATTTGGTTGACGAACTCCGGCTGTTCTAAACAACTGATGTGTCCCGCTTGCGGAATTTCTACCAACTCACTGCCCGTGATACAGTCTTTCATTAAATACGATTCGAAAACCGGGCGAGGCTTATCTTCACAGCCCACCGCAATTAACGTCGGCAGAGCGAATTTTTCCGAATCTTCAATCACATCACGGCGACCAAACACCATGCGCCCCATGCGAGCTACTTCAACCGCACGCTCACCGTTGAGGTCTTCTAAACTGCGTTTGAATGAAGCGACCAACTCAGGGTTATCCTGATCGACGTTGTTGGCAAAGAACAGCGGCACAACGGCTTCAATAATTGGCGCAGGCACCGCTTGGACTTGGCTGATGGTATCAAGCATTGCAAAGTACTTTTTATACGTAACTTCTGGCTCCCAACCAATGAAGGTATCCATCAATACCAGTGATTTCACACGTTGCGGCGCTTGAGCCGTTAGCTCCGCTCCCCACATGCCGCCAACAGATAAGCCCACCACCGAAAACTCTTCAATGTCCAAATGATCCATCAACGCCAACATATGTTGTGCATAATCAACTAATGACTCTGTCGATGTAGGGGCCGCTTCTGACTCACCATGTGCCCACAAATCTGGCACAATACAACGATATGACTGGCTTAAAACTTCAATTTGTGGCGCCCACATTTGGCTATCCCACAAATAACTGTGACCAAACAGTAATACTGGACCATCACCTTTATCAAGGTAAGCAAGTTGCTGACCTTCAATTTCAAACTTATTCATTGTTATATCCATTTCTTATTCTTCCGCACCATCCTATCACTGAAACGATACCGAAATGCTCGCATCAGTCAGAGTGTAAACGAAGCTTTTCATTGAATAGCTAAAAATAAAGGCCTCTGATGAGCAGAGACCTTTATCGTAGTGAATCTATTTCAAACCTACCGCATAAGTTTGATTAAGCGACTGGCGTCAGTTGGTCAATCGGCCAACGTGGGCGAGCCTCTACTGACATATCGGCCACTTCGCCATTCTTCAAACGCTGCATACCAGCGTAAGCGATCATCGCACCATTATCCGTACAGAACTCAGTTCGTGGGTAGTAAACCTCGCCGCCAACTTTCTTCGCTAGCTTCTCTAACTCTGCACGTAAACGACGGTTAGCACTCACACCACCAGCAATAACAATACGCTTCATGCCTGTTTGCTCAAGCGCGCGTTTACATTTAATCGCCAATGTTGCACACACGGCTTCTTCAAATGCCAGTGCGATGTCTGCGCGAGTTTGCTCGTCATCGCCATTCGCAGCAATCGTATTTGCTGTAAAGGTTTTCAGGCCAGAGAAACTCATATCCAAGCCAGGGCGATCAGTCATTGGGCGCGGGAACTTAAAGCGACCCGGCGTGCCTTTTTCTGCCAGTTTAGACAACAGCGGGCCGCCTGGGTAATCCAACCCCATTAGCTTCGCTGTTTTATCAAACGCTTCGCCCGCCGCATCATCAATCGACTCACCCAGAATTTTGTACTCACCGATGCCTCTCACTTCGACCATCATCGAGTGACCACCCGACACCAACACTGCCACAAACGGGAATGGTGGTGGGTTATCTTCCAGCATTGGAGCCAACAGGTGACCTTCCATATGATGAACAGGTACAGCAGGCACTCCCCAAGCATAAGCAATACTGCGACCAATAGTAGCACCCACTAATAGTGCACCAACGAGACCCGGCCCCGCGGTGTACGCGACACCATCAATGTCTTTCGAAGTTAAGTTCGCTTCTTTTAGTGCCTCTTTAATAAGAGGAATGGTTTTCTTTACATGGTCACGTGAAGCCAACTCAGGCACCACACCACCGTAATCTGCGTGCAGTTTTACTTGGCTGTAAAGCTTGTGTGACAGCAGACCTTTTTCATCATCATAAATCGCGATGCCAGTCTCGTCACAAGAGGTTTCAATACCGATAATGCGCATGGTTTTCTCAGTATGCTTTCTGTATAGAGGAAATTTGGGCGTCATATTACCTCGCCTTGGTGCTGCAAACAAATTTTGTACAGACAATAATCGACAAAAGGCTTTACAAAGTAGTTGTGATCGGATTAAAATTCCGCACCATTTTTGATCAAGCTGGTAAGAGACCAAACAATTGTGATTTGGTCTGTTGAATGCCAGCGTTAACGAATAACCCCTGAGGTGAAAGGCATATGCCAGTAGTTAAAGTACGTGAAAACGAACCGTTCGACGTTGCTCTACGTCGTTTCAAGCGCTCTTGCGAAAAAGCAGGTATCCTTTCTGAAGTGCGTCGTCGTGAGCACTACGAAAAACCAACTACAGTTCGCAAACGCGCTAAAGCAGCAGCTCAAAAGCGTCACGCTAAGAAGCTAGCTCGCGAAAACGCTCGTCGCGTTCGCCTGTACTAATAACTGAGCTCCAAAAGGAATTTAGTTATGGCTCTGATTGATCAACTCAAAGAAGAGCAAAAATTAGCGATGAAAGCCAAGGACAAATTGCGCCTTGGTACTATTCGTTTAGCCCTATCAGCAATCAAGCAACGTGAAGTTGACGAGCAGATCACTCTGAACGATGACGACATTCTTGCAGTATTGACCAAAATGGTTAAACAACGTCGCGATTCTGTAGCGCAGTATGAAGCAGCGGGTCGTCAAGATCTTGCTGATGCGGAACAAGCAGAAATTACCGTTCTTGAGGACTTTATGCCTCAACCACTGACAGACGAAGAAGTAGCGGCTCTTATCGAGAACGCGATTGCTGAATCTGGTGCAGCTGGCATGCAAGACATGGGCAAAGTAATGGGCGTTCTGAAACCGCAAATTCAAGGGCGCGCAGATATGGGTAAAGTAAGCGGTTTAGTTCGCGCTAAACTGGCTTAAGATACCCCACCCAATTGCAGCAAGCCGTGCTATCCTTTGGAACGCACGGCTTGTTTGTATCTGGATGAATGGAATGAAATAAGTGAGCAACACGCTTATTCTTTTAAAGCATTCACTCCACTCATCATCTTCTTTTTTTGTTAGGTTTTATGGCTGGACACATCCCTCGCAGTTTTATCGATGACCTTCTAGCTCGACTTGATATTGTCGATATCATCGACGCACGTGTGAAACTTAAGAAAAAAGGCAAAAACTACGGCGCATGCTGCCCGTTCCACAACGAAAAGACGCCGTCATTCAGCGTCAGTCAAGAAAAGCAGTTCTACCATTGTTTTGGTTGTGGTGCGCACGGAAATGCCATCGACTTCTTGATGGAATTCGACCGGCTAGAATTCGTCGAAGCCATTGAAGAACTCGCTTCATACTTGGGCTTAGATGTTCCTCGCGAACAACGTAGCGGCGGTAATGGTTCGTTCCAGTCAGGCCCACAAGCAAGCAGCAGTGAAAAACGTAATCTATACGACTTAATGGGCAGCATTGCTCAATTTTATCGTAACCAACTCAAGCAGCCAGCAAGTAAAGTGGCAATTGAGTATCTAAAAGATCGCGGCCTGTCTGGTGAAATCGTCCAGAAGTTTGGCATCGGCTATGTGGCTGATGAATGGGATTTAGTTCGTAAGAACTTTGGCCAGAATAAAGAAAACCAAGACATGCTCGTCACAGGCGGCATGTTGATCGAAAACGATAAAGGCAACCGCTACGACCGATTCCGTGGTCGAGTGATGTTTCCTATTCGAGACAGACGCGGCCGAGTAATAGGCTTTGGTGGTCGAGTATTAGGTGATGGGACACCGAAATATCTCAACTCACCCGAAACCCCGATATTTCATAAAGGTAAAGAATTGTATGGCCTTTATGAAGTACTACAAGCGTACCGTGAGCCACCACAAATTTTAGTGGTTGAAGGCTATATGGATGTTGTCGCGCTTGCTCAATATGGCGTAGATTATTCCGTTGCCTCATTGGGTACCTCTACAACGGGCGATCACTTGCAAGTGTTATTCAGGCAAACAAGCACCGTCGTATGTTGTTACGACGGTGACCGAGCAGGCCGTGAAGCAGCGTGGCGTGCCATGGAAAATGCATTGCCTTACCTAACTGATGGTCGCCAGTTAAAATTCATGTTTTTGCCGGATGGAGAAGATCCCGACTCTTATATCCGACAAAACGGAAAACAAGCATTTGAACAACAAGTGTCTAATGCGATGCCTTTGTCTGAATTCATGTTCAGCTCATTGACTCAGCAAGTCGATATGAGCACGAAAGAAGGCATGGCAAAACTCAGTACCCTTGCTGTTCCTCTCATCGACAAAGTCCCTGGCGGCACTTTAAGACTATACTTGAGAGAACTGCTTGGCCGCCGTTTGGGTTTGGTTGATGAACGCCAACTACAGCAGCTAATTTCAAAACAAGGTAAAGAGGATAAAAGGCCTCAACCTCATAAAGAAATCAAGCGAACGCCGATGCGAGAAGTGATCGCGTTACTGATTCAAAACCCACAATACGTAACTATGGTGCCAGATCTAACTAGCGTTAGAGATTTACCCATTCCTGGTCTAAGTTTATTTGTTGATGTACTTGATAAATGCCAAGCGCATCCCCATATCAACACAGGCCAATTATTAGAGCATTGGCGAAACAGCCAAAATGAGACCCTTCTGTCTCGTCTCGCGAGTTGGGACATTCCACTCGATGAGGACAACCAAGAAGAAATATTTTTAGACTCACTGGATAAAATTATTGCCCAGTGCGTAGAAAAACAAATTGAAAACCTGCAGGCCAAAGCAAGAAGTGTCGGTTTATCAGCCGAAGAGAAAAGGGAGCTGCTAGCACTTATGCTAGATTTAAAAGCGTAACCCTGTTTAATTAGTCAGCAACGATTTAATTTGTTATAGTAAGTGGTTTGCATTTCGCATACTGATTCCTTCACCAGATTACGAAGTTGGATACCGTCTATGGATCACAATCCGCAGTCACAGCTAAAGTCACTTGTTATTAAAGGCAAGGAACAAGGCTATCTGACCTACGCCGAAGTAAATGACCACCTACCTGCTGAAATCGTAGATTCAGAACAGGTAGAAGACATCATTCAGATGATCAACGACATGGGCATTAAGGTAGTAGAAACTGCTCCTGATGCTGATGATTTAGCACTGAACGATGACACAAATATTACCGATGAAGATGCAGCCGAAGCTGCAGCCGCTGCACTGTCTAGCGTAGAGAGTGAGATTGGTCGTACCACAGACCCTGTACGTATGTACATGCGTGAAATGGGTACTGTCGAACTTCTAACTCGCGAAGGCGAAATCGACATCGCAAAACGTATTGAAGAAGGTATTAACCAAGTTCAATCGTCTGTTGCTGAATACCCAGGTACGATTCCGTACATTCTTGAGCAATTTGACAAAGTTCAAGCTGAAGAACTGCGTCTTACTGACCTTATTTCAGGTTTTGTAGACCCAGATGCTGACGACACCGCTGCACCAACGGCAACACACATCGGTTCTGAACTGACTGAATCTCAGTTAGAAGAAGAAGACGATGAAGACGTTGATGACGACGAAGATAGCGATGACGATTCAGATGATTCTGAAGAAGATGTAGGTATCGATCCAGAATTAGCGCTAGAGAAATTCAACCAACTACGCAGCACCTATCAAAATCTTCAATTAGCAATCAACGAGTACGGCTATAACAGCCCGAAAGCAACCGTTGCTAATGAAATGATGCTAGACGTATTCCGCGAGTTTCGTCTAACGCCTAAACAGTTTGATCACCTAGTGAATGAACTGCGTACTGCTATGGATCGCGTTCGTACTCAAGAACGCCTGATCATGAAGTCTGTGGTTGAATACGGCAAAATGCCGAAGAAATCATTCATCGCGCTGTTCACTGGTAATGAATCAAGTGAAGCTTGGTTGGATGAAGTTCTTGCTTCAGACAAGCCATACGCTGAAAAGATCAAACGTAACGAAGAAGAAATCCGTCGTTCAATCGCTAAGCTAAAAATGATTGAAGAAGAGACTTCTCTAAACGTACAGAACATTAAAGACATCAGCCGTCGTATGTCTATCGGTGAAGCAAAAGCTCGCCGTGCGAAGAAAGAGATGGTTGAAGCGAACTTGCGTCTTGTAATTTCTATCGCGAAGAAATACACCAACCGTGGCCTACAGTTCTTGGATCTTATCCAGGAAGGTAACATCGGTCTGATGAAAGCGGTAGATAAGTTCGAATACCGTCGTGGTTACAAGTTCTCGACTTACGCAACGTGGTGGATCCGTCAGGCAATCACTCGTTCAATCGCGGACCAAGCACGTACGATTCGTATCCCGGTACACATGATCGAAACGATCAACAAGCTAAACCGTATCTCTCGTCAAATGCTGCAAGAGATGGGTCGTGAGCCACTACCGGAAGAACTGGCTGAGCGCATGCAGATGCCAGAAGACAAGATTCGCAAAGTTCTGAAAATCGCTAAAGAGCCTATCTCAATGGAGACACCAATCGGTGACGACGAAGATTCGCATCTAGGTGATTTTATCGAAGATACAACGCTAGAACTGCCGCTAGATTCTGCAACTGCAACTAGCCTTAAAGTGGCAACAAAAGACGTGCTTGCAGGTCTAACGCCACGTGAAGCGAAAGTACTTCGTATGCGCTTTGGTATCGACATGAACACTGACCATACTCTAGAAGAAGTTGGTAAGCAGTTCGACGTTACTCGTGAACGTATCCGTCAGATCGAAGCAAAAGCACTACGTAAACTTCGTCACCCAAGCCGCTCAGAGACTCTGCGCAGCTTCCTAGACGAATAAACGCAGCGTATATAAGCTTTTAGAAATCAAAAAAGGTGACTTTAAGTCACCTTTTTTATTATCTACTGTTCTAAGTGGATAAAAACTAAGCGCAATTGCCCTAGTTGGTATCTAGACACCTTGCAACGCTTCCCCTATAATCGTTGTCCTATTAAGGCCCCTTAGCTCAGTGGTTAGAGCAGTCGACTCATAATCGATTGGTCCCCAGTTCAAGTCTGGGAGGGGCCACCATTCAAATCAAGCACTTACTGCTTACCCTTCTTTGAATGTTGCCTTTTATTCCGTCCCGAGGTACAAAATCAGTACAGTACGCATTCGGGAGTACTCACATGGCAACTTTAGTTAAAACTTCTTCAGGTACCTGGAAAGCCGTTATTCGAAAAACCGGCTGGCCGACGACGTCTAAAACTTTTCGTCTCAAACGCGATGCTGAGGATTGGGCAAGACGCACTGAAGATGAAATTGTACGTGGCGTCTACATCAAACGTTCCTCATCTGAACGCCTCACCATTGAAGAAGCATTAAAACGCTACCTGGCAGAAATCTCACCGACCAAACGACCGGCGACCGCTGCCTGTGACGTGAGACATTCCAAACCGATTATCAAAGCCCTGGGGAAATACTCCCTGGCCGCCCTGACTCCCGAAATCATTGCCAAGTATCGAGATGACCGGTTAGCTGGCCTGGACCGTTGCGACGCCAGAGGTAACCCGGCACCCAAACCACGCTCACCTAATACCGTACGCATTGACCTGGCCCTGCTCAGTCACCTGTACAACATTGCGATTAAAGAATGGGGCATCGGCCTGGCCATTAACCCGGTCCAGAATATTCGTAAGCCCTCCCCGCCTTCTGGCCGGGAACGACGCTTAACCGAGGAAGAAGAGCAACAGCTCCTGGAAGCCGTTGAGGCACACACCAACCCGATGCTGGCCTGGATTGTTCGTATCGCGCTGGAAACCGGTATGCGTTCCTCTGAAATCACTTCCCTGCGCCGCTCTCAGGTTGATTTGAAAAAGCGTGTGGTTTTCCTGGTTGAAACCAAAAACACCATGCCGAGAACCGTTCCGCTTTCTCTCCTGGCGTTAGAATCCTTCACGCAGGCGATTAATAACCCGGTACGACCAATTGATACCGACCTGATTTTCTTTGGCGAACCAGGCAAAGACGGCAAGCGACGCCCGTATAACTTCAACAAGGTGTGGATGAAGATTAAGGCTAAGGTTGGCCTGAAGGATTTTAAATTCCACGACCTGCGCCACGAGAGCGTCAGCCGCTTGGTTGAAGGCGGGCTAAGTGATCAGCAGGTGGCCGCCATAAGCGGCCACAAATCCATGCAGATGCTACGCCGCTACACGCACCTCAGAGCCGAAGACCTAGTTGAAGAACTGGACGCGATTGCGAAAGGGAAAAAGGCTTAGCCAACTCTGCCCCTCAAGTGTCAATGAAATGAGTATTAAGCCGATGTGACCTGGCTGTACTCACCAGAAAAGGCAGGTTTATTGACACTTGGGGGGCTGTAATACAGAAAGACACTCTCTAATTGTTACATTCAATACATTTCTAACCCTTTCACAGTTAAAGCTTAACGTGATTTAACACTCAAACTAAATGCTGGATCATGTTTAATATTAAACCTAAAGGGAATGAGCTTTGTTTAATAAAACTTAGTGAGACACTATGGATATCCTATTAAAACTACCAGCCATCAAAAGCGTTGCAAATGATTTAGTATTTCCTTCATTAGCCGCTGCATACATGAGCTACTTCCCTGCATCTTTAGCTCAAAAAAACGACATTGCACTTTTGTATAGCCTATGGCCTGAAGCTGGGGTTATTGCAAATCTATTCCTAGCCTTGATTGTAGCAATTTTCGGTTATGCGGCTCTTTTTTCATTCTCTAACTATTTTGAGTCTTATCATTCCATTCCAATGTTCATGATTACAGCGGGCCTAATGTTATCTGTCGTAGTCGCTGCCACATTTGGAATTAGTGAGTTTAGCTGGGTAAATACACCTCTTTCTTTTGCTTTAGCTACTGTTAGCATGACCTTTTTATTGGTAGTAGAAAAAGCTAGTAAAGACCGTCAATGAAGTCCGTATAACTTCAACAAGGTGTGGATGAAGATTAAAGCCAAGATTGGTCTGAAGGATTTTAAATTCCACAACCTGCGCCACGAGAGCGTCAGCCGGTTAGTCGAAGGCGGGCTAAGTGATCAGCAGGTCGCCGCCATCAGCGGCCACAAATCCATGCAGATGCTACGCCGCTACACGCACCTCAGAGCCGAAGACCTGGTTGAAGAACTGAACGCGATTGCGAAAGGGAAAAAGGCTTAGACAACTCTGCCCCTCAARTGTCAATCCAATGAGGATTAAGCCTATGTAATCTGGCTGTGAGCAATGGCCAGGCCGGGTTGATTGACATTTGAGGGGCCGGTACGTTTAAGTGCAAGATAGTCAGCCACCAATCTCCAAAACAGTTCAATACTGCCTAAATCATGTTTAAACAGACGTATGTTAGTTTAGACCTGATGATTTAAAACTTTCTGTTGGATTAGGAAACTATGTCTATTCTTTGATCGTTTGTTATGGCTTTTTCCTTTCAAGGTTTTCTAGCATTAGCTCAGATATAGCACCTATAAACTCAACTGCGGCTTTTGCTTCAGAAGCTCTTAGATCCGGTACCCACGGGCGACCATGCCCAGAGCCTTGCTTATTTCGGAGGTTATTAATCGAACAAGCAGTTTCATATAAAGAACGCTCTAATCTGCAACGCTGATGTTCACCTTGAACTGGCTTCTGTTCTGGTGTGGCCATATCAAGAGCTACAAATGCTTGCCCTAATAGGCTAGGAAAATTCGCTGTTGAAGGATAGCTTCCCCACAATTCCTGGATTACGTGAGCTGCTACTGCCTCCATTAAGTCTTTGCTAGTTCCTACTACCAATGCCGCATCTTCTATCCCTTTTTTGGCACGATTGACGTAACCACGAAGAGCTTGTGTGAGATTTCGTCCTGAAAGGTTATCCAATGCAACCGGTGATATTGAGCCATCCTCACCCAGAATAATGCCTTCAGGACGCAAAGCTGAACCTAAATCGGCGATAGCATCAGAGCCTACAAAATTTGGGGAAGTTGTTCTAAACCCACCGCAGCCTTTAACGGATGAAATTATTCCGGCAATTAGTTTCTCTGCTTTAGCAATATCGTTCTCGATTGCCCAGTTAAACACTATGCGAAGTCTTTTGGCTTTCCCTACTGGAAAGCCATCCTTATTCGGATCGACATGTATCAAGCCAGCTCTATTAATCTGAAATTCAAGATCAGAATGACTAGGATCTCTTCGATCTTTCTGGGCGTCATCAACGAGACGAACCAACGAATAAATAATTGTATCGTTTACAGGTATCCTATCCATTACATCCTATCTTCGATTGTTGTGAGCCATAACGCCGCGCTCTGCGGCAAATTTGAAGCACAGCGGAAAATTTGTCCGACAGCAGCGCTTTGTTAAGCGTGGCTTGAAGTTCAGTAACTTTTCATTTTAGGAAGCGCAAAGTTTGAAAAACCTGAAAAATCTGGATAAATGGTTGAGTGCCTGTATCCAAAAAGCTTGTCTAGTCGCTTTCGAATATCTTCTTTGGCACTCGCCTTAATTCTGAAGGTGTATAGTGCTCCAGGCCCGGCACCTTTTCCTTTAGCGGGATCAAATACATGAGGTCTTGCAGCAACACAGCACGCTTCGCGCGCTTCTGCTATAGGCCACCAACCTTCTTTGAAATTGGGAGACTTAGGAAACTGAAATTTTTTTCCATCGGGTTTGTTGGTCGATGGAACACCACCGAAAAGAAACCCACCATTTTGAGCCGCTATTCTTGCGTCCAAGTTTGCTGGCTTCCATGCAAAGACTGAAGTATTCCATTCTTTGCTATCGATTCCGTCACTTCGACCCTGCTTCCAAGGACGATTATAATCATCCTCCCAAGATCGATATTCGTCATTTTCATTTATTAGACGATCAGTTACATCGAACGCAAAGAGTCGGGCGTCTTGATCTTCATGGATTCTTGTCCCGTTGCTCCATTTCTCTTCAACAGCGAACCAAGCGCCAACCCAAGCATTGAAAGTAATATCAATTAATCTTGTTGGAGCACCGTAGTGCTGCAACATAGCAAGTTGATTTAATATTGATAACCGTCCTGTTTGAGACGAAGAGTGCAACCCCCAGCGATGAAGTTCTACAAGTATCTCGCTTTCTTCTTTAGCTATTTCGGCTTCAGTAAGAACCTTTCCTTTTGTTAGATTAGCCCTTCTATATAAAGAGCTATGCAGAGACCAACTTGCATCGATTTGCCCACGCCAAGCAAACTTGATGTTCTTTGAAACTGCTTTTTCCATTACTTGATTGACGACTTTTAAAAGTCCATCGAAATCTGCGATTTCCACCTCAAAGGGCTTCCAAAAATCCTCTACCTTCATTTCAAAATCCTTTTACGCTTAACGCCCGCAACACCGGACAATTTGGAGCGCAGCGGAAAATTGTTCCGAGTGCTTGCGCTTTTTATCCAAAATCTCTACCGCGCTCTCTGTATACAGTCTTGAATGTATCTAAATACTGTATACATCGCATTAACAATGGCGGTTGCTTCAGGGACATATAGCAGGTCATTTACATGGGCGAGGCTCGCCTTATTTCTTAGCGTAGAAAACGCGTCAATAGACACGGCAAAAGAATTAAGAACTCTGGTAACCTCCTCAGCCCTATGACCTGACGCTTGCAATGCAGGATGAAACTGCCGAAGTTGTTTGAACGCTTTAGATGCCGTAGGGTCGTTGGGTAGATCAATTTGATTATCGGTACAAAGCTGCACCAAATATCCATGGAGAGCAGTATGAGCGCGATCAATTGCGCTTGAAGAATCAACCGTCCCAATTAAAGCCTTCGCGTCTCCCAAAGCCCTCATCACCGAAGTCGAAATTGACTCACTGAATTCTGGCGCAGCAACACTGCCTGCTGTTTGAATCAACTGATCATCAACAATTTGATAATGGTCTTGGTTGTTAATCAGAATCTGGTTGATGTGCTGTACCGTTGGCACAGAAGCGCCACTATTCTCCAGCTCCTCTAAAGCCTCATATACAGCGGCTATAAAATTTGGAGCATCCTTGGCTGCATTCTGAGCCTGGCTGGACATGTCAGATTCAGCCCAGTCAAGCGAAGAGCTACGTGAGTAATAATCACCAGAAACTTTGCAGAAGTGTTTCTTAAATACCTCAATTATTTGCTGCCGACTCATTGATCCCGATACTCTTCTGATCAATGAACTAAAATCATCTACAGACCGAGCACTGAGTGGTGTCGTTGTTCCCATAGGAAATCTAAGTTCACTTGCCATTTGAAGCGGCATCAATTACTCCCCATTTTGTATAACAGTGTCTTTTCAGCAGACATTGTCTTTATAATATTTTCAGAAAATACAGATACCATAGCAGTAGCATACTGTTCTGTAAGTCTTATCTTCCCTTGCACTCACAGATTGCGGAACATGTCTGCATAGTAGCAAGTGCTCAACAAAGCTCATAATCTGCTATTAAGGAAAATTGGTCAATAAGTGACACGAGAAAGTGGTCAGGAATTAGAGGTTGGGTAATTTTTTGGCATTTACGAGTTAACACTTTCGTTTCATAAGCCGTCGTTACGACTCTCAAGTGCACCTCATATGTCAATAACACCACCATAACTACAACAATACACTTCACTATTCTCTTCAAAAGCTCACATATATTGACACTTGAGGGGCACATGAACGGCAACCGAGTTGCCATAGAATGTGATCACTCAAAAAAAACAGTGATTTAAATCACAAATACATATACAACTAAAAGAAAATCATGATAGATGATTTTTGCAAGTTAAGCGTATTCCACCCGAATTAATCCAACTCTACTGACTATCTCACTCACTTGATCCCACTCTTCTCTCTTTATTTATAAATACAGAACAAAAGTAAATTTTAATAATTAAAACAACAAGATAAAAAAGCAACCCTATCAATAGAGATATTAATGTTCGATATACCGAAATCAAGAACGCTCAAAATCAGAAAAGACTCGATTTTAGCCGCTAAAAAAACCAAAAAAAACACCAATAAAACCTGCGATATATCGAAAACTTGTAGACAACATTCACGAACGTGAAGAGAAAGTGGAGTTTACAGCCCCAAACCCTTATGCATAGACTATCTCAAAGTCAACAAAGAGCATGGCAAAGGAGATCGGTATGACTACAGAGCATCGCAACATAACGGCTAAGGAACATACAATGACCACTGAGGAAAGCCTCTACAACCACTATGGAGGATCTCCGCTGCTTTCATTTACTCAGGTTGCAGAGATCCTGCATCGCAGTCCAGAAGGCTTGAGGATTACACTTCGTACAAATTGCGAACTGGCCAATAAGCTAAAACCAAACCGGATAAAAATAGGCAGACGCGTTTATTTCAAGGTCTCCGATATCGCCAACTTAATTGACCAGGCTACCCCGGACAATATGGAGGCTTGAGATGTCGGATTACGTCAAAGAGCTGCAAGCCTGGATTATCCAGCGCCAGCCCAAAACTCGCCCTCCCACCAAGCAGGAAGTCCTGGCGACCTTCCTTGGCGTTCAACCCTTCGTCGAGGAAAGCATTGAGGCTGGATATAACCTCAAAACCATTTGGGAGTACCTGACGGAGCAGCAACGTATCTCGTTCCGCTATGAAACGTTTCTGCGCTACGTAAAGCAGTACATCACGACGGCCCCCAAGCCCTGCACAACCAATAAGCCAGCGAAAGAGAAGCAAAACGTTTCGCGCAAGATCAGCGGATTTTCGTTTGATGCCAAGCCAAATACGCAGGACTTGATATGAATGCGCAGCCACGCTGTTTACCCACTTTCAGCTCGCAGTCGCGGCGCTACCAACGCGCAACGCAGACACAACTTTGTGTGTTTTTCGCTGGTATTGATGTGTTTTGTTCGTGTTTTTGCCTGCTTTTGGGCTGGTTTACGCGCAATTGCGCGACAGCAGCGCAGCATACCTGCGGTATCCAAAACACAGTTGCGGGCGATATTGCGGGCAGGATAGGTGAAGTGGTCCCCCCGACAAGTCGGCGGTTACCACTTCACTTCCCTTATTCGCGCCAGGGCGCTCAACGGTAATCCTGCCCTGCGGGGCCGATTCAGTAACAGACGGTTCGAGACGGAGACAACACATGAGTCATCCAGAGAAAGTCACTAGGAAGAATACGACGCCAATCAAAGTCTATTGCCTGCCGGAAGAGCGTGAACTGATTGAAGCCAATGCCAAACAAGCCGGGCTGAGCGTATCCACTTACCTGCGCAGAATTGGTCAGGGACGCCAAGTGAAAAGCGTCGTTGACGCTGAGCAAGTGCGAGAGCTGGTGAAGGTCAATGGCGATCTTGGCCGTCTTGGCGGTTTACTCAAACTCTGGCTGACCAATGATGTTAAAGCAGCCCAAATCGGTGTCCCGACCATCAAGGCCGTGCTGAACCGGATTGATACCACCAAAGATCAAATGAGCACCATCATGGAATCGGTCCTGCGCCAAAGGTGATAGTCATGATTGTTAAACACATTCCGATGCGTTCCACGCACAAATCTGATTTTGCCGGCTTAATTGATTACCTCACCGATGCTCAGAGCAAAGAGCACCGCTTGGGGCACGTTAAGCTGACGAACTGCCACGCCGATTCCGTGCGGGACGCAATCAGCGAAGTGCTTGCCACTCAGCAGTCGAACACCCGGGCAAAGAACGATAAAACCTATCACCTGATCATCAGCTTCAGAGCCGGTGAACAGCTTGAGCAGAACGTGCTTTCAGAGATTGAAAATCGTGTGTGTGACAGCCTTGGATTTAGCGATCATCAACGTATCAGCGCCGTGCACAATGACACGGACAATCTGCATATCCATGTTGCCATCAATAAGATTCACCCAACTCGACACACCATGCATGAACCGTATGCTGCTTATCGAACCTTGGCCGAACAATGTGAGCAGTTAGAAAAAGCGTTTGGACTCCAGCAGGACAATCACACGCCGCAGCAAAATCACAACGCTGCGCGCGCGGCTGACATGGAGCGACACTCTGGCATTGAAAGCCTGTCAGGTTGGATTAAACGTGAGTGTTTAGACGAGATTAAAGCAGCCCAGACCTGGGCTGAACTGCACGATACCTGCCGCACACATGGCCTAACGCTATCGGCCAAAGGTAATGGCTTGGTTTTCTCGGCTGACAATGGCATCACGGTCAAAGCCAGTACCGTTGCGCGCGATCTCTCAAAGCCCAAATTAGAAACTCGATTCGGCGCTTTTCAATCGGCTCAAACCGATAGCAATCACTCCGGCCCAGCCGCGCAGCGCAAGTACCAAAAGCAGCCGCTAAAAACACGCATCGATACCAGCGAATTGTATGCACGCTATCAGCGTGAGCAAAAGGCTCTCGCAACTCATAAGGCCGCCGCTTTAGAGCTGCTTCGCCACAAGAAAAACCAGCAAATCATCAACGCCAAAAATAACAACAAGGTTCGCCGCGCCGCCATCAAGCTGACCGGCAGCGGTCGATTTACTAAACGTGTGCTGTATTCCCAGGCAAGTCAGGCGCTGCAAAGCCGCTTGGACTCTATCCATAAACAATACCAACAAGAACGCCAACAGGTTTATCAAACTCACAGCAAGCTCACCTGGGCCGACTGGCTGAAGCACCAAGCGCAACACGGCGACCAAACAGCATTAACCGCGTTGCGAGCGCGAGAAGCAGCTCAGGCACTGAATGGCAACACGCTCCAGGGAAACGGACAGACACGCAAAGACCAGAGCAATGTGATCGATTCAATCACCAAAACCGGCACCGTTCTGTTTCGCTCCCAAAATGGCGCGGTACGTGACGATGGACAGCGCCTCCAGGTTTCGACTCAATCCGATTCCGAAGCGATAACTCAGGCGCTCAAAATAGCCCTGGAGCGTTATGGCAATCAAATCAGCGTCAATGGTTCCCCGGAGTTTAAAGCTCGCGTAATTCGTGCAGCGGCAGACACCGGCCTGCCCCTTACTTTCAGCGATAAAGGTCTGGAACAACGTCGATTATCTTTGCTGTCTGCCAACCATCAGGCCACACCGGCTAAGGCTCAACGCCGTGGTGTTCCGCCGATAGGCAAAGCGCCGCCTGGCATCAGGCGCAACACGCTCAGCACTCTTGCTCAGCTTGATGTCATGCGTTTTGACAAACCACAGGAGCAGAGGCCATCGGCACTGGAACAACGCAAAGCGCAACTGCGCGCTGAAATGGCTCAGAAAAAACAGAAACAAGCCAAGAAGAGCAGAAGTCGATAAACCACTTAAACGTCAGTAAGGAATACACGATGAAAATCAGCACAAAAATTTTAGCGGCTAAAATTCGTCTTTTAGCACTCGGCGGGATAATGGCGCACGCCAGCCCTGTTTGGTCCGGTATACCGGTGGCCGACGGCGTTAACCTGCAACAAAACATCATTTCAGCAATGGAAGCCGTGACGCAGACCGCCAAACAAATCCAGCAGTATCAGTCCCAATTGCAGCAATATGAAAACATGCTGCAAAACACGATGGCTCCGGCTTCCTACATCTGGGACCAGGCTCAATCCACGATTCATGATCTGACTCAGGCGACCAATACACTCGCCTACTATCAGAATCAGCTCGGCAGTCTGGATGAGTATCTGGGCAAATTTCAGGATGTGGCCTACTACCGCAGTTCTCCTTGCTTTTCCTCTTCAGGGTGCAGTGAAACGGAAAGGACTGCCATGATCCAAAACCGTCGTTTGGCCTCTGAGTCTCAGAAAAAGGCCAACGACGCCTTATTCAACAACCTGGCACTCCAGCAAGACAACTTACAAACCGATGCCCGTCAGCTTCAGCGATTGCAGTCAGCCGCTCAGGGAGCCGATGGTCAGATGGCCGCTATCGGTTATGCCAATCAGCTTGCCAGTAACCAGGCTAACCAACTGCTGCAAATCCGAAGTTTATTGATTGCTCAGCAAAACGCTTTGGGCACTCGGATGCAGGCAGATGCCGATAAAGAGGCACTGCAACAAGCGGCCCACGAAGCACTTTTTGATTTTGGTTCGCCAACCGACCGTTCCCAAAACAGAGGATTTTAAGCATGAAAATTACTTCATCTATCGCTTTGTGCCTGCTTACGTCATTACTTCTGCTTGGCTGTGACCAATCGCAAGACATCAAAGATATCGATTGCGACTCACCGAACCTGACCAAAGCCGAAAAACAACAAGCCAACTGCTTTTGGAACATGGGTGACCCTACCGATCGCAGCCAGAATAAGGGGTTCTGATCATGAAGGTTCGTCAGGTAATTTCCTTGGGCTTGATTATCCCTTCGGCAGCCGCCCATGCTGCCATTGCTAACAACGGTGTGCTGGATGACGTCGCATTACAGTTCATGACGGTCGCCAGTACCTGGACTGGCGTGATGACCAACTATGCCAGTTGGCTGTTCTGGCTGCTTGGTACTATCTCTCTGGTTTGGACCGGAGGAACCCTCCTCCTCCGCCAAGCGGATATCAGAGAATTTTTTGCCGAGTTTATCCGCTTCATAATGACCTTCGGCTTCTTTCTGTGGCTGCTACGTAATGGCCCTGAGTTTGCCACGTCCATCATCGATTCACTGAGAATCATTGGTGCAGAAGCTGCGGGGTTACCCCGTGAACTGACACCATCTGAGCCGATCAGTATTGCTCTGGATATTGTGGCTAAATCAGGCAATGCCTACAGCTTTTCCAGCCCCTTCGATAGCCTGGCAATCTTTATCATCACCCTGCTGATTGTCGTTTGTATGACGATCGTTTCTGCCAACGTGTTAGTGGCCTTGGTGTCGGCCTGGGTACTTTGTTATGCAGGCATCTTTGTCCTCGGCTTTGGCGGCTCGCGCTGGACTTCCGATATCGCCATTAACTATTTCCGCAACGTCCTTGGCCTGGCGTTAAAACTCATGACGATGACTCTCATGATCGGCATTGCGATGTCCATTATGGACTCATTCCTGGTCAACCTTTCTGACGACGCCCCCATGCGAGAGCTGCTGGTTATTTTCATCGTTGCGCTGGTCCTGGTGCTACTGATCCACTCCGTTCCCAATATCGTTGCCGGTCTCATCCCTGGCGCTGGGGCCGCCGCCAGTTCGGGCAACATCAGTGCCGGAGCAATGGCCGGGGCCGCAATGACCACAGGGGGGATGGCGGCTGGTGCAGTGATGAGTACTGCCGGTGGCGCATCCGCCCTTCAAGCCGCGTTTAAGTCGGCGACCAACTCAGAGATGGCTGAAATGATGACAGGCTCAATTGGCAGCGATTCTGCCAAGTCCGAAGAACCAAGTACAGGTGACACACCGTTCGCCAGAGCCGCAGGTATGGGGCGTGAGTCGAATTGAGTTTTCACTGGCCGGTAGACGGTTGGCTAAAGAATCACACACCGAAGTTCTGAGAGAACAGGTCTCCAGAATTTCACAATTAGGCTAGAGGAGAACAAGCATGGAACTACATTTCCCACCACAAAATTGGTCCGACTTTGGCGCATTCTTTGCGGTCATGTTTCTGGTAATGCTGGCGTTTTATTTTGCTGGTCAGTGGGCACACTCCACCAAATACAGTAAGCAGCTTTATCGCTTAGCTGACGTGCTGGAAGGGATTCAAAACAAAGTGGCCGATAAGGCGTATCGAGGAATGATGTCGTTGAATAAGCAAACCAACAAAACCAGAGATTGGCCGTTCAAGTAACACAAATAATCAAGACACACAGGCCGGTGCTCGCAACACCGGCCCGCATTTTCACATTAACCTTCCTGAGAGGTATAACATGACAGTTACTCATTATAGTGCACGCTTTAAAGATATAAAGTGCTCATTTTTCACCCTTACATGTTCTATCTTCAAAGGGTGACCCCATGACCAACAAAACCAATAGCAGCACCCGAAAAAATAAGCACCTCTTTAACAAGTATCGAGGAAAAAGGCTCAAAGCAGTACCAGAAACCACTCGTATAGTCTCAGACCGAGTCGCTAAATTCCCGGTACGTAGCTTTATGCTCCAATCGCTGGATATACGCCGCAAAGACGCTCGCCTCCGAATGTATCGAATACTCGAAACCTTAATTGATGCGGTAGATTGGTCGACTTTGCGTATCGGCGTAGCCAAAAAAGAGTTCTTGGACCCAATTACATACAAAGCCTTCATAAAACGCCATGAACGACTGCACAACGAAACGATTCCCCGCTCCACTTGGTACCGGTATATCCAAAAAATCACCAATGCGGGCTACTTAAATAGTATCACTGCAAAAATGAGTACGAGTGAAGGGAAGGTCTTCAACAAACCCGCTTATAAATGGTTCACGAAAAAATTCATGACAGAACTCGGGTTCAAAAAAGATTGGCTTTCTCAGCAGCAAGAGCACGCGCTGAAATCTCTCAAAGCTAAAGGGCTAAGTAATCAATGGCGAGTATTTAAAGGCCACAGTGCTCGCATAGCTCACTCTATGGCGATATCGCTGCAAACAACGCAGGACTATCGTTATTGCGAAGCAGAGCCTTTTAGCAACGAGAGCTGACGGTACCTAAACCAAGCTCAACACTTAAATACAACACGCCGGTTTACTCCGGTCATATTCGCACGCCTGGCATCTGGAAATGTTCAATTTTTCGCCACTAATGAGCAATTCTGACCCCAACCCAAACTCCAATTTCTACTGATTTACTCATCAATCACTGTTCAGTTGCCCTTAAAACGAAGCAATTTAACTCGTACAAACCATATCGTCGATAAAGTGAGACTCTAAAACGGGACCACGGAAAGCACGAGAAGTGAGAACTGTACATACTTCCTAACCTATTACTTCATGCATTGATTCATGCCTCGTACCTCCCCATGAATCAATGTTTTCGCGAACTAACGTTCGAATAGAATTTGAAGGTTTACGCTGCGCTATGCCCAAAGGGGCAAGCCCCTCTGGACTCCCATCGGGAGCTTGGTCACCGGCTGTCGGTATAGGTTACTTATTGAGCATTGGTGCACATGGTGAGATGATAGTTTTTACGCCAGGAAGGTAATCGCCTCAAACCACCAAAATCTTCTCACCGAGAGAGTCAGACGCAACATGAAAAGAAAAGTACCCAATACAGAGCCACCACGCCCCCTCACAGAGGCCGAAAAGGACAACTTGAGGAAAGATATGCAGGAGTCGTCAAAATGGGCCAAAGAGGAGCTGAGAAAGAGAAAAGAAGCCAGAGCATCAAATTATGAACAACTAAACCAGGATGGACCAAGACCACTCACGCCTGAAGAGATCGAAGATCTACGCCAGGAAATGAAAGATGCGTCGGCCAAGATGGCTGAAGTTTTGGAAAAGAGGTATCGCTCGGAGTCACGTCGCAACTAGGTAGGTAAAAGATAATTTGAGAATGTATAAGACGTTATATATTTTCCGAGGCAGAAGAAACAAGCAACCCGAACATAACTTATTGATATTAAATAACAAAAAACAACATGAAAATTTTAATACAGCTATTAGTTCTTCTTCATCAAGTTGAGCAACACCTCACATAAGAAAAATAAAGTTGTTTCATAGGGTGCTTTTACTATCATTGAGATGATATCTTCAAATCAAACGCAATAGAAATTTTATTGAAAGCACGGATTGCTTGTGTATAATTTGCGCGAATTTTTTCAAGGTGAATACAATGAATATTGTGGATATGGCTGTGTCTGAAACTCGTACTGCTGAGAAAGTAAGCAAACATCCTTCTACCTCCCAAAAGGCAACGGTATCTTCAATTCACCAGAAGAAAAAGATGATCGCATTCGAAAATGCAAAGAAAAACCTCAAGGTAGCAGCAAGTAAGCTTGATTGGTAAAGTTGTTATGTCTGATAATATGACCCTATATGCGCAATCTATAGGGACTTATGATGCCAGCAGAAACTGTTACGAGTATATCCCCTTCACAATCTCCTTCGGCGGCGAATAGCGGCTATAGAAACTCGCTTGAAGCTATACGTTCTAGACACTCACAAGAGCTCGTTATAGGCCTCTGTGGTGCTGTTGGTGCAGGAATTAATAGACTGAAAAGCGTCGTAATTACTGAACTAAAGTCCGCCAACTATCATGTAGAACACATAAAGCTCAGTGACTTAATTGCAGCTACCCAACCAGATCCAGAATCCATACTCAGTTTACGTGGATTTCAGCGCTACAATACTCTACAGGATCTAGGAGATCAGCTTAGAAAGCAGCATTCAAACACTACAGTTGCCGAAATTGGCATTCGCAGAATACATCTAATCAGAAACTCAATATTTGGTGATGGAAGTGATAGTGGTAAAGCTGTCAAAGTCACTAAAAAAGTAGCGTATGTCATTGATCAGATAAAACACCACGATGAAGTAGCTCTGTTTCAAGAAGTCTATAGAAAAAACTTCTATCTCATTGGCCTTCTGAGAACTAAAGATCAAAGAGAGAAGAACCTCAAGGAAGAAGGCATTACAGACAGTACCGAAGCGATAAAGCTCATAGAAAGAGATCGGAATAGTAATGACAAATTTGGTCAGCATGTGGAGAAAGCAATCCAAATGTCAGACTACTTTATCAGAAACCTCGATGATACTACAGAACTCAGTCGGTCTATAAAAAGATTCATAAACCTGGTTCATGGAGTCGGGAATCACACACCCACTAGAGATGAGAGAGGCATTTACTCAGCTCAATCAGCATCGCTCTCTTCAGCTTGCCTATCTAGACAAGTAGGCGCTGCAATCATGGATGATAAAGGGAAAATAATTGCTACAGGCTGCAATGATGTCCCTCAGTTTGGAGGAGGCCTCTACGATAACGACAGCAAAAAAGACTTGCGTTGTTATAACCAATTAGGATGTCAAAACGATAAACACAAATTACAACTTAAAGAGCAGATAAAACAGATTCTTGTCGATGAAGGAATCTCTGAACCAGGAAGAGTTGCTGACATTATCTTCAACAATTCAAAAGCAAAATCACTTATTGAGTATTCCAGAGCAATACATGCCGAAATGGATGCAATTGTCTCTCTAGCTCGCAGTAGCGGAGCAAGTACTATTGGAAAAACTTTGTATTGTACAACGTTTCCTTGTCACAATTGTGCCAGACATATCGTAGCTGCAGGTATTACAAGCGTCGTTTACATTGAGCCTTACGAAAAAAGCTTAGCCCTCGATTTACATAGTGATGCAATTTGCCAAATAGATAGCCCAAATAACGATAAATTAGTACTAAAGAATTTTGAGGGCGTTTCACCAAACAGGTACGCAGAGTTCTTTATCTATAAGAAAGAGCGTAAGAATAGCGAAGGTGAAGTAATTAATTATGAATTGCCTACCTCCAATCAAGTAGAGCCACATCAACTAGACTGCTACGTAGATTATGAAGTTAAAGTCGCCGACTTTGCCAATCAATCAGTTGGAGAAGATTCATATTCTGCCCCTGATACATGATATGGAAATTATAAAGTTTTTAGTTCCGAGAACCATCGTCGCTTATTTTGTAAAGGTGGTTGTAATCCTGAATTAAATACCAAGAGACGGAACTGTGTGAGATGCAAATATGGCGAAAATTAACTATTGACGCCATACTCATGGCGTTATTTAGTTTTGCAAAAATATACTTCCGCCTCTTCTTTTGCACTTCCATTCAAGCCTTTATAATATTCTCCACTTTTGAACCCTTACACTGTTGTTCAAAATTGACAATTTTATTACTACCACCAATTACTATTACTTTAATTGGTTGAAAACTTGCGAAGCAAAGACACGCTGTAACGAACCAGGCAGTTTTTCTGAAGCGTTGAAAACCCATCAAGTTGAAGATTGGATTAACTAACAACCTAAATGGCCACCACACCAATACGACTAATATATAAATCATCCAACCGAGGTGAGAAAATGACTGTTCAGGGAATAATCCCTTGAGCAAAAGATCTCCGTAGCTTTTTATAAATAGTAATCCTAAAAGCAATCCATATAAAGCATATATTCGTAACCCATGAGCAAATATTTTATAAGAAATGTCTTTGTAGTAATTAACATTACCTACTCGTAAACAGTACCAAGCAGTAAAAACTAAAGATAATGTGGCTGCATACAGGATACCATTAGCGATATAGATCGCGACTATGTGAACTGGATTAAATACAGATATTGTTTTGAATACAGCCCAAGACTTTTCAACTAAGGCTAAAAATAAACACGCGACTGACAAGAATCCTAATGCATTAAAAATGTCAACACCGGAATGCTGAAGCTGGGTAGAGCATGCATAACTATTATCTAAGACTGGATTCTTGATAAATCCAACCATTCGCTTCCTAAATTCCGGAAAAGGTATTTCATCTAGCACTCTTGCCAACATTTGTCGATAATTATCCATACTATCCATACTATCCCTACTATCCCTACTATCCCTACTATCCCTACTATCCCTACTATCCCTACTATCCCTACTACATAATGATGAGAACAGTTGCAAAATACAAGGCGCTACATTTTGGAAACCAAAACTCGTGATATGTATTTTTTCAATTCATTCGCCTTGTTAGAGTAAATTACGAAGAAAGTAACTTGTTTCCTTTCTTTTTATATCTCGAGATAAGGATTCAAGACCCGGATATATAAAAGATTCCGATATACCTAATGCTTGCAAGTCATGGAAAATTTGTAGTGAATATTCATATGGTATAAATATTTTATTCAAAATATTTCGTAATGCAGTGTAATAATCCAATGGCCATATATTTGCACCATGCAGAGTAAAGTGCCCCGATTGCGATCTAATTCTTGTATCTATATGACTAGATTGAACCGCAATTGGTGTATAATTACTGCTTGGTTTATTCATTGGATCAAAATAAGAATCCCACTTATCAGGCTCTTCAGATATGTAAATTTTGTCTGATCTACCAATAGAGGTTTTATTTAATTTGGATGGACTAACAACAAATACTGCAGCACCATGAGGGCAAAACTCATCATGTTCCAAAAATTCTTCTGAAGCGGTATGATCATATATCTTTTCTTCTTCTGATTTTGGAAATGATTCTAATGCAAAAAACAAAGCAACTAGGGCATTTTCCGTCCAATCCAGCAATCTGGTAGGTAACCCATAATGTTGCATCAAAAACATCCATTCGAAATTATTTTTAGGCTCTCGACCTAAAAATGGCATTGCTCTCGATTTAAATTCGTAAAACATCCTTTCAGGATTGATTCCTGTAACTGTTCCACCTTCGGAGATGACTATTTGTCCGTCTTCGACTTGATTACCTCTACCATCCGTCAATGGAACACTATCACGCAGAACAGATGGTGTAAGTCTATATGAGGCATTTGCGTGACCACGAAACCATGCATCATCCACTTGGTCTACAATAGATGTCGCTATTGATATATACTCTGATAAAGATGTTGCAACATATTTTTCCAAATGTAACTCCGAATTTAATTATTATCACTCTAAAGCCATGTTAAGGTGTGAGCAACGCAATACCGATTCCGCCGCATACCACCTTAAACGCCAAACACAACGCATAGTGAAAATGCCACGCGTTGCGAATCACTCTTAAACAGTTTGTATACAGTATTTATTTGCAAAACGATTTCTTAAAGTTGTTGTACCACTTTGTACTCCAAGACATTTGCTGACAAAGGAACAGTAACTCTTTTTCATCGTTTACATTATTCCTAGTTATTAGGTCATGAGTGGACTTGTTGACAATTAAGCCATTATCCAAATAGTGGGCAATTTGAGGATAGGCACTTTTGCTACGTATGTGTGAAAACTCAGCTGTCCTTATATTCAAATCATCTCCAGTCAACTCATCCTTCGTTATTTTATGGACTTTGATTCTTATTGATTTTAGTCTTTTCAGCTTTTCTGAAGTTTGCTCATAGCGTTTAGCTCTAAGTTCTCGAGCTCGAGAACATCGGCGTGTCGCAACCAATAGTGCATAGGAATACTCCAAATAGTCTTCTGTATTTAGTTTTCCTGCGTAATTTACTCGCTCGTCCAAGTTTTTACACAATGAAGAACCACTAACATAAATATCCCCATTTTCTACTACAATTTTTTCATTGTTCGGCAGCTTTGAAACCCAGTATTTTGCATTTCCCTTAGTGGTTCTAATTACGGTATGCAATTTGCTTGATTCAACCCAAACAATACCCTCATCATTTATTATCCCAATTTTATCCCAAGCATTATCAATACCTTTTATGGTTTTAGAGTCTAAGTGCTCAAACTGCTCCATGCTTGGTTTTTTATACAAACCCTTAACGCTTTCACTCTTAAAAGGTAACAACTCATGCATCATTGCACCATTTCATTATAAATATCATTCAAAGCTCTTGTTGCTGCTTCTGAACGACTATCACTACATACGTCAGGATGTATTGCTTTCAGCACTTTATTTCTCCATTTTTTAGCAACAGATTTGTCTTTATAATGATTAACATCTACTTCTAAAAAATCGAGCCTAATCTTTCCGGATGTGTATAAGAGTACAAAGATGTACTTATTACTTTCAGATATGAAATCTCCATCTGATTTTTGTGGTTCTGAAATGTACAAGGCGCGAAGAGATGTTATTTTATCGAATAGTTCATTCCACCCTCTTGCATTAATTGATGAAATATTTTCAAGGTCACAATTTATCTTTTCCTTTACTGATTTAAAGCTTCCCAATTTCTTTAATGCTCTGAGTGAGTCGCAATCCCTCCAGTCCATTATTATCTCCTTACTATAAATACTACTAACGCCTCAATCAGCCGACGCAATAGCGGTCGGCTGCATTGATTTGTTAAATTTTAGTTATCCTTTTGGAGGGAAAGGATCGTTACCGTGGCTATCTTTTCCACCAATTTGGCCGTCCTTATTATGAATAACCAACTCAGTATTTTGATTTTGGCTAATTTCTCTCGCTCGATCTACCGCATCCTGTTTTCTGTCAAAATGACCAGATGAACGTTGCCCGCCGCTCTGCTTAATGTCCCAGCCACCATCAGGGTTTGGAACAACGTGCGTAGATTTACCACTCATAACACTCCCTCCTATGGTGTGTACTCAGTTTCTTGGCATTTTGGACAAGGCGGTAAAGTATCGGAGTTGTCATCTAATACAACCACCTGTCCGCAGTTATCACATGTGTATGCACCTTTTCCTGGTTTTTCCCCAGTGGTAGACATATCGTTTCTCCATTCAATTCCCTAGAAATGGCACTGCACTTGCCGTGAGGGATACGCGGAAAGATGCCAAGAAATTTAACAGTCTTTTTTAAGCAGACATTGTTTATATGAGATTTTAAGAAAACACAGACACCATCATATCAATGCACTGATTTATATGGTCAATTCTACTAAACACTCTGCAACTACAGAACATGTCTATCTCACCACCAATAATCTACTAAGCTCATAATCTGCCATTGATAAAAGGCGGTCAAGAAATGACAAAAGAAACGTGTCTATTATGTGCTGACTAGCCGGTTTTGTTGTGGGGAAATATTGCCTCTTCGCTCTTGGGGTACAGGAGTGGTGAAGGGCTCGATCGGAGAGTTCTGATATCACAGAGTGTGAGTACTGTACCGAAAAAAAGGTACACTACCGGTACAGTCACTAGTTTTGACAACTTTAGAGAAACTACGCTAAACTACTGTTTAGTAAATACTTTAAGGTATTTTTAGTTACGCTTAATTTACCTCGGTTTTCCTAGACTTACTGCGTTAGTGGCTAACTCATAATCGATTGGTCCGCAGTTCAAGTCTGCGAGGGGCCACCATATTCTAGAAGGTTCGTGGAGAAATCTACGGGCCTTTGTCTTTTCTGGTCCGGTCTATATCCGGTCCGCAATTACTTCCTGTACGCTCTGGTCCATTAGGTCAGCCTAAAGACTCCACGTACTCACCACAGAGTCACACTTCCCCTATCAGAGTGATATCAGCCATCAGAACCTTCTCTCGTCTGTACAGCACGAATCAGAGCAGATACATACCACTCAACACCAGGCCTAAACCTCAGGAAAAACTCCACGCTGGAACCAACAAAAATATAACCAACACCCTGTCCATTAGCTGAAGTTATTAATATAGATATGGGATGGATAGCTAGTTCAGTGGCGGGAAGGACACCCATGCTCCTAAAAACTCCCAGAACTAGCCAGTCAGGAAAAAACAGCATTCAATGATGACCGATTACCCTCAGTGGTAATCGGTCTATTATCTCGTAAGTAATTTAGGCCAGTAATCATCTACACTCCACCACAGCACCAGAAACAACAGCTAATCACTGGACTGGTATTCATACTCAGAACGGAATTACCAACAGCACACTGGATTACAGCGCGAACCTGCTATGAGTTAGGGTGTCAAGTTGGGTTGATGGAATCAGATGGAACTCCCGTCGACGACGACGGCAAACTGGACGGAAAACCTAAATAGGAAATTTACATTAGGGTTCGTGTCCAGCTCGGTATCTAGCCAAAAATCGCAGCTAAAGACCGGACCGACGACGCCGTCGCGATAACTATAGAAACTACATCATGCAGGAAGTTAGGCAGGATAAGCCTTAGAGGAAGATTACAGGGTCAGTCTGATGTGACCGACCCAGCGATCTAGGATTTTAGTTAGTAGTAGATGACTCTCTAACAGTTCTTTGGCTAGAGAGTTGAGAAGATTGAGAGGTTACTTTTAATCTGAAAATTTGTTGTTGCCATTGAGGCCAAGCTGCCATTTTCTGCTCAGCCTTCTCCAAGTGTTCGACTAGAGCTCTGTTATCAACTTTTTTCATCATAAGTTCCTGTTAGCTAGCACTTTTTATCATTAAAGATTTTGAAATGCTCACCTGTTAATGCTGAGGAAAATTCCTCGCTTGCAATATATTGGATTGGGTTAGGTTTTAGCTTAAGTTTAGCTGATTCTCTACTCCAGTCTACAGTCTCACCTGAAGATTTTTTGCGCTTTATCTCTCGACCATTACCTAAAGTCATAGAAAAGAAGTTCAAGAAACTTCTTGGTCCAACTCCAACAAATGGCTCAAAGGATACTTTATCTTCACAATAACCTTCTGAAATTGCATCAGAGTGAAACTCAAACGCCTTACTTTTTGCATATGGCTCAACATATACAACTCTCAATACTCCCGCAGCAATTATGTGTTTCGCACAGTTATGACATGGGAAAGTTGTACAATACAGCGTTGTCTCTAAAGTACTATTATTGGTTCTACCACAAGATAAAATAGCCTCCATTTCAGCATGTACGACTCTTCCATACTCTGTGATATCTTTTAATTTTGTATTTTTTAGTTTTTTGTTTAATTCAGCAGAGCTCTCAAGTCCCAGTTTGTCAATGATATCGTCAATGACCTCTTGAATTGCTTTTTTGTTAGCATCATAACCACGCATGTAATCTCTACCGTCATGACTATCTGCTATCCGAGTATTTGAACTATCTAAGGAAGGCCAGTACAAACCACCTTTAGATCTAGGGACATCATTCGCCCCTGTTGATATGATATTGTTATCTTTGGTTAATACTGCGCCAACTTGTCTTGATAAGTCAGCAGATCGACTAGATGCAGAGAAAGCCATATACATGGCATATTCATCAAAAGTGGGAGTAAGAAATGGGTATCCGAATATCAGCTTAAATACGCGCTCCACATCAGCCCTATTTTTATTAAGATTTTGATCTTCATCGATAAAAAAATCAGCTAAGTGGAAAGTATCTCTTGTATGCTGCCCATGACCGTTATTTGGTCCTTCATCCTCATCTCTGGAGATAAGTTTCTTTACAACATCGCTATCTTCAGTACTTCTACGTTTATTATCAAGTGATTGAAATCGACTTTCGTAGCTAGCATGTATCCCTATGACAAATAAACTGTTGCCATAAGTTTCTCTTAAAGCAGCAACCTCATCAGGGTGTTTCAGTGATCGAATTATCCATGCTTTCTTACTTAATGGCTGAGGCTCACGATCACCTAAAATTTCAGCTCGTCGTTGAGATATTTCGGTAATAGCAGCGTATGCTAAAGCTGCATTATCTTCAGTCAAATTGCGATATTCATTGCCAAGATTCATGAAGTAATTGATAGTTTCAAGTTTTGATAAACCTTCAGGCACAGGTTGAAGTGCGTGCAAAAAACCAGATGAAACTCGAATTACTTCAGGTTTAAAGTCGTACAACTCTAGTTCATCTGACATTAAGTTAATGAATCGACTCAGGTCTGTTCCAACGGCTGAAACTAAAGCTATAACTATTTCTGAAAAGCTCTCTTCCTCTGCCTCTAATCCATCATTAGCATGTATTTTGTTTTTATCACTCATAAACGATATTCAATCAAATAAGCAAATGCATCAATATACATAATGATAAAAAATACAAGCGGTGCAAATATTAACCTTTAAAATGTTATGTATATCTTATTTAACTTAAAGTGTGAACTTAAGTAGCCCCTATTAGGCTACTTAAGGTAATTACTCATTCACACCTCTCAACCAACTCAGCAACATTCGCACTTACCTCTCTCAGCCTTGAACTAGCTAAATGAGCATATCTTGTACTGGTCTGTGGCGACTGATGCCCCAACAAATACTGAACATCATAGAGCGTTGCATTGCCACTATTGATCAAAATTGAAGCAAAGCTATGCCTRAGGTCATGAATACGAAAATTATCGGTTATACCAGCGGCGGCTTTAATCCGAGCAAATGCCTTCTTCGGATGGGCGATAGGTCTACCG
Source organism: Vibrio sp. T13N (assembly GCF_032970445.1). Lineage (NCBI taxonomy): Bacteria > Pseudomonadati > Pseudomonadota > Gammaproteobacteria > Vibrionales > Vibrionaceae > Vibrio > Vibrio sp. T13N. The sequence continues at coordinate 203,699 of NZ_JAWJYE010000006.1, forward strand.
GGTGCATCTCCGGCAAAGATATAGGGGTTCTTCGGTTGTTGAAATCGTCGTTGATCATGGATGACCTCCTTAGCTAGGTGGTTGAGCAGGACCGTTCTCGACAATCCCGACTTAGTGTGTGGTAGAAATAGGCTCCAATTGCCATCGTCGTCGACAGTAAGACACTCCCATTTTGAGCTGGTTATCTCACCTATACGCATCCCAGTAAGCAGGGCGAATTTCAATGCATTAGCTTGGGTGCAATTCGGTTCTTCGTTACATGCTTTGATGAAGGCAGAAACCTCCGCCCGTGACAGGAAACGTTGACGAACGTTATTTTCCTTCAATTTCCTGATGTACTGACCGGGATTAGAATCAACATAGCCCCATTCCATTGCCAGTCTGAACATGCGAAGGACTAAGGAATGTAGACGGTTCACCGTTGCAGGCTTCCTACCTTCTAGTAACCCGTCCAACAATTTCTGAATATCCTGCTGACCGATATCAGTGAGAGGTTTCTTGCCCCACTTTGGATAGAAATGGAGCTTAAGACTACCCGCATCACTTTTAGCCGTGAGTTTATTCATCATTGCATACGGTAAGTAGTGCAGCTCCGCGAAGTCTTGAAACGATAGTACGTTGCGCTTTTCGTCTCGAATAGCCTTGAGGTCATTACCTAGAGCAATTTCCCGTTTATCATGACCTCAGGCATAGCTTTGCCTCAATCCTGATCAACTCAGGCAATGCGACTCTATATGATGTTCAGCATTTATTGGGGCATCAGTCGCCACAGACTAGTACGAGGTATGCTCATTTGGCTAGTTCAAGGCTGAGAGAAGTCAGTGCGAATGTGGCGGAGTTGGTGGGGATGTGAGCCATTAAGTCATAGAAGCAGTGATTATTATATCCACTGCTTTTTTAGCTCATTGATGCCTCAAAGTTTGTTGCAACACGCACTCTTTCCTCGATATGAGTTAGGCTACTTCACCTTAATGCTTTCAATACCACTTGGAACTAGAATCATTGCAATCGATCCTTTCTAAATCGCGAGTGCCCAATAACCGCCTGTGCGAACTCGGTACTCAGTGTACAACTGTTACAGATAGTTGGATTAAGCAACAGGGCATCAGCTTACTTTATTGAACTGGCAGAAATGCTGGAGAATGACGAGTTTAGCTATTAGTGAACCTTATATAAGTCAGTAGTCACGTGACTAACTTACTTATACTTCACAACTGATTACTACGCCCAATCCCCCAACATTTACAATAACGTCCGTAACTGCTGAATTGATGCAACTGGTTGATCTTTTCCATTAGTAGTTGAATATGGCATGCCGCTTTTTCTGGGGTTATACGAAAAAACTCTTTATCAACATGATACGCCTCAAGCTCATCATGGATGCGTTGCTCAATACGCTTGCAGTCACTCCAGACAAAAAAATCCATATACTTTTGCCATTTACCCGGCACACCCGTTGAAGAATTCAGCTCCAAACAACGCGCTTCTGTCTCTCTTCCCTCAGTGAAACCAATCTTCACAATCCCATCGATGGTTTCGTTACTCAGAATGTAAATATACCCAAATTTCATGTCACTTCCTTATCTTCTTTTTTATCACTGTAAATCCGCATTTATTTCCCGTCAATAAAAATGAATATCCATTTTTTCAATGGTAAATAAAATGGATATTAGTTTTCATGGTTCTTAAATTGGGTTTTAATGAATGATTTTTGATTTTTATATTGACTATTGAAATTGATTGTCGTAATTTTTAACCACGCCAACACGTAATTACCCCAAGGAGTAGGTTATGTACTTAACACCTGTTATTGTTTCGGAACACCTAGGCAAGAAAACACTAACTGGCACAATGTCGCTAAAAGACATTGCTAGCCAAATTCAACACGGTTCAATCAGCGTCAACCCGGATGCGCAGCGTTCATTGGGGGCTGACCAGACACAGACCACCAAATACCTGCTATCAACCAATGAGATTGGCAAGTCGAAGCGTATGCAAAGCTTTTGTAACTTCATGAATCGCATTTTGCGCAACATCCAAAATGGCAAAGTTGACGAAGGGTTTTTAGGCTGCATCCAATTGATTGTCGATGAGAACAACGAAGGTTTGACGCTGAAAATCGTTGAGCCTGAAAAAGATGAGAAGCTGTCACACAGCGTCGCACTACTTTTTGAGTCAATGGGTAAAGTTCAACAACTGGCTGTCATGAAAGCAGACCCAGGTTTTGGAAAAGAGTACGCACAAATTGGTGACGGCCAAGGTCGCAGTGTGGGTTTCTACCACTGGTACAATAGCTTCCTAAATCAAAAAGCCGCATTACAAAAGCTGATCCAAAAGAAAGAGAAAAAAGCAGAAGACACCGGTAACGAACAGCTACTACTCAACCAACTCTTAAGCTTAGAGCCTCTGTTGAACGAAGTGTTTGACCATACTCGCGTCTCTTTCATGATTTATGCGAAAAACGTTGATGAAAACGGAAACGTACAAGGGTTAGGCATTGATGCCCAGCGCCGCCTTTACATCGAAGGTAACGCGTTGAACTCACAAGCCTCAACCGAGCAAATCATGAAGTACGAGAACTACAGCCCAATCATCTTAGATCTTATTGATATCCGTAGTGAGATTGAGTGGATGGCGCCGAAGTTCATCGAAGAAGATGCCAAGAGCATTGGTAAATCCAGCGTCAAAGTCTTCACATTATCTGCGGTGGCCAAAGCGCACTGCTGGGCAATCTGTAACCACGACAAGCCAATAGAAAAAGTCTCGGATGAAATGATTGTCGATGTCGAAGACAGAACCACCTTCGTTCGCAACTTCTGGAAGAAGATTGACAGCATTTTCGGTGAGATTTGGATAGAGCATGATGACGACAAAAAAGATCGCACTGCCTACCTCAAAGACATGAGAGACAACAAGCGTTGCGTACTCTTCCAGAACATCTTCTTACAGGCGCTGGGGCAGACGTGTTACCGACTGGGTCGCCATGCCGGTTGGGATAAAGAATACGACTTCGCCATCTTAGATAAACTGTCACCAAGCAAAGTGAACTACAACGCCTTCGATGAAGACTGCGACCAATGGAACAGTATTTGGACCGACGCATTGATGAAACCAAACCAAAGTGGTGGTTTTGCCTTTAACAACGTCACCGACTCCATAACGAAAACGCGCAACAAGTTAGTCGAGCTACTGGAACTTGCGCAGAGCGAGCAGTCAGCCGAAGAGCAGGCTTCGTTTGAGTTCGAGTAATCGCGAGAAAAGAGGGCTCTGAGCATAAAAAATCAGAGCCCTTAATACTGATGGCTTCGGGTATCAGCATGGTTGGATTATGCTGATATAAAAATAATACTCGTAGTGACTTTTTGTTACAAGATGGAGTTTTTATGTATAAGTACCTAATCATACTGCATGGAAATGTCGGTAGCTTCAATAAAGTATCAGAGGAACACGAAATAGACCCTGTTGATCTATGGTTTGGTTGGTTTACGGGCATTGGTGAAGAAAAGGTAATTATCGGGCCAAGCGTTTATCAAGTTGTTTATGATCAAGATAGAAATTTATATTATTCAGTGAAACGTTTAGTTGAAAAAAATAGCGATGATTTCGATGATTTCGATGATGAGCATTTAATCCAATCATTAGGTGATGATGACTTAATTCGCTTGCTTGAGAATGATACGGGTCTTACTTTTGATGATTTTAGAGGCTTCATAAAAAAAAGGCTAAATATTGATATCTCAGATTACTCGGTTGAGGATGTTAAAGAGCTTAACCGTATACTCATTGATGTAAATGCAACAAAAAACAATGTAATAACAGTTGATGACCCCGAGTATTCCTTTAGAAATAGACATGAAAATAATATGCCGTCAAATATTTATCACATAGATACTATCGGTGGTGGTTTCGTCTATTGTGTAGAGTTAAGTGATGAGTTTGATGTTGAAAAAATGAAGTTTGAAGCTGAGGAATTTATAGAAGAAAGTAATCATAACACAGAGGTGATTATCACTAAGGCTCTTTATCAGAATAAAGAACTCGAAGAAATGTATTTTGTGTGTGAGGATTCAAGGTCAATGCATATCAGAACGATGTGTGAAACTTTACCTTAAATTTCAAAGTATAGATGACGGAACTTCGCGTCAAATCCTAGATCGCTGGGTCGGTCACATCAGACTGACCCTGTAATCTTTCTCTAAGGCTTATCCTGCCTAACTTCCTGCATGATGTAGTTTCTGTAGTTATCGCGACGGCGTCGTCGGTCCGGTCTCTATCCGGTCTTTAGCTGCGATTTTAGGATTATTTGAGTTGTGCATTTCCTCCCGACGGCGGCGGCAGTAGATGTATTTTTTTCCTGTTGCCCTGACAGTTGCGACGGTTCTGACAGCCGTGACAGTCCCGACAGTAACCAGCTAGATTCACATCCTATTCCACTAACCCAACTCTTAGCCCTAACTCATACCAGATTCGCGCTGTAATCCAGTGTGCCGTTAGTTTTTCCGGTTCGAGTATGAATACCAGCCCCGTGATTAGCTGCTGTTTCTGGTGCTGTGGTTGAGTGCCGATGATTACTGACCTAAATCACTTAAGAGATAACAGACCGATTACCACTGAGGGTAATCGGTCATCATTGAATGCTGTTTTTTTCCTGACTGGCTAGTTCTGAGAGCTTTAGGATCATGGGTGTCCTTCCCGCCACTGAACTAGCTATCCATCCCATATCTATATTAATAACTTCAGCTAATGGACAGGATGTTGGTTATATTTTTGTTGGTTCCAGCGCGAAGTTTTTCTGGGGTTCGATTCTGGTGTTGAGTGGTATGTATCTGCTCTGATTCGTACTGTACAGACGAGAGAAGGTTCTGATGGTGGATATCACTCTGAGACAGGAAGTGTGACTCTGTAGTGACTACGTGAAGTGTTTCGGCTGACCTGATGGACCGGAGCTTACCGGAAGTAATTGCGGACCAGATATGGAAAGGACTGGAACGAAAAAAGGCTTACGGATTTCTCCATAAGCATTTTTTGTATCTTATATCTTTGGGTACAGTTTCGGTTGCGGTAACTCGTCACTAACCTCGTAATAGCTTTTCCTCTTCCCCTCTTCTTTAACTATTATCTGGCTTTCTATACGAGCAATAGAAACAAAATGTCTGCTCGCTATTTAAACCATTGACCCTTTTTCGACTTCTGATAGGATGGACGTGTAAATGTATGGACGTCTAAAACAAAAATGGAGTTACAATGAAAAGTATTCGTCACCTAAAGAAACTAGCTTTGGTTCTCACGGCAGTAGTTGGCTTAAGTGCTTGTGGAGAAAAAGATAACTCTGTCATTAAAGTGGGAGCAACCGTAGGGCCTCATGCTCAAGTAGTTGAAGCAGTAGCGAAGGAAGCAGCGAAGCAAGGCTTGAATGTAGAAGTCATCGAGTTTTCTGATTACGTGACACCTAATGCCGCGCTTAGCGATGGTAGCATCGACATTAACAGCTATCAGCACCAACCATTTTTAGACAACTTCAACAATAGTCATGACGCCCAATTAGTGTCGATTGGTCAATCCATTCTGATGCGCATGGGACTTTATTCTAACAAGTATCGCTCATTGCAAGAGCTTCCAAACAATGCACGCATAGCAATTCCAAACGATCCAACTAATGGTGGTCGTGGTCTATTGCTACTCGCCGATGCAGGTTTAATTGAGCTTAAACAAGGTGTTGGCCACAAAGCCGCCCTAACTGATATTACAAAAAATGCAAAGTCGTTTGAATTTGTCGAGGTAGATGCCGCCCAGTTACCACGAACATTGGATGATGTAGACGCGGCTGCGATCACAATGAACTACGTAATGTCTTCTGGTTTAGACCCGAAGAAACAAAGTATCTATCTTGAAGCAAAAGACGCACCGCTGGCCGTCATGGTCATCGCTACTCGTGACGCAGACAAAAATAATGAAGCGTATAAAAAATTCGTTTCTATTTACCAATCTCAAGCAATTCGTGATTATCTCGATCGTACGTTCAAAGGCACAATAGAAGCAGCTTTTTAATCAATAAAGCAACGAATACTTTGCCCACGAATCAGATAGAAAAGAGGCTAATGTTTTCTCATAGCCTCTTCTTTTCATTACTCACTAAATCGACTCATTGTCGACTTTCAGCCTCTAACTTCATTGCCAAATAAGCTTGGTCAGCAGAAACCAATTCAGGACGGTTAATCAACTTCCAGAGGAAATATGGTGGAATTAAAAATACGATGAAGTAGAGAGATTCATGGAAGAAAACATCGGCTATCGTTTGCTGATGCTCCCAAAGTGCCGTCAGTGCAAAGAGCTCTAACATCACGCCTAATACGCCAAAGACGACAGAGACAACAATCGCTAAACCCAGTAGTTCTCTAATAAAGTGCTTGTATGCCATGATACTAATTCCTTCTAGCAATAAGTCATACTAACTTACGCTCATAAGAAAGAAGCCAGCTTGACTATTATCAAACTCCCCTCATCACAGTTAAGAACTTAGTTTTATAAAAAAGGACTTGTATATAGCACCATTGAAGATTGACCTCTCTATCACAATACAATGACATCATTTCTCGACTTTGAGACTAGCCTTTTACATTTATCAGCAGTGTAAACAAGAGGTCATAATGAAAAAATATACCTACCCTTTACTTGCCATCTCAGGCGGTCTTTTATTGACGGGCTGTGGTAGCGACGACTCTTCATCCGATACAGAAGCAGCCACTTTTTCTCTCAGCGTTTCCGATGCGCCTGTCGACGATGCCAACAAAGTCGTCTTAGCGTTTAAAGATGTTGTCCTTGTACCATTTGACCCAGAAACTGGCGAACAAACTGGAGAACATATTCTGTTAGATGTTACTGACAATGGAGCACTACACCAAGTTGATCTAATGGAATATCAGGGAAGTAACGCTAAAACGATCATTAGCGAGCAAGACATCGCTCCTGGTGATTATGCTATGTGTGTGTACGCTAAAGACGGCAAACAATTAAACGATACAACGCTGTCATACGTAGAGAAGACAGACGGCAACATCAAAGGCTTAGTTGTGCCTAGCCGAGGCAGTTGTTTTGGTTTTAAACCAGATACGAGCGAGCAAGGTCGCTTGAAGTTTTCGCAAAAAGGTCAGTATGTAAAAGTTCATACTGGTCATAATAGCTATGTTGTCGAGTTTGACTTACGCAAAGGTCTGGCAGATCCAACGGGCAAAGATTACATGAACATGAACTCTAATGCGGTAAGCTTAGTAAACGCATCAGAATCAGGTCATATCGGTGGTGAAGTCAGCGAAATTCAGTATCAAGCGTGTGAAGCAGACAGTGCAGCATCAAATGCAATAAATGACGTTCCTGCCGTTCACTCAGTCTATCTTTACGCAGGTTCGATGGATCGCTCAACCATGGGCGATATGGGCGCGATGGAACCACTCCAAGCGCCAGTTGCAGTAGCTAACGTGAATGAGTCGCAAGACGAAGAAGGTAATACAACCTACAGCTACGAGTTTGGTTACATGGGCCCAGGCACCTACAGTATTGGGTACACCTGTACCGCGTATGTTGATACACCAGATAACCATGAAACATCAGAAGATGGCTTCCTGATTTATCAACATTACACACCTGTTGATGTGGTCGAAGGTGAGCATACAGAGCAAGATATTAATCCTATCCTATAGCTCTCATCTTATCGAAAGCCGCTCACACGATGAGCGGCTTTTTGACTATTATTTTAATCCGATAAGTAATACTGAACGGTTGAGACCACTCGTACTTTCTTAATGTAAGGCGTGTTGCTATCTCGGTCATAAATCGAGAACTGCCCTTGCGTGGCACGTTTGATCTTACCCAGTGAACTCTGTGAGTCTTTCGCAAACTTTTGCGCCACTTCGCGGGCGTTTTTGGTCGCCTCTTCAATCATGTCTGGCTTTACATCATTCAGCTTAGTAAAGCTGTACTCAATGCGGTTCGCGTACGGGTCCTGATTCAGCAGTACGCCTTGTTTTCCTAGCTCACCAATCTCATTAATTGCCGCTCGAACCACATCGACACTTTGACTATAAACCGTAACGGTCCGCGAGGCTAAATAACGAAACTCGATATCTTGCTCACTCCCGTATTGCTGTGCTTTTCGGTCAATGACAGCAGGAGAAGAAAGGGAAACGCTGGTTTCAGGGAGCCCTTTGGCACTTAAGAAATCCAGAATCAAACGCGTTTGCTGATCGATGTCATCAAACATAGCCCCCATATCATTACTCGCTAAGGTGAACTGAATTGGCCAGATCACTGTATCGGCAGAGTACTCTCGTTCAGACAATCCCTTCACCGTTACCACTCGCTCATAGGCTTTGTATTTGACTGCTGTTTGCTGAATAAAAAAGCCCAATACTCCTAAACCAATTATCAGACACAGCCCGAGCCATATTGACGCTCTATTGGAAATCTTCTCCATTCATCCTCCTAATTTCGCCAAAAGTAACAATTCGTCGTATCGATAACATAGCTCAACTATGGCCAGAAAATGGCGACCTAAAGCCAAGTTTTTGTCATATCGTTCGAAATGGTGAATAGAATAAATTACAATTGAACGGTGTTTTATTGTGAGTTTTAAGATTATGTTGAAAATAAAATGGCTGGTAGTTCTGAGCGGATTATTTGTCTCAACGGCTTGTTTGAGTACTGACGACTTAGTAATGGATGACAACTCAACACAAGAACACCAAGCGGGTATGTGCGATGAAGATCAATGCGAAGGGAAAAGCTTTGATGGTCGCATTCTGCTAGATAATGAGCCGACCAAACAGGTCTTGAGCTCACTAGAAAGTCTCGGTGAAACGCTCAACTCTCTGAGTATCCTGATGTTTGCTGGCGACAAAACGTAACGCTAATACGTCCCTATCCCCTCGCCTTTGGTCAACAAAGCTTCACCAGTTTGTCACCAAAGGCTCATGGATTTGCCTCTGAACTGTCATCTGTAATTTCTACTATCCGATCAGCCACTTGTATGCTGAGGTAAATATGGATAGTTCAACCCCTTTTCGTCTCCCTCGTAAAACGCCGTTCGGTATTGGTGAAAACGTTGCAGAATGGGCAACGGGTTTAAGTCAGCTCGATAAATTCTACGCCCAACGCCCCGTGAATGCGGATACCAAAACTTTCTTGCGATTTACGCTGGATATTTTGGGGATCGACTATCGCATTGCCCATGGTTCGCTCGACGCAGTGCCAAAGCAAGGCGCAACCGTCATTGTGGCGAATCACCCTCTCGGTTGTGTTGAAGGCGTGATTCTCGCCGAGCTACTATTGATGATACGAGACGATATCCAAATTTTAGCGAATCAGTACCTAAAAACCGTACCAGAGCTCGACCAACTTTTTATTGGTGTCGACGTATTCGAAGGCAAAGACGCCGTCAAATCGAATATGAAGGCCCTCAGAGCAGCCAACAAACACCTTGCGAATGGCGGCTTGTTATTGGTTTTCCCTGCGGGTGAAGTGTCGCAGTTAGTGGATGCCAAACAACAGCGTTTAGAAGACAAAGAATGGAGCCGCAGTGTCAGTGCGTTAATTCGTAAGAACAAAGCCGCCACTGTTCCCGTCTTCATTCGTGGGCAGAACTCAAAACGCTTTTACATGGCAGGTAAAATCCACCCTCTTTTACGCACCTTGATGTTGGGAAGAGAGCTGCTCAACAAGAGCGCAAAAACCATTGAGTTATCCTTTGGGCAAGCAATCAAGTTTAAAGAACTCAATAACCTCAATGATGATCAGATCGTCAATTATCTGAGGCTTAACACCTACCTGCTTAACCGCGATGTAAGTGCCACTCAGCAAACGGTCTCAGACAATGCTCTCTTACCTATTGCAGCAGGGTTACCCATAGGCCAATTGCTTGAAGAGCTGCACAGCTTACCGTCAGAAACCCAATTGCTTCAAAGTGGCGAGTTCGACGTATATTGCGCCAGCGCGCAGCAGATCCCATCTCTCCTGCATGAAATTGGCCGCTTGCGAGAACATAATTTCCGTCAAGTTGGCGAAGGGACCGGACAAGCGATAGACATCGATCATTTCGATCATGATTACCTGCACCTATTTGTGTGGGATCGTGAGAACCAATGCATGGTAGGTGCTTACCGTCTTGGATTAGTTGATCAATTATTGGCGAAATATGGCGTAGAAGGATTGTATTCGCGCACCTTGTTCAACTATGACCAAGGCTTTCTCGATCAAATGGGCAAGTCGATTGAAATGGGTCGTTCTGTGATTGCCGAGCAATATCAAAAAAGCATGAGTGCCCTACTCTTACTCTGGAAAGGCATAGCGACTTTTGTCCATCAACATCCCGAATACACGCACTTGTTTGGCCCAGTGAGCATCAGCAACGATTACAGCCATACCGCGCGTCAGTTGCTGGCACAATCGATGACCCTACACCACTACGACAACGACTGCGCCGAATACGTCACTCCGTCAAATCCACTGCCAGAAACCAACTTAAACTGGAATACCAGCATGCTAACCGCATTGGGAGATTTACAGTTGCTATCTCGCGTGATCGCTCGGATTGACGAAGGCAAAGGCGTTCCGGTACTACTGCGCCAATATTTGAGTTTGAATGGTAAGTTGGTGTGTTTTAACGTCGATCCGGCGTTTAACAACGCACTGGATGGATTGATTATGGTGGATTTACGCGATGTGCCTGAGAAAACGCTTGCACGTTACATGGGCAGTGGAAACGCGCGCGAGTATTTAGCTCTAAACCATTAACCGTCGTCGGAGGTATCGCGCTGCTCAAAATCGCTCTAAACAACACAACGCGAGCAGCGTGATGCGTTATTTACCCATAAGACATTAAAAACAAAGTGTTTAGTTAAACTCATCGAAAAAAGGCCAGTCATCTCAAGCTTTAATCCACAAAACGCCAACATCGCACAAACGTTCACGTTATAAACTTTCACAAAACCTCAAAATGGTCACAGATCACATTTTCAATCAAACCTGACTTCAAACAAAATGTGACATAGATCACTTCGAGTGTTTAATTTGAATTGAAAAAGAAATTAAAGGTGATCTTAATCACAATGAATTTTTATTTTATATTTGTCAGAAGATCGAATTGATCACTAATATTTTTATTGACAGATTTGAAAGTCATTTTTTGTTATTAAGTTACATATCAATTAATTGATCATCATCACTTAAAAAATGCTTTTCATCCGAAGAAATGCGGGGGTTGATCACGAAAAACCCGTCGTCAGTTCCAATTGGAAAATGTGTGGTAAATTGATTGGGTACTAAGCAATCAAACAAGCGGTTTTGGCGAACCGTTTACGACAACATATTCATCAGAACATCGAACGGGGAATTGTTATGATATCACCAGATGCCAAGATCAAGATACAAAATTTTGGTCGTTTTCTGTCAAACATGGTAATGCCTAACATCGGCGCGTTTATCGCGTGGGGCTTTATCACTGCTCTATTTATCCCAACCGGATGGCTACCAAATGAGACGTTAGCTTCCATGGTTGGTCCTATGATCACTTACTTGCTGCCACTACTGATCGGTTACACCGGTGGTAAATTAGTGGGCGGCGATCGCGGCGCGGTCGTTGGTGCAATCACAACCATGGGTGTGATTGTCGGTACCGACATCCCAATGTTTATGGGAGCAATGATGGTTGGCCCAATGGGTGGCTGGGCAATCAAAAAATTCGATAACTACATCGACGGTAAAGTAAAAAGCGGCTTCGAGATGTTGGTGAACAACTTCTCTGCGGGCATCATTGGTATGCTGTGCGCCATTTTGGCTTTCTTCCTTATCGGTCCATTTGTCAAAGTGCTTTCAGGCGCATTGGCAGCCGGCGTAAACTTCCTTGTTTCAGCGCACCTTCTACCACTGACTTCTATTTTTGTTGAGCCAGCGAAGATCCTGTTCCTAAATAACGCGATCAACCACGGCATCTTCTCTCCACTGGGTATTCAGCAAGCGTCAGAGACTGGTCAATCGATCTTCTTCTTGATCGAAGCGAACCCAGGTCCAGGCTTAGGAATCTTGCTGGCTTACATGGTGTTTGGTAAAGGTACGGCTCGTCAAACTGCAGGTGGTGCATCAATCATCCACTTCTTCGGCGGTATCCACGAGATTTACTTCCCATACATCCTAATGAACCCTCGCCTAATCCTTGCGGCTATCGCAGGTGGTATGACGGGCGTATTCGTTCTAACTATGTTTAACGCAGGTATCGTTTCTCCAGCATCACCAGGCTCAATCTTCGCAATCTTGTTGATGACTCAGAAAGGTTCAATCGTTGGTGTTCTAGCGTCTATCGCAGCCGCAACAGGTGTGTCATTCGCCGTAGCAGCACTGCTAATGAAGACACAAACGTCAACAGAAGAAGACGGTGATGAAGTAGCACTAGAAAAAGCAACATCACAAATGAAAGACATGAAATCTGCATCTAAAAACGATGCGGTGGTAAACAGCCAAAGCAAAGGTGACGTAGACCTAGCGACAGTACAAAGCATCATTGTCGCTTGTGATGCGGGCATGGGCTCGAGTGCAATGGGCGCGAGCATGCTACGCAAAAAGGTTCAAGACGCAGGTCTGAACATCCACGTAACTAACCTTGCCATTAACAGCTTACCAGAGAGTGCAGATATCGTGATTACTCATAAAGACTTAACGGGTCGTGCACGTAAGCATGCTCCAAACGCACACCACATTTCATTGACTAACTTCCTAGACAGCGAAATGTACAACCAGCTAGCCACCAAGTTACTAGCAGCACAAAACCAATCCGCAGCCAATGACGACCAGATGGTAAAAGTGTCAGTCATGGCGGCGAACGACGACAGCTTTGAGCCACAACAACCATCGGTATTCCAAATCCAGCGTGAGAACATTCACCTAGGTTTGAAAGCAGCCAACAAAGAAGAAGCCATTCGCTTTGCAGGCAACAAATTGGTTGAACTTGGCTACGCTGAACCAGAATACGTAGACGCGATGTTTGAGCGTGAAGCGTTGGTTCCAACTTACCTAGGCGAATCTATCGCAGTACCTCACGGTACGGTAGAAGCGAAAGATCGCGTGAAGAAAACCGGCATTGTAATCTGCCAATACCCATCGGGTATCCAATTTACTGAAGATGACGACGATGTCGCGAAACTGGTTATCGGCATTGCCGCTAAGAACGATGAGCACATCCAGGTGATCACAACCATTACGAACGCGCTCGATGAGCCGGAAGCAATTGAGAAGCTAACCAGCACCAACGATGTAGAAGAAATTCTGAACATCCTTGGCGGCCAGCAAGCGGCTTAATCACTCCTTTAATTTGCTCCTGAGGCAAACGAGGTCAGCTGTCACCCCCTATGCGGTTGGCCTCACCCTAGTTTCGTAAGTCAACATTTTCAGATATTGGTAGGTAAGAATTATGAAAAACGCAGTTCATTTTGGTGCAGGTAACATCGGTCGTGGTTTCATCGGTAAACTCTTAGCAGACGCAGAAGTCGAGGTCACTTTCGCTGACGTTGATGTACCGCTAGTAGACCAACTCAGCCACAAACAAGAATACAAAGTAAAAGTGGTCGGTACTGAGTGCAAAATCGACACCGTTACCCACGTCACAGCCGTAAACTCAGCCAGTGATGACGTGATTGATCGCATCGTCAAAACCGATTTAGTTACCACAGCGGTCGGTCCAAACGTATTAGATATCATCGCGAAAACCATCGCGAAAGGCATCGCCAAACGTTTTGAAGCTGGCAATGACGCGCCACTTAACATCATCGCCTGTGAAAATATGGTGCGTGGTACCACACACCTAAAAGGTGAGGTGTACAAACACTTGGATGAATCACTGCACACAAAGGCAGACGAGTTGGTTGGCTTTGTTGATTCAGCGGTAGACCGCATCGTGCCACCAGCAGAAGCCGCCAACGATGATCCACTAGAAGTCACGGTAGAAAGCTTTAGTGAATGGATTGTCGATGAGCAACAGTTTAAGGGCGAAATCCCTGACATAGCTGGCATGGAAAGAACCAACAACCTAATGGCCTTTGTCGAACGTAAGCTGTTCACCCTAAACACAGGTCACTGTATTACCGCTTATTTAGGCTGTTTGAAAGGCCATCGCACCATTCGTGAAGCAATTGAAGACCCAAGCATTCATGCTGAAGTAAAACAAGCAATGCACGAAAGCGGAGAAGTACTGATCAAGCGCTACGGTTTTGATCGCGACATGCACAACGCTTACATCGAAAAGATCCTAGGACGCTTTGCCAACCCATATTTAGTGGATGAAGTGGATCGCGTTGGACGACAACCAATTCGTAAATTGGGTGCAAATGATAGATTAGTGAAGCCATTACTCGGTACAATCGAGTATGGCACTGAAAATCAAACACTTTTGAAAGGGATCGCGGCAGCGTTGAAATACACCAACGACACCGACCCACAAGCGGTGGAACTACAAACCTCATTAAAAGCCGTGGGCGTAAAGAAAACGCTAGCAACGTACACTGGCCTGGCTGAAGACAGTGTTGAAGTGGCTCAAATCGAAGTGATTTACCACCAGCTTTAATCGAATCAAGGGGAGCTCTGCTCCCCATAAATATAATTTTAAACAGTTACTCAGTATATGGCAGATAACATCAACGAAACCGAGATCATTGAACGATTAAACAGCGCGCCATCGGTACGAGGCTTCTTTATTGCAGCAGTCGATGTGTTCAACGATTCCATCGACGGGCTAATACAAAGGATCTTTCGTAAAGATAACTTCGCCGTGCAATCGGTTGTTGGTCCCCTACTGCAAGACTCCGGACCGCTGGGCGATCTCTCCGTTCGTTTGAAACTCCTATTTGGCTTAGGCGTACTCCCAGACGATATTTATCATGATATTGAAGACATCATTAAGCTTAAAAACCGACTCAATAGCGATGCATCGGACTACGAGTTCACTGATCCAAATATTCTAGAGCCAATCAAAAAGCTGCATCTGGTAAAGAAAATGGGCATGGTGCAATTAGAAGTCAACGAACCTGATGACGACATCGACCTTGAGTTTTATCAACTCCAACTTCAACGCCAGCAACAAATAATAAAATCAGGTCTCTCGCTCGCCATTGTCGAAATTTGCAATGAACTGGGCAAGGACAGCCCTTTTTAACCCAACCTCCGGCAAGGAACGCCTTCTCTACTAGCCTCTTTTCTTTGCGTATCCTTTCTGTATAACGTGCGTGAAAGCCATCACAGTCCATATTCGTATGTCTCTGTAATATCAGACCAATCTATCGCTGGCATTGAAACGGTATGGCATGCTTTCAATCGAAGACACTAAAACCAAATGGGCGTTTTTCCAGAAACACCATTGGGTATCTCCAGAATTTTCCCGCACTCCCGTACTTGAGTCGTGGGAGCGTTGCATAAAGCAATGCAGCCCTTATACCTGGTCAAAACCACATATTGCCTCTGGCTTTACCTTCTCATCTTTGATGAAACGCAACGAGCACCTCATCGAATGCGCCACGACCGTACTTGAAGACACTTACGACATGCTAGGAGACGAAGATCTGCTATTGATGGTGACTGACGGCAACGGCTGCGTTCTATCTGTTGTGGGACATGACTCAATGCAACAAGAGATGCAGGCGCTCGGTATTAAACAAGGCTGCTTTCTGTCTGAAGGGAAAATTGGCACAAATGCGGTCAATCTCTGTATTAGTACTCATATCCCGTGTGAAGTGTTCGCAGCAGAACATTTCAATCGCCACTTACATCCTTATGCCTCTGTAGCTGCGCCTGTTTTCGACCAGTTTGGCAAGTTACGCGGCACAACATGCCTTCTCAAAAAAGCAGAGAGCTATAAGAAAGAAAACTTGGTCATCATCGCGTCGAGCGCGAAAGAAGTCAGTTTGCAAATCCATATTCAGTCGGAACAAGAAAACATTAACCGCCTCACTTGTGCGCACAACGCAACGTTAGAATGCATGGATGATGGCCTTCTGGCCTGGGATGAAGAAAGCCGTATCACCATGGTAAATCATCAATCAGAGCGCTTGTTAAACATTGAAGCCAGTCAGGTCTTGGATAAAGAAGTCTTTTCGGTTTTGCGCTTCCCGCCAAATGTCCTCAATAGTATTGAGTCGGGTGCAAGCATCAACCGAAAACTCACAACGGTAGAGGTTCGTGGCGAGTTTGTTGAAGCGATCATTACCTTGCGTCCACTCAACGACGGCACGCACTTATTGTTTTTGCACCCCATCGATAAAATTCGCGAACTTGCTCAACAACAAATAGGTGGCAGTGCGCGCTATACGTTCAGTACTTTACCCGTCATATCACGAAAAATGAAGCATGTCATTACCGTGGCAAAACGGGCCATAAAGTCCAAATCACCGATTCTAATTACAGGTGAAGAAGGTGTAGGAAAAGCCACTCTCGCCATGGCGATTCATAACGAAAGCACCTACAAAGAAGGGCCGTTCATTACGCTCAACTGCCGCTCCATCAATACAGAGCAACTGGTAAAAGAAACCCTGGGATACGACGATGGACAAGGCATGCCCTCTAAGTTTGAACTCGCCCATGGCGGTACACTCTTTTTGGAAAAGGTGGAATATCTGTCACCCGATTTACAAGCCGTGCTACTTAAGTTGTTAAAAACTGGACTCGTCAGCCGCAGCGACAGTTTGCGATTAATCCCCGTAGACTTTCAACTTATTACGAGCACCGCTTCAGAGATCAGCGAGTATGTCACTCAGCGCTCATTTGGTCGGCAACTTTATTATGAAATCTCCTCGAACGAGCTGCATATTCCACCACTACGAAAGCGTAAAGAAGACATTGAATTTCTCGTCCAGCAACTTATCAGCCATTATGAACGCCGCCACAATGTGACGATCTCGATAGAGCCAGTCGCACTGGAAGCGTTGATGAATTTTCGTTGGTCAGGCAACAACTCTGAATTAAGAAATCGAACTGAGCGAATTTTGCTTAACCGCAGTTCCAACTTAATCAAGCTGAACGATATTCCTGAAGACATTAAACTGAATTCTCGCCATACCGCAGAAAATACGCCAGTAATCACGTTAGAAGAAGCCGAGAGAAGAGCGATTGTTCAGGCTTGGAATCAGTGTGATGGCAAAATGCATGATATGGCGAAAGCATTGCAAATTGGCCGCACGACCTTATGGAGAAAAATTAATAAGTTTGGGCTGCAGGAGCAAATGAAGCTGTATTAAGCCAAGAAGTGGCGTTCCTACAAAAGTAAAACCGGCGTAAGCACGCCGGTATACGTGTACTAACGATAAAGGTATCGATTAAACATCGACAGACAACTGACGAATCTGCGCTTTTAGTCCCGGCAACAAACTCGCACTGGCGCTGAATTTTCGTAACCCAACACGAAGCAATGTTTCTGTGGCATTTGGATCGCCTGCCATCTCACCGCACATACTGACCGGTATGCCCGCGCGATCGCCTGCTGCACACGTGAGTTCAATAGCTTTTAGTACCGATGGTTCAAAGTAGTTCACTAATTCGGCAACGGCGGCGTTGCCTCGATCGGCTGCCATAACATATTGAGTCAAATCATTGGTGCCAATAGAGAAAAAGTCGACTTCTTGTGCTAACGCATCTGCATTTAATACCGCGGCGGGTACCTCAATCATAATACCGACAGGCAAATGAGTCGCATCCAAGCCGAGTTGGTTTGCTTGATGTGCCAACAGCGCTTTTACTTTTCTCACTTCTTCAACCTGAGCCACCATCGGTATCATCAATTGAATATTCGGTTGCTCGTGAAAAGCTCTCAGAATGGCTCGAAGTTGGGCGGTAAACAATGACTCATGTTGAAGGCACAACCGCACCCCTCTCAGACCTAAAAATGGATTATCTTCCGCTGGCATAGGGTAAGCGACTAAAGGCTTATCACCGCCAACATCTAGACTACGAATCGTAAGTGGCTTATCACCAAGTGCGGCGGCAATATCACGATACACTTGGTATTGCGCTTCCTCAGTCGGCAACTCATCACTGTTTTGAAATAGAAACTCAGTCCGGAATAGACCAACGCCCTCAGCTCCTGATATTAGTGCAGCATCAATATCTTTCGGTCCACCAATATTGGCGAATACTGGAATATGGACACCATCACAGGTGACTGCGGCTTGCTGAGCACTCGCTAGCGCACTTTGTCGGGTGCTTTGCCACTCAATTTGCTGAGCTTCTAATTCCTGCTGTACGGCATCTGAAGGAGAGAACCATAAATGTCCTCGGAAGCCATCAATAGTCACCACTTGACCAGCACACACAGCATCAAGACAGCCCTGAGCTTTAACGATGGCAGGAATCCCCATCGCACGAGCAAGAATCGCACTGTGAGAGGTTTTCCCTCCTTCACTCAAACAGATACCAAGCACTTTCGATTTATTAAGCCCGGCCACATCAGAAGGCATCAGGTCACGGGCCAACAAAATACTCGGTTCCTGTATGTCGATGGCATTAGGCGTTACGCCTGTCATTTCAACCATAACTTGGCGTGCGATATCATGCACATCAGCTTCGCGTTCCCGCATGTACTGACTTTCAGCCTGGCGAAACTCGTCGGCCAACGTTTGCAGTGATTCTATCCAAGCTTGCTCGGCTATCATGCCCGTTTGAATTCGCGACTCGACCGATGCCCATAATTCTGGGTCACTGAGCATCATGCTATGAGCAGAAAATATTTCCCCTTTCGGCTGCTTCGCTTGCTCCTGCAAATGTTGAACAACCACGCCTATCGCATGCTTGACCCGTTCAATTTCATCTTGTTCACTTTGGAAATCACGTTCAGGCACTGCTGGCATTTCATGAGTAAAAAGGACAACTGGAGCAGTAGCGATACCGTCATTGACTCGAATACCAACAACAGCACCTTCAATCTGATTTGGGACCATGTCATCGAGCAAAGTATCCGTGCTCTCTTCAGGCTCGATAATGCCTTGCTCAACCGCCTCTTTTTCTCCGAAGTGCTCACTAGCTAAGGCTTCAAATGCCTTGATTGCTTCACTGGATTGAGAGCCGAGTGCGCACAGCGTGATAGCCTCTTGACTACGAACGCCAAGTTTCGCAATGCTGTTTAAGCTTTTCGCGTTCACACGGCGATCGCCTTTTTTCAACCATAATTGGCAGTCAAAAGGCGCGAGTGCACCAACAATGGCCGCAGCGGGACGAGCATGTAATCCATGCGGATTTTGCACTACCCAATCAAATGTCCGCTCTTGCTCAAAGTTCTCTGATACTGGCACTATCTCAGCGAATGTTAGTGGCTGATCACCAAGGTGCTCTCGTTTTACGCTTAACGCATTCTGTGCCTCTTCGACTACCGTCGATAAAGGTAGTCCAGCGGCGGCAGCCACCGACGCCGCCATAGTCCCTTCAACAATGGGGGCCGAGATAAGGGTGACATTTTCCCTCACATGATCATCAATCAGATCCAGAGCCATTTCCGTGCTAAGCAGGGCGCTGCCAAGATCCATCAACACAACAACCCCTTGTTGATCATGTACCTGCTCAATCGCTTCCATCACAGCAATGGCATCGGTTCCGATCGGGTTCTCTGGATCATCAATCCCAGCCGCAATCGCAAGCTTGGCTTTGCCTTGCGTCATTTGGGTGGCAAGTTCGGCCACCCCTTCTGCAAGGCGACGACTATGAGATACAACTACAATTCCCACCATCTTAATTACCTGCTATTGCCTGCTGTAGTGCTTTAATCATTAACAAAGAAGAGGTTGCGCCGGGGTCTTGGTGACCAATACTACGTTCACCTAAATAGCTTGCTCGCCCTTTTTTCGCCAACATTTCAATCGTGGCAACCGCATTCGTTTCTGCTAGCTCAACCATTTCATTCAGTAAGTGATCGGCGCTCATGCCATTTTCTAACGACGCCTTCACGCTAACTAAAACGGGTAACCAAACATCACACATGGTTTTATCACCCAGTTCCGCTTTACCACGAGACACCACGCCATCCACACCGCTTTTTAGTGCATCCACTAACTCTTCAAACGTTAATTGCTCTCGAGTTCCGACAGCGGCAGCAGTGCGAATAAACAGCGTGCCATACAGCGGGCCACTTGCCCCACCGACACTAGAAAGCAAGGTCATGCCCGTATTCTTGAGAATGCTGCCGATATTTTGGTCCGCAAATTGCGGCAGTTTTTCAGCAACTTTTTTAAAGCCTCGGTTCATATTGAGACCATGGTCTGCGTCACCAATATCACGATCAAGGTCGGTCAGAAAATCTTGATTCTCTTGATACGTTTTTGCACATAGCTCTAACCAGTGAACGATATGTTGTTTTTCAATTTGCATGTTTACTCTCCCCTGTTACCACTTGATCGCGGCCGTATCGACAGGAGCATCAAACAGCTCCAACATCTCTTTGTCTGCCTTCAGCAACGTAATCGAAACGCCTTCCATATCGAGTGACGTACAGAAGTTACCAACCATATTACGCACGATACGGAACCCTGCTTGCTCGCAGTTATGAGCCAGACGGCGGTACACTCCGTAAAGCTCTGAAGTTGGCGTACCACCCATACCATTCACCATCACGATGTAGTCGTGTTCAGCGGCGAAAGGCTCAATGCTGGATTCCACTTCATCCCATTCACCTTCGTCACGATTCCAAATACGCAAAGTGCGCTGATAAGGTGTGTTTTCAGCAACTTCAGCAAACATCTCATCCACTAACGTATCGACATCGGTGTATTTCACTCGCTTGATACCTGGTTCACCATGGATACCAACACCAAACTCCACTTCATCATCTTCCAGAACAAAAGATGGTTTACCCGCCGCTGGCACAACACAAGCATTAAGCGCCACGCCAAATGAACGACAGTGATTATTAACGCGACGAGCCAGATCTTCACATTGCTCCAACGAATAACCTTTGTTCGCGGCAGCCCCAACTAACTTCTCAACCAATACCGTTCCAGCGACGCCACGGCGACCAGCGGTATACAGGCTGTCTTTGACTGCAACATCGTCATCCACCAACACCGACCCAACTTTGATGCCATCGGTATGAAGGAGCTCCACGGCCGTTTCAAAGTTCAACACGTCGCCGGTGTAGTTTTTGATGATAAACAGCACGCCCTCACCAGTATTCACTTGGTTACCACATTCGTACATTTGATCTGGCGTAGGTGAAGTAAATACCTCACCAGGGCAGGCGCCTGTCAGCATGCCTTTACCAATAAAACCTGCGTGCAAAGGTTCATGACCACAGCCACCACCAGAAACCAATGCCACTTGCCCCGGCGTTTCCTCATGCCACATGTAACGAGGTTCGTAGTTAGCTTTTAGCTCAGGGCGGGACAATGCCAGGCCTTCCATTTGCTGCAATACAACATCATCGACTTGGTTAATTAACTTTTTCATCGTTCTATCTCATTCCATTTATATTTTTATGTAGGGTATGAATTCATCTTAAACAGAGAAAAAACGTGCTCAACAAAAATCAATCCGTTTCATATTGAAACAACGACTTCGGTATTTTCGTTTCAATATGAAACGAAAAATGACAGATTCGCTTGAATAGTGATCGGCGCCATAAAGCATGCTGATGCTTATTACTTCTGACAGTCGGTTTGACACAGAGGTCATAAAAGCATGGAACAAAACCAGAGATATCCTTCACCACTTACCACACCAAACCTAATATAAACCTTATCGCTACAATGGATTTTCATTGCAGTCAAAAACACACATAAAAAAGGTTAAAGGTTTGAATTATGGACAAAATTATTATCAGCCCAAGCAAATACCTCCAAGGTGAACAAGTACTTACATCTATCGCTCACTATGTGAAAACATTGGGTGAACGTCCGTTAGTCATTGCCGATGAGTTCGTGACTAACCTGGTTGGTGATGACGTCAAACAAAGCTTTGCTGACGAAAAGCTTCCACTCACTATGAACATTTTTGGTGGCGAATGTTCGCGCGTTGAGATCGAACGCATCACGGACATTTGTGCGACTCAAAAACATGATGTCATTGTCGGTATTGGTGGCGGTAAAACGTTAGATACAGCAAAGGCCGTTGCGTTTTACACCAAAATTCCTGTCGTGGTGGTTCCTACAATTGCCTCGACTGATGCGCCAACCTCTGCTCTTGCGGTGATATACACACCAGAAGGTGAATTTGCGGAATACTTGATGATCCCTAAAAACCCAGACATGGTCATCATGGATACGTCTGTCATCGCAAAAGCCCCAGTTCGCCTACTGGTATCAGGGATGGGCGATGCACTCTCCACCTACTTTGAAGCCAGAGCTAACATGACCTCTGGTAAGGCAACAATGGCCGGTGGTTTAGCGACGCGTTCAGCGCAAGCTCTTGCGAAACTTTGCTATGAAACCTTGCTTGAGGATGGTTTAAAAGCAAAAGCTGCGGTAGAAAATGGTGTGAGCACCAAAGCGGTAGAAAATATTATTGAAGCCAATACATACCTAAGCGGTATCGGTTTTGAAAGCAGTGGCCTAGCAGGCGCTCACGCTATTCATAACGGCCTAACTAAGCTTGAAGAGTGTCATCATCTCTATCATGGTGAGAAAGTCGCGTTCGGCACACTTGTTCAATTGGTGCTAGAAAACGCAGCGATGGAAGAGATTAATACGGTTCTCGCCTTCTGTCGATCTGTAGGTCTACCAACCAACTTATTTGATATGGGCGTTAAAGAGCTTAATCACGCTAAGTTGCGCGAGGTCGCCGAAGCCTCAACGGCCGAAGGAGAAACCATCCACAATATGCCATTCCCAGTGACGGCAGAAAATGTCTACTCTGCAATTCTAACCGCTCATCAACTGGGTCAATAACCCAAATAACTTCAAACGAGTTTAAGTCTCCAAAGGCAAGCCAAGGCTTGCCTTTTATGCTTCAACTGACTTATCACTTCCATTGACACCTGCCGATGGCAACATCATGACAAACTGCGTCTTTTCTTTATCTGATGTTACTTTTATCTGTCCTTCATACGCTTGCACGATAGATTGGGTAATCGACAAACCTAGCCCTGCTCCTACACTGCCTACATGTTGGCGAGATTTATCTGCGCGATAAAAACGGTCGAAAAGGTACAGTAAGTTTTGCTCGGCAATGGTATCACCTTGGTTGCTGACCGATATCGTCACCTGTTCATCAACCTCTTGAACGTCAATCACAATGGTTGAATCAGCATACGCATGACGAATCGCGTTGGAGAGCAAATTGCCCACCGCACGCTCAAACATGTTTTTGTCCATATAGAGCTGACCGTCGCCTGAGCTCACGATTTGCACATCGGCATCTTCGGCCAATATTTCAAAATACGCGACCAAACGGTCGATTTCCTCCTGCACCGCAAACACTTCGTCATGGCGATGAATGAGCTTGTTTTCGGCCTTGGCAATGTAGAGCAAATCGTTGATGGTTTTCGTGATGCGGTTGAGTTCTTCCAACGTTGAGGCAATCGCATACTGATACTCTTCAGGCGTTCGACACGCACCTAAAATGACCTGATTTTGCGTAGTAATGTTGGTGAGTGGCGTTTTTAACTCATGTGCTATATCAGAAGAAAACTCGCTCAAGCGGCGAAAACCAGTTTGCAACCTATCGAGCATCGCGTTGTGTTTGTTGGCTAACTCGCGCAGTTCTATTGGCAACGAATCGGGGTCGAGACGAATGCCCATTTGCTCTGGAGATATCTGTTGAATGTGCTGATTCAATCCCACAATCGGCTTCAACCCACGTTTTACGATCCAACCGCTCAACGCTGAAGAAATCACAAACGCCAAACCGAGCGACCAAAACAAAATCCAGTCGAGCTTATCCAAAAACAAAATATGGTGGTTGATACTCATACCGAGTACCACCTGATACTCCCCAGCTTGAAACGCAAACGCGCGGATATTCAGCGAGTCCTCACTCCATTCGATGGCGCGCTCGTGATTTAAAACCTGAGGTGAGCTAATGCTATAGGTTCGGTTCTGAGGAATCGTCAGGCTCGAATTCTGATACACGTTCTGCTTGCCTTCAAACACCCACATGTAGAGCGTGCTGTTATTCGCTTGCTTGAACACATCCTTTGGCGAGCGTTTTAACGCTTTCTCAATGGCATTGAACTTACTGGAAATATAGCTGAAATCTTGCGAATAAAAGTGGCGCTCAATGGCGTACTGTAGGATGAAAGCCAAAGAAAAATAGGTCACGAACGTCATGCTAACAAACATCAGCACGAGCTTATTTTTCATGGAAAAAGGGAGCGAAAACTTAGGCATCACAACTCTCTTCGAGTTTGTAGCCCATCCCTCTGACAGTGTGAATCAGTGGTTTATCGAACGGTTTGTCCACTTTGCTACGCAGACGTTTGACCGCCACATCAATCACATTGGTATCGCTGTCAAAGTTCATATCCCACACTAACGACGCAATAGTGGTACGTGAAAGCACTTGGCCAGTTTTGCGCATCAACAACTCAAGCAGGGCATATTCTTTGGCGGTAAGCGACATCGACTGCCCCGCGCGCGTGGCAACGCGTTTGATCATATCAAGTTCTAAATCTGCCACACGTAATGTTTGCGGCGATGCGACCACTTGCGCGGAAATATGATGACGAAATACGTTTTGAATACGCGCCAGTAGCTCCGCAAACGCGTAAGGTTTTACGACATAGTCATTGGCACCCAGCTCAAAACCGCGCACGCGATCTTCCACTTGCTCCTTCGCTGTCAGCATGATAACTGGGGTGTGAATCCCACTACTGCGCAATGTATTAAGCACCTGCCAACCATCGAGTTTAGGCAACATAATGTCGAGGAAGATTAAGTCATATTCTTCACTGGTAGCGTGATACAGCCCATCGACCCCATCATGTACTAAATCCACCACATACCCAGATTCAATCAAACCTTTTTGCAGATATTCTCCGGCTTTGTGCTCATCTTCGACGATCAATATTTTCAACTTTACTTACCTAGTGTGTTAGCGGGAGGGTGAGAACCTAGTATAAAGATCGAAAAAGAGCATGATGTGAACCACACCATACTCTTCCCCATTGGCAAACCATTATCGATTGTTATCGCGTTCGGCATAATGCACTTTGACATTCACTTTGCCCAAATATTCCAACTGACCATCTTCATTCATGCGTTCTTGCACGGTCACGAAGCCACCATCTTTTAAATGCGTACTGCGAGACTTCACATTAAACGTCAGGATATTGAGCTCTTTATTCAGTTCACGAGCCGTCATGGTTTTAAGTGAATTGAGTTCAGACAGTGCCTGTTGATAAGCCTCATCTGACGTTGCTGTCGGCGTAACTGAGATGGTTTTCATCTCTTCGCGGCTCACGTAGTTGCCACCAGTGAAAAGTGGTTGAGCGAATGCAGATGCGCTAGTGATTGCCATTACCGTTACAAAAAGAGCAGTTTTGATTGCGTTCATGTTGTTAACCTTTGAGTGCTTGTTTTCAATGAGGTCATTATTGAACACCGCCTCTGACACCACCCTTTCAACAACATGACATTTTTGTCATGAAAGCAACTTACTGGCGAAAGCGCTTGAGCGCTCCATCACGCTTAGAACAAAACAAAAAAAACGACACATACTCTCGCATGTGCCGCTTAGGATTTTTGCTGTTAAGCGTAATTACTCAACCGTTACCGCTTTCGCTAGGTTACGTGGTTGGTCTACGTCCGTACCTTTGATCAGTGCTACGTAGTAAGACAGCAACTGCATTGGGATGGTGTAGTAGATCGCCGCCGTGATTTCACTAACGTGAGGCATCGTGATGATCTTCATTGTTTCATCACCTTCGAAGCCTGCGTCTGCATCTGCGAATACGTATAGAAGGCCGCCACGTGCACGCACTTCTTCAACGTTTGATTTTAGCTTCTCTAGAAGATCGTTGCTTGGTGCAACCACAACAACCGGCATGTCAGCATCAATCAGCGCTAGAGGACCATGTTTCAGTTCACCCGCCGCGTAAGCTTCTGCGTGGATGTAAGAGATCTCTTTCAATTTTAGAGACGCTTCCATCGCGATTGGATAGAATTCACCACGACCTAGGAACAGTGTGTGGTGCTTGTCTGCGAAATCCGTCGCTAGTGCTTCAATGTCTTTCTCGAAAGAAAGTGCCGCATTGATTTGCTTAGGAAGTGCGTGTAGCGCTTCAACAATCTCTTTTTCTTTCTCTTTGCTGACGCGACCTTGCTCTTTACCTAACGCCGTTACCAGCATCAATAGTGCAGAAAGCTGAGTCGTGAACGCTTTGGTTGAAGCGACACCGATTTCGACACCAGCGCGAGTCATGAACGCAAAATCAGATTCACGAACCAAAGAAGAACCTGCTACGTTACAAATGGTCATCGCCGCCATGTAACCTTTTTCTTTCGCAAGACGAAGTGCTGCTAGCGTATCGGCGGTTTCACCAGACTGAGACAACGTGATCAATAGGCTGTTTGGACGCGTCACAAACTTGCGGTAACGGAATTCAGACGCAATTTCTACATCACAGCTCACGCCAGCAATGTCTTCAAACCAGTAACGTGCTGTCATGCCCGCGTTGTAAGACGTACCACACGCAACGATTTGTACGTGTTCTACTTTACTTAGAATGTCTGCCGCATGAACACCGATCGCATCAGTTACAACGGAGTCTGTCGTGATACGGCCTTCCATTGTGTTGATCAACGCTTTAGGTTGCTCATAGATTTCTTTTTGCATGAAGTGGCGGTATTGGCCTTTATCGCCAGCATCATGTTCTGCGTTAGATTCTACGATTTCACGCTCAACCAGCTCGCCCGTTGCGTCAAAGACAGTAACTTCACGGCGAGTGATTTCTGCCACATCACCTTCTTCTAGGTACATGAAACGGCGCGTTACATTCAGTAGCGCAAGTTGGTCAGAAGCCAGGAAGTTTTCACCCACACCAAAACCAATTACGATCGGGCTGCCTGAACGTGCAACTACGATGCGTGAAGGATCTTTGCGATCCAACGCTACCGTGCCGTATGCGCCTTCAAGTTGTTTTGCTGTTTTTTGTACTGCTTCTAGTAGCGTTTCTGAAGTGCGAAGTTCCCACTCAACCATGTGTGCGATAACTTCTGTATCCGTTTGAGATTCAAACACGTAACCACGAGATTGAAGCAATTCACGAAGCTCTTCGTGGTTTTCGATAATACCGTTATGTACAACAGCAATATTGCCGGACATATGTGGGTGTGCATTAACTTCAGATGGTTCACCGTGCGTCGCCCAGCGAGTGTGTGCAATACCCGTTCCGCCGATCACTTTTGCTTCTTCTACTGCATCAGCCAATTCTTGCACTTTACCCAAGCGACGAACGCGCGTTAGGTTTGACTCGCCATCAACAACAGCAACGCCAGCTGAGTCGTAACCGCGGTACTCTAAGCGGCGTAGACCTTCAACCAAAATTTCTGCAACATCTCGTTGTGCTACTGCACCTACGATTCCACACATGTGTTTATCTCCGTTTGTAGTTTTGTTCTTCCCTAGCCATGTTTCAGATAGAGGCAGCAAGCAAAGGCCTGTATTCAGAGGGAAGTGAAATATGAAACTGATTACATTATTAGGTTAGGCACAAATAACTTTCACGCCATGTTGTTCAATCTGTATTTTGTGTTCTTGCTGAATATCAGCATCCGTCACTAGCACATCAATTTGATGCCAAGCGAGCTCTAAATTCGGGATCTTACGACCGATTTTTTCCGATTCGATCATGACGATCACTTCGCGCGACACTTCCGCCATCACCTTACTCAAACCAACCAATTCATTAAATGTTGTGGTGCCGCGTTCGAGATCGATGCCATCCGCACCGATAAATAGCTGGTCAAAATCGTAAGCTCGTAATACAGATTCGGCTACTTTGCCTTGAAAAGATTCTGAGTGCGTATCCCAAGTCCCACCAGTCATCAGCAGTGTTGGTTCGCTCTCTAATTCATTAAGGGCGTTAGCAACATGCAACGAGTTGGTCATGACAACTAAGCCACGTTTGTCATTCAACTGTTGAATCAACGCAGCCGTAGTACTGCCACTGTCGATCACGATGCGATTATGGTCTCGAATCAGTGATGCCGCGGCTTTTGCCAAGTTTAGCTTTCGAGTCGAAACATTAGCGCTCAATTCTTCGTGAATGACTTCGGTTGGGATAGCAATCGCACCGCCGTAGCGGCGTAGAAGTTGGCCATTTTTCTCTAAAGAAGCTAAATCCTTTCTAATCGTGACCTCTGAGGTTTCGAATTTCTGAGCGAGTTCGTCAACGCTGACTTCTCCTAGCTCAGAAACCAAGTTAGAAATGGCGTGTCTTCTTAGTTGAGTGTTTCGTTTCGACATTTACGTTTTGAATTTAAGTTTCGATTTGAAACTTATTATAGTCAAACCGAAACTTTCAAGTCCATTTATTTCGATCCAAAAAATTAATATTTCTCGATAAAACCTTGTCCTAAGACAATTCTTAAACAGTGATATTGGATTCATTCAGTGGTAGAATTCGCCACCGAAAAGAAAAAAAATTACAGAATTGAAGGCTATTTTTTTGCAACTTTCTGCATATAAAGTGGGATTAGTCACAAAAAGGTAACCAAAATCGCCGATCTTTTAGTCATAAAATGACTAAACTTGGTGAAAGACTTTCAGAATCTGAAGTACTGATAATGAGGCGAAAAATCGGTGGGTGACAGGCACTAAATGTCATCAATAACGCCCTAACTTCAGAGTAAACAACCGACTTTCAAATTGTAACTATACTTACCGGAGAGTATCTTCCATGAAAAAGACCAAAATCGTATGTACGATTGGCCCTAAAACTGAATCTGTAGAGAAGCTAACTGAGCTAGTGAACGCAGGCATGAACGTAATGCGTCTTAACTTCTCTCACGGTGACTACGAAGAACACGGCACTCGTATCGCGAACTTCCGTAAAGTAATGGAAGCTACTGGCAAACCACTAGCAATTCTTCTAGATACTAAAGGTCCAGAAATCCGCACTATTAAGCTAGAAGGCGGTAACGACGTTGATCTAGTAGCTGGTCAAGAATTCACTTTCACAACTGACACTTCAGTTGTAGGTAACAAAGATAAAGTTGCAGTAACTTACGCAGGTTTCGCAGCAGACCTAAACGTAGGTAACACTATCCTAGTCGACGACGGTCTAATCGAGATGGAAGTTATCTCTAAGACTGAAACAGAAGTTAAATGTAAAGTACTTAACAATGGTGCACTAGGCGAGAACAAAGGTGTTAACCTTCCTGGCGTTTCTGTAAACCTACCAGCTCTATCTGAAAAAGATAAGAACGACCTTAAATTCGGTTGTGAGCAAGGCGTTGACTTCGTAGCCGCTTCTTTCATCCGTAAAGCTTCTGACGTTCAAGAAATCCGTGAAGTACTTGCTGCAAACGGCGGCGAGAACATCCACATCATCTCTAAGATCGAAAACCAAGAAGGTGTTGATAACTTCGACGAGATCCTAGAGCTTTCTGACGGCATCATGGTTGCTCGTGGTGACCTAGGTGTTGAAATCCCAGCTGAAGAAGTAATCTTCGCTCAGAAAATGATGATCGAGAAGTGTAACCGTGCACGTAAGATGGTTATCACTGCAACTCAAATGCTTGATTCTATGATCAACAACCCACGTCCTACTCGTGCGGAAGCAGGCGACGTTGCTAACGCAGTAATGGACGGTACTGACGCAGTAATGCTTTCTGGTGAAACAGCGAAAGGTAAGTACCCAGTTGAAGCGGTAACTATCATGGCTCAAATCGCGAACCGTACTGATTCAGCGCTAAAAGCTGAGCTAGGTTCTCGTCTAGACAGCCCACGTCTACGTATCACTGAAGCAGTATGTAAAGGCGCAGTAGACACAGCTGAGAAACTGGCAGCTCCACTTATCGTTGTTGCAACTGAAGGTGGTAAATCTGCACGTTCAGTACGTAAATACTTCCCAACTGCAAACATCCTAGCACTAACAACAAACAAGAAAACAGCAGCACAACTTGTTCTAACTAAAGGTGTGACGCCAGTTGTTGTTGATTCTATCGAAAGCACTGACGCATTCTACGTAGCAGGTAAAGAGCTTGCTCTAGAATCTGGTCTAGGTAACAAAGGCGACATCGTAGTGATGGTTTCTGGTGCTCTAGTCGCTTCAGGTACTACGAACACAGCTTCTGTACACGTACTATAAGACTGAACTTTTCATACTTCAGTTGATTGATAAAGAGGGCTTATGCCCTCTTTTTTTATATGGCTTTCTTGCTCTAATAATAGCCTAACTGTATCATTCACCATGCGCAGAATTGCGTACTGTTTAATTTTGTCGTCACGATTAAAATTTCTATGAGGTGTATGTGTCCAGTCCCACTCTTACCGACAAAGTATCAAAAATGATCCGTCAGGATATTCTCGATGGCGTGCTTAAACCGGGTCAAAAACTCGTGGTTGCGGAACTCAAAGAGAAGTACAACGTAGGAGCGTCACCCATTCGCGAAGCTTTGGTGCAGTTATCGTGGAGCAAATACGTCAAACTCGAGCCGCAAAAAGGCTGCTGGGTTGCACCTGTATGTAAAGATGAGTTGAATGACTTGTACGAAAGCCTACAAATGGTCTCTGCATGCCTACTAAATAAAGCAATTGTGATTGGCGATGAAAATTGGGAACTGGACGTCCTAACCGCTTATCACAAGTTATCCCGCTCTAAATCTGGCGAAAGCTTTTGCTGGAAGGAATGGGAAGAACGCCATAATCAGTTTCTTACTGCGCTGTTTGAAGGCGCTGGCTCTGCCAATATGTTTGGTTTTTTCCGCGATCTACTCACGCAAATTAAGCGTTACCAATATTTTGCTATGCAAATGTTAGGTACTGGAAACCCAGGGCACTGTAATATCGATGAGCAAGAAATGCTGATGAAGACGTCGTTAGATAAAAAGAATCAGGATGCTTTAGGTTATCTAGAGCGTTATTTGAGACAGTCAATGCAGTGTATCGAAGCGGCCATCGACAACCAATATCGCATACTGGCTAGCGAATAACGCAGAGGCTAAAATAAGCATAAAAATCGGGGTCTATCCCCGATTTTTTGTTTTTGAAAAAGAGCTAAGCAATATCATCGAAACTATGGCATAGCGATACGCAGTTACGCCCTGCACTTTTGGATTCATACAAGGCAATATCAGCACATTTATAAGTGCGCGTGCGATCGGAGGTTAAATCACTATACCCGGCGCTAACGGTAATCGCTCTATCACTGCGCAGTTGAACCGCCACACGTAACCGATTCAATACAACTTCTGCTTCTTCGAGTGTGGTATGCGGCATGATCACCGCAAATTCCTCACCACCGACACGAGACACAAAGTCAGTACTGCGCACCTCTTTAAGAAGAGTCTCAGCGACACTGCAAATCACTTTGTCCCCTTCATCGTGCCCAAGTTCATCGTTAATGCGCTTAAAGTGGTCAATATCAAACAACGCCAAACACGCTGGGGGACTGTCAGGATAACGCTCAATAATCCCGGCGTATTGCGCTAATTGCTCTTCAAATTTTCGGCGGTTCCACAAGCCCGTCAAACCATCTTTTTCACTGAGGTTGCGTAGCTTTTCTTCCAGCTCTTTTTGCTCGGAAATATCCACCAGCGACGTGATGTAATAGCTCACTTTACCTGACTTGGTTAAGTTTGCCTGAATGCGCATAATGGCGGTAAATACGTGATTAAACTTGGTTCGACAACGAACCTCACCTTCCCAAACGTGCTCGTTCGCAAGCTTATTCCAAATATTGAGGGTCGACTCGAGATCTTCCGGTAAGAAAATTAGATTATGCGCATTCCAGCCTTGAGTATGCTTGGTGGAATAGCCCATCATGTTTTCAAATTCTTGGTTCACCATAATGATTCGATGCGACGCATCTGAGATCATCACCGCAGTCATGCCATCAAGTGCAGCCCGAGCTAACTTCGATTCCATACTATGACGTCGATAGTGCAGGGCTAACGCAGTCGTTGGTAAAGTAAAACCAAACACCAAACTTAATACAAAAAACGCTTCTTGGATTAAGTCATCAATATCTCGCTGAGATCGAGATAGTAATTGCTCATTCGTGAGATCAATCACTAGATGAAGTGGTTCACTAGAAACAAATTGGATCGTGCTATACGCAATCAAATTCGAGCCGTTGTACTCATAGCCCGAAACTTCTGAGATCATCGTGCGCCAAATGTTGGGGTACATCCGGCCAAAATTAAATTGAGAACGAGCTGGGATAATATTGCCGTACAAGCGTGATGACTTAGGACTAGCGATATAAAAGCCATCACTTTTAATTAACTCAATATGAAAATCCCGCACCGGTGAGTAGTTGAGTCGAGAAGATAAATACTCAATATCAACATTAAGAACAAGATACCCTTCGCGTTTCCCATTGAGAGAAATCGGCATCAGAATACGCAATGAAGGGCTATAAGGGTAAACAAGCTCACCATTTTCCCGCTCCAGCTCAATCCCCCACGACGCAATTTCATCATTACCTAAACCTTGCGCGTAATGAAAATAATCCCGCTCTGACTTGTCATGTAATTTGAGGGCGGGTGCAGCGATACCCGTTTTGAAATCGTAATTAATCCGTGCTTTTTCCTGACCGGTAATATCAAGAAAACGAATTTGTTTATATAGCTTTTGGTTGATCGCAACCGAGATCCACATATCTTCTAAGATAGAAAGGTTGACCCGGTTCGGCTGACGTAGATAGTCGTAAAGACTTTGGCTGTGACCGAGAAGATCGCTGATCGTCTCAATTTGATCCTGAATATTGTTGTATTCGCGACCAGTATAAGCCAGTTGGTGTAATGCTTCTTGAGCGGTATTCTCAACGTTACTCTCTAATAACGTCAGATATTTCTGATAATAGTAAACTGCAGTGAGCGCACTAAAAAATAGTGCTGTCGCCAACAATGTGCCGACTCGCTTAGGTATTTTCACGCGTCTACTGCCTATAATGCTTACTAAAACGACAATTATATCATTAATTGTTATTTTCTAAACAAAAAGCCACTTAGATTAAGTGGCTTTTCTATATGCAGTTAGATGGCTAAGGTTTGAGTGCGCGCTCACCTCGGGCAATGCCCACTACCCCACTACGAGCAACTTCGACGACTTCAGTTACTTCAGATATCGCTTGAATGAAGGCATCCAACTTTTCACTCGTGCCCGCAAGTTGTACCGTGTATTGAGCAGCAGTGACATCCACGATCTGGCCACGGAAGATGTCTGCCGTCCGTTTCACTTCTGCTCGCGCAAAACCGCTGGCTTTCACTTTCACCATCATCAGTTCACGTTCGATGTGCTCATACTCGGTGACTTCTTGTACTTTCAGCACATCGATCAATTTGTGTAACTGCTTCTGAATTTGCTCCAACTGCATCTCATCAGACGTCGTGGTAATGTTCATTCGCGACAGCGTTTCATCATCTGTCGGTGATACCGTCAAAGATTCAATGTTGTAACCACGTTGAGAGAACAAGCCAACAACACGAGACAACGCACCCGGTTGGTTTTCCAATAGCAATGAAATAATGTGTCTCATATTAAGTTCTCTCCGTTTTGCTTAGCCACATTTTATCCATACCCTCACCTTTAATTTGCATCGGGTATACGTGTTCGGTTTCGTCTACGTTGATGTCCACAAACACCAGACGATCTTTCATATCCAACGCTTTTTGTAGCCCTTCTTCGAGCTGATCAGGCGTTTCGATACGAATACCGACGTGACCATAAGCTTCTGCAATCGCTGCAAAATCAGGAACAGAACTCATGTAAGAATTAGAGTGACGACCTTGATAAATAATGTCTTGCCATTGTTTTACCATGCCTAGGAATCGGTTGTTCAGGTTGATGATCTTCACTGGAATATCGTATTGCATGGCTGTCGAAAGCTCTTGGATATTCATTTGAATACTGCCATCGCCCGTAACAACCACGACTTCTTCTTGTGGCATGGCAAACTTAACACCCATACCAGCCGGAAGGCCAAATCCCATAGTGCCCAATCCACCCGAGTTGATCCAACGGCGTGGTTTGTTAAATGGGTAGTAAAGTGCTGCAAACATCTGGTGCTGACCCACATCAGAAGCAAC
This sequence comes from Vibrio sp. T13N, assembly GCF_032970445.1. NCBI lineage: Bacteria > Pseudomonadati > Pseudomonadota > Gammaproteobacteria > Vibrionales > Vibrionaceae > Vibrio > Vibrio sp. T13N. The sequence continues at coordinate 237,895 of NZ_JAWJYE010000006.1, forward strand.
ATACGCATCACCATTGGTCAGCTTGTGCAAGGTTTCAATCACTTGCTGTGGCTTAATTCGCTCTGGTGACTTCTCATAAGCCAAACAGTTGCGGTCACGCCACACCTGAATGTCATCCCACCATGCGGTGATGGCATCTTCATCGTTCCCACCTTCTTGCTCTGCCAGCAGGCCAAGCATGGTTGTGAGTACTTTTTCCGCAGAGCCTACGATAGGTAAATCCACCTTCACGTTTTTCGATATCGATGATGGATCGATATCAATATGCATGACTTTTGCGTTTGGGCAGTATTTTTCAAGGTTGTTCGTCGTGCGATCATCAAAACGCACACCGATACCAAAAATAAGATCCGCTTCATGCATCGCCATATTGGCTTCGTAAGTACCGTGCATACCCAGCATGCCCAGTGAGTTTTTGTGCGTCCCAGGAAATGCGCCTAGTCCCATCAACGTACTGACTACTGGAAGGTTCAGCTTGTCGGAGAGCTCTAAAATATGTTCATGAGCGCCAGAAATCACAGCACCACCACCGATATAAAGCACTGGTTTTTTCGCTTCTAATAGCGATTTAAGCGCTTTTTTAATCTGGCCTTTATGACCCGACGTCGTCGGCTTGTAAGAACGCATTGAAAGCGTTTCTGGGTATTGGTAAGGCAGTTTGATTTGCGGATTCATTACATCTTTCGGCAAGTCAATCACTACTGGACCAGGTCGACCTGTGGTCGCGATATAAAACGCTTTCTTGATCGTTTCAGGAATATCTTCCGCTTTTTTCACTAAAAAGCTGTGTTTGACCACTGGGCGAGAGACACCAACGATGTCACATTCTTGGAAAGCATCATTACCAATTAGGCTATTAGGTACGTTACCCGAGATAACGATCATAGGGATGGAGTCCATATAAGCCGTGGCAATACCAGTAATGGTATTGGTCGCGCCCGGACCTGAACATACCAGTACGACACCCGGTTTACCGGTAGCGCGAGCGTAACCATCTGCCATATGAGTGGCGGCTTGCTCATGTCTTACAAGTACGTGTTTGATTTGATCGGTTTTGGCATGCAATGCATCGTAGATATCCAAAACGGAGCCACCTGGGTAGCCAAAGATCTGCTCTACGTGCTCTTCTATCAGAGATTGAACCACCATCTCTGCGCCTGACAACATTGCTGTCATAATTGCTCTCCTTAGCCAGTTTCCTCACCGTAAGGTCAACGGATTGGTCTGGTTTTACATAGTCTAGGTCTTATTCGTAGCCTAATCGAAATACTTCCACGTTTTCGGCTATGTCTTGCGTTCGTCATAACATCCCGCAAGGTTACCCAACAAATGTAACGTTTTATTATCAACGGGTCTAATGAGAGATTGGTCTACTTTTTAAACAAGATGCTAGTAATTAGAATGTTAGTAGGAATAGCAGCCACACATACCTTATTTCACAGTACAACCTAAAAATTTAACGTTCAAAAAAAGAACATTATTTCAGAACCTTTTAAGTATAGGGTGCTAAATAGCTGTATTTGGTGAGCAAAATAGAAAGAATCAACACAAACAAAAATCCCCAGTAATGCGCAATAACATCACTGGGGATTTTTCATCAATATAAAATCTAAGTCAGCTTAAGTTACTTTTTCTCTGACTTTTCCTTATACATTTCTTCAATTTCATCTTGGTATTTGTCATTGATGACTTTACGACGCAGTTTTTGAGTTGGCGTTAACTCACCATCATCCATAGAGAAAGCTCTTGGTAACAGTTTAAACTTCTTCACCTGTTCAAACTTTGCCAACTCTTTTTGGAGATCGTTAACACGCTTCTCAAGCATTTCGACCACTTGGTGGTGCTTAATCAATTCAACACGATCGTGATACTTGATATTCAGCTCTTTCGCATACTCTTCAAGAGAATCAAAACACGGCACAATCAGTGCCGAGACAAACTTACGCGTGTCCGCGATAACCGCGATTTGCTCGATGAAGTGGTCTTTACCTATCGCACCTTCAATCATTTGTGGAGCGATGTATTTACCACCTGAAGTTTTCATCAACTCTTTGATGCGATCAGTGATGAACAGGTTGCCATTTTCATCAATATAACCCGCATCGCCAGTTTTTAGGAAACCGTGCTCATCAAAGGTCTTTTCGGTCTCTTCTGGCATTTTGTAATAGCCACGCATCACCATTGGACCACGCACCAGAATCTCGTTGTTCTCACCGATCTTCACTTGCGCGCCAGGCATCGACATACCAATAGAGTCTGGGTTAAAACACTTATCATCCCAACACGATACTGTCGCCGTGGTTTCAGTCATGCCGTAACCTAACTTCACATTGATACCAATCGCGTGGAAGAATCGGCCTATGGTTTCATCTAACTTTGCACCGCCACACGGCATAAAGTTGATTTGTCCACCAAGTAACGCACGCAGCTTGCTCAGAACCAATTTATCCGCCAGGGCATATGACTTGCGCAGCATGAGCGATGGCTGACGTTTTTCTTGATGACAAGCGGCCATTTTTGCGCCCATGTTCACAGCCCAAGTAAACATGATCTTGCGATGAATTGGCGCGCGAGACACTTTTTCGTGAATCGCAGAGAAGATCTTCTCATAGAAACGCGGCACGGCACACATCACGGTAGGTTGCACTTGGCTCAGTGCATCACGTACCTGCATGGTGTCTTGCAAATAGCAGTTGGTTGCCCCTTTGTACAACACATAAAAGGTCCAAGCGCGTTCAAATACGTGTGACAGCGGAAGGAAACACAGTGACACATCACTTTGAGAAAGGCTCAAACGTTGATCGTGCCCTTCCAATTGCGCCGCAATGTTTGCGTAGTCCAACATGACACCCTTTGGTTGGCCTGTGGTACCTGAGGTGTAGATCAGCGTGAGTAGATCATCTTCCTTTGCTTGCTCTAAACGTGCGTCTAATTCAACTTGGTATGTAGTATCGCCTTTGGCGACAAATGCTTGCCAAGAGATAACGAAATCATGCTCGCCAAGTTCGATATCATCAGACATGGCAACAATGAGCTCTAACTGCTCGCACTGGTCGAAAATGCTCACTGCTGCGTCAAATTGTGGCTGCTCACCAACAAACAGCACTTTGACGTCTGCGTTGTCAATGATGTACGCCGACTGAGCGGCGGTATTGGTTGGGTAAATAGGTACTGTTACGCCGCGTAGTTGTAGCGCTGCAATATCAGCAATCGTCCATTGCGGCATGTTGTTCGAGAAAATGCCGATTTTATCTTGGACTCCTAATCCCTGAGCCAAAAGTGCAAGTGATAAAGCATCAACTTGCTGACCAAATTGCGTCCACGTAATACCTTGCCATTCCTCACCCACTTTATGCTTGAGTGCAACGCGCGTACCACCGTTCGCAATTTGTTCACGAATACGTTTAACGATATGAAAATCTAACTTGGCCATTCTTTTACTTACCTTTTGGCTTACAGGCGTAAGCTAATTGAGCGAACAAGTGTACTCACGGCTTGCTAAAACGCAACTGACCAGTATCAAACTTATCACTAATAAGAGACAACTATCACTTATACGTCGCGAACATACCCAAAACTGCTGAATGATTACTCTATTTAACTTACTGTTTCGATTGTTGATTGCTAAAACAAAAAGCCCCGAGAGACAAAAATCTCTCGGGGACCAATGAATTGTAAAAATTGATGATTACCAATATGGTCTTAACAGATAAGACCAAACGTCATCTTATTTTGCGGCAACCACTTCACCACAAGTGATCATCAGTTGATCGCGCAGCCAAATGTGGCCTTTATCTTTTTCACTTGATTCATGCCAGCTTAAGAAGCCGCTGATTTCCTTGTTTGCAAATGGGAAGTCTAGAATTTGCAGCTGATCGCTGTTTACCGCATTTTCTGCCATCCAACGTGGCGCGATAGTCACAAGCTCAGATTGACCCACCACATATAGTAGGTTGCTTAGACTAGAGCCTTCGTACGCGGCTTGGCAATCCAGTTCACGATATGCTTGTTCTGAGAAGCTGCGTTGACCGTGCACTTTCGATAACTTCGCATGTTTTTCGTTAAGCAGTTGCTCGGCCGTTACACCACCTTGAATGCGTGGGTGTGTTTTTGACGCGATAACCACTAATTCATCTTTGAAGATTTCAGTACTTGAGAAACCTTGCTCATCAAAGCGAGCATAATCGATCACGAAATCAATTTCTTGATAGCGCATACGCTCAGACAACAGACGGTCAAATTCTGCATCTAGGTGAAGCTGAACGTTTGGTGCTTGTTGATTCACTTTTGCCATGATCTTCGGAGCAAAACGCATGTCACAAGGACTGCAAATCGCCAGCTTAAATAAGCGAGTCGAAGATTCTGGTTGGAATACGGAGCTAGGAAGTTCATTACGAATCAGCTGTAATGCTTGGCGAATTGGACCAAACAATTGACGAGCACGTTGCGTTGGCTGAATACCACGGCCCTGACGCATAAACAGCTCGTCGTTAAACATCACTTTTAGGCGTGCCACGGCATTACTTACTGCCGGCTGAGACATGCCTAAGTTATGTGCTGCACGAGTAATATTTTGCTCTTGCATCACAGCATCAAATACAGTCAGTAGGTTTAAATCTACACCACGCAAAGTGCTTTCCATACGGTAGCTAGCAATTGCGCTCATCGCATCTTTCTTCTCTAACATTGAGTGCGCCTCTTTTGTAATCGTCAACTTTGTTCATTAAATTCATAACGAATAGAATCCCATCTCGCACAAAAGACGGCGGCTGGATTCGAATCATTTTACGAATAGATAACCTAACTTTTTATTATATTTGCTGTCCGGATACTTCCGGCTCGAACTGTACTATCAACTAATCGATTGCGGTTTCGCAACTAGATTGATATTTAATCAGTAAATTTTAGCCGATTAGGTATTTACCCTTTAAATAACAATAACTTGATAAAAACATAAAAAACTATAAAACACGTAAAAGCGCATTCTTTGAGGAAGTATTTAGCAAATTGATGAGACGGATGGTCACCACACACATGCATTTATCCTAGTTATTAGTCGAGGGCAAACCAACAGATGACGACTATATCTCTGAGTGAAATTTGCACTTATCAGTCAAATTATCAGCAAATACACATTGAATAGAAATGAAAGAGAAAGAATAAAAATGCAGCCTTCTAGATTGAAAGGCTGCAACAAAATCGTGTCAAAAATAGGAAGGAACAATGTACTTAGAACAACGTACTTAAATGTTCGACACGTAACTTGGGAAATCAACTTGCTCCCACAACTGTTTGGATAACTCCGCTTGTGAATCCCACGCGCCTTGTAATACCCAATGAACAATGGCCTGAGCAACGTCTGGATATTTCACACTTTCGGCTTGCTGCTCCTTTAGCCACTGGCGTACTGCGGAAATGTCTAAGCTCTCCATCGACATCGCAAGTCCTAAGTCTTCTAAGGTCGCGACATTGCTTTGTTGCTCAAACTGACCTGCGAGTGGCTTAAGCAATAATTTTTTCCCTAGAGACAGAGCTTCCGAAGGGAGCTCGAATCCACCATTGGCAATGACACCACTACACCGATGCAAATGATGCTGAAAGTTGCTGTGGCATAAAGGGCGTAATTCTATGTTTTCCACCTGCTCACATTCGATCACATCGGGGTGATAACAGATGAACGCTTGCTGGTTAAAATGGAACAGTAAATCCGAGATGTCTTCAATGGATTCGAACGGTAGGTAAACCAAAACAAAATCGTCATTTTCTGCTTGGCTATCGACGGTATGTACAATTGGCGGCAACAAAGGCTGGTCAAAATGATGCCAATGCAAACCGAGGTGGTGTTGAGAAGGCGCAAAGTATTCAATGACGGATTTGTCTAACCAACTCGCTCCCTTTAACGGCACTGGATAACGGAAAGCATTTTGGTGACTGATACCAATCGACGGCTTATTTTGTTGTTTTGCCGCCCATGCCGTAACAGGCTCGAAATCATTGAGCACGAGATCATAGGACGACAAATCAAGCTGTTTAACTTCTTTGCAAAATTGCACTAAATTGTTACTCAATGCTGTTTTCGCATAGTTCACTGAACCTTTTTCAGTGATAAAGGTGAAGCCTCGGCGAGTCTGATAATCGCCAAACGCTTCCATTGAAAAGTACTTTTCAGGCGCTCGTCCAGAAAACAAAAAATCGACCTCAACATCGTGCTCTTTAAACGCATGACTCATCGCCCTCGCACGCGCAATATGTCCGTTTCCTGTCCCTTGAACACCGTATAAGATTTTCATCAATTAGCCTCCCAGCATCGCAATCGCTAACCCACCACATAGGCTACCTAGCAGCGCACCAATGATGACATCGGTAAAAAAGTGCACCCCCAATAAGATTCGCGCGGTTCCGATTAAACTTGCCCAAAAGAATGCAGCAACGCCTAGGCTCGGATAGAAATGATCAATCAGCGTCGCCATGACAAACGCAGCGGCAGTGTGTCCTGAAGGAAGACTGTAGCGATCAGATGGGGTAATAAAAGCAGGAAGGAGTGCACTGAGTTCTTCAGGGCGACGACGCTTAAAACTGTTTTTCAGCGTCCAATAAATTGGCAACTCGATGGCAAAAGCAAGTAAACCCGCCAGTAAAAACCAGACTCCCTGCTCTTTATCTAAATACCAAGCTAATAAACCTAGCACCAAGTACAGATGTCCGTCACCACTGTGGGAGACTCCTTTACTGATGTTGGCAACTTGCTGATTAAAACGGTGCTTAAGACAAACACTAGAGAGCGCTAAATCAAACTTAGCAATGGTTGCAATTGGCTGTGTAATTGTCTCTATGGTTCGCATGTGGCCTTTCCTTACTTTGACAACGCCGTTGTGTGAAAAGTAGGAGGTTTAGGTGACAACTGCATGACGGGAGTTTGGACAATTAATGACAAATGCCAAATTAGAGTGTGCCCAATAATCTATCTATTGAGCACAATCATAGGAGAGAGCTATTAAGAAGGGTTTGCTTGCTGCGGTTGAGGCGTATCGATGTACCAGACCTTTCTCTTCTTACGACAGGCGCGCAAAGAGCCCATCGTCATGTCGCCATCTTTTGTTAGCTCGTAGCTAAGGGAGCGGCAAGTGTAATTTCCTGACAGTTCATGCTCGATGCCCGTTTGCTCAGTTGTGCTCGAAGCAGACTCTAAAAGAGGATTAGGCTGTGTCGATAGAATGTCACGATTTACCACATTGCTGCGCGCATAATCCTTATGGACATAACCTTTTATCACGCCTTTCTGTTCAACGAGAAACCAAGGTTGATCCACCACTTTTGCCAACACATTAAAAACTTCCCCTTTCGATAACACGCCAAGCTTTTCTCCTTCTAGGCTCGGCTTGGATCGCAGGTTTAATGTGGTCTTAGAGCGATAGGAGACATCCATAAACTCAACGGGGTTTGAGGTATCCACACCGTCAGCTGTTGGTCGGAAGACTTCCGCTTGTTGTTTCTCACTAGGTTGCACTCGGATCTTCCACCACGAATAGGTTTCCGGATCTTTGCCTTTAAATTTATCTCGACTGTCCGACTCAAGAGCAACGAGCATTTGATTCAAAAACGACTCACGTCCCTCGTAGCTCAAGAATCGATCCATTTGATCATTAATCACCATGACACTCTGAGAGTGATCATTAATAGCAACAGGGGAAATCTCTGCCATATAGGTTTGAGATTGAAACAGCTGACAACCCGATAAGCTGACCAGAGTAAATACTGCGGCTGAACGTCCAAATTGTTTTGCTAACCTCATTATTCCTTAACCCTTCTTTTTACCTAGTGCAACTGCACTACTATAAATGGTCATTCAAAACTTTTGCCAAACAATTCGGGCCTTTGTGTGACAAGTCGCAATCCCAATGTTTGTTTTGGTAATGAAACGTCGCAAACTTGATGAGAACTTGCCTCTTCTAGCACGTTTCTATCGCACCATGCTGTTTCACTTAGCGCATCATTTTTCTCGAGCAAATGAAAAGACTCATCCGATATGAATAAAAAATCGACTTTAGGGTTGACGCGCTCCATGGAGTGCGGTACTAATTTGTTAACTTAATTATGTGGAAAGCTTAACAACTATGTCAGCTCATTTTTCTATTCTGCTTAGCCTCCTCCTGATCGTGACCAGTTCGCGCGGGTAGGCTGTGGAAGAAAAATAACCACACCAATTTCTAAGAACCCGCATGAGAATGCGGGTTTTTTTATATCTAAATACTGGAAGTAAACGATTAACTTGCACGTAAAGTGCAGAAATCAGGAAGGAAGCAAACATGAACGATCAGGTAATTATATTCGACACCACATTGCGTGATGGCGAGCAAGCGTTGTCAGCAAGCTTGACGGTTAAAGAAAAACTGCAAATTGCCTATGCGCTGGAAAGACTCGGCGTTGATGTTATCGAAGCTGGCTTCCCAATCTCTTCACCTGGTGATTTCGAGTCGGTACAAACCATTGCAAAAAACATCAAAAACAGTCGAGTTTGTGCCCTTTCGCGTGCCGTTGCGAAAGATATTGATGCCGCCGCTGAAGCATTAAAAGTGGCCGACCAATTCCGTATTCACACGTTTTTAGCCACTTCCACCATTCACGTAGAAGACAAACTACGCCGCAGCTACGACGATGTACTAGAAATGGCAGTCAACGCCGTTAAACATGCGCGTAACTACACCGATGATGTCGAGTTTTCTTGTGAAGATGCAGGGCGTACTCCTATCGACAACCTATGTCGCATGGTAGAAGCTGCCATCAATGCAGGTGCGAGCACAATCAACATTCCAGATACCGTTGGCTACACAGTACCAAGCGAGTTTGGTGGCATTATTCAAACCCTTTTCAACCGCGTTCCAAACATTGATAAAGCGATCATCTCCGTTCACTGTCACGACGACTTGGGGATGTCAGTTGCCAACTCTATTGCCGCCGTTCAAGCCGGCGCGCGTCAGATAGAAGGCACCATCAATGGCATTGGTGAGCGAGCGGGAAACTGTTCACTTGAAGAGATCGCAATGATCATCAAGACGCGTCAAGAGTTCTTGGGCGTTCACACTGGCATTAAACATGATGAAATTCACCGCACCAGTAAATTGGTGAGCCAGTTATGCAACATGCCAATTCAGAGCAACAAAGCGATTGTGGGCGCGAATGCCTTTAGCCACTCTTCAGGTATCCACCAGGATGGCATGTTAAAGAATAAGAATACCTACGAAATCATGACCCCTGAGTCGATTGGCCTTAAAAACCAAGCACTAAACCTAACCAGCCGTAGTGGTCGCGCAGCCGTGAAGAGCCACATGGACACCATGGGATACAACGAGGACGAGTACAACCTAGACGCTCTATACGCGGACTTCTTGAAACTTGCCGACCGCAAAGGCCAAGTGTTCGATTACGATCTAGAGGCCCTAATGCACTTCTCGAACCTGCGTGAAGAAGATGACTTCTACAAACTGAACTACCTAAGCGTGCAATCGGGCAGCGTAATGGCCACCACCAGCATCAAAATGCAATGTGGCGATGAAGAAATGTGTGAAGCGGCAGTCGGTAATGGCCCAGTTGATGCGCTATACCAATGTATCTACCGCGTGACAGGCTACGACATCGTACTGGATAAATTCGACCTAACCGCGAAAGGCGAAGGTGAAGATGGTTTGGGTCAAGCTGACATCATTGCCAACTACAAAGGTCGTAAATACCACGGTACGGGCGTTTCCACCGATATCGTTGAAGCTTCCGGCCAAGCACTATTGCACGTTATTAATAGCATCCACCGTGCAGACAAAATCGAAGAAATGAAGCAGAAAAAGATTGCGACTGTGTAATAACAACCGAGCTACATGGCTCAGGAAAGAACACGCTCGTTGAAATAATTAAGCTCAAAATTAGAAAACTTAAAGGATTAACATGACAGACAAATCATACAAAATTGCCGTCCTACCCGGTGACGGCATCGGCCCGGAAGTAATGGCGCAAGCACACAAGGTATTGGATGCTATCGAAAAGAAGCACGGTATTGCGTTTGAGCGTGACGAACATGATGTAGGCGGCATCGCGATCGATAATCATGGCAGCCCACTTCCAGAAAGCACCGTAAAAGCGTGTGAAGAGTCTGATGCAGTACTATTTGGCTCGGTTGGCGGCCCGAAGTGGGAGCACTTGCCACCCAACGACCAACCAGAACGTGGCGCCCTACTTCCGCTACGTAAACACTTCCAACTGTTTTGTAACCTACGCCCAGCGCAAATCCACGCAGGCCTGGAAGCTTTCTCACCACTTCGTGCTGACATCTCAGGCCGTGGCTTTGACATCGTGGTGGTCCGTGAACTGACTGGTGGTATCTATTTCGGCCAACCGAAAGGTCGTGAAGGTGAAGGCGCAACAGAAAAAGCATTTGATACTGAGGTATACCACCGCTTTGAGATCGAACGTATTGCAAAAATCGCTTTTGAGTCTGCTCGTCTACGCCGTAAGAAAGTGTGCTCTATCGACAAAGCGAACGTTCTACAAAGCTCTATCTTATGGCGTGAAGTAGTCGAAGAAATCGCAAAAGATTACCCAGATGTCGAGCTATCACACATGTACATCGACAACGCAACCATGCAGCTTATCAAAGACCCAGCACAGTTCGACGTAATGCTGTGTTCGAACATCTTCGGCGACATCATTTCTGATGAGTGCGCGATGATCACTGGCTCAATGGGTATGCTGCCTTCAGCAAGCCTTAACGAAAGTAAGTTCGGTCTGTACGAGCCAGCAGGCGGCAGCGCACCAGATATCGCAGGTAAGAACATCGCCAACCCAGTAGCGCAAATCCTATCGGCAGCACTGATGCTACGTTATAGCCTTGGCGAAGAAGCCGCAGCACAAGATATTGAAACAGCGGTGTCGAAAGCACTTTCAGCGGGTGAGCTAACGGGCGACCTTGCAGGCGACAACCCGGCACTCTCGACATCTGAAATGGGCGATAAGATTGCTGAGTACATTTTGAACGCATAAATAGACTGAATTTATAAATATAACTGTCGTTCGCAGTCTACAACACGGTTGTGATAACAAGGACGACGAGGAAAGGAAGCAATGGGCAAAACACTATACGAAAAAGTCTACGACGCACACGTTGCCGTCGCAGCAGAAGGGGAAAACCCTATCTTGTACATCGACCGTCACTTGGTACATGAAGTGACCTCTCCGCAGGCTTTTGATGGCTTGCGTGAAAAAGGTCGTAAAGTGCGTCAGGTCAGCAAAACTTTTGCCACCATGGACCACAACGTTTCGACCACCACCAAAGACATCAACGCATCCGGTGAGATGGCACGTATCCAGATGGAAACGCTATCGAAAAACTGTGAAGAGTTTGGCGTTACGCTTTACGACATCAACCATAAATACCAAGGTATTGTGCACGTTATGGGCCCAGAGCTTGGTATTACCCTACCGGGCATGACGATTGTTTGTGGTGACTCGCACACTGCTACACACGGTGCATTTGGCTCGCTAGCATTTGGTATTGGTACCTCTGAAGTTGAGCACGTATTAGCAACTCAAACGCTAAAACAAGCGCGTGCTAAAACGATGAAGATCGAAGTGAAAGGCAAAGTGGCTCCGGGCATCACGGCGAAAGATATCGTGCTAGCCATCATCGGTGAAACGACAGCAGCAGGCGGTACAGGCTACGTAGTTGAATTCTGTGGTGAAGCGATCACTGACCTTTCAATGGAAGGTCGCATGACCGTATGTAATATGGCGATTGAGTTAGGTGCAAAAGCCGGTTTGATTGCGCCAGATGAAACCACATTCGAATACATCAAAGGCCGTAAGTTCTCACCTCAAGGTGCGGATTTTGATGCCGCTGTAGAATATTGGAAGACATTAAAAACTGACGATGATGCCCTGTTTGATGCTGTCGTAACCCTAAACGCAGCGGATATCAAACCACAAGTCACTTGGGGTACTAACCCAGGCCAAGTTATCGCGGTAGACCAACCAATCCCAGCCCCAGAAAGTTTTGCTGACCCAGTAGAAAAAGCATCAGCAGAAAAAGCATTGGCTTACATGGGTCTAGAAGCAGGCAAGTCATTGTCTGATTACAACGTCGATAAAGTCTTCGTTGGCTCTTGTACTAACTCACGTATCGAAGACATGCGCGCAGCGGCGGAAGTCGCGAAAGGTCGCAAAGTCGCGTCTCACGTTCAAGCGCTTATCGTTCCTGGCTCTGAGCAAGTAAAAGCGCAAGCAGAAGCGGAAGGCTTGGACGTTATCTTTAAAGAAGCGGGCTTTGAGTGGCGCCTACCAGGTTGCTCGATGTGTCTAGCAATGAACAATGACCGTTTGGGTCCACATGAACGTTGTGCATCTACTTCAAACCGTAACTTTGAAGGCCGCCAAGGTCGTGATGGCCGTACCCACCTAGTGAGCCCTGCGATGGCAGCGGCGGCAGCAATTGCTGGTCATTTTGTAGATATTCGTGAACTAGACTAAGGAGCAAACAAATGTCAGGCTTTAAACAACACACAGGCTTAGTTGTTCCTCTAGATGCAGCGAACGTTGATACTGATGCCATCATTCCAAAGCAGTTCCTACAAAAGGTCTCCCGCCTAGGCTTTGGTAAACACTTGTTCCATGACTGGCGCTTCCTAGACGATGCTGGCGAACAACCAAATCCAGAGTTCGTGATGAACGCACCTCGCTACCAAGGCGCGTCTATCTTGCTGGCACGTGAAAACTTCGGTTGTGGCTCATCTCGCGAGCACGCACCGTGGGCACTGGCGGATTACGGCATAAAAGCGATGATCGCACCAAGCTTTGCCGATATCTTTTACGGCAACTCGATCAACAACCAAATGGTGCCAGTTCGTTTGACTGAACAAGAAGTGGATGAGATCTTCCAGTTTGTTGAGGCAAATGAAGGCGCAGAAGTCGAGGTCGATTTAGAAGCGAATGTGGTTCGTGCCAACGGCAAAGAGTACAGCTTTGAAATTGATGAGTTCCGTCGTCACTGCTTACTAAACGGTTTGGACAACATTGGCCTAACCCTTCAGCACGAAGATAAGATTGCTGAGTACGAAGCGAATATCCCAAGCTTCTTAAGCTAATTAAAATCGCAATTTAAACAAAAAAAGGTTGGCTTATGTCAGCCTTTTTTCTTTTATTTTCATTGCCTCAAGAAAGAAACTTCGCCTTATGCAGGTCTACACTATCAATAAGGTTTTAACCCAAAGGTATCTCTATGAAGCGTCTGTTATTACTCTTGTGTGCGCTCGTTTCTTTCTCGACATTTGCCGCACCTAAATCCGATTTATGGCCATATTGGAAGCAATCTAATCAAGCCAATCAAAGTCAAATCTCTCATCAAGATTGGCAACAATTGCTCGATGCTTATTTAGTTGAACAAGGCGACAATACCTTGTTTCGTTACCGCCAAGTCACCTCGGCCGATAAAACGAAGCTGAAACAATACATCCAGCGTTTGGCAAAACTCGACCCTCTACAATACAACCAAGCAGAGCAATACGCCTACTGGGTAAACCTTTACAACGCCATCACTGTAGACTTAATCCTAGATAACTATCCCGTCGAATCCATCACCAAGCTGGGTGGCTTATTTAGCTTTGGTCCTTGGGGAGATGATGTGGTCGTGGTCAACGGGAAGGATCTGACTTTAAACGATATTGAACATCGAATTTTGCGTCCAATTTGGAATGACCCAAGAACGCATTACGCCGTAAATTGTGCAAGTTTGGGATGCCCTAACCTACAAGCTCAAGCATTCACTGCCGAAAACACTGAAGCCTTACTTGAAAGTGCTGCCAAAGCGTTTATTAACAGCAACAAAGGCGTATCCATTCAAGGAAACACGGCGCAGCTGTCTTCCATTTATGATTGGTTTGCAGCGGACTTTGGTGGAGAAAAACAAGTCTTCAACCACATCGCGAAGTACGCGCCACAGTACAAAGACTTCTCTGGAAAAGTGAAGTACGAATACGATTGGAGTTTGAATCAAGCTGACTAATTTATCGCCACCGTTTAGCTTGCAACGCTTTTGGTCACCCGTAACCCAAAAGCTAAAAAGGGCACCAAGTGCCCTTTTTATTTTCTAGATTTTGACAAAATCACTTAAAGCCTTTGACCTTTTTAATCAGATCGTAAGCGTTTTGAATCTCTTGAGATTTTTCTTTCGCTACGTTCATCATCTCTGGTGGTAGACCTTTAGCCATCAATTTGTCTGGGTGGTGCTCGTTCATCAGTTTACGATAAGCACGCTTGACGGTTTTACTGTCGGCATCTGAAGACACATCCAGAATTTTGTACGCGTCAGCCAGTTGATCCGCTTGTGAAGCTTGTTGCCAGCTACCACCAGAAGATTGGCCTTGATGCTGACCATGAAAACCTCCTTGGCTTTGGAAACGGAATGCGGCTTCTTGCATTTGCAAGCGACGCTCTAGCTGCTCAGAAGAGAAACCCAAACCACGTGCTATTTTGTGTAACACATTTCGTTCACTAGGATGAATCGATCCATCTGCAAAGGCCGCCGAGATTTGTAGTTCAAGGAAAAATTGCAACAAGTCAAAGCGGCCTGCTGTCGAAATTTTCACACGAACAAGAACGTCTTCTAACGGAAAGTCACTGTCTTTACCTTCACGAAACGCATCTTGCGCAGCGCGGCGCTGTTCGCCATGCAAATTCATGCGGTCCATCATTGCAGAAGCAAGTTGGATTTCCTCTTTGGTGACTTGGCCTTTCGCTTTTGCCACATGTCCCATTACCGCAAACGCCGCTTTAAAAAATTCTTCTTGGCGCTGAGCTTGGCTCGGCCCTTTTCCAAAGCCGCCAGTAGAGAACCCGGCTTGACTCAAGCGACGTGCTTTATCGAATTGATGGCCAATAAATAAGCCAAAGAGTAAACCTAGCGGCCCGCCAAGTAACAAGCCAAAAAAGGCACCCAGAATTTTGCCAAAAATATGCATTATGTGTTCTCTATCAATGAATTTTTATCGACGACGGCGGTCTTATAGTGCCGGATGCAACGATTTCCTTTATGATAATGGAATTAGTTTTATTTCGGCTAGGCCATTTCGCCTGCTTATCTTTGCAGCTATTTTGTCGTCATTATGCCACAGTGAATCAATACGCTGGGATAAATGCGACTATAGTTGATTCATTTGGCTATTACGCTAGGGTACAACAAGCCCTATAGCCATCGAGTAGTAGTGACACAGGAAAGTTCAATTCAATGCAACATTTCTCCCGCACATGTTTAGCGGCCTCTATCAGCACCGCCTTGTTTGTACCCACCACTCAAGCTGAAGCGAATATCCATGATAGTGTGCAGGAAATGCCCGCCACAGATCAATGTTTGGTCGATACCAGTGGCGAGGAGGACGCTCTTAATACCCCAGTAGTGGTAGAAGCTGACACCCTGCAAGCCATCAATGGTGACAAAGCTCAGTACTCAGGTAATGTACAAGTCACCCAAGGCCAGAAGAAAATCACCGCAGATAGCGTAACGCTGCACCAACAAGATAACGTCGTGGTTGCCGAAGGCAACGTGACTTTCAATGACGGCCAAGTCAAAGCTCGATCTGATCGTGTTACTAATGACATCAACCAAGACACGTTTTCACTGGAGAACACCGATTATCAGTTCCTTTGCCAACAAGGTCGAGGCACAGCAGCATACATCGCGCGTACAGGTCAGTCGGTTTATGAACTCGAAGATGGTTCTATTACATCATGTCCTCAAGGCGACAATTCATGGCGTTTAGTGGCATCAGGTATTGACGTTGACCAAGATGAAGAGACGGCGACGCTGCACCATCCTCGATTTGAAGTGTTAGACGTTCCTGTTTTCTATGTGCCGTATCTAACCATGCCAATTGGAGATACGCGTAAAACGGGTTTCCTCTTCCCTTCTTTATCTTATGGTTCTAGCGATGGTATGGAAGTCGAGGTGCCATTCTATTGGAACATCGCACCTCAATATGACATGACGCTCACCACGCTCTACATGCAGCAGCGCGGAACAAAACTCGATACTGATTTCCGCTACCTAACGGATGGTTGGGGGAATGGTGAAATCAAAGGCGAATACCTCAATAGCGATCGCAAATATCAAGACGAGTCTCGTTGGGGCTACCAAGTTAAACACGACGGTATTATCAATAAACAGTGGATAGTCAAAGTCGATTACTCAAAAGTGAGTGATATTGATTACTTCCTCGATCTCGACTCCGATATTGGTAACCGTGAAGATGGTCAACTGGTTCAAGAAGGACAAGTACAATATCGTTCTGATTTCTGGGATGCCTCGTTAACCGTTCGCGACTTCCAAATCTTATTGAAAGAAGAGAACCGCCCTTATCGCCTGCTTCCTCAGTTAGACTTGAACTACTACACGCCATTGTGGGGAGATTACCTCAACTTTGACGTGAAGAGCCAAGTGAGCCGCTTCGATACGAGCGATGCTGCGCGACCAAATGCGACCCGTGTTCATATTGAACCAGGGCTTACATTGCCGCTTTCAAATTCATGGGCAACGTGGACAACGGAAGCTCGCGTGCTTTCCACGTACTACTCTCAAGACTTAACGGGTCTGACAGATGTAAATTTGCAAAACCAGTTAGATGACGAAGTTTCTCGTGTTATCCCCGAGTTCCGTACGCATGCGCAACTTTACTTAGAGCGAGACACGAGTTGGATCAAGGGCTACACACAAACACTGGAGCCTCAGCTGCAGTACTTGTACGTACCTGAAGAAGATCAAACCAATATCTACAACTACGATACCACCTTGCTACAAACCGACTACTACGGGCTATTCCGCAGTCGTAAGTACAGTGGCATTGATAAAATCGCCTCTGCGAACCAGTTAAGCTACGGTGCAAGTACGCGCTTCTTTGATGATGACTATAAAGAGCGTCTTAACGTTTCATTTGGTCAGATTTACTACTTCGATAAAAAGACCAAACTGAGCAACAGCCCAAATCTTCCGGATGAGACCACCAACTACTCATCATGGGCGATTGAAGCTGATTTCAACTACAACGATTACTTGTTCTATCACGGTGGAATTCAATACGATATCGATTTGAGCTCCATGCAGTTGGCGAACAGTACCTTAGAGTACCAATTTAACGGTGGCTTTATTCAGGGTAACTATCGTTACGTCACGCGTGAATACATCGAAGATACGATCATTCTCGAAAACCTAGACACAATTACTCGTAAAGGCATTTCACAAGCAGGTATTGTAGCGGCCTACGAGTTCAACCCGAACTGGTCTGCAAGTGGTCAATACTACTACGACCTAAATGAAAATGCGGACCTAGAATGGCTAGCGAGCCTGCGTTACCAGTCTGACTGTTGGTACATTGGTGTGACTTACGCCAACCAATTGCTTGGTTGGGAAAACCAAACTATCGGCAGCACTGGCGCATCACCTGAATACGAAAATAACTTTAGCGTTAACTTCGGTATTCAAGGCTTTGCGACCAATCAGCGTGAAGATACTGCAGTCAAAGAACTGGACGGTTCTGACAACGCGATTAAGTACGGCCGCCCATTCTATCTGAACAATTAATCGAAATAGGCGTCTTAAATGAATAAGACGCCTATTCAAAAAATACTGACGGAATTTTAAATGAAAATTTGGAAATCAATCTTATTCACGACCCTACTCTCTTGCGGAGCGGTTGCAGCACCAGTAGAGATCGATAAGGTTGCGGTCATCGTGAACGACGGTGTAATTCTACAAAGCGACATTGAAACAGCGATGAAAACGCTGCAAGCCAACGCACGTCAAAGCGGAAAAAGCTTACCTTCTGCTAGCGTGTTAAAAGAACAAGTAGTTGAAAAGCTGATTATTGATACGTTGCAAGGCCAAGAAGCAGACCGTATCGGTGTACGTATTGACGACAACCGTTTAAACCAAGCGATTGCGGAGATCGCACGTAATAATGAACAATCTGTAGAACAACTCGCCGCTTCTGTAGAAAGTGAAGGCTTGAGTTACCCAGAATTCCGCGAACAAATTCGTAAGGAAATCGCCGCTTCAGAAGCCCGTAATGCACTGGTTCGTCGCCGTATTAATATCCTTCCAGCAGAAGTCGACAGCCTTGCTGAGCAACTATCACAAGAAACCAATGCGACCGTTCAATACAAAATTGGACACATTCAACTACGCTTCTCTGACGACAAAGAAAAGTCTGCTGTAGAAGCAGAAGCAGAAGCGTTGGCGAAAAAGCTGAACGAAGGTGCAGACTTTACGGAGATGGCCTACACCTACTCAAAAGGTCCTAAAGCTTTACAAGGTGGCGACTGGGGTTGGATGCGTAAAGAAGAGATGCCAACCATCTTTGCCGATCAGATCAAAATGCAAAACAAAGGCAGCATCATTGGCCCATTCCGCAGTGGCGTCGGTTTCCACATCCTAAAAATTGAAGATGTAAAAGGCTTAGAAACGGTTGCGGTAACGGAAGTAAATGCGCGTCATATTTTGATTAAACCAACCGTGATTCTGAGTGACGAAGGGGCGAAGAAGCAACTGAATGAGTTTGTACGCCGCATCAAAGCTGGTGAAGCCACTTTCGCTCAATTGGCAACGCAATACAGCCAAGACCCTGGCTCGGCAGCACAAGACGGTGAGCTAGGTTATCAAACGCCAGATCTGTACGTGCCAGAATTTAAACACCAAGTAGAAACTCTGCCTGTTGGCTCAATCAGCGAACCGTTCAAAACCGTTCACGGCTGGCATATCGTTGAAGTGTTGGATCGTCGCCAAGTTGACCGTACTGACTCAGCGATAAAGAATAAGGCTTACCGTATTCTATTTAACCGTAAATTTAATGAAGAAGCGGGCGCATGGATGCAAGAGCTACGCGCAAGTGCGTTTGTTGAAATCGTGGATGACAACAATGACAACTAATACAATTCGTAGAATTGTCGTAACCGCAGGGGAACCTGCGGGTATCGGCCCAGACTTAGTGCTTGCCCTATCGAAAGAAGATTGGGCGCACCAAATTGTCGTCTGTGCCGATAAGAATATGCTGACGGAGCGAGCCAAGCAGCTTGGCATCGAAGTCCAACTGTCTGATTATAATCCAGAAGAAGCACCTAAAGCACAAAAAGCTGGCACGCTTATCGTTGATCATATCCAAATATCGGAACCTGCGGTCGCAGGCGAGCTCAATGAAGCGAATGGCCACTATGTATTAAAAACGCTAGAAAGAGCGGCTTTAGGCTGTATGAATGATGAATTTGATGCTATTGTCACCGGCCCTGTTCATAAGGGGGTGATTAATCGCGCAGGTGTTGCATTCAGTGGTCATACTGAGTTTTTCGCCGAGAAGTCACAAACGCCGCTAGTCGTAATGATGCTAGCAACGGAAGGGCTACGCGTGGCGCTGGTTACAACACATATTCCTTTAGCTTATGTGTCCAAAGCGGTCACCGAAGAGCGATTAGAAAAAATCATCGATATTCTTCATAAAGACCTTGTAGAAAAGTTTGCTATCGCCCAACCAAACATTTACGTTTGCGGGCTTAACCCTCATGCTGGCGAAGATGGCTGCTTAGGTCGTGAAGAGATCGAAACCATCACTCCAACACTGGAAAAGATTCGACAAGAAAAAGGTATCAACCTGATCGGCCCTTTGCCGGCAGATACCATTTTCAATGAAAAATATTTAAATGATGCTGATGCTGTTTTAGGCATGTACCACGACCAAGTGTTGCCAGTATTAAAATACAAAGGCTTTGGTCGTTCAGTAAACATTACTCTTGGTCTACCTTTCATTAGAACATCGGTGGATCACGGTACTGCATTAGATCTGGCAGGGACAGGTCAAGCGGATACAGGGAGTTTCCGAACAGCGCTCACGCATGCGATAGATTTGGTAGAGAAGAAACAATGAGAAATGATGTCCATTTAGGACACAAAGCGCGTAAACGTTTTGGTCAAAACTTCCTGAACGATCCATACATTATTGATGGAATCGTATCAGCTATTAACCCAAAACCAGGTCAAAACCTGGTTGAAATCGGTCCTGGTCTTGGTGCAATTACTGAGCCAGTAGGTCGTGAAGTAGATAAGTTCACAGTTATCGAATTAGACCGCGATCTGGCGGAACGCCTACGTACTCACCCTGAACTGGCGGATAAGTTGACCATCCATGAGGGTGACGCTATGCGATTTGACTTCACTCAATTGGTGAAGCCAAACAACAAGCTACGCATTTTCGGTAACTTGCCGTACAACATCT
This sequence comes from Vibrio sp. T13N, assembly GCF_032970445.1. Taxonomy (NCBI): domain Bacteria; kingdom Pseudomonadati; phylum Pseudomonadota; class Gammaproteobacteria; order Vibrionales; family Vibrionaceae; genus Vibrio; species Vibrio sp. T13N. The sequence continues at coordinate 258,183 of NZ_JAWJYE010000006.1, forward strand.
CTACACCATTGATGTTCCACCTTTTTGAATTCCATAAAGACATTCAAGACATGCACTTTATGCTGCAAAAAGAAGTGGTAAACCGCCTAGCCGCCGGCCCTGGCAGCAAAGCTTACGGCCGTTTAACGGTAATGGCTCAGTACTACTGTAAAGTGGTACCAGTACTGGAAGTGCCGCCAACGGCATTCGTTCCACCACCGAAAGTGGACTCTGCCGTTGTTCGTTTAGTGCCATATGAAGAGCTACCATGCCCTGCGAAAGATCTGCGTTTGCTGGATCGCGTTTGTCGTGAAGGCTTTAACCAACGTCGTAAAACAGTTCGTAACTGCTACAAATCGTTGTTAAGCACAGAAGTACTAGAAGAGCTAGGTGTTAATCCAAGCATGCGTCCAGAGAACCTGACGCTAGAACAATTCGTCGCGATGGCGAACTGGCTTGCGGATAACCCGCAGCACTAAGAACTCAAACGATAAGCCAAACCCTTGCCGGTTTGGCTTATTATTATTGGGATATTACGTTTCTGAGGAGTGCACATGGACGTCATTCAACCTTGCATCAAAATTCAAGTTCACACCAAATACATCGAAGAACAGTCCAATCCTGAGCTACAACGCTACGTTTTCGCCTATATCATCACCATCAAAAACCTTAGCCAACAAACCGTGCAGTTAGTGAGCCGTCGCTGGTTAATCACAGACTCGAATGGCAAGCAAATGACGGTTGAAGGTGATGGTGTGGTGGGTCAACAACCTTTTATTCCAAGCAATGATGAATACACGTACAGTAGCGGAACCGCGTTAGAAACCCCTGTCGGCGTTATGCAAGGGCACTACAAAATGCTGGATGAAAAAGGACAGGAGTTCATCACCGAAATTGAACCCTTTCGTCTTGCTGTTCCAAATGTTTTAAATTAGTAAATTGGAGATTCAGTGGCTACCTATATTGTTGGCGATATTCAAGGCTGTTTTGATGAATTGCAGCGACTACTAGAAGAAGTCTCTTTCTCTGCGAAAAAAGACCAACTTTGGCTCGCTGGTGATTTGGTCGCCAGAGGGCCTAAATCACTAGAAACGTTACGCTTTGTGAAGTCGCTTGGCACAAGCGCAACCGTTGTGCTTGGTAATCACGACCTTCACCTGCTCGCCGTTGCTCACGGGATAAAAAAGGTCAAAGACAAAGATAAAACCGCACCTATTTTCACTGCACCCGATAAAGAAGATCTATTGGCATGGCTAGCTCAGCAACCTCTTATGGCCGAGCATGACGAGTTCGTGATGTGTCACGCTGGGATATCACCGCAGTGGAATCTAAAAACCGCAAGAAAATGTGCCCGCGAAGTTGAACGCATCATCCAAAGTGAAGAGCAGCCTTGGCTCTTAAAAAACATGTACAGTAATCAACCTGATTCCTGGGATGACTCTCTACAGGGTTTGGACCGATACCGTTATATTATCAATGCTTTTACGCGGATGCGCTTTTGTTTCCCCGATGGTCGTTTGGATATGGATTGTAAACTACCACCACAACAAGTTTCCGGTAACGAACTTATTCCATGGTTTGATGTACCTCAGCGCGTTCACCTCAATAAAACGGTGTTATTTGGTCACTGGGCTGCACTACAAGGCCATGTAGACGAAGAGATCATCGGTCTGGATACTGGCTGTGTTTGGGGCGGAAGCCTAACCATGATCCGTTGGGACGATAAGAAAATCTTTACTCAGGATGCGTTAAGTTAAACACTGAATAATAGTCGATAGTCCATCGTAGGGAGAATGCCTGTCACCTAACATCTCCTGTAGAGTCATTCCAGCGAGTCTTAGCGAGACTAGGAATCTAGTATCCGTACGCTGCGGGTAGATAGAGATACCTTTGACAACAAAGTACTCGTATAGAAGATCCTGAATCACGCTCCTCCGTCGCTTTCAGGATGATGGCAGGCCGGGATGGCCGCTCGCTGTTATACGAACGGCATTACCGTATTAACTACGCTGTTTTAATCTCGAATTACTTTTCTAACACAGTAAAGCGCATGTTGTAGGCGTTCTTCTCATCCGCTTGATACGTTTCTGAGTAGGTTTCCTTAAATTGATCTCCCCAGTCTGGGAACTGAGTATCACCATCAATCGCGGCTTCAATGTGTGTTACATACAGTTTATTGGCCATCGGCAGACAAGCTGCGTAAATCGCACCACCACCAATGATCATCACTTCTTCCACGTCACCAGCCACGTCCAAAGCTTGCTCAATCGATGTTACGGTAGTGACGCCTTCGATCTTTAGTGTCTCATCACGGCTGATAACAATATTCAAGCGACCAGGTAAAGGGCGACCAATAGACTCATAGGTTTTGCGTCCCATCACAACAGGCTTGCCCATAGTGCAGCGCTTAAACCAAGCGAAATCGGCGGGAAGATGCCAAGGCATTTGATTGTCTTTGCCAATGATGCGATTGTCGGCCATCGCGGCAATCATACTAATGATCATGTTAGGTCCTTATACAATTGGTCTGCGGCGATAGAATAACAGCCCTGGAACAGCAAGACCAACAGCTAAGCCTGCAATAATAAACATGGCCTTAAGAAAGTTCTCCATACAAGTTGCAACGAGCTCAGGTGAATAACCAATATGGTTGATCTCAACCATGGCTATCATTGCTTTGTAAGCAAACACGCCAGGTACCATCGGGATCAAAGCTGCCACAGTGAACACTTTTGGGTGCGCGAGAAAGCGGCGAGACCAGTATACCCCGATCATCCCAACTAGCGTCGCGGCAAAAAAGGTCGCCCATTCAATGGGAATACCAAACTGCATCATCAAATAACGGCTGCCGTGTCCAATCGCGCCGCCAACAGCGCAATACACTAAAGCTCTTTGTGGCACGTTAAAAACCAGTGCAAATCCAACTGCGGGAATCGCAGCGAAAAACATGTCATTCAGCAGTCCAAGCATCAAATCAAACAAACTCATTAGATTGCCCACCCCCAAATTCCAGTAACGCTCATCGCAGCAACGATGCCCAAACACGTCGCCAACGTCAGTAAGCTGGCCATCACAAACCGGGCAATACCCATGTTAATGTGCCCTTTCAGCATGTCTGCCACCGAGTTAATCAACGGGAAACCCGGTACGAGCATTAATACCGACGATGCCATTGCAACAGTGGGCAGATTGCCGATTTGGTAGATTTCAGCTTGCGCAGAAATTAAGGTCGTGACAAAGGCGGTCGCTGCAAAGTTCAGTAAAGGATTAAAGTGACGATGACCAATTTCTTGGCGAACGATCATGCCACCAGCTGATGCTAAAAAGGTCATAACAAATACCCCCCAATCGCCACCAGCCAGATGACTGAATGCCGCACATGACAAGCCAATCATAAACACCACCAGCCAGCGGTTATAACGCTCTGGACTGATGGCGTTCAGCTTTTTCTGCGCCATGGCTGCATCGAGCAGCCCACGCTCCATCATGATGCAGATACGTTGAATTTGCGTAATAACGCGCATATTAATGCCACGATCGGCACAACTTCGGGTGGTGGTGATGCAGTGTCCATCCATTACCGTCGTTACAACCAGTGCATTGGCAGATAGGGCAACCGCAACTTCATTAACCCCACAAGCAAGGCCAATACGGCGCATAATATCGCTCACCAGAGTACTTTCAGCACCATGAGCGAGTAGCATTTGCCCGGCTTGGGCAACAAGGCGAGAAATAGATCGTTGAGTGGATACCGCCAACTCTCCAGACGGTATGGTTTCTAGAGTCATAAATCAGTCTAATTCCTTTTAGGGTGTTGCTCATTCATACGCGAGAGGTCCAAACTAGCCCTCAAAAATCACGACGTATCGGCTATTGTGCCGTAAATCACACCATCTAAATATGATTTAGATACAAAAAAAGCCGCAATAAATAATTGCGGCTTAATGAATTATAGATAAACAGGCATTATTTGACGGTTCTGATTAGTCACGAACGTAGACAACGTGACCGTCATCTTCTTCATCGTCCCAGTCATCCCAATCGTCGTCATCATCTTCAGTGATAACGTCTTTACCCGCCATCGCATCTTTATGGTAGTCATCCCACATGAAGTTAACTTTATCTTCTTCAGCCACTTCCTCCTCTTCGCGAGGTAGGTTATCCATAAAGTCAGCCAATTTGTAACAAAGCTCTTTAGTACCGTTACGATTGATCGCCGAGATCTTAAAGTACTCGTCTTCCCAGCCTAGTGCGTCTAAGATTTCTTGGATCTTCTCATTCGCTTCTTCTTCAGGCATTAAATCAACTTTGTTGAATACTAACCAGCGTGGCTTGCTTGCCAGTTTTTCACTGTATTGCTCTAGCTCATCAATGATCGTCAGTGCATTTTGCACCGGATCAGACTGATCAATTGGCATAATATCGATCATGTGCAGCAACACTCGGCAACGCTCTAAGTGCTTCAAGAATCGAATACCAAGACCAGCGCCATCTGCTGCACCTTCGATAAGACCTGGAATGTCTGCAACAACAAAGCTTTTCTCTGGTACGACACTCACTACGCCCAAGCTTGGAATCAACGTCGTGAATGGGTAATCAGCGACTTTTGGTTTTGCTGCTGAGACTGCGCGGATAAAGGTTGATTTACCTGCATTAGGTAGACCAAGCATACCAACGTCAGCAAGAAGCAATAGCTCAAGGCGAATTTCACGTACTTCACCTTTTGTGCCTAATGTTCTTTGACGAGGCGCGCGGTTTACTGAAGATTTGAAACGCGTGTTACCTAGACCGTGCCAACCGCCTTTTGCGATCATCACTTTCTTACCGTGTTCAGCAACTTCTGCCACGATTTCATTTGTGTGGATATCCACTGCGCGCGTACCTACAGGTACACGAAGAACGATGTCTTTACCACGTTTACCAGTACAGTTACCGCCGCGGCCATTCTCACCACGCTCCGCTTCGTAGAAGCGCTGGAAACGATAATCAATCAGAGTGTTAAGGTTTTCATCGGCTTGGATATAAACATCACCACCGTCGCCACCATCACCGCCATCAGGGCCACCTTTAGTGATGAATTTTTCACGCCAGAAACTCACAACGCCGCTACCGCCGTCGCCAGCCTGAACTTTTACTACCGCTTCATCTACGAACTTCATCTTTTACTCCGACTACTTCGTGCGTGGATTAAATCTACTTTGTCATCTGACAATTTTAGCAGATGACAGATCTAAGCTCCCAGTCCACAAATAAGGTGGAAACGAGAAACTTCGATATGTCGACTGCCATAAATAAAAAACCCCGCCGATTCGGCAGGGCTTTTGAATTCAGCTTAAAGCTATTAAGTAACTTGGTAAAAACCTAATTACTCAGCTTCGATGCTTACAAACTTACGGTTCTTAGGACCTTTCACTTCGAACTTCACTTTACCTTCAGTAAGAGCGAATAGAGTGTGGTCTTTACCGATACCTACGTTGTTACCAGCGTGGAACTTAGTACCACGTTGACGAACGATGATGTTACCTGCAAGTACAGATTCACCACCGAAACGCTTAACACCTAGACGTTTGCTTTCTGAATCGCGGCCGTTACGAGTAGAACCACCAGCTTTTTTGTGTGCCATTGTTAAACTCTCCTAATAGATTAAGCGTTGATACCAGTGATCTTCACTTCAGTGAACCACTGACGGTGACCCTGTTGCTTACGAGAGTGCTTACGACGACGGAACTTAACGATTTTAACTTTATCGCCACGACCGTGTTGTACAACTTCAGCAACAATTTTGCCGCCCTCTACAAGAGGAGCACCAACTTTGATGTCTTCGCCGTTAGCAACAAGAAGAACTTTATCAAATTCTACAGTTGCACCAGTTTCAACGTCTAATTTCTCTAAACGAAGAGTTTGACCTTCGCTTACACGGTGTTGTTTACCACCAGATTGGAAAACAGCGTACATATTTTACTCCGCTTTTTCCGCACAGCCTTTCTTGAGGGTGTGCGCTAAACTAATCATCAATAGGGCGCAGATTCTACAGAATAGATGCTCCTATGACAAGCCATATTTTGAAAAAATTGGCGAAAAGCTAATCGCCAAAGAAAAGTGCGGCAATCATGCCCTTTAGTAATGTATTAATCAACGTTTTTTAGTGTATTATTCGACAATTATATAAATCGAATAAGCCTTGCAGGGTCTAACTTCAGCCGGATATACGATGGATTTTAAAACTATCCAAGCGCTTACTGCCGATGACATGGCAAAAGTGAATGAAACAATTCAAGCCCAACTTAATTCTGATGTCTCTTTAATCAACCAGCTCGGTTTTTATATCGTGAGTGGTGGAGGCAAACGTCTGAGACCGCTTTTAGCGATACTGTCAGCCCGCGCACTTGGTTACCAAGGCAACGGTCATACCATGGCAGCTGCGTTTATTGAGTTCATCCATACAGCGACTTTGCTGCATGATGACGTGGTCGACGAATCAGACATGCGCCGCGGTAAAGCAACTGCGAATGCTGCATTTGGCAATGCTGCTAGCGTGTTAGTTGGGGACTTTATCTATACTCGCTCATTCCAAATGATGACGGAGCTAGGATCCATGAAGATCCTTAAGCTAATGAGCAACGCCGTAAACGTGATCGCCGAAGGTGAAGTTCAGCAGTTGATGAACTGTAACGATCCTGACACGACAGAAGAAAGCTACATGCAAGTCATCTACTCTAAGACGGCACGCTTATTTGAGTCTGCAACTCAAATTGGCGCAATCTTAAACGATGCTCCTGAGCATGTTGAAATCGCAATGCAAAATTACGGTAAGTATTTGGGTACTGCGTTTCAGCTTATTGATGACGTCATGGATTACACCTCTGATGGCGAAGACATGGGTAAAAATGTGGGGGATGATTTGGCTGAAGGCAAGCCAACTTTACCTCTACTTCACGCTATGCGTAATACCACGCCAGACAATGCCCTCATGATTCGCGAAGCAATTGAGAAGGCCAATGGCATGGATCGCTTAGAAGAAATTCTCGCGGTGATGAAAGAGGCCGGATCTCTGGAATACACGACGCAAAAAGCACTAGAAGAAGCAGACAAAGCAATCGAAGAACTATCAGTATTGCCGGAATCTGAATACAAGCAAGCGCTTATTACTCTGGCTCATGTCGCGGTACAACGCACGAAGTAATCATAGCAACCCATAACGCAAGACTTAAAACAAAAAGGAAGAGCWWGCTCTTCCTTTTTGTATCTGATACCTAATGCCGTGATAGGCGCTAGTAATATCTGTCACTACCGCCATGCAGTTGTGGGTCATCTTCTATTTCATCAAAGCTAACCGCAATCTGCTGATCAGAGCCTTGTTTCGACAACAGTACCGTCTCTGCTTCACGGTCGACCACCAATATCGTACCTACGCCCTGCTGGCACTCAACAACCATGCCTTTACGGATTCGACTTGCTTCCATCATCTTCTCCTTCACCACGTTGTTTTGATCAAGTAATTTTACGAAGCAGAGAAGCCAAAGATCAAAAAAGCCGATCATTTTGATCGGCTTTCTTCTTATTCGAGCTTTCTAGATTACTTTGCGAATTCAACACCAATGTTGATGTCGCCATTTAGTGTTTCTAGCATACCGTCTAGTGCAGACTTTTCGTAGTCGCTGAGTTTGCCGTAGCTTAGTACTTCTTCTACGCCTTCTTTACCCAGTTTCACAGGCTGTGCGAAGTAAGTCGCATGTTCACCGTCGCCTTCAACGTATGCACATTCAACTACGCCTTCTTCTCCTTGAAGAGCACGAACTAGAGACAGACCAAAGCGACATGCAGCTTGGCCCATTGATAGTGTTGCACTACCACCACCCGCTTTCGCTTCTACAACTTCAGTACCTGCGTTTTGAATACGTTTCGTTAATGCTTCTACTTCTTCAGCTGTAAACTCAACGCCTTCCACTTGAGACAGTAGAGGTAAGATCGTTACGCCAGAGTGGCCACCGATAACAGGTACGCGAATGTCACCTGGATCTTTGTCTTTTAGCTCTGCAACGAATGTTTCTGAACGGATAACATCCAGTGTTGTTACACCGAACAAGCGACGCTTATCGTAAACACCCGCTTTTTTAAGTACTTCAGCGGCAATTGGCACTGTTGTATTTACCGGGTTTGTGATGATACCAACACAAGCTTTCGGACAAACAACCGCAATCTTCTCCGCTAGCGACTTAACGATACCAGCATTTACATTGAATAGATCCGCGCGATCCATACCAGGCTTACGAGCAACACCTGCAGAAATCAGCACAACATCCGCACCTTCTAGTGCTGGAGTAGGATCTTCACCCGCGTAACCTTTGATAGAAACTGGCGTCGGGATGTGGCTAAGATCAGCAGCCACACCAGGAGTTACTGGAGCAATATCGTATAGGGCTAAATCAGAACCAGCAGGAAGACGGTTCTTAAGTAGAAGGGCCAGGGCTTGACCGATGCCACCAGCGGCACCAATAACGGCTACTTTCATGTAGTTCTCCTTGAGAGTATTTCTCTTATAAACGTATTCGTAGGGTAGTTTGTAACCAACTTAAATAAAGCTATCGGAATCACAACTTGATTACAATCAATTAACGCTAGCTTTGCGACCTCGCGCAACTCGCTGTTACCGTGCTACAAATGGGGCTTGGATTATTCTTTTATTCTGTTGAAATGACAAGGAATTCAAGAAAACAAAAACAGCCCTACTTCATATAGTTAAAGAATTCCATGTGGTATATAGTTTACAGTGACGTAACTAACATAATACTGGGACTCTTTGGCACCGCATGAATATATATGCGAGAATATGCAAAATTGCTGACCCGTAATAAGAGATTCGTAATGACTATGCGCAATTCAGAAAAACAAGACAACTTAGTCCGCGCCTTTAAAGCCCTATTAAAAGAAGAGAGCTTTGGCTCACAGGGTGAGATTGTTGATGCACTCAAACAACAAGGATTTGAAAGCATTAACCAATCGAAAGTATCACGCATGCTGACTAAATTTGGCGCCGTCCGCACACGCAATGCAAAAATGGAAATGGTTTACTGCCTTCCTGCTGAGCTAGGCGTACCGACTGTAAGCAGCTCTTTGCGTGAACTGGTGCTAGACATTGACCATAACGCGGCATTAGTTGTTATCCATACTGGCCCTGGTGCTGCGCAGTTGATTGCTCGCTTGCTTGACTCACTGGGTAAATCCGAGGGTATTCTTGGTGTTGTTGCAGGTGATGACACTATCTTTATCACTCCAACGATGGCGATTACGACTGAACAGTTGTTCAAATCAGTGTGTGAACTGTTCGAATACACTGGCTAAGTTCTTTCACATTTAGATCAGCTAACTCTTTGTGGGCTATAAAAGAAATCTCATTTTGTAGCCCATGATTTATGTAAATTTTTTGCTTATCCAGACCATTATTTAACCACCTATTTTGTGATTAACATCACGCAATTGATCTTTTTCACTTCGTTCACTTAATACTTATTAAGTGTTTGTTATAAAAAGAATTAAATCACAAATCTAACACTATCCTCCTGCACAAGATTCAGACTTATCAACTATAACATTTAACAATTGGATAATTTTCTGCCAATTTTTTGTTATGATTCGCTCGCTTTTTCAAACGATTGGATTGGAAAAGATGCCGTTTCCAAATAGGAAACTCCAGAAGTGATTTATGGTTATTTCCGGGTAAATAATGAATATAAGGAAGGGAAATTCATGGCATTTAACAAACTTCTCAAAGTAGGCGCTATCGCTGCAGCAGTAATGGGTGCAGGCGCAGTTAACGCTCAAGAGTTTATTACTATCGGTACTGGCTCTGTTACAGGTGTTTACTACCCTACTGGTGGTGCTATCTGTAAATTGGTCAATAAAGGTCGTAAAGAACACAACATTCGTTGTTCAGTAGAATCGACTGGCGGCTCTATTTACAACGTTAACACTATCCGTGCTGGCGAGTTAGATTTTGGTATCGTGCAATCGGATTGGCAGTACCACGGCTACAATGGTACGAGTAAGTTTGCGGAACAAGGCCCGTACAAAAAGCTACGTGCAATGTTCTCTCTTCATACAGAACCTTTCAACATCATTGCTCGTGCAGATTCAGGTATCGAAAACGTTGAAGACCTAAAAGGTAAGCGCGTAAACATCGGTAACCCTGGCTCTGGTGACCGTGCAACCATGGGCGTTGTTATGGAAGCAATGGGCTGGACAAACGACAGCTTCAAATTGGCTTCTGAGCTAAAGGGCTCTGAGCGTTCTCAAGCACTTTGTGACAACAAAATTGACGCATTCATTTACATGGTGGGTCACCCGAACGGTTCAATCAAAGAAGCAACAACATCATGTGATGCTAAGCTAGTTTCTGCAACAGGCCCGAAAATCGATAAGATTGTTGCTGATAACCCATACTACGCCTTTAGCTCAGTGCCAGCTGGCATGTATCGTGGCACAGACAAAGACGTAAACAGCTTTGGTGTTGCAGCAACGATGGTTACAACAGCAGACGTTTCAGACGATGTCGCTTACAACGTTGCAAAAGCCGTGTTTGAAAACTTCGATACGTTCAAACGTCTACACCCTGCGTTTGCAAACCTGAAAAAAGAAGACATGGTGAAAGCGGGTCTATCTATCCCTCTTCACCCAGGTGCAGAAAAATACTACAAAGAAGTGGGTCTACTTAAGTAACTTCCTCAGACTCCAAATTCACAGGCAGGAAAAGATGGTTTTCTGCCTGTTTGAGCATGCAGGTTGTAGCACGTGCTAACTGCATGCTTCATTCGCCAGTTTTCTTCCGAAAATTGCGAGTTCATACCCAAGAAAAACTTAAACGCCGCCTAGCAGAGTCTCCAAAATTCAACACTTTGAGTTCAGGCAGCAAAATACTCGAAAGCAAACTTCGCTCCATTCGCTACACTGATAAAGGCGAAGTGTGGTTCTCGATAAAAATCCGACAGGACCATCAATAATAAGGAAAAAGTACATGGCGACGAATCAAGCTCCGTCACAAGATGTGCAAGAAATGGTGGCTCAGGCAGACACAGGTGCACGTAGCCCCTCGGGAATGCAAGGACGAATCCTTTGGTTTGTTCCTCTGTGTTGGTCACTATTTCAATTATGGTACGCATCTCCGCTACCATTTATTTTTAATTTCGGCGTACTGAACGACACGGAAGCGCGATCAATCCACCTCACTTTCGCGATCTTCTTGGCTTTCACTGCTTATCCAGCGATGAAAAATTCCCCTCGCGATCATATCCCTCTTGTCGATTGGATATTGGCGCTAGCAGGTAGTTTTTCTGCGGCATATATTTACCTTTTTTATACCGAGCTAGCTGGACGTTCCGGTGCACCAACAACGGCAGATATCGTCGTTGCTGTCATCGGTATGGTTCTCCTTTTAGAGGCAACACGCCGAGCGCTCGGTCCACCACTGATGGTGGTTGCTGCTGTCTTCCTTACTTACACCTTTGCAGGCCCTTACATGCCCGATGTCATCGCGCATAAAGGAGCGAGCTTAAACAAGGCCATGTCTCACTTATGGCTAACAACGGAAGGTGTATTCGGTGTCGCATTAGGCGTTTCAACCTCTTTTGTGTTCTTGTTTGTATTGTTTGGCGCCATGCTGGAACGTGCTGGCGCAGGTGCTTACTTCATTAAAGTCGCCTTTTCTTTACTGGGTCATATGAAAGGTGGTCCTGCAAAAGCGGCCGTTGTTGCATCTGGTTTATCCGGGCTTGTTTCTGGCTCTTCAATCGCAAACGTGGTAACCACTGGTACCTTTACCATTCCATTGATGAAACGTGTCGGTTTTCCGGGCACCAAAGCGGGAGCCGTTGAAGTTGCCGCCTCAACCAATGGTCAGTTAACGCCACCAATCATGGGCGCGGCGGCATTCTTGATGGTGGAATATGTCGGTATCTCATACGTTGAGGTAATTAAGGCTGCCCTACTTCCGGCACTTATCTCTTACATCGCTTTGATTTACATCGTTCACCTTGAGGCGTGTAAAGCGGGTATGACAGGTCTTCCTCGTCGCCACAACCCAACGTTAGTACAAAGTTTACTTTCCTTTACTAGCACAATCTTGGGACTGTGTGTGATCAGCGCATTGGTTTACTACGGAGTGGGTTGGACGAAAGATGTCTTTGGTGATGCCGCGACGCCTATTGTTACGGTTGCCCTGTTAATTGCGTACGTTGGCTTGGTGAAGATCTCAGCAAATCACGTGCAAGATGGCGCAATTGAGATTGATGCAGAGTTAACAGAAGTACCTGATCCTGGCCCAACGGTTAAATCTGGTTTGCACTATCTACTGCCTATCGTTGTATTGGTTTGGTGTCTGACTGTAGAGCGCTTCTCGCCAGGTCTTTCAGCATTCTGGGCAACGGTGTTCATGATTTTCATTTTGCTGACTCAGCGTCCATTGATTGCTCTGTTATCAAGGCAAGGTGACATGATGCAGCAAACCAAAGATGGCTTCGTCGATCTGGCTGAGAGCTTGGTTGCTGGCGCTCGCAACATGATTGGTATCGGCGTTGCAACGGCAGCGGCAGGTACCGTAGTTGGGGTCGTCACCCTAACGGGTATCGGCCTGGTCATGACGGACTTCGTTGAGTTTATCTCTGGCGGTAGCATCATTCTTATGCTGCTGTTTACCGCAATAATCAGCTTGGTTCTTGGGATGGGTCTACCGACAACGGCGAACTACATCGTCGTCTCTACGTTGATGGCACCGGTTATTGTCACACTAGGTGCAGCACATGGCTTGATCATCCCACTCATTGCGGTGCACTTGTTCGTTTTCTACTTTGGTATTTTGGCCGACGACACCCCACCCGTAGGTCTTGCGGCATTTGCGGCGGCTGCGATTGCTAAATCAGACCCGATTCGTACAGGTATCCAAGGCTTTACTTACGATATTCGAACCGCCATTTTGCCATTCATGTTTGTGTTCAATACCCAGCTACTATTGATGGGGATAGACTCTTGGTGGCATTTAGCACTCACGGTCATCTCATCGATCATTGCGATGCTGATCTTTTCCGCCGCTACACAAGGATGGTGGTTCACGCGTAACAAGTGGTGGGAAACCGTTCTATTATTAGTACTGACATTTTCGTTTTTCCGTCCTGGTTTTTGGTGGGACATGCTGTATCCAGCGAAAGTTCTTTCTCCTGGCGTTGAGGTAGCTCAAATCACGGAAACGCTAAATGTAGGAGAATCATTGGAGCTACGTGTTGCCGGCGAAAACCTTGAAGGCGACTACATCGAGAAAACGGTTCGTCTTCCATTCGAAGACAGTGCGACAACAGCGGAAGCACGTATTTCGTCTATGGGTCTGATGCTGACCGAAAGCGACAACAAAATGATTGTCGATATGGTCGAGTTTGGTAGCCCGGCAGAGTCTGCAGGTATCGACTTTGATTGGGAGATCAAGTGGGTTATCCAAGATGCAGAACGTCCGATGAAAGAATGGGTATTTGTGCCATGCTTAATGATTTTGCTGGTGCTTGCCATGAACCAAAAACGTCGTGCTCGTAAGGAACAATTGAGCGCATAACCGATTTGGCCCCGAGGAAGGGGCCTTAGTGAGAGACATTGAATGTACAAACAAATTCTTGTTCCGGTTGATCTAAATGACCAAGGCTTTTCAGACCGAGCGGTTGAACTAGCGGTTTGGCAGGCAAAGCAAGCGAATGCGCAAATCCACCTTCTAACAGTATTACCTGGAATTCACATGTCGATGGTTGCTACATACTTCCCAAAAGATGCAGCAGCCAAAATGAAGCAAGACGTGAAGCAGCAATTAAAAGCTTTCGCCAATAAGCATATTGCTGAAGATGTTGTGTACCAAGTGCATGTTGCTGAGGGCAAAGCCTACGCGACGATTCTTGATTATGCAGAGCGCTTGGGCGCTGATCTCATCATTATGCCAAGTCACAAGCGTTCTAAAATCAATAAAGTAATGCTTGGCTCTGTCGCAAGTAAGGTCGTGGAATATTCTCCAATCAATGTGATGGTCGTGAAACCGCAAGGTTAAACAACTAAAGAAACGAAAAAGGACGCTAACATTAGCGTCCTTTTTATATTGAACAAGTAAGGATTATGCCATTACTGGGTAATCGGTATAACCTTCTGCTCCACCTAAATAAAAGTGCTCAGGTTTTGCCTCATTAAGAGGTGCATTTTTCTTAAATCGCTCAACTAAATCAGGGTTGGCGATAAATGGAACGCCAAATGCGACCACATCAACTTGATTTTCTGCAATTGCCGTTGTCGCTTCTTGTGCACTGTAGCCCACGTTGGCCATTAGGTAACCTTGATAGTTTTCGCGCGCTGGCTTGAGAACATCTGCTTTTTGTACGCCCTTTAGATCCGCACGCATCACGTGCCAATAAGCAAGATCGAAAGCATTAAGTTGCTTAGCTAAGTAACGAACCAAGCCAACCGGATCGCTGTCTTTCATGTCATTAAATCCATTTAATGGTGATGTGCGCAGCCCTACTCTTCCAGGTCCCCATACCTCGACCACTTCTTTAACTATCTCAAGTAAAAAACGGGCACGATTTTCGACTGAGCCACCGTATTCATCAGTACGTAAATTCGATCCATCACGAAGAAAGTTATCGATAAGATAACCATTGGCGCCATGTATCTCCACACCATCAAAGCCTGCTCTCTTGGCGTTTTTCGCACCTTGCTTAAACGCTGCCACAATGGAAGCTATCTCATCCACTTCGAGTGCTCGTGGTACCGTATATGCTTGCTTACCTGAAGGGGTATGAACTAACTCATCACGAATGGCTAGTGCGCTCGCTGCAACAGGTGTTTTCCCATCATTCAGTTCAGGATGACAAGCGCGTCCCGCATGCCAAATTTGCAATACGATCTTACCGCCTCTCTCATGAACCGCATCCGTTACCTTTTTCCAAGCTGCAATTTGTTCTTCGTTATAAATGCCCGGTTCTGCCATAAAAGCAGACGTTCCTTCCATCACCATGGTGCATTCAGCAATGATAAGTCCAGCACTCGCGCGTTGAGCATAATACTCAACCATAAGGTCATTCGGGATATGATCTGCGCTGGCACGAGCGCGCGTTAAAGGGGCCATAATGGCACGGTTATCTAATGCTAATTGACCGAGTTCGATAGGAGAAAATAAGTCTACAGAGTTGGACATGTTGGTTACCTCAAATGACAATAACTTGATGGCTAAGGATGAGGAGCCAGACTATAATCAGATCAATATTGAAACAATATGGATAATTGAAAGTGATTGTTCGAAATTTAGAAACAATTGACTTTAGGACGCTCTCTATCTTTGTCACAAGCTGTCGACTACTGAGCTTAACCAAGTGCGCGCTGGAGTTAAACCTACCAAAATCTACTGTTAGTAAAGCCATAACCAAACTCGAACAACACTTTGAAGCCAAGCTCCTAGAGCGCACGACCCGAAAGTTGGTGATTACCGAAGCTGGTCAAATGGTTTTAGAGCGTGCTGCAAGCTTAGTTGAAGAATTTCACTCGATTGGTCAAGACGTTCAGGAAATGGAACAGCAGATCCAAGGTCGGCTTCGCATTGCTGCGCCACCAGCCTTGGACGCGTATATGGCTGAGCACATCTTTTTACCATTTTTAAAACAATGGCCAAAAGTACAAATTGCGTTAGAAGCATCGAACGATTTTGTTGATCTATTTTCACACGGTTTTGATATGGCAATTCGAGTCGGCCAGATCGTCGATGATCGACTGATTGCTAAAAAATTGGGTTACACCACCCGAGTATTGGCCGCCAGTCCTGAGTATTTAGCTGAGTGTGGCGTACCTAAAACGCCAGAAGATCTGACAACACACAACTGTTTGAGATATCAGTATGTTTCAGAGATAGGCCCTTGGACGTTGATTTCGCAGGACAGCACCGTCAACGTCTCGGTAAGCAGTAACTTCTCTAGCACCACCGTAGAAGCGGTATTAAAAGGCGCACTCAAAGGACTAGGCATCGCTAACTTACCTATGCAAAACATGACGCAAGAGCTAGAAAATGGCTCCTTAGTCAGAGTCTTACCTCAATGGCACACGGTACCAATGCCCATTTATTTAGTCTATCGTCCTGGCGCAAACCGAACGCGACGAGTACAAGCGATGATTGACCATATCATGAGCCTAAGATCTCAATTTGAATTTGGTCCTCGACATGGTTTGTGTTGCGGAGAAGCATAACCCAGCCACCATTGAGCATTAGCGTGCGGCTCGGATAAATGCCGCAAGCTTCTCACTAGCATGCTGCTCACTCAATGCAGACATACTATCCGCCGCTTCCACTTTGCCATCAGCCACAAACACAAAGTGGCTGGCAATGGCTTTGGCATCGCTTAAATGGTGCGTGACCATCAATACGGTTATTCCCCGCTCTGCCGCCAGTTTTTTTACCAAGCTCAGCATCTCTTCACGTAAAACCGGATCAAGCGCCGAGAAAGGCTCATCCAACAGCCACATGGGATGAGGCTGAACAAAACAACGCGCCAAGGCAACACGTTGACGCTGCCCTCCAGAAAGGTGCTCAGGCAAACGGTCGAGGTACTCTGCAACGCCAACTTGCTGCGCCGCTTGTTCAACCTGACGCTTTTGGTCTACAGTGAGCTTCAGCCCTGGGTGTAAACCTAAGCCAATGTTGTCACGCACCGACAAGTGAGAAAACAAGTTATGCTCTTGGAACAGCATGGAGAAAGGACGCTGATAAGGCTCTTTGTGCACAATAGACTCACCATCAACCCGAATGTCACCTTGGTCAGGATGGATAAATCCAGCCACCAACGCCAGCAACGTCGATTTTCCAGCCCCACTTGGTCCCATCAGCGACACTATCTGACCTTGCTCAATCGTTAAGTCAAAACGAAACAGCTCACGTTGGTAGGTGTACTGCACATCATCCAACACTAACATTACGCTCTCTCCTTCGTTTTCAATACTTTCTCAATCAAGGCAAAACAGCCCACACTCAACAACAACAAGGTCACCGATACCACCGCAGCCGCGTCCATCTGATAGCTGCCAAGCAGCTGGAATAAATACAGAGGTAAAGTGCGGAACTCTTGTCCGCCAAACAACGCGATAGCACTTAAATCGCCAATCGCAAACATAAAGCTGATCGCAAACGCATGTGCGAATGGCTTGCGCAGCGCCTGCCACTCCACCACTTTAAAGCGTTGCCAGCCACGCATGCCTAAGCTGGCACACACATACTGGTATTGCTGCTCGATGTGCAGCATTGGCTGTGCCAGCGTTTTGATCACGTAAGGCAAAGCCATCAAACCGTTCACCAAAATCACGACAAAAAACGCCAAGCTAAAAACATCGGTAAATGATCGCAACAGCAAGAATAAACCGGTGCTAATCACCAGCCCTGGAGTCACCAAAATAATGGTGCCGATTAGCTCAATCTGATCGGCTCGCGTGTTTTTGTACTGCAAACGCCAACGACGGCTGGTCAACAATATGGACACGCCCGCAGCGACCGCAAGCGCACTGGCTAACCCTGCCACTTTGAGTGAGTTAGATAACGCAGACCAAAAACGTTCATCGGTTAACACCGCCCAAACTTGTTGGTTGATGCCACTCAGTAACACCATCAATAACGGTGGTATCACCAGTAAAAAGGCACCTATGATCCAAAAGCTATCCCAAGCTTTTGACCACCCATGATCCTTCGTTAAATATTGCTGTACCGATGTGCTGCCAGCACTGATAGAAACAGGCTTTGTTAACTTCTGCACTCCAATGGCAAGCAGTCCACATAACAGCATCTGCCACAGCGCCAATAACGCCCCAGCTTGTAAATCAAAATCAAACTTAATCGCTTGGTAAATTGCCAATTCAATGGTGGTGGATTTTGGCCCGCCCCCCAACGCCATTACAGTGGCAAAACTGGTGAAGCACAACATATATACCAAGCCACAAACGTGGGGAAGTTGCTGCCTTAAACGCGGCCATTCCACCCAACGAAACTTATTCCAATGGTTCATACCTAAATGCGCACACAGCTTATGCTGCTCGGCAGGAATAGATTCTAATGCTTGCAACAGCAAGCGCGCCGCGTAAGGTAAATTAAAGAACACATGGGCGAGTAAAATTCCGTTCAAACCGTAAATAGAAAATGGCAGTTTAGTATCGAAACTTTGCAGCCACTGCGCTAACAAACCGCTGTTGCCATAAATCGCTAATAGCCCGAAAACACCAACCAAAACAGGCAAAACTAGCGTCGATGCAAACAGCTTAAGCAGTAATGACTTACCCCAAAATTGGCGACGTGAAAGCGCGTGCGCAACTGGAATGGCAAAGCCAACACTGAGCAATGTGGAAAGAAAAGCTTGGTAGAAGCTGAACTTGGTGACATGTTGATAATACGGGTCGTCCCATACCACAGACACATCAAGTGAAGGGGCTTGAACAATCAAAGCACCTAGGGCAGAAACAACAAAGGTCGCGATGATCATCGCGACCCCTAAACCTATTTTTGGAACAGAATTCAAAGGTAAAACCTATCTCATTCAGATGAGGGGTGGAACGTCAGCTAAAACGTCAGTGCGCTTTGCCATTCGCGAATCCAAGACTTACGCATTTTTGCCACTTCATCAGCACTAAAGCTCAACGACTTGTTTGGAACGCTCAAGGTTTCAAAACCTTTAGGTAACTCAACGTCAGTAACAGGGTACATCCAGTTACCCGTTGGCATCGCTGACTGGAACTCATCACTTAAAATGAAATTCATAAATTGATCAGCAAGTTCTGAATTTTTTGCCCCTTTCACTTTAGCGGCGACTTCAACTTGCATGTAGTGACCTTCAGCAAAATTCGCCGTCGCAAACTTTGAATCGTTTTCCGCAATTAAGTGGTACGCAGGTGACGTAGTGTAAGAAAGCACTAAGTCCGACTCGCCGTTAAGGAACATGGAATACGCTTCTGACCAACCTTTCGTGACCGTTACGGTTTTGCTCGCTAGCTTCTGCCACGCTTGCGTCACATCGTCGCCATAAATGGATTTCATCCACAGCATCAAGCCTTGGCCCGGCGTTGACGTACGCGGATCTTGATAAATCACTTTCAAATCGTCGCGCGTTTCCACCAGCTCTTTCATGCTTTTCGGCGGATTAGCCAGTTTCTCTGTGTTGTACACAAACGCGAAGTAGCCGTAATCGTACGGTACAAACGTCGTGTCGCTCCAACCATTTGGTAACACTGTGTTAGCCGTATCCACATTGTGCTCGGTAAGCAGACCGGTTTTCTTCGCTTCTGCCATCAGATTGTTATCCAAACCTAACACGATGTCGGCTTTGCTATTACCGCCTTCAAGACGAAGACGATTCAGGATCGACACACCATCGTCCAACGCCACGAAGTTAACGTCACAGCCACATTTTGCTTCAAAAGCTTGCTCGATTTTAGGACCTGGTCCCCAATCTGCGGCAAAAGAATCGTAGGTATAAATAGTTAATGGGTTTTCAGCAGCAAACGCTGAAGTTGAAGTAATTGCAGCTAAGGCAATCAGACTTGAAGTGGTTTTCACTGCTCGCTCTCCATGAGTATTTCAGAGAAATAAGTTGAGCGGCACAGGGTTGAGGCGGCTATTAAGGACTTCCAATATCCAGACTCAATTCCTACGCCAGCATTATCTGGTTCAGGTAATACGGGTCCCTAGTAAAGCACTTAGGTCTCAGCGCCCAAATGCATTGATTGACTCAATGCTAAATGGGTTTGCTCCCCGATGAGTTGGATGGATTGTAAAGGTATTTGAGTGGTTACACAATCAGCTCACGAACGCTGGTCATAACCCCAACGAGGCACTAAACCTTGCTCAATACCTAAGTGGTCGAGAATTCTCGCCACCATAAAATCCACTAAGTCTTCAATGCTCTTTGGCTGATGGTAGAAACCCGGAGCCGCTGGCATGATGGTGACGCCCATTTGCGATAGCTTGTGCATGTTCTCCAGATGCAGCGTTGAAAATGGTGTTTCGCGAACGACGAGCAACAACTGCCCACGCTCTTTCATCACCACGTCAGCGGCGCGCTCAATCAAGTTATCCGACATACCATGCGCGATCGCCGCAACACTTCCTGCTGAACATGGGCAAACCACCATTTGCTTGGGTGCCGCAGAGCCAGACGCTACCGGTGAGAACCAGTCATCTTTACCACAAACGGTGATGTTATTTGGGTCACAGTTGAGGTGTTCCACCAACGCTTGCTTTGCGGCTTCTGGCCCACTTGGCAGCTTAAGGTTGTGTTCGGTTGCCATCACGACACGAGCCGCCGAAGAGATCAGAACGTAGACATGATAATCCGCCGCGACTAAACATTCTAAAAGGCGCAGACCATAAGGCGCACCAGATGCTCCAGTTAACGCTAAAGTGATGGTTTTTTCTGCTTGCTGCTGTTTGTTTTGCATAAAATCAGGCTTTTTGTTTAAGTTGCTCGAGGATCTTGCCGTGAATACCGCCAAAGCCACCATTACTCATCACGAGGATTTGGTCACCTGGCTGCGCACGTTCAACGATTTTCGCTACAAAGTTATCGATGTCAGCGTCAACAAAAGCAGGTTGCTGACATTGTTCCGCGATATCTTGCACCGACCATTCGATATTGTCTGGTTGGAATAAGAACACTTCATCTGCGCTGTGTAGCGAATCCGCGAGTGTGTTTTTGTGCACGCCGCGCTTCATAGTGGCAGAACGAGGTTCCAACACGGCAAGAATGCGTTTTTCGCCTACCTTGTTACGCAAACCACCGACGGTGAGTTCAATTGCCGTTGGGTGATGCGCAAAATCATCGTAAACCGTGATGCCTTGTTCTTCACCTTTGAGCTCTAAACGACGCTTAGTGTTGATGAAACGGCCCAGAGCCTGACAAGCAAGTTCCGGCGTTACACCAACGTGTCGTGCGGCGGCAATCGCCATTAACGCATTATCAACGTTATGATCACCCACCAAACCCCATTCGACGGTACCGACCTTCTCGCCTTGTAGAGCAACTTCAAATTTTGAGCCATCGACCACTAATTTGTGCGCTTGCCAGTCGCCACCAACACCTGAAAACTGCTTTTCTGTCCAGCAACCACGCTCTAATACATCCGCCAAAGCTTGGTCTTGCTTCGGAGCTAAGATTAAGCCATTTCCGGGAACCGTTCGCACTAAATGATGGAATTGGCGCTTGATCGCCTCTAGATCATCGAAGATGTCAGCATGATCAAACTCAAGGTTGTTCATGATTAAGGTTCGAGGATGGTAGTGCACAAACTTAGAACGCTTATCGAAAAAAGCACTGTCATATTCGTCCGCTTCAACGACAAAAAACATGCTTTCACCCAAACGAGCAGAGACTCCAAAGTTACCAAGTACTCCACCAACTAGGAAACCAGGTTGATAACCGCAGTCTTCGAGTATCCAAGCCAGCATGCTCGACGTGGTCGTTTTACCGTGTGTACCCGATACCGCCAATACCCAGCGATCGTGCAGCAAAAACTCGTTGAGCCACTGCGGACCAGAGGTGTAGCGCATGTTGGTATTGAGCACATGTTCAACACATGGGTTACCACGGCTCATGGCATTACCGATCACCACAAGGTCTGGTTGAGGGTCGAGTTGAGACGGGTCGAAGCCTTCAATAATTTCAATACCTTGAGACTCAAGCAACGTGCTCATCGGTGGGTAAACGTTGGCATCAGAACCAGTGACTTTATGCCCTAATTGGCGCGCTAAAATCGCAGCGCCGCCCATAAATGTGCCACAGATACCCAAGATATGAATGTGCATAAACTAAACCTTGTAATGCGTTCTTTAATGCTTTCATTATCGCGATCACAACCAGAAAAGCGAGAGACTTTAGCCTTCTTCTTGCAGTCCCTTTCACAAATATGACAAGGTTGAACACAGACTGTACAACCTCTTGCTTACTGATGAATACCTCAAACAAGTCTACAAATAAATTGAGATCTCAAACAGTTACTTCATTACCATTAAAAAGATCTGCGACTTAAACTTACATCCAGCGCAATCGTTTAACATCCATAAAGAGATGCTCACTTGCGCACTACCCCCAATGAAATGAAAATGTAAGGATTAACCATGTCAGGACTGCGCACCCTAGGCGAGTTCATTGTCGAAAAACAAGCGGATTTCCCCCACGCTAGCGGTGATCTATCATCCCTTTTAGCCTCCATTCGTTTAGCTGCAAAAATCGTTAACCGCGAAATCAACGCAGCGGGTCTCGGTGATATCACTGGTGCTGTAGGTACGGAAAATGTCCAAGGTGAAGACCAGCAAAAGCTCGATGTTTACGCGAACGATAAGTTCAAAGCCGCGCTTGAAGCTCGTGACCAAGTGTGTGGCGTTGCCAGTGAGGAAGAAGACGAAGCGGTTGCTTTCAACAAAGAGCTCAACCAAAACGCCAAATATGTGGTACTGATGGACCCACTTGATGGTTCTTCTAACATCGATGTGAACGTCTCTGTCGGTACTATCTTCTCTATTTATCGCCGTGTTTCACCTATTGGCACACCGGCGACAGAAGAAGATTTCCTTCAGCCTGGTCATAAGCAAGTTGCCGCTGGTTACGTGATTTACGGTTCATCAACCATGTTGGTTTACACCACAGGTAACGGCGTAAACGGCTTTACTTACGACCCATCTATCGGCAGCTTCTGCCTTTCTCATGAAAACATGATGATTCCAGAAGAAGGCAAGATTTATTCGATCAACGAAGGTAACTACATTCGCTTCCCTCAAGGGGTGAAGAAGTACATCAAGTACTGCCAAGAGAATGTGCCAGAAGACGGTCGTCCATACACTTCGCGCTACATTGGCTCATTGGTTGCTGATTTCCACCGCAACTTACTGAAAGGTGGTATCTACCTTTACCCTAGTACGCAAAGCCATCCACAGGGCAAGCTACGCCTGCTTTATGAATGTAACCCAATGGCGTTCTTAATTGAGCAAGCGGGCGGTATTGCATCAGACGGCGTCAATCGCATCATGGATATCAAACCAACCGAATTGCACCAACGTGTGCCTTTCTTTGTGGGTTCTAAGAACATGGTTCGCAAAGTTGAAGAGTTCCTTGAACTGCACCGCGACGAAGAATAATTTCAGACCTTTGTCCAACGCGGCAGGTGTTTACCTGCCGCGTTTTTGTCGCTAAAGTGAAACGCGAATTTATCATCAGATGAAGCCGCTTTTGTGTGACTCATCGTTAATGAAAAGGAATATTCTAATGAGCTTAAACCATGTGCCAGCAGGCAAGTCGCTGCCTGAAGATATCTATGTCGTGATCGAAATTCCTGCAAATGCAGATCCAATCAAGTACGAAGTAGATAAAGATTCTGGTGCGGTATTTGTCGACCGTTTCATGTCTGCACCAATGTTCTACCCATGTAACTATGGCTACGTGAACAATACGCTGTCTCTTGATGGCGACCCAGTTGACGTACTGGTACCAACACCATACCCACTTATGCCAGGTTCAGTGATTCGCTGCCGTCCTGTTGGCGTTTTGAAGATGACGGATGAGTCAGGTGAAGACGCAAAAGTGTTTGCGGTTCCACACACCAAAATCTCGAAAGAGTACGATCACATCCAAGATGTGGACGATATCCCAGAACTACTGAAAGCGCAGATCACGCAATTCTTTGAGCGTTACAAAGAGCTTGAAGCAGGTAAATGGGTGAAAGTGGATGGTTGGGCAGATGTTGCTGCCGCTAAAGCTGAAATCCTAGAATCTTACGAGCGCGCTCAGAAAAAATAAGCATCACTGCTGCTGATACAAAATTAAAAAGAGCAGCTTTAGGGCTGCTCTTTTGCTTTTCATCTTGTGTAAGTCAACTAGATAGGTGCGCCTGCAGATGACATTCGGCCAGCGTCATAGTCATGCTGAAAGAAAGGGTCTAGGTCATCACAAATACCAAAATACGGACGCCCGATAACACCAAGCATATACGCGCTTTGTTCACAATACTCTTGCTTCCCTTGCTGATAACCCGTTTGATAGGCAATGATCAGTTCAGGCGTAGCATGATTAGTACCATCCAGTGCAGCGATACGATCTTCAGATAAAACTCTTAATCCATCTAAGGCAGACTGCTTACCAAACGCTTGCCAGTCGGTAGCATTACTCGAGGTCGGCAGGGTTGTTTGCGCGCATGCGGCAAGAATCAACGCCATTGATCCAATTACGAATACCTTCATCATGACTCCTTAGTGACCAGCTCGTCGCTATTGATAATGTCAGTATAGCTCACACCTTTTGACACCAATCTCCGGAAGCGATTTCTTCGGTCAGTTGTTCAGTATCTTGATACAAGTAGATCCAAGCTTGGCCAAACGGCGTGACGATACTCTCTCGACGATACTCTACTGGCACATCTTCCAACTTATCTAGCTCGGATAAGGTTTCATCATCAATCAGATACACTTCACCTTGTATCGAGCGCTGCCCGACAGACAACGCGGGATAAGGACCTAAGTCATACAGTGCGAACTGAGCATCCGTTTCATGCTGACCAAGAAACTGGGCCGAGCTCAGAAAGTGATGATTACACTCTCCTTTACGTAAGGTCCCATATACAAAAACTAAATGCTGCATAACCACTCCTTAGTCATGAACTTTATGTACGCAGACGAACAAGCTCTAATCGAACTCAAATTGATAGAGTAGGTCAACCGCACTATCTACACCAGAAACCGCCTCTAAATACAGATCTTGCATCAATCGATAACGCACAGTGAACTCGCCTAGTGAGTTAAAGATGCCGACGCCGTATTTCACCTGTAATCCCGGCAGAATGTAACCACTGACGGTCACTTGAGAATCATCGCCCGACCCCGCCGTATCCAATTGTAAATCTTGAACCCCAAAGGCTTCACCGATTTCACCAACCACGCGTCCACTCTTTGCCAAACTTAGGCCAATCAACGTGGTCGTCATAGCATTGCCTCCCGCTTCGCCATCAATGTCTTGACCGCGAAGTAGGTAAGAGAGCGCATTCGCTTGAGGCATCGCTGGCTCAGAGAATATCTCCACATTTGGATCCGATGCTGGTCCTGTTACACGCACACCAGCAATCACGTCATCTTGGGTATTATCTGGGTTTCGAATCGCCTTAATAGAAACGTACGGCTGATCTGCCGGACCATTCATTAAGATCTTACCTTCTTCAATCACCAAATCCTGACCAAAAGAACGGTAAGAACCGTCGACGATATTAACCTCACCAACGATGAACGGACCTTTATCTTTCTGTGTCACATTGAGGTTACCTTTCAGACCACCTTTCAAGCCAAAGGCGGCCAGTTGGAAGTCATCACCGATCTTAATGTTGATATCCGTTTCAACATCAAATGGCATTGACTCGATATCACTCACAGGCTGTAAGTTCTGGTCCAAAATCACGGTGTCGCTTGAAACACCAACCGCACTTGGTGGCAGCTCTTCAACCACAACTCGTCCCCAAGGCAGATTAATATTACCTTCGACCTTAGCAAGCTGTGGTGTGACATCAATGGTCATGTCCGGCTCAACTTTGATTTTTACCATTGGTGGAAGATCCACCTGAAGCTCTTTCGCAAATACGCGCGCTTTGGTATGCCAATTTTGTAGATCCTGCCAATCGGCCTCACCGGTCACTTCCAACTCACCATCTGGCGTCATGATACCCGCATCAAGATCCGCTTGGTGACCTTTAAAGTTGATCGCGACCTGACCGGAGTTAATGTCTATCGGCGTGACTTCACCTTGTAGCTTCATTTGATCAATCAAGAACTGACCGTTGACTTTAGGGTGCATAACATCACCAGATATCGCCAAATCAGTATTCATGTTCGCTTTGAATAGGCTGTACTCACCTATCAACGGCGCTAAGAAATCCAGATGGAATGTCGATAGCGAGACCTTACCGTCAATCTCAGGCTGCTCAGACGTTACATCGACCAAAGAAACCTGACCTGATAAGTCACCATTGTCTCTCACATCAAATAACCACTCAGCATCTAACTTGTCTTTTGCCAGCGCCGCTTTAAAGCTAAAGCTTTCCCAACCAAGAGTTATCGGCTGCTCTAGTGCTTGCTCTACTTGACCTTTAGGCATATCAACGTTCACCGTGACTTCCGGCTTCATCTCTGGTGCCCATTTTGCTGTCGCTTGCGCGTTGACCGACCCTTGTAATTTCGTCTCTGGCGGCAGGAACTGCTTGATTTGTTCAAAGTCAAAGTCGTTCACAGCTAACTTGGCTTCGCCACTTTGACCAACACTAATATCTTCGGTCAAACAAACACTCGAATTGGCTTGCAGCCAACAATGTGCTTGAACATCAGCGATTTGTTTATCAATGTTGACTTTAACCGCCGTCGATTTCTGCAACGCCCAAGGTCCCTGCGGCGTGCTCAAAGTAAGACGACGCAATGCACCATCCCAGATCATTTGCGGCTTCTGTATGAATGAGCCTTCAATTTCTAAGCTGGTTGATACAATGTCAGACACCACATCTAGCGTCAGTTGGTGCATTTTTTCATCCCCAGAGACTTCAAGGTCTGCACTATCAACTTTAATGTCGTCGTAGGTAATGTTGTTCGCAATGAGGCTTAAGTTCGCTTTCGGTGCTGGCAGAGGCGTCACATCCCCCTTCAAGGTTATGTTTTCAACGTTCGCTTGCTGCTGCCAGTTCACTTGATTTAGCGCTAGGTCTAATTTGATGTCAGGCTCTTTCAAGCTACCACGCAGCGCCACGTTGCCTTGCATCTTACCCGCTAGATCCGGAACACTTTTCGCAAAATCGGGGAAGTTAACCTCAACATCCATTAATATCTGCTTATCAATCTTACCTTTGGCACTCAATTGGTTAGGGCCATGAGAAAGCGCTAAACCTTGCGTAGTAAGCTGAATGTCTTCACCTTTGCCATTCTTATCAGACGCTTCCAGTTGGCCTTCCACATTCAGCGGATAACCGCGTAAGATGCCATCGATATCTAACTTAGGTAAACTGACTTGCCAACCGCCTTGCTCTGTTAAAGAACCTGAAGTCGAGAGGCTACCACTGATATCGCCTTCCGCTTCTTCCCATTGAAGCCCTGGTTGAATATGTTGCAAATTAAGGTCAGCTTGCCAGTTGATTGGCGCAGCCCAATTCGCCATCACCTGACCGGATAGCTCACCGCCCAATGTTTTTACTACCAGGCTTTCAAGATCGATTTGCTCTAATGTGCCATTGCCGTTTAGTGCAACATCTACAGCAGGAATATCTTTACCCGAAGCTTGTGTTTCTAGTGCCACAGTGTATCCGTCCAGGGAACCTTTTGCAGATAAACTTGGTACCGATACTTGATAATCACTTTGACCGATTAACGGCCATTGCGCTTGCACATTTTTGATTGCAACATCAAAGGGTAACTGCGCTTTCAGGGGCTGAAGTTCACCTTTGATCTCCGCTTCGACTAGTTCAGATAAGGTCGCAGTGAGAGAAAGGTCTCCCACAGTGCCAGCAGCTGACAGCGACAGCTTTTGCCCTTTCGCATCCGCTTGCTTCACCAGCACATCGAGCTGAGCTTTGAGAGGATAGTCAGCGGAAAGCGTTACTTGCGTGCTTAACTTACCTTCCACTTCAGGCATATCGAGCTCTAATGTTTTCACATCAACACGGTCGCCCCCCGCTTTCGCTACAACACCAAGGTGGTGAACGATCACCGTCTTCTCACCTGCAAGCTTGAAGTTATGAATATCGAGGCGTCTTGCTTCCACAGTGAGTGGAATCCACACCTCGGGTAACATAATATCTTGCGGCGGAGCGTCAGCGTCTTTCGGCTCGTCTGTGGTCGCTTCAGGTTCAACTTCACTTGGAGCCAGTGCAACATTGATGTCTTTTAATGCCGTCGGCGCAATCACTAAACGGTCGCCTTGCATAGAAAGCCCGGTAGAGAAATCTTGCCAGTCAATTTGGTTGCCTAAAATGTTTAAGTTAATGTCATCAAAACTGACCTTATTAACAAAAATAGGGACTGGTGTACTGACTGTACGTAATGGCGGTGTCTCCTCTGACTCTTCGCCTGCCGGAGGGAGCTCTGGCATCTGAAAGTTAACACCTTGCAGGGTTAGCTCATCGACACAGACTTTAGGATCAAAGAAACAACGGAAGTTAACCGCTAACGCTAAACGATCGACTTTTGCGTCGATGTTCAAAGATTCGTCGACAAAACTGACGTTCTGTAGCTCAAAACGAGGAAATAATGAGCCCTGAACTTTCTCTATTTGTAATTGCGGTAAAGCCTTTTCTGCTCCCCACAACGCGAGCTTAAGACCAGGGTGAGTAAATAGCACTGTCGCAACAAAAATGATGAGCAACAGCAATAGACCAATCAAACTTAACGACAGCCATTTGGTCCACTTAAACATCATTTTGATCATAACTCAGGCCCCAATGAGAAGTGGATGCGGAACTCTTTTTCTGGTTTTTCATCCAGTCCCCACGCAAAATCAAAGCTAACCGGTCCAACCGGAGACGCCCAACGGATACCCACACCAGCACCCGATTTCCATTCAGGTGTTTCGTTAAATGCATCACCAATATCGTAGAAGGTGGCTGCCCACCAGTTTCCATACACGCGATATTGATATTCTAATGTGCTGCTAACGATGTATTTACCACCCGTCAAGGCGCCACTTTCATCCACAGGTGAAATAGACTCATATCCATAACCACGAATGTTGTTATCACCACCAGCGAAGAAACGCAGAGAAGGCGAAAGCTTTTCAAATTCGTCAGTGATGTTCGCACCACCTTCTAAACGGAACAAACCACGATGATTATCACCGATCCCGCGGATCCAAGATGATCGCCCTAATAGGCGCAATACTCGCGTTTCTGACAGCAAAGCAGGATCACCATATTCGATCGTTACACTTTGCTTATCCCCCCACATTGGCATGTTGCCACCACGGACACGAGTTCGTGAAAAAGTAGCTCCGGGTAAAACAAATTGCACCCCATCATCTTGCAGACCTTGAGAGAAGTTTTCGTACAAGTGACGAACATAAATGGTTTTATGCCAGCCGCCATCAGTTAGCCAATGTCGCTCAACTGCCAGGTTGGATTCCAAACTCTCCGTATCTCGGTTATCAAGGTGCTTTAAACCAAATTGCAATTGGTAGTATTCACGCAATACATCATCAAGCGGGATTTTGTAGCCTGCCGTGATCGTCTGTTCAGGCTTTGATAGTGATAACGCCGTATTAAAGCTGTGGCCACGTGAACTAACCCATGGTTTTTTCCATTTTAACGTGCCACGCACACCAGTATCGGTCGAGTAACCAAGACCGGTTTCTATTTGGTTTTTTGACGCTGGCGCGAGCGAGACCTTAATTGGCAATTCGCGTCCCTCATCCAATTTACTTAAATCAGGCTCCACAAAAACCGATGAAAACCAATCGGTATTAGACAGGTTTTGGTTGTACTCCCCCACTTGCGAAACCAAGTAAGGTTCACCAATTTCAAAAGGTCGCATTGATTCAACACGGTTTTCCCAAATCTGACTGCCAGTAATGTTAATCGGACCAAAGTGATAACGAATACCACTGTCATAATGCAAACGCACATTCGCTTCATTGAAGTCAGGAATCACTTCAAGTTTGCTGAGCTTGTAATCACCATTGAAATAACCACGCTGCAACGCCAAGTTACGAATACCCGATTTCAGGCTATCGTATTCACCTTGATTCAATACTTTGCCGACTTTAAGCGGTGAACGTTCAATAAGTTTGGCGAACTCTTCATCGTCTTTTGCTTCACCTGTGATCACTACATCCATGACTTTCACTTTCACAGGTAAACCCGGCTTGATGCTGACGATCAACTCATCATTCCCTTCCGGAATAGAGTATGAAATTTTTGCATGATAATACCCAAGCGCATTGAGAGCTTCAGTGATACTTTGATCTAATCTCGCTTGAAAGCGCAGAGAAGTGGAGTAGTCCTTCGCTGGAATGGACGACAGGTACGCACTGACATTCTCTTCTAAAGCGCCATCGATGCCTTTTAAAGTCAAAGAAACATCGGCATAGGCACCATGAGAAAAGGCAAACAGGCCAACAATGGTGAGGAGAGCTTTTTTTATCATGCTTTTTTGGCTGAATGAGGTTAAGTAAACGTAAATAATGATAACGCCAATTAAAGTCTAAGTCTGTAATATTAATAGGTTTAACGCGGTCTATGTCATCACAGCATCAGATACAGACGAAATGAAAAAGTTCGCAAATTTAAGACACGTATTGAAGGACAAATACCATGCTCAACAAACAAACATTGATCAGTATAGAAGATGCCTTGCCAGGTAGAGATCAACCGATGCAGGTTGAAGATCATCATTTTGTAAACAAATCTAACTTAAAGGCACCATTGGAGCCGCATCAACAACAAATTCTGCTGGGAATGGGCTGCTTTTGGGGTGCTGAGCGCGTATTTTGGCAACTGGATGGGGTTATCTCCACTTCGGTTGGCTACGCCGGTGGATATACACCCAATCCTACTTATGAAGAGGTGTGTACGGGTAAAACAGGCCATACAGAGGTAGTACGAGTCGTCTTCGATGAACGCGTGATTTCCTTAGAAAAACTACTGGCCGTTTTTTGGGAGAAACATGACCCAACCCAGGGGATGCGTCAAGGTAACGATTTGGGCACACAATACCGTTCGGCTATTTACACTTATTCCGCGAAGCAGCAAGAGAGCGCAGAAAAATCGAAGCTCTTGTATCAACAAGCACTGCAAGAGGAACTACGCGCAAATATCACCACTGAGATACAGCCAGCGGGCCCGTATTATTTTGCCGAAACTTACCACCAGCAATACCTGGCTAAAAACCCTGACGGTTACTGCGGTATCGGTGGCACAGGTGTTTGCTTTCCACCCAGCTTACAAAGTTAGTTCCTACGACTAACTGAAACCAAAAAGAGCGACCGAATAGGTCGCTCTTTTTTGAAATCGAAAACTAAATTCAAGCCAACGGGCTCTTAAACAGACAGCGAAGCAATCACTTGGTTGACTTCTTTAAAGATGGTGAGTCTTTTCTGATCGTTGACGTCAGGGAGCAAAACTTTGCCATTGTCGAACTGAAAACATCCAACCCCAGCAATAAAGAATTGACCTTTGAACAACGTTTTAACGAAACGTGCCACTTGTAATGGTCGGTATACAGCAAACTCACGTAGCATAACTCACCTCAATTCCTTTGAGAAAACACGGATTGCTTATTTATCCTCTGCAATCTTGATGCGCAATCTGCGACGAGGTTCATTTTAGCAAATTCTAAATATAACGCAATATTACACCACCCCATACGTTAAATAAATGTTATCAACAGTTCTACAAATTTCCTAGATCTGGATATATACTGGAAAACTTCCAACTCGTACGGAATATAACAATATGAAAACTAAGACTCTCCTACCTCTACTATTGGCTATAACGCCAAGCTTTGCGTTTGCACACAACCTATCTGTCGGTGAGACCGTTCCTTCTGCCAAGGTCGCGGCTTATGGCGAGATTGTTTTGCAGGGTGAGGGCGTGGCATACCAACCATGGGCAACCCAGCATATGCAGGGTAAGGTTCGTGTTATTCAAGCAATCGCAGGTCGTAGCAGTTCAAAAGAAATGAACGCCCCTTTGATGTCAGCAATAACCGCCGCGCAATTCCCGCAAGAAAGCTACCAAACAACTACGATCATTAACCAAGATGATGCGATCTGGGGGACAGGTTCGTTCGTGAAATCTTCAGCCCAAGACAGCAAAAAAGAGTTTCCTTGGTCATCTATGGTTCTGGATGAAAATGGCGTAGTCGCCAACACTTGGGATCTTAAAGAAGAAAGCTCTGCCATTATTGTTCAAGACAAAACAGGCAAAGTGCTGTTTGTAAAAGAAGGCGCACTTGAGCAAGATGAAATTGCAAAGGTGATCGAGCTAATTAAACAGAACATCTAGTCTCGTTGCTTGGCTCCTTAATATCCGTAGTACGCAGTATAAGGAGCCATGCGACCAAACTTAAAGCTTGAGATTTCTGTTGCCCCTAGTTTAACGCTCAGTGATTCCACCAAGGAGACTGTCTCAGATTCGGCGACATCGCATGTGTTGACGTAAATTTTCCCACTAGCCAACAAAAGAGTGAACTTTTACTCATTATGGGTGTTATATTATAACAGTCGGTAAGAGGAGCTCAGATGTACCATCACCAGCAAAAGATACGGAAGCATTGGCATCGCACTGTTTTATTTTTCAGTGTCGCGTTGCTGATCGCTTGGAACTTTGCGGTAATCCTTCATCAAGTTGATCTGACTCCCGAACACCACACACACCATCATTGCCAGCTATTTTCTGGGGTTCAGCACGGCATAGCCAAAGCTCAACCGACCCTATCGACGCCAACATTTACGCGCATCCAATACCATGATGTCTTTCAGCGCCTTGTTAATAGTGAAGACATTCGTGGTGCAGCTCGTGCCCCGCCTTATTTTGCTTAATTTCCAAACTATTCCACACTCAACATAATTTGTGCGTATTCCTGCACCTAACGTGTCAGCGAATCGCACCTTAGTAAATACAAATCTGATCCGGTATTGCTCGGGTTAGTGCCAGCAAAATTAGGAAACACAAAATGTCATCGAAACATGTTTTAGCGCTTGTCATTGGTCTCTCTTTATCGACAGCAGCAAATGCGGACGAATACCGCCAGCACGGTGCTCATGTGCATGGTCACGTCGAATTTAATATCGCCCAAGATGGAAAGGATCTGTTAGTGGAGATTACTGCTCCCGGTGCCGATGTGGTCGGTTTCGAGCATGCTCCAGAAAATGAACAACAAGAGCAAGCACTTAAACAAGCCATTGCCACCCTAGAAGACAGCAACACACTGTTTGCTATTAACGCGCAAGCCAATTGTGATATTGAAGAAGCTTACGTAAACCATAACCTCAGCAACCCTCATGAAGACCATGATCATAGCGAGCACGACCATGATGACCATGCAAATCACGATCATGAAGGGCACGAACACCATGATCACCACAATGAACATCATGATGAACATGAGCACCACAATGAACATCATGATGAACATGAGCACCATGACGGTCACGATGCTCACCATGAGGAGCATGAAAATGGCGGACATGGTGAGTTTTCGGTGCAATATCGATTCAGCTGTGACCAAGTTAACCAACTCAGTCACATTCAAACCGACTGGTTTAATCAATTTCCAACGACTGAGTCAATCAACGTCAATATATTCACTGACACCATGCAATCAGCCATCAAACTGAGCAAAGATAACTCCCAAATCGTAATCAAATAACACGAGTGGCGTGTAAGTACACACTTACACGCCAATGCTTTGGTGATTTAGTATGACTGAAATCATGTCAAATGTTGTTGAGCTAAATAATGCCCAGTTTGTCTGGCCCGGTTCAACACACGCAACCATTCATATTCCACAGTTACATATTGCCCAAGGTGAGCACGTATTTATCAAAGGTCCCAGTGGCTGCGGTAAATCTACGCTGCTTGCCCTACTAACTGGCATCAACACGTTAACATCAGGCTCTCTATCCGTACTGAATACTGACCTTGTTAGTTTAAGTGCAAGTCAAAGAGACAAATTTCGCGCCGATCACATTGGCTATATCTTTCAGCAGTTCAATTTATTGCCTTATTTAAACGTGCTTGAAAACGTACTACTGCCTTGCCAATTCAGTCAAATACGACGTGGCCGCGCTCATTCAAGAGCGCCATCTCAAACGTTAGAAGAGCAAGCTCAAGCTCTGCTTGAAAGACTCCACCTACCCAGCGAGCTTCATGCGCGTCCGGTATCGGAACTGAGCATTGGCCAACAACAACGTGTTGCGGCTGCACGAGCACTCATTGGGTATCCGGGGTTAGTGATTGCTGACGAGCCAACCTCCGCTTTAGACCATGATAACCGTAAAGCGTTTATTGAACTCCTGATGGAGCAAACGAATCAAGCCAACGCTACGCTGATCTTCGTCAGTCACGATCCAACGCTTGAGCCCTTATTTGACCGCACACTTAACCTGCCAGATATTAACCAAGCATCTAACCTAGGAGCCGCATCATGAGCGCTGTTGCAAAGCTCGCGTGGAAGAGCTTAATCAATCGTAAGGCGACGGCAATATTAACCATCATGACAGTCGCGATTTCTGTCGTACTCCTTTTAGGAGTAGAACGCATTCGTACTCAGGCAAAAGATAGCTTCGCCAATACAATTTCAGGCACCGACCTCATCATTGGTGGCCGTTCTGGACAAGTGAACTTGCTGCTCTACTCTGTATTTCGCATTGGCAATGCCACCAACAACATTGACTGGAAGAGCTACCAAGAGTTTGCCAATCATCGAGCAGTAGATTGGGCGATTCCAATCTCACTTGGCGACTCGCACAAAGGGTTCCGAGTCATGGGAACCAACCACAGCTATTTTGAACACTATAAATTCGGAAGTAAGCAATCACTAACCTATTCAGAAGGCCGAGAATTCAATGGCTTATTTGAAACAGTGCTCGGTTCTGATGTCGCAAAACAGCTGGGGTATCACGTCGGTAGTGAAATCATCATTGCCCACGGCATTAGTGATGTAGGCTTTAGCCGACATGACAACCTGCCATTCAAAGTTGTCGGGATTCTTGCGCCCACAGGCACGCCAGTCGACAAAACCGTTCATGTCTCGCTAGAAGCTATCGAAGCGATTCACGTCGGATGGGAAAGCGGTGCACGTTTAGGCCCAACACCCAAAGCACAAGATCTCAAAAACAGAGACTTTCAGCCCAAGCAAATTACCGCGATGCTGGTCGGTTTGAAATCTCGGATTCAGACTTTCACCCTACAAAGGCAAATCAACACTTATCCCAAAGAACCGCTTAGCGCGATTATGCCCGGGGTTGCGTTGCATGAACTGTGGGGAATGATGTCTGTTGCCGAGCAAGCCTTAATGGCAGTGTCTGGCTTTGTGGTGATTGCAGGATTACTCGGCATGCTAAGCAGCTTATTAACTAGCTTACAGGAGCGCCGCCGTGAAATGGCGATTTTGCGCGCTATGGGAGCAAGACCTCGTCATGTTTTCTCATTGTTGATCAGCGAAGCCAGTCTACTTACTGCTGCCGGAATTGTGACCGGAGTGGCAGGGCTGTATGCCATTCTCGCCATCGTGCAACCCATCATTCAACAGCATTATGGAATACATCTGACTTTAAGCCTCTTATCGCCCTATGAATGGATGCTATTAGGTTTCGTACAATGCGCTGGAATTGTAATTGGTTTCATCCCGGCTTTTCGCGCCTACCGACAGTCACTAAGTGACGGAATGACAATAAGGATTTAATAAAATGTGGAGAAAAATACTCGCAAGTTGCTTGCTGATCGTCTCATTTATAGCACCAGTACTCGCAAGCGAGGAGCCATTAACGCTCGACTGGATTGATCTAGTACCTGAGAAAGAACGCAAACTGTTCGACAGTATGGGCATGCCAGCTTCTGATCACAGTGGCGGCGCAGCGCAACAGTCTAAAATTGGTAACGTTCGACCAGAGCTAAATGGAAGCCAAGTTAAAATCCCAGGCTTTGTCATCCCGCTTGAAGGTGACGCGAATACCGTCACCGAGTTTTTGTTGGTGCCATACTTTGGAGCTTGTATCCACGTACCACCACCGCCACCAAACCAAATCATTTACGTGAAGTTTCCCAAAGGCGCACCCGTTCAAGAACTGTGGGATGTCATATATGTGGTTGGGGAGTTGAAAACCGAAACGATAAGCCACGAGCTGGCTGAAACGGCTTACGTTATTGAGGGATCGAAAATAGAAGCCTACGACGATATGTAGTTTAAGTCGTTGACATGCATCGGTACACCTAAGGCGTCACATCGGCGCCTTTTTTAGTTCTGTGTTACACGATATAACGAGACAAATACGCTAATACGCCAACATAAATAACCAAAAGAAACGCTATCGACAGGTGCTTTTTTAATTTACCTGCTTCTGAGAACTTCATTGTCCCTCCAAAATAACGATAACAATTTTAACAACTCATTATCATTTTGGATAGCCCTATTCGTTCAAAAACTGAGAACTCCTATCTGGTCGCCTGGTTAGATAAGGTGTAAATTTAAACAAGCGAACAGCGCAGTTCTTGGTAGGAAAATTAATGGCAGAACCGACAAAGCAACCTGTTGTCATCGAACATCAGTCAAACGCACAAAAAAATACGCAACAAGAAAAGAAGCAGGGCTACATCAAAGACAGTGCCAGCAAGGTAAAAACCATTGCCCAAATACACGGTCTTGATGCCTTACTGCAAACCGATCCACCAGCCAAATCCGCGCTTGAAAGAGCCCAACTGCGTGAACAGAGACGCCAAGAACAGCGACAAAAAAATCTAGAGCAGATTTTAAAGCTAGCACACAGTTCATGCCGAGATGAAACTGCCGGAGAGCCCGACCAAGACTGGTTGTATCGTTTTTTTGAAATGGCTCAAGACATCCATAACAGCGCGATGCAAAAGTTATGGGCTCAAGTGATGAAGCGTGAAGTGACAAACCCAGGCTCGACGTCTATGAAAGCGCTAAAAGTCCTCAAAGATATGTCACCAAAAGAAGCACAAACTCTGCAAAGAGCCGCCTCTCTGGCGTGCAGTTTTGGAGGGGATCACAGTCGCAAGCTGTTAATTGGTTATAAAGCGCAAGGAGGAATATTTAGCTTCGGTAAACGAGACATCGCCAACAGCTTAAACATGGGAAGTTTTCAGCTGCCCTATTCAAGTTTGTTGCTGTTGATTGAACTAGGGTTACTGCATAGTACCGAGCTTGAATCTGGCGAAATTGGTATCGAGACGCAATTGATCCTCACCTACCAAGGTAAAAACTTGTCGCTGAACGTGAACAGCAAAGGCGTCCGCCTTTTATATTACCGCTTCACGCCAACAGGCAATGAGCTCTGTACCTTGCTCGGTAACAAACCACATGCCGACTACTACGACCAAATGCTTGCGCTTTTAAATCATAGATTTAGTGTCCATAGTGACGCTAAAAGTACGGTTCATCATACCGTGTAGGCAGTTCGAGAAGCATTTGACCATCCATGATCTAAATGCTTCTTAAGCCGCTCAAAGAGCTTGAGGTCACCAATGATCCAAATGCTTATTTATCGGATCACTGCACGCGACTTAAGCGCTTCCAAGCACAAGTCCACCAGGTCATCGACGCTTTTTTCGCCCGCTGGTAAATCGACTTCCGGATTCTTCGGTGCTTGATATTCAGAATCAATACCAGTGAAGTTAGGAATTTCTCCCGCACGTGCTTTGCGGTACAAACCTTTAGGATCGCGACCTTCGCAGACTTCTAGAGATGCATTGACGAACACTTCGATAAACTCACCTTCTGGCAATAAGTCGCGCACTAGCTGTCGCTCTGCACGATGCGGTGAAATGAACGCCGACAACACAATTAAGCCTGCATCCGCCATCAGTTTAGCCAGTTCACCAATACGACGAATGTTCTCGCGACGATCCTGTTCAGAAAAGCCCAAATCGCTACACAGGCCATGTCGCACATTGTCACCATCCAATAAATAGGTGTGGTAACCCAATGTTGCAAGGCGATTTTCCAACGCCCCTGCTATGGTTGATTTACCCGCTCCAGATAAACCAGTGAACCACAATACGGCAGGTTTTTGCTTCTTTAATTCAGCACGAAGCTGTTTATCAACCGAATGCTGGTGCCAAACAATGTTTTCATCTTTTACCGTCGTTTCGGCAGTCATAACGTATCCTTGTAAATATCGGAATTAAAACGGGAAGAAGACCGGAATCAAAGTAAGTACTAATACAGAGTACACAATCGAAATCGGCACACCAATTCTCACATAGTCGGTCAATTTATAATTTCCTACGCTGTACACCAGCAAGTTGGTTTGATAACCGTAGGGAGAAATAAAGCTCGCACTGGCGCCAAACAAGACCGCCATAATGAATGGCATCGGATCAACGCCATAACCGACCGCCATGCTATAGCCAATAGGAAAAGAAAGCGCAGCCGCGGCATTATTCGTCACCAGTTCAGTAAGAACTAATGTCATGATGTAAGTTGCGACCAAGGCTCCAAACACGCCCCAGCCATTGAACGCTTCAATAAACATCGCTCCCATTCTCTCTGACAAGCCGGAAGAGATCATCAATTGAGCGATGGACAAAGCAGAGCCGACAATCACAACGATATCAATTGGGAAACGGCGGCGCAGTTCTGATATCTGTACAATACCAAACGCGATAAGTGCAATAAGATACGCGGCAAGGCCTTTAATAATCGGTACTAGTTCTAATAGCGCACACCCAATTACGGCAGCAAAACCCAGTAGCACGATGGAGGATTTATTTGTATCAAGCCGAGCGCTAGAGTCCAAATCATGCACTAAAACAAACTCTTTACGATGAGCTCGGCGCTCCGATTCAAAACGCTTCCCCGGAACCAGAACTAACGTGTCACCTGGCGCTAAGGTAATGCTACCCAAACCGCCCTCTAGGCGCTCATGGCCACGACGAATAGCGACAACAACGGCATCAAAGCGGTCACGGAATCGGCTCTCTTTAAGTGTTTTATAGCAAAACGTCGCGGATGAGCTCACCACAACTTCAATAAAATTTTGCCCATTCAAGTGCTGCTGACCAAAAAGCTTGAGACCCGGAATTTCTTGCAGGGTCGCGACGCTCTCAACATCACCACAAAACAACAATCGGTCTTTCGCATTGAGTACGAAATCCGGTCCTACAGAGGAAACCGTCACGCCATCTCGTACAACCTCCGCAAGAAACAGTTTGCGCAGCGCACGTAAATTATTCTCGCTGACCGTGCGCCCAACTAACGGTGAACCAGGCTCTACGCGAGACTCAAGAAAGTACGGTAAATCTTCTTGGCTTTGATCATCGTAGTTCGGCAGTAAGTAACTGAGCGGGATAAGAATTAGCATTCCTCCCACCAACACCGCCAAGCCAATCATCGTGGGTGTAAAAAAGCTCAGGCTCGGCAAACCGGCATCTTCAACAAAGCTGTTGATGATTAAGTTAGTCGACGTACCTATCAAAGTTAATGTGCCACCAAAAATGGCCGCGTAAGACAGCGGGATGAGTAATTTCGAAGGCGCATGCTGCTGATTACGCTTAATCGCCCCAATCAATGAGACAACCACGGCGGTATTATTCGTGAATGAAGAGAGCAAGGCCGTTGATACACCGAGCTTAGCGATCACACTACCTAACTGGCCTTCAGAAATACTACGGCTCACCCAACTGATTAGTAACGTTTTTTCTAAAGCACACGATGCAAGAATCAACAGAACCAGAGTCAATAACGAAGAGTTGGTAAAGTTGGAAGCGATCGTGGCTGAATCCATCATTCCCGCCATAAATGCAATAAAAGCGGCACCCGCAAAGACATAACTAGGCTTAATTTTTGTGACAAGCAAACAAGTGATAATGCCAAGCAAAATCGCTAATACAAACCCTTGTTCCCACATAGCCTTTCCTTACCAAATCGCCCAAAGGGCACAACAACGGCTCATTTATCCGTGAGACACCAGACAAACGAGTAAACAGACCAAAATCAGCGCAAGCGAAAAGAACATCAGAATGCTCGGTTTTCTTGGGCTTTACCGAAGCATTCTGGTACTAGGAGAATAACCTAACTGCATTTCGCAACTCAGTTAGGCAGCGACGCCCCAAGCACAACAACAGATAGAATCAGAGCTTATCGTGCTCGGGCGCGCCAATTACTTTTTCAGCAATTGGCTGACGTCTTTTGCTTCCCAGTGTGGGAAGTGTTTACGCACAAGTGCATTCAGCTCAACTTCAAACGCAGAGATGTCCGTCAAATCGCGCTCAACCACCGCGAGGCTTTCTTTGACCATGCCTGCACCGACCGTCACGTTCGTCAGACGATCGATAATGATGAAGCCGCCGGTATCAGCACAATCTTGGTAATTGTCCAGCGCAACTGACTCATTGAGAGACCATTCACACAAGCCAATACCATTCAATGGCAGCTCTGCCGCACTATGAGTTGATAGGTTGTTGATATCATATTGGTGACGAATCGCTTCAACATGACCTACGGTTTTCTTACCTGCGATTTTGATGTCATAGTCACGACCCGGTTGCAGAGGTTGCTCTGTCATCCACACCACATCGGCAAGCAAATGGTTTGTGGTTTCCACTTGAGCATTATCTAGAACAATCAAATCGCCACGGCTAATATCGATCTCATCGCTTAGCGTCAGAGTGACCGCCAACCCAGCACGAGCTTCCTCAATATCACCATCAAACGTAACAATGCGTGCCACGGTTGACGTTTTCCCCGATGGCAATGCTTTGATGGCATCACCGACTTTGATCGAACCTGAAGAAATCGTCCCCGCAAAACCACGGAAATCGAGGTTAGGACGGTTAACGTATTGCACAGGGAAGCGGAACTCACCCGCACCTTTTTCTTGATCCACATCGACCGTTTCAAGAAGTTCAAGCAATGACGGGCCTTTAAACCAGCTTAGGTTTTGCCCTTTATCCACCACATTGTCACCTTCAAGCGCCGAAATCGGGATGATTTGAATATCAATATCCCCGGTTAGGTTCTCAGAAAACTTAAGATACTCATCGCGGATTTCTTCAAAGCGCTCTTGCGAGTAATCCACTAAATCCATCTTGTTGATCGCCACAACAAAGTGTTTCAAACCCAGTAGGTTGGAAATAAAAGAGTGACGACGAGTTTGATCAAGAATGCCTTTACGTGCATCAACTAAGATCACCGCTAAGTCACACGTCGATGCGCCTGTCGCCATATTACGCGTGTACTGCTCGTGCCCAGGAGTATCGGCGATGATGAACTTACGTTTCTGCGTCGAGAAATAGCGGTAAGCCACATCAATCGTGATCCCCTGCTCGCGCTCAGCTTGTAAGCCATCGACCAACAACGCAAGGTCAGGCTTTTCACCCGTGGTGCCCACACGTTGGCTGTCTGAGTGTACTGCCGCTAGCTGATCTTCATAAATTTGTTTTGAGTCATGGAGTAAGCGACCGATTAGTGTACTTTTACCGTCATCTACCGAGCCACAAGTCAAGAATCTAAGTAACGACTTGTACTGGTGTTGTGTTAAATAGCCTTCGATACCAAGCTCGGCTAATTGAGCTTCAACTGCACTGTTCATTATCTTTCCTTAGATCCTTTAGAAGTAACCTTGACGTTTCTTAAGCTCCATCGATCCTGACTGATCGTGGTCGATCGCTCGACCTTGGCGCTCACTCGACGTTGCCACCAGCATCTCTTCGATAATGCCGGTCAAAGTGTTCGCTTCAGACTCGATAGCCCCAGTTAATGGATAACAACCAAGAGTACGGAAACGCACACTCTTCTCTTCGATCACTTCACCCGGTTGAAGCTCCATACGATCATCATCAACCATGATTAGCATGCCGTCGCGTTCAACAACTGGACGTTTGTCAGCGAGATAAAGCGGTACGATCTCGATGTTTTCTAAATAGATGTATTGCCAGATATCAAGCTCCGTCCAGTTCGAAAGTGGGAATACACGAATGCTTTCCCCTTTATTGACCTGACCGTTGTACGTCTTCCACAACTCTGGACGTTGATTTTTAGGGTCCCA
Organism: Vibrio sp. T13N; assembly: GCF_032970445.1. NCBI lineage: Bacteria > Pseudomonadati > Pseudomonadota > Gammaproteobacteria > Vibrionales > Vibrionaceae > Vibrio > Vibrio sp. T13N. The sequence continues at coordinate 299,927 of NZ_JAWJYE010000006.1, forward strand.
GGTATGGTTCTTGTCACGGAACGAATACACTCGTTCTTTTGCGCGTGATTTTTCTTCATCACGACGAGCACCACCAAAAGCAGCATCGAAGCCATATTTGTTTAGCGCCTGCTTAAGACCTTGCGTTTTCATGATGTCCGTATGCTTTGACGAGCCATGAACAAACGGACTGCAGCCCATTGCTAGACCTTCTGGGTTCTTATGTACCAAAAGCTCAAAGCCGTATTTGGCAGCGGTGCGATCGCGAAACTCAATCATCTCGCGGAATTTCCAGTCGGTATCGACATGCAAAAGTGGAAATGGAATTTTGCCCGGGTAAAACGCTTTACGCGCTAGATGCAGCATCACTGATGAGTCTTTACCAATCGAATACATCATGACTGGGTTATCAAACTCAGCCGCAACTTCGCGGATAATATGGATACTCTCCGCTTCGAGTTGTTTAAGGTGAGTTAAACGTTGTTGGTCCATGTTTTGTATTTCCTTTTTAAGCTTGAAGGCGCATTACGTCTCTAATCTTTGGTCTGAAATTATATGGAGTTGGCAATAGCACTTTTGTTGAATTCAGTACTAGACAAAAACCAGTCTAACTTTTGAGACAGTCGCACTACCTCTCCGACAACAATCAAAGATGGCGATTGTGCTTCCTTCGATAAATCAGAGAGTTGGGAGAGCTCTCCCGTAAATACTTTTTGTTGAATCTGCGTACCACGCTCAATAATGGCAATCGGAGTCGACGCTGAACGACCATGCTTAATGAGTTGATTCTGAATATAGTGTGATTTCATCAGCCCCATGTAGATCACTAAAGTCTGATTCCCACGAGCCAACGTTGACCAATCCATCTCATCGCTTTCTTCTTTCAAGTGGCCGGTCACAAAGATGGCCGATTGCGCGTAATCGCGATGAGTCAGTGGAATCCCAGCATAGGCCGTTGCGCCAGCTGCCGCGGTAATGCCAGGGACGACCTGAAAACGGACGCCTGCATCAGCAAGCACTTCCAGCTCTTCACCGCCACGACCGAATACAAATGGATCACCACCTTTAATGCGCACTACTTTGTAGCCCTGTTTGGCAAAATCCACCAAAAGCTGATTCGTCTTCTCCTGCGGCACACTGTGATGCCCAGCTCGCTTCCCAACGCACACTAAAATCGTATCGCTAGGGATCAAGGCCATGATTTCTTCAGACACCAAGTAGTCGTACAAAACCACATCGGCTTGCTGCAAACAGTTCAGTGCTTTCACTGTCAAAAGTTCAGGATCACCCGGCCCCGCTCCCACTAAGGCGACTTCACCAGGCTGTAGCGATTGCTTTGCAAAACGAGTAACACCAGCTACTGGGTTGTCAGAAACTAACCGGGGCTTTGGTTTAGGAAAAGAAGTGACTGAATCGTTCGTTGCCATGTGCTTGCTCATCGTCCATTGATATCGTTATGCAAGCATTATGGCGGGGCGTTTATATTACCTGAAATTCTAAAATTTCATTTTTTATTCAAAAATCTGCTAAGAAGTTTTTGTTTGGTCTCATTCAAAAGCGTGAAAAAGTCGGCGGTTAATATGAATAAGGTTCAGTAAACTGATTTTTTTTCACAGTTTTCTGTATCTTTATCATTAAGTTGCACCAGCGTTTGATACATTACGCGGTACGATTCCCCCTTCCCATTGAATTGGAGCACCAAATGAAAGTGGCAGTTCACCCTATTTCCCTCGCAGTGTTAAGTGGCATGCTAACGCTTGCGGGCCCTGCGATGGCCGATACCATCAAGCTTCGTATCATCGAAACCACCGACATTCACACCAACGTGATGGATTACGATTACTACAAAGACCAACCATCACAGCAAATCGGTCTTAGTCGCGCCGCGACCATAGTGAAGCAGGCTAAGTCCGAGGCAGAAAACACGGTATTAGTAGATAACGGCGATTTAATTCAGGGCAGCCCAATGGGTGATTACATGGCTGCGAAAGGGATTAACGCTGGCGATGTGCACCCAGTCTACAAGGCGATGAACCAACTAGACTACGATGTGGGCAACATTGGCAATCATGAGTTCAACTATGGCCTAGACTTTCTACAAAAGACGTTGGCGGGCGCTAACTTCCCTTACATCAACGCAAACGTATTTGATAAAAAAACCGGTAAGCATTACTTCAAGCCTTACCTGATCAAAACTCACACCTTTAAAGACACAAACGGCGAAGCGCATCAAATAAAAGTGGGTTATATCGGCTTTGTACCACCACAAATTATGGTGTGGGACAAGAAGAACTTAGAAGGCAAAGTCTTTGCTAAAGACATTAAGGAAACAGCAGAGAAACTGATTCCTCAAATGAAGAAAGAAGGCGCAGACGTGATTGTGGCGATTCCACACTCGGGCATTTCTACTGACCCATATAAGCTAGGCGCTGAAAACTCAGTTTACTACCTCACAGAAGTTGAAGGTATTGATGCGATTGCTTTTGGCCACTCTCACGCAGTCTTCCCAGGGAAAGACTTCGCAAACCTACCTGATGTTGATACCGAGAAAGGGACCATCAATGGTGTAACGTCCGTGATGCCGGGCCGCTGGGGAAGTCATGTAGGTGTGATGGATTTGATGCTGAAAGAGAAAGACGGCAGATGGCAAGTCGTCGAAGGCCAAGCCGAAGCACGCCCTATCTTCGATAAAGTAAATAAGAAGTCATTAGCTAAAGCCGATGAAGATATTGTGAAAGCGTTAGAAGAAGATCACAAAGGCACTCGTGAATTTGTAAACCAACCAATCGGCAAAGCAAATGATGTCATGTACAGCTTCTTGGCATTAGTGCAGGACGACCCAACCATTCAGATCGTTAACCTTGCTCAGAAAGATTACGTGGAACGCTTTATTCAAGGCGACCCAGATCTCGCTGACATTCCAGTATTGAGTGCCGCAGCACCATTTAAAGTCGGGGGGCGTAAGAACGATCCGAATAACTTTACAGAAGTCGAATCCGGTCAGCTCACCTTCCGTAATGCTGCCGATCTTTATTTATATCCCAACACCTTGGTCGCGATGAAAGTGAAAGGTAAAGAGGTTCGCGAATGGCTAGAGTGCAGCGCGGGTCAATTCAACCACATCGACATCAACAATCCTGAACCGCAATCTTTGATTGATTGGGATAATTTCCGTACGTACAACTTCGATGTCATTGATGGGGTGAACTACCAGATCGATATCACCCAACCGCCCAAATACGATGCGAGTTGCAAAGTGATTAATCCAGATTCTCAGCGTATTGTGAATCTGACATTCAATGGTAAGCCTGTTGATTCGAAGCAGGACTTCATCATCGCAACCAATAACTACCGTGCTTATAGCAATACCTTCCCTGGTACGGGCCCAGACTTTATTGCGTTTGACGCACCAGATGAAAACCGCTCTGTCGTCGCCGCTTATATTTCTCGCGTGAGTGAAGAAAAAGGTGAAGTGACACCAAGCGCTGACAACAACTGGTCTTTCGCACCGATTAAATCCGATAAAAAGCTAGATATTCGCTTCGAGACATCTCCTAGCGATAAAGCGGCGCAATTCATTAAAGATAAAGGTCAATACCCAATGAAACGTGTCGCGACTGACGACATTGGTTTCGCGATTTACCAAATCGATCTGAATAAGTAAGGCTGATTTGACAACAACGCTAAGCGGCTCTCATGAGCCGCTTTTTTGTTATCAATAAAACCCGTTAGAATAAAGAAAACCGTTTCTGAGTTATCACATGCACAGCGATCTTTTTTCAGACTTAGTCAATCATGGCTTCTTAGACACAGAAGCAAACCAACTTATCGAAAATGGTGAGTTACTCGAACTGCCTACGCGCCACATTCTTAACCACCAAGGAGAGTTTAGCTCGCACCTTTACTTCATTATTGAAGGGTTATGCCATGCAAGCTATCTCACTGAGCAGGGCAAAGAGTTCAGTAAAGAGTTTTATTGGGAGAAAGACTGGGTTATCGGCTTTGAGAGCATAATTAAGAACCAACCTTCGCCTTACTTATTGGAAACGCTGAGCGCTTGTCAGCTATTTTGCTTACCAATTGAAACGCTGCATCAATGGCGAGCAGAAAAACACGCCATTTACTTAAAGCTACTCGAAAACCAACTGGTTAATAAAGAGAACAAAGAACGCTTTATGCTGCTCTACTCCCCAGAGGAACGATATCAACTATTTTGCGCCCATTACCCAGACTTAAAGCTACGTATTACCGATAGCCAAATAGCTGCTTATCTTGGGATCACGCCTATCAGTTTGAGCCGAATTAAAGCTCGCTTAACTAAAGATCACACATCCAAATAAACTCGAAAAAGAAAAGGCTCTTCAAACGAAGAGCCTTTCTATGCTATTTAAGAAGCCGCGCCCGGAACTGACGCCCTTTCATCTTGCCATTACTAATGGTTTGTAGGGCCTTTTTGGCAGCTGACTTCTCGACCGCAACGTAGGCGCGCATCGGGAACAGGTGAATCTTGCCAACTTGAGAGCCTGGGATACCATTTTTCCCCGTCAGACACCCTAAGATATCACCCGGTCGTACTTTCTGTTTCTTACCGCCATCAATGTTAATCGTCACCATCTTCGCTTGGTATGGCTGCTGATTTGATTTGGCAGGCAATGTTGCTGGTACCACGTCCATATCCAGGTATTCTTCAATACGAGCTACACGCAAACCGTCTTTCTCTCCAAAGAAGCTGAACGCCAAACCTTTACTACCCGCACGGCCTGTACGACCGATACGGTGTACATGAACCTCAGGATCGCGCGATAGCTCAAAGTTAAAGACTGCATCAAGGTTATCTACGTCCAAACCACGCGCCGCGACGTCTGTTGCGACAAGGATAGAAACACTCTTGTTAGCAAACTGCACCAATGCTTGATCGCGTTCACGCTGTTCTAAATCCCCATGGATATCGATAACGCTGAACCCTTTGCGATGCAACTCATCTGCGACACTTTGCACTTCTTTTTTGGTATTGCAAAAAACCACAGCGGACTCTGGTTGGTGAGTCAGTAGCAAGTTCGCCAACGCTTCATCACGCGCTTCCGAGCCTTCAACTTTATAGAAATGCTGAGCAATGCTTGAGGTATCGTGCGTCGATTCCACCTTAATCACTTCAGGCGTCTGCATGATACGCTGCGCAATTTGCTCAATTTTCTCTGGGAAAGTAGCACTGAAAAGTAGAGTTTGACGCTGCTTTGGCGCTGCATCAATAATCGCATCTAATGCGTCTTGGAAACCCATGTCCAACATGCGATCAGCTTCATCCAGCACCAAAGTATTCAGCTCGCTAAGGTTAATTCGGCCTTTCTCAAGGTGATCCAAAATACGGCCAGGTGTGCCGACTAGGATATGCGCACCATGCTCCAGAGAACCAATTTGTGGCCCCATTGGCATCCCACCGCAGAGAGTAAGCACTTTAATATTATGAATGCCACGACCTAAAGTACGAATTTCCTTCGCGACTTGATCCGCAAGCTCACGAGTTGGACACAATACTAATGACTGGACACGAAAACGTTTGACGTTAAGGTTCGATAAAACACCCAAACCAAATGCAGCGGTTTTACCTGAGCCCGTTTTACCCTGCCCGATGACATCACGATGTTTTAGGATTGCAGGCAAACTCAAAGCTTGAATTGGCGTCATGTGGGTGTAGTTCAGGGAATCAAGTGTGGCGAGTAACGCTGGGTTTAGCCCGACTTGATCAAAAGTTTGTTTGCTCACGGGAATATCCTCAGGTGAGATGAAAAGAGGGCACATTATCACCAGATTTGGTGGGAAAACCAGTGCTAATTAACCTTTGTTAATGAGTATGAGTACAAAACAAAGTAAAGTCAGTCACTCTACTCTCATGACGGATGACAACATGCTAACTTGGATTACTTTGCCCTTTGCTCAACTGACAACCACACAATTGTATACAATGATGAAATTACGTGTGGATGTATTCGTCGTTGAACAAACCTGCCCTTATCCTGAACTGGATGGCAAAGACACACTGGAAGGTGTTTATCATCTAATAGGTTACCACGGTGATGAACTTGTTGCTTGCGCACGATTGCTACCCGCTGGCACGACGTATGACAATGTGAGCATTGGTCGAGTCGTCACCAAACAAACTGCGCGTGGTGATGGTCTGGGACATAAGTTGCTGGAAGAGGCATTAACACAGTGTGAAATATTGTGGCCAGGACAGACGATTGATATAGGAGCTCAAGAGCATCTCATCCAGTTTTATGCGAGTCATGGATTCAAAGTTATTTCTGATAGCTACCTAGAGGATGGTATTCCTCATGTGGATATGCGAAAAGAAGCCGTAGCGATATAACGCGTTCATTGCTAGGTTACTAATTTGTAGATAAACTAAAAAGACGCGATACCTTCGCGTCTTTAGTTCATTTGAAGCATCTACTTGTTGCGCCCAAAGGTCCCATCCGATAAGCGGAAAAACATGACGGACCGCCCGCTTTTTTCTAGTTGCAGCATATCCAACTCGCCTTCATCGCTAAGCTTAAAGCGAATCAATTGTCCTTGTTTAATTTGGCTCAGCGGCTTATCACTGCCTTCGATTTTTACTAGAGCGCTAAGATCCGCCATCGAGAGCTGATTACTTCTGAAAACCTGCGCTAACGTGTCGCCATTTTTAACCGTGTACTCTTTCCAGTCTTCGGATTTCGGCCCAGAATTCTGAGAGGTTCTTTGCTGGCTTAAACTCTGTGCGTTCAGCTGAATCGCTACGCGCTGATGATCGACCTCAGCTTGCTCAACTGATTGTTCTGTTTTATTTGGCAAAGGAATAACAAGGAGTACCAGAATCAATGGTACTAAAACCATCAAAGCTCGTTGATGGAATTTCGGTAGGCGCAGCCAAAACTGCTTAACAGGCTGTATACGCTCCAACCACTGCTCTTTGTTGAACGGCTGCTTCCAGTCGATAGCAGCGAATTTTTGTTTAACCAATTCGACATAGTCGACTTGCTGCTTTTTCTTTCTGCGACGATTCATTTTAATGAGTCCCTTAATACTTCTACTGCCAGTATAAAAATACCGACGCGGAGAGTATATGTTTTTCACTAAACTAAAATGGAATTTGGATTAAATTAGCAGAAATTTCACTTGGAGTAAGAGATAAGTCACACCCTGGCCGCCTCAATTAAGCATTCAGTCGCAATCATTTAAACCTAAGCTCGAAACTGATATCCTGTTGCCTTTATCACTCCTAACAAGAGCGACATTCATGTCTGAAATTAAATTTGAAACTGCAGAACAAAAAGCAAGCTACGGCATTGGTCTGCAAATGGGTCAGCAACTTGCAGGTTCTGGTCTTGAAGGTCTTAGCGTTGATGCTATCGCAGCGGGTATTGCAACAGCACTAACTGGTGACATGCCATCAATCGAAATTGATGAAATCAACAAAGCACTACAAGAACTTCACACTCGTGCAGAAACCGCTCGCCAAGAAGCAGCGAAAATTGCAGCAGCAGAAGGCGAAGCGTTCCTAAAAGACAACGCACTACGCCCTGAAGTTAACGTTCTAGACTCTGGCCTTCAGTACGAAATCATTTCTGAAGGTACTGGTGCAGTTCCAACAGCAGAAAGCTCAGTTCGCGTTCACTACCACGGTGAGCTAACTGACGGTACTGTATTCGATAGCTCTGTATCTCGCGGTCAACCAGCTGAGTTCCCTGTTACAGGCGTAATCAAAGGCTGGGTAGAAGCACTACAACTAATGCCTGTTGGTTCTAAGTGGAAACTATACGTACCACAAGACCTTGCGTACGGTGAGCGTGGCGCTGGTGCAGCTATCCCTCCATTCGCAGCACTAGTTTTCGAAGTAGAACTACTAGATATTCTTTAATTGAAACCATTTTCAATTATGATTTAATAAAACGGCGCATTAGCGCCGTTTTTTTGTCTAAACTGAATAGACTTTCTCACCTCTAAACCTTTCATTCTGATAGCCTTTAAAACAATAAAATCACGTTAAAAACGCTCAACCTTCGGAGGTACTATGCGTAAAACACTCCTGACTCTGGCACTCTTATCAATGAACATTGGTAGTGCACACGCATTCTTAGATTCCGTCACGCAAAAAAGTAAAGAAAGTGGCCTAATGGATATGGTAGGTAGTACCTGAACACTGAATCATCTCCATTGACAGACATGCTAACTAGCCAATTACCTGTATCTACAGAACAAGCGGCTGGAGGTAGTGGCGCACTACTCGCTTTGGCTCAAAGCCAGCTTTCACAAGAAAATAGCAGTGAATTACAGTCTTTGATTCCTGGGCTTTCAAACTTGCAAGGAGCACAAAGCTTACTAGGGAATATTGAGAATATTAGTGCAGTAAAAAGTGCATTCGATACGTTGGGTTTAGATCCCTCTATGATCAGTCAGTTTGCTCCAGTAATCTTGGATTACTTGAGCAAGCAAGGCGCTAGCGAGGGACTTCTAAGTTCGTTGGGCGGGTTGTGGAATACTAGTAAATAAGCGCAAGTGATAATCACTTTTTAAATTGCCAGTCTGCATGGAGTAAAATAAATGTAGGCTGGATATAAAGATTTACTGAATCGCAGATACAAAAAAGCCGAGCGTTAGCTCGGCTTTCTCGTTCTTACGAACTGATTACTCAGCAGCTTCTTCAGCAGCTGGGCGATCTACAAGCTCAATGTAAGCCATTGGAGCTTTATCACCAGCACGGAAGCCAGCTTTTAGGATACGAGTGTAACCGCCCTGACGAGCAGCAAAACGTGGACCTAGTTCGTTAAATAGTTTTGCAACTACTTCGTTGTCACGAGTACGTGCAAATGCTAGACGACGGTTAGCAACACTGTCAGTCTTAGCTAGTGTAATCAAAGGCTCAACTACGCGACGTAGCTCTTTTGCTTTTGGCAAAGTAGTCTTGATAACTTCATGACGTACTAGAGAGCTAGCCATGTTGCTGAACATCGCTTTGCGATGTGAGCTGTTGCGGTTGAGTTGACGACCACTCTTACGATGGCGCATGACCTAATCCTTCTAACTAGTATCGATTAATCTTCAGCGATTGATGCAGGTGGCCAGTTTTCTAGGCGCATGCCCAGAGACAGACCACGTGACGCAAGTACGTCTTTAATCTCAGTAAGAGATTTTTTACCAAGGTTAGGCGTTTTAAGTAGCTCAACCTCAGTACGTTGTACTAGATCACCGATGTAGTGAATCGCTTCTGCTTTCAGACAGTTAGCAGAGCGAACTGTTAGTTCAAGATCGTCTACAGGACGCAGTAGGATCGGATCGAATTCTGGCTTCTCTTCTTTCTCCTCAGGAACTCGTACATCACGAAGATCTACGAATGCATCCAATTGTTCAGCTAGGATTGTAGCTGCACGACGGATTGCTTCCTCAGGTTCTAGAGTACCGTTTGTTTCCATATCGATAACAAGCTTGTCTAGATCAGTGCGCTGTTCTACACGAGCTGCTTCCACAGCGTAGGCAATTTTGTCTACTGGGCTGTAAGTAGCATCTACTAGTAGGCGACCGATTGGACGCTCGTCTTCTTCGTTATGGATACGCGCAGAAGCTGGAACATAACCACGACCACGTTCTACTTTAATACGCATTGCGATTTCAGCGTTGTCATCCGTTAGGTGACAAATAACGTGTTCAGGGTTAGCGATCTCTACATCACCATCATGGGTGATGTCACCTGCAACCACAGGGCCCGAGCCTGATTTGTTCAAAGTAATGAACACTTCATCTTTGCCTTCAGCAACACGCACTGCCAAACCTTTAAGGTTTAGAAGGATTTCAAGAATATCTTCTTGTACACCTTCTTTAGTGCTGTACTCGTGAAGTACGCCTTCGATTTCTACTTCTGTCACTGCACAACCAGGCATAGAAGATAGAAGAATGCGGCGAAGTGCATTACCCAGAGTATGACCAAAGCCACGCTCTAATGGCTCAAGAGTTACTTTTGCGTGAGTCGAGCTGATTTGTTCGATGTCAACTAGACGTGGCTTAAGAAATTCTGTTACAGAACCCTGCATTGTGTCCTCTCTTTAGTTTAAACCTTACTTAGAGTAAAGCTCGACGATCAATTGTTCGTTGATGTCAGCTGATAGATCAGAACGCTCAGGCATACGCTTGAATGTACCTTCCATCTTGCCACCATCTACTTCAATCCAAGTTGGTTTTTCACGTTGTTCAGCAACTTCTAGAGCCGCTTTAATACGAGCTTGCTGTTTAGCTTTCTCGCGGATAGAAACAACGTCATTAGCCGCTACTTTGAAAGAAGGAACGTTTACAACTTTACCGTTTACTAGGATAGCTTTGTGGCTAACTAGCTGACGTGCTTCTGCGCGAGTTGCACCAAAGCCCATGCGGTAAACTACGTTATCAAGACGACCTTCAAGAAGCTGAAGTAGGTTTTCACCAGTGTTGCCTTTTAGGCGAGCAGCTTCTTTGTAGTAGTTACGGAATTGTTTTTCTAGAACGCCGTACATACGACGTACTTTTTGCTTCTCACGAAGCTGAACGCCATACTCAGATAGACGACCGCGACGAGCGCCGTGTACACCTGGTGCGTTATCAATTTTACACTTGGTATCGATCGCGCGAACACCAGACTTAAGGAATAAGTCAGTGCCTTCACGACGGCTAAGCTTCAGCTTAGGACCCAAATATCTTGCCATGATTCTTCTCCAATTGTCCTAGAAACGTTATACGCGACGTTTCTTAGGTGGACGACAACCGTTATGAGGGATTGGTGTAGCATCAACGATGTTTGTGATGCGGAAACCAGCGGCGTTTAGTGCACGAACAGTAGATTCGCGACCTGGACCAGGACCCTTAACCATAACTTCCAAGTTCTTTAGGCCGTATTCTTTAGCCATTTCAGCACAACGCTCAGCAGCAACCTGTGCAGCGAACGGAGTAGACTTACGAGAACCACGGAAACCAGAACCACCTGCAGTAGCCCATGCAAGAGCGTTACCTTGACGGTCAGTAATGGTTACGATTGTGTTATTGAAAGAAGCATGGATGTGCGCAACGCCATCTGCAACTTGCTTGCGTACGCGCTTACGAGCGCGAGTTGGTTGTTTAGCCATTGTACTCTACCTTCCCGATTATTTCTTGATCGGCTTACGCGGACCCTTACGGGTGCGAGCGTTGGTTTTAGTACGCTGTCCACGTAGTGGTAGACTGCGACGATGACGAAGACCACGGTAACAGCCAAGGTCCATAAGACGCTTGATGTTCATAGATACTTCACGACGTAGATCACCTTCTACAGTGTACTTAGCTACACCATCACGCAGTTGATCGATCTGCTCTTCAGTTAGTTCACTGATCTTAACATTTTCAGCAATACCCACTTCAGCTAGGATAGCTTGAGAGCGAGTTTTACCGATGCCGTAGATCGCTGTTAGAGCGATTACTGCATGTTTCTGATCAGGAATGTTAATGCCTGCTATACGGGCCATTATTCACTCCTAAGTGTTTCTATAAAAGAATTAGCCGCAGCAAAGCCCGTTATGGATACGCTGCGGAATACTACTTCTTTTGCACGCAAAAGGTAGGCCGAGGAATATACTCGACCCAACCTTCATTTTCAAGTAAAAATTTCTGCTAATTAGCCTTGGCGCTGTTTGTGCTTTGGCTCACTGCAAATCACGCGAACGACACCGTTACGCTTGATTACTTTACAGTTACGGCAGATTTTTTTAACGGAAGCACGAACTTTCATTGCTAAACTCCGTAAATGAAACTGAGTCTACCGCCGGATTAACGGCCGTAGCCTTTCAGATTCGCTTTCTTCAACACAGAATCATACTGTTGAGACATCAGATGAGTCTGTACCTGTGCCATAAAGTCCATAATTACAACAACTACGATTAGTAGCGATGTACCGCCGAAGTAGAAACGTACGTTCCACGCGACCATCATGAACTCGGGAATCAGACAGATAAAGGTAATGTACAGTGCACCAGCAAGGGTTAAACGTGTCATTACTTTATCAATGTACTTCGCTGTCTGCTCACCTGGGCGGATACCGGGTACGAATGCACCAGACTTCTTCAAGTTATCTGCTGTTTCACGCGGGTTGAAAACCAACGCCGTGTAGAAAAAACAGAAGAAGATAATTGCTGCTGCATAAAGCATTACATACAACGGTTGACCTGGGCTAAGAGCCAAAGACACGTCAGTTAACCAACCGAACGCGCTGCTCTCGCCGTTTTGACCAAACCACTGAGCCAATGTTCCTGGGAACAAGATAATGCTTGATGCAAAAATCGCTGGAATAACACCTGCCATGTTAATTTTAAGAGGCAAATGCGAGCTTTGTGCAGCAAATACTTTACGACCTTGTTGACGCTTCGCGTAGTTAACGACGATTCGGCGTTGACCACGTTCCATGAAAACAACGAAGTAAATGACTGCAAAAGCTAATACCGCGATTAGCAACAGAAGAAGTACATGCAATTCACCTTGACGCGCTTGCTCGATTGTTTGACCGATTGCAGAAGGCAATCCAGCAACAATACCTGCAAAAATCAGTATCGAAATACCGTTACCAATTCCTCGCTCTGTAATTTGTTCACCTAACCACATTAAGAACATGGTACCGGTTACTAAACTTACGGTAGCAATTAGCGTAAACATGGTTTGGTTGATAACAACCAGATTGTCGACCATGTTTGGTAGGCCAGTTGCAATACCTATAGCTTGGAAGGTTGCAAGTACAAGCGTGCCGTAGCGTGTGTATTGGCTGATCTTACGACGGCCTGCTTCACCCTCTTTTTTGAGTTCAGCTAACGCTGGATGAACTACAGTTAGCAATTGGACAACAATAGATGCCGAAATATACGGCATGATGCCCAATGCTAATATAGATGCACGCTCAAGAGCACCACCGGAGAACATGTTAAACATTTCAACGATGGTACCTTTTTGCTGTTCGAACAAATCGGCAAGTACAGCAGCGTCAATACCAGGAATCGGCACAAAGGAGCCGGCTCGGAATACTAAAAGTGCACCAATTACGAATAACAAGCGCGACTTTAGTTCACTTAAGCCGCTCTGAGCACTACGAAAATCTTGTCCTGGTTTCTTAGCCATCTGTACCTCGTTCCTCGAGATTATTCCTCGATTTTACCGCCTGCAGCTTCGATTGCAGCTTTAGCGCCTTTAGTCACACGTAGACCTTTCACAGTCACTGCTTTGTTGATTTCACCAGAAAGAACAACTTTTACAAATTCGATGTTCTTAGTGATGATGTTAGCAGCTTTAAGACTGTTTAGATCAACTACGTCACCAGAAACTTTCGCTAGCTCAGCTAGACGAACTTCAGCAGACACTAGGCTCTTACGAGAAGTGAAACCGAATTTTGGTAGACGTTGTTTCAGAGGCATCTGACCGCCTTCGAAACCTGGACGAACACTGCCGCCAGAACGTGATTTTTGACCTTTGTGACCACGGCCACCAGTTTTACCTAGGCCTGAACCGATACCACGACCTACTCGCTTCGCAGAAGTTTTCGCGCCAGCAGCCGGTGCTAGAGTATTCAAACGCATTCTGATTACTCCTCAACTTTAACCATGTAGTAAACCTTGTTGATCATACCGCGAATACACGGAGTATCTTCAAGTTCTACTGTGTGGTTGATTTTACGAAGACCTAGACCGCGCAAAGTAGCTTTGTGCTTTGGCAGACGACCAATTGAGCTTTTAGTTTGAGTTACTTTAATAGTTGCCATGGTGTTCTTACTCCGAAATAGATTCAACAGTTAGACCACGTTTAGCAGCAACCATTTCTGGTGACTTCATGCTACCTAGTGCATCGATCGTTGCACGAACGATGTTGATAGGGTTCGTAGAACCGTACGCTTTAGATAGTACGTTGTGTACACCAGCAACTTCTAGTACTGCACGCATCGCACCACCTGCGATAACACCAGTACCTTCTGCAGCAGGCTGCATGTAAACTTTAGAGCCCGAATGGCGACCTTTCACTGGGTGGTGAAGAGTGCCTTCGTTTAGAGCGATCGTAGTCATGTTACGACGCGCTTTTTCCATTGCTTTTTGAATCGCTGCAGGTACTTCACGAGCTTTGCCGTAACCGAAACCTACACGACCATTACCGTCACCAACTACTGTTAGTGCAGTGAAGCTCATGATTCGACCGCCTTTAACCGTCTTAGATACGCGGTTAACTGCGATTAGCTTTTCTTGCAAATCATTCGCTTGAACTTGTTGTTCTTTAGCCATCTTCCAACCCTACCTTAGAATTTCAGACCAGCTTCGCGAGCAGATTCTGCTAGCGCCGCTACTCGACCGTGGTATTGGAAACCAGAACGATCAAATGCAACTGCAGTTACGCCCTTCTCAAGAGCGCGCTCAGCAATAGCTTTACCCACTGCTTTAGCTGCATCAACGTTACCAGTGTATTTCACTTGCTCACGGATCGCTTTTTCTACAGTAGAAGCTGCTGCGATAACCTCAGAGCCGTTAGCCGCGATAACCTGTGCGTACACGTGACGAGGAGTACGGTGTACAACTAGGCGAGTCGCACCCAGTTCTGCAATCTTACGACGTGCACGTGTAGCACGACGGATGCGAGATGCTTTCTTATCCATAGTGTTACCTTACTTCTTCTTAGCTTCTTTAGTACGCACATTTTCATCTGCGTAACGAACACCTTTGCCTTTGTATGGCTCAGGCTCACGGTAAGAACGAATGTCAGCCGCAACTTGACCAACTAGTTGCTTGTCAGCACCAGTGATCACGATTTCAGTTTGGCTTGGACATTCAGCTTTAATACCCGCTGGCAACTCGTGCTCAACTGGGTGTGAGAAGCCTAGTGTTAGACCTACAGCGTTGCCTTTGATAGCAGCACGGTAACCTACACCTTTAAGAGTTAGCTTCTTAGTAAAGCCTTCAGTAACACCAACAACCATGTTGTTAACTAGAGCGCGAGCAGTACCTGCTTGAGCCCATGCGTTAGCAACACCTTCTTTAGGACCGAAAGTCAGGTTATTTTCTTCCTGAGCGATTACAACTGCATCGTTAAGAACGCGAGTTAGTTCGCCTTTCGCACCTTTTACAGTGATTTCTTGGCCGTTTAGTTTCACCTCTACGCCAGCTGGAATAGCGACAGGTGCTTTTGCAACACGAGACATAGTCTACTCCTTATTAAGCTACGTAAGCGATGATTTCACCACCAAGACCTGCTTTACGTGCAGCGCGGTCTGACATAAGACCCTTGGAAGTTGAAACGATAGCAATACCAAGACCACCCATTACAGAAGGAAGTTCATCTTTCTTCTTGTAAACACGTAGACCTGGACGAGAAACACGTTTAAGTTGCTCGATTACTGGTTTAGCTTGGAAGTACTTAAGTGTAACTTCTAGCTCAGGTTTTGCTTCGCCTTCAACAGCGAAGTCAACGATGTAACCTTCAGCTTTTAGTAGTGCAGCAATTGCAACTTTAAGCTTTGAAGAAGGCATTTTTACAGCAACTTTGTTTGCTGCCTGACCGTTACGAACGCGGGTCAGCATATCCGAAATCGGATCTTGCATGCTCATATGATTTACTCCAAATGATTAAGTGGCAATTACCAGCTAGCCTTACGAAGACCCGGAATCTCGCCTTTCATGCAAGCTTCACGAACCTTAATACGGCTTAGACCGAACTTACGTAGGTAACCGTGTGGACGACCAGTTTGGTTGCAACGGTTGCGCTGACGTGATGCACTTGAATCACGTGGAAGAGATTGCAGTGTAAGAACCGCGTTCCAACGATCTTCTTCAGATGCGTTTACATCGCTGATGATAGCTTTTAGCGCTGCACGCTTTTCAGCGAACTTAGCTACTAGCTGTGCACGTTTAGCTTCACGTGCTTTCATTGATTGTTTAGCCATAACAGTAACCCTTCACCTTACTTACGGAATGGGAAGTTAAAGGCAGCCAGCAGAGCACGGCCTTCCTCATCAGTACCAGCAGACGTCGTAATAGTGATGTCTAAACCGCGTACACGATCAACTTTATCAAAGTCGATTTCCGGGAAGATGATTTGCTCGCGAACGCCCATGCTGTAGTTACCGCGACCGTCAAAAGACTTAGCGCTAACACCACGGAAGTCACGTACACGTGGAAGAGCGATGTTAATTAAACGCTCAAGAAAATCCCACATACGTTCGCCACGCAAGGTTACTTTACAACCGATAGGGTAGCCTTCACGGATTTTGAAACCTGCAACAGATTTGCGCGCTTTTGTGATAAGTGGCTTTTGACCAGAGATCGTTGCCATATCAGACGCTGCATTTTCTAGCAGTTTCTTATCGTTGATTGCTTCACCAACACCCATGTTTAGGGTGATTTTCTCGATTCTAGGGACTTGCATGACGCTTGTGTAACCGAACTGTTTGGTCAGTTCAGCGACTACAGACGACTTGTAGTAATCATGCAGTTTCGCCATAGTAGAACTCCAAATTACTTCTATTAGTTAGAAACGGTTTCGCCGTTAGACTTGAAGAAACGAACTTTTTTGCCGTCTTCAAAACGGAAACCGATACGGTCAGCTTTACCAGTAGCTGCGTTGAAAATCGCCACGTTAGAAACGTCGATTGCTGCTTCTTGCTCTACGATACCGCCTTGGATACCCATAGCTGGAACAGGTTTCTGATGCTTCTTAACTAGGTTGATACCTTCAACGATAACTTTACCAGTTGCTAGAACCTTAGTTACTTTACCTTTCTTGCCTTTGTCTTTACCAGCAAGAACGATTACTTCGTCATTACGACGGATTTTAGCTGCCATTTCTACGTGCTCCTTACAGAACTTCTGGAGCCAGTGAAACGATCTTCATGAACTTATCGCCACGAAGTTCGCGTGTCACAGGACCAAAGATACGTGTACCGATTGGTTGCTCAGTATTGTCGTTTAGCAATACGCAAGCATTTCGGTCGAAGCGAATGACAGAACCGTCAGGACGACGTACGCCTTTACGGGTGCGCACTACCACCGCCTTCAGAACATCACCTTTTTTAACTTTACCGCGAGGGATTGCTTCCTTCACAGTAACTTTGATGACGTCACCGATATGTGCATAACGGCGGTGAGAGCCACCCAGAACCTTAATACACATTACGCTGCGTGCGCCTGAGTTATCAGCTGCGTCCAGCATACTTTGCATTTGGATCATGTTAGTGCTCCGCTAAATATTAATAACTAGACCCATCACGGGTCGGGCTGCCTCTTTAAAAGGGACGCGAATTGTACCACCCTTTTTTGTGATTGGGTAGTCAAAAAATAAACGGCTCCAAAAATATTTTGGAGCCGCTTTAGTTTCATAGAATTAACGAGATTAAATCTTCGCCTTTTCTAGAACTTTTACCAAAGTCCAAGACTTAGTCTTAGACAGTGGACGACACTCTGCGATTTCAACTGTGTCGCCTAGGCCACACTCGTTGTTCTCGTCATGTGCGTGTACTTTAGTCGTACGTTTTACGTATTTACCGTAGATTGGGTGTTTTACGAAACGCTCGATAGCAACAGTGATAGACTTGTCCATCTTATCGCTAACAACACGACCTTGTTGAGTACGTTTTACTTCGCTCATTATGCGCCTGCCTTCTCAGTCAAAACAGTTTTCACACGTGCGATATCACGGCGTACAGCTTTCAGAGTATGAGTTTGCTGTAGTTGACCAGTCGCAGCTTGCATGCGCAAGTTGAACTGTTCACGTAGCAAATTCATTAGCTCAGCGTTAAGCTCTTCAACGCTTTTCTCGCGTAGATCTTGTGCTTTCATCACATCACCTGCTTAGTTACAAATGTAGTTTTGAAAGGCAGTTTACGTGCCGCAAGACGGAACGCTTCACGTGCCAATTCTTCAGGTACACCACCCATTTCGTACATAACCTTACCAGGTTGGATTTGGGCTACCCAGTACTCAACGTTACCTTTACCCTTACCTTGACGAACTTCAAGTGGTTTTTCTGTGATTGGTTTGTCTGGGAACACACGGATCCAGATTTTACCTTGACGCTTAACGTGACGTGTCATTGCACGACGTGCCGCTTCGATTTGACGAGCAGTTAGACGACCACGGCCAACAGCTTTAAGACCGAATTCGCCGAAGCTTACATCAGTACCTTTAGCTAGACCACGGTTACGACCAGTCTGAACCTTACGGAACTTAGTACGTTTAGGTTGTAGCATCTGTCGACTCCTTACTTACGGCCTTTACGCTGCTTCTTAGGCTTGTCGCCTTTAGGCTCTACAGCGTTAGCTGCTGGCATACCACCTAGGATTTCACCTTTGAAGATCCAAGTTTTAATGCCGATCACACCGTATTGAGTGTGAGCCGAAGAAGTTGCGTAATCAATGTCAGCACGTAGAGTGTGTAGAGGCACACGGCCTTCACGGTACCACTCTGAACGTGCGATTTCAGCGCCGCCTAGACGACCGCTTACTTCCACTTTGATACCTTTAGCGCCTAGGCGCATAGCGTTTTGTACTGCGCGCTTCATAGCACGACGGAACATAACACGACGCTCTAGCTGAGACGCGATGCTGTCACCAACAAGTTGCGCATCTAGTTCAGGCTTACGTACTTCAGCGATGTTAATTTGCGCTGGTACACCTGCAATTTTAGCTACAGCTGCGCGTAGCTTCTCAACGTCTTCACCTTTCTTACCGATAACAACGCCTGGACGAGCAGTGTGAATAGTCACACGGATGCTCTTAGCAGGACGCTCGATAACGATACGTGATAGAGACGCTTTTTTCAGTTCACTTGTAAGGAACTGACGTACCTTGAAGTCGCCGTCTAGGTTGTCAGCGAAATCTTTGGTGTTAGCAAACCATGTAGCATTCCAAGGCTTAACGATGCCTAGACGAATACCATTTGGATGTACTTTTTGACCCATTGCTTACTCTCCTAGTCTCTAGCGATCTGCTACAACAACAGTGATGTGGCTTGAACGCTTCAAGATACGATCCGCACGACCTTTAGCACGAGGCATAATACGCTTCATGGTTGGGCCTTCATCTACAAAGATTTTTGCGACATTCAGATCGTCAATATCTGCACCTTCGTTGTGCTCCGCGTTAGCGATAGCAGACTCTAGAACTTTCTTAACTAGTGCAGCAGCTTTTTTGTTGCTGAACGTTAGGATTTCTAGAGCTTGGTCAACAGATTTACCACGGATTAGATCCGCAACTAAGCGAGCTTTCTGAGGCGAAATGCGAGCAAAGTTATGTTTAGCAATTGCTTCCATTATTTACTCCTTAGCGCTTCTTAGCTTTCTTATCCGCAGCGTGACCGCGGTAAGTACGTGTTGGTGCGAATTCACCCAGTTTGTGACCGATCATTTCATCAGTTACAAATACTGGTACGTGCTGACGACCATTATGGACAGCGATGGTCAAACCGATCATCGTAGGGATGATCATTGAACGACGGGACCAAGTCTTAATAGGCTTTTTGTCTCCGCTTTCCACCGCTTTCTCTACCTTCTTCAGCAAGTGTAGGTCAATAAAAGGACCTTTCTTGAGAGAACGTGGCATGGCGATTCCTCTTTATATAGATTACTTGTTACGACGACGTACGATGTACTTGTCAGTGCGTTTGTTCTTACGAGTCTTGAAGCCTTTAGTAGGCATACCCCAAGGAGATACTGGGTGACGACCACCAGAAGTACGGCCTTCACCACCACCGTGTGGGTGGTCAATCGGGTTCATTACAACACCACGAACCGTTGGACGGATACCGCGATGACGTGATGCACCTGCTTTACCAAGTTCACGTAGCATGTGCTCAGAGTTACCAACTTCACCGATTGTTGCACGGCCTTCAGAAAGAACTTTGCGCATCTCGCCAGAACGTAGACGGATAGTTACGTACGCACCGTCGCGAGCAACGATTTGAGCGTAAGCACCAGCCGAACGAGCTAGCTGACCACCTTTACCAGGCTTAAGTTCAACGTTATGTACTGTTGAACCTACTGGGATATTACGCATTGGTAGAGTGTTACCAGCTTTGATTGGTGCATCAACACCAGACTGAATAACATCACCAGCTACAACACCTTTAGGTGCTAGGATGTAGCGACGCTCACCGTCTTTGTAAAGAACTAGAGCAATGTTTGCGCTACGGTTTGGATCGTATTCAAGACGCTCAACTGTCGCTGGAATACCATCTTTAGTACGTTTGAAGTCAACTACACGGTAGTGGTGCTTGTGACCACCGCCGATGTGACGTACTGTGATACGACCCTTGTTGTTACGACCACCGTTCTTAGAGTTTTTCTCTAGAAGAGGTGCGTATGGCTTGCCCTTGTGTAGGTCAGCGTTAACAACTTTAACAACGTGACGACGACCAGGGGAAGTCGGCTTACATTTAACAATAGCCATTTTTAACTACTCCTGTTATTCCGCGCCGCCAACGAAGTCAAGATCTTGACCTTCTTTCAAAGTAACGTACGCTTTCTTAACGTCGCTGCGGCGACCTTGGCGTAGACCTTGACGTTTGGTCTTACCCTTAGTGATAAGAGTATTTACAGACTTAACTTCAACTTCAAATAGCTTTTCTACAGCTGCTTTGATCTCTTTTTTAGTCGCATCTTTAGCTACTTTGAAAACGATAGTGTTCGCTTTCTCAGCTGCCATAGTTGCTTTTTCAGAGATGTGCGGTGCACGTAGAACTTTTAGGATACGCTCTTCAGTGATCATGCTAGCATTTCCTCTACTTGCTTAACTGCTTCTGCAGTCATTACAACTTTGTCAAACGCGATTAGAGATACTGGATCGATACCAGCAACATCACGTGCGTCAACTTTGTATAGGTTACGAGCAGCTAGGAATAGATTCTCATCTACTTCGCTAGTCACGATTAGAGCGTCAGTTAGCTCAAGCTCTTTAAGCTTAGCAACTAGCTCTTTAGTCTTTGGTGCTTCAACTGAGAAGTTATCAACAACGATTAGACGCTCTTGACGAACAAGCTCAGAAAGAATGCTCTTCATAGCACCACGGTACATTTTTTTGTTTACTTTTTGGCTGTGATCTTGTGGTTTCGCAGCAAAAGTAACACCACCTGTACGCCAGATTGGGCTACGGATTGTACCAGCACGCGCACGGCCAGTACCTTTTTGACGCCATGGCTTAGCGCCACCGCCAGAAACTTCTGAACGTGTTTTTTGAGCACGAGTACCTTGACGAGCACCTGCTGCGTACGCAACAACTACTTGGTGTACAAGAGCTTCGTTAAACTCACGTCCGAAAGTAGTTTCGGAAACAGTTAGTGCATCGGCACCTTTAACCATTAGTTCCATTACTTACTCCTGAGACGTTATGCTTTAACAGCTGGTTTAACGATCACGTTGCCGCCAGTTGCGCCTGGGACTGCACCTTTAATAAGAAGCAGGTTGCGCTCAGCGTCAACACGTACGATCTCTAGGTTTTGAGTCGTTACACGCTCAGCACCCATGTGACCTGCCATTTTCTTGCCTTTAAATACGCGACCTGGAGTCTGACATTGACCGATAGAACCAGGAGCACGGTGAGACAATGAGTTACCGTGAGTCATATCTTGAGTACGGAAGTTCCAACGCTTAACAGCGCCTTGGAAACCTTTACCCTTAGATGTACCAGTAACGTCTACTTTCTTAGTTTCGTTGAATAGTTCAACAGTTAGTTCTGAACCAACTTCGAACTCTTCGCCGTTTTCTAAACGGAATTCCCAAAGACCGCGACCAGCTTCAACGCCAGCTTTAGCAAAGTGACCTGCTTCAGCTTTGTTTACGCGGTTAGCTTTCTTAGAACCAGCTGTAACCTGGATTGCTGCGTAGCCATCAGTTTCAAGAGTTTTCACTTGAGAAACACGGTTAGCTTCAACCTCAACAACAGTTACTGGGATAGAAACGCCTTCTTCAGTAAATACGCGGGTCATGCCCACTTTACGACCGATTAGACCAATCATACTTCTAATCTCCCTTAACCTAGGCTAATTTGAACGTCAACGCCCGCAGCAAGGTCTAGACGCATTAGAGCATCAACAGTCTTGTCTGTTGGCTCAACGATGTCGATTAGACGCTTGTGAGTACGGATTTCGTACTGGTCACGTGCTTTCTTGTTAACGTGTGGAGAGATAAGAACTGTGAAACGCTCTTTACGAGTTGGCAGTGGGATTGGACCACGAACCTGTGCGCCAGTGCGCTTAGCTGTTTCAACGATTTCCGCTGTAGAAGCATCGATTAGTTTGTAATCGAAAGCTTTTAGGCGGATACGGATACGTTGGTTCTGCATGAGACAGAGCTCCAAATTTAATAAATTACACAAACAATATCGCCACTCAAACTCGTCAAGACGAGAGAATGCCGATTGATTTATGTGAAACCGTAGCATCCAAGATTAGGACGCATTGTCAGTTAATTTTCGATTAACTATCCCTATATGCCAAAGTCACCTTTGAGGATAGTTTTTCCGAAGAAAAGATAGCTAATTGTATTAACCGCGAACATAAGCTGAGTATACATTACCTAGCAAATCCTTAGATTTGCTCGCTCCTCACTGCTCATTGGTTCACAACTGGCTTAACCAGTGCGCTGCATTATACAGATCACACTTTAGGTTGCAAGCGCTGAGTGAAAAATAATCGGGAATATTCCAAACCCTATACATCCCTCTTCGCTTGGTAGCCATTAAACAAAAAGGACGCCGAAGCGTCCTTTTCTAAACTGTAATCGTAATAGCGGCTGCTATTATTTCTTACCGCTTGATAGTGCACCGAAACGCTTGTTGAAGCGATCAACACGGCCGCCTGTATCAACGATACGTTGCTTACCAGTGTAGAATGGGTGACACTTGTCACATACGTCTAGGTGGATAGACTCTTTACCTAGAGTAGAGTTGAACTCAAAAGAGTTGCCGCAAGAACAAGTCGCTTTTACTGCTTTGTATTCTGGGTGGATACCAGCTTTCATGGGATAACCTCAATAGTAGGCCGTGTCGCTATACGAATCTAAGCCGCACACCACACGCAATTAATAATAAAATGGGATACCGCATCAACTAATTGCCGAAGCCATATCTCAAGGCGCGATATAGTAAAGAATCACATTGCTCGGATCAACACATTTGGCAACTTTTTCGCCACTTTTTTAGCCAGACTAATCATAGAGGCACGATTCACGCTGAATCACATAGCTTTACTCGAATTTCCATACCGATTTTAATAGACTCTCATTTCCTTTCCCTCTTTTTAATAGCTAAGAATTTATGCGTCCAACCATTGCTAGAGTGGCATTACCCGTTCCGCTCGACAAACAATTTGATTACGCCATTCCGGGGCACCTGTTTCCGATCATTGGTGGACGCGTTTCCGTACCTTTTGGACGCCAAACCTTAGTCGGCATCGTCACCGCAATGGTGAACGACTCTGACTTTCCTAAAGATCAACTTAAGCCAATCAAAGCGGTATTAGACTCCCAACCGATATGGCCAGAGACGCTTTATTCTCTGCTAAATTGGTGCAGCCAGTTCTATCAGTACCCTCTAGGTGACACTCTACACAATGCAATGCCTGCCGCGCTGAGGAAAGGCAAACCGGCCGACTTTGCAACGCTACAAGAATGGCAACTGACAGAAGCAGGAAGAAATAAGCTCATGCAAGGGCTTGGACGTGCGATAAAACAACAGCGTGCACTCCAAATGATGATCAACGGCCCAATCTCGCATCAAGAGCTCTTGGATCAAGAAGTAAACTCGACCATCTTAAAAAATCTCGAAGAAAAAGGTTGGGTCGAGCGCATCGAGAAAAAGCCGACCATTACGAAATGGAGTCAAAATGTAGAGTGTGCGGTAGAGAAACCAAAGCTTAACCATGAACAAGCACTCGCGATTGCCAGCGTAAATAGCCAAACGGGCTTTGCTTGCTATTTATTAGAAGGGGTCACGGGATCCGGTAAAACCGAAGTTTACTTAAACCTTATCAAGCCCGTTCTAGAGCAAGGGAAACAAGCATTAGTTTTAGTACCTGAGATCGGTCTAACGCCCCAAACCATCAACCGCTTTAAACATCGATTTAATGTCCCAGTAGATGTGATTCATTCCGGTTTGAATGAAACAGAGCGTTTGAACGCCTGGTTATCGGCTCGCGATAAAGCCGCGGGGATCATCATTGGTACGCGCTCAGCCCTACTGACACCTTTTGCTGATTTGGGGATTATTATCGTTGATGAAGAGCATGACTCCTCTTATAAGCAACAAGACAGCTTGCGTTACCACGCTCGTGATGTTGCTGTCATGCGCGCCCATAAAGAGCAAGTGCCGATTGTCCTTGGCTCAGCGACGCCAGCGTTAGAAACCCTACATAATGCGCTGTCTGGTAAATATCACCATTTAACACTCACCCAACGAGCTGGCTCTGCTGTGCCAACCACCAATAAAGTGTTAGATGTAAAAGGTCAGTATTTAGAAAGTGGCTTATCCGCCCAACTGATTGCCGAAATGCGCAAACACTTAAAAGTAGGCAATCAGGTTATGTTGTTTCTTAACCGCCGAGGTTTCTCGCCCGCTTTGATGTGCCATGAATGTGGTTGGATTGCAGAATGTAAACGCTGTGATGCGTACTATACGTTCCACCATTACAGCAACGAAATACGCTGCCATCACTGCGGCTCACAACAACCTGTCATTCATCAGTGTCAGGGATGTGGTTCAACTCAACTGGTTACCGTCGGCGTAGGTACGGAACAGCTCGAACAACAATTGGCTCAGTTGTTTCCAGAATACAAAGCCATTCGCATCGACAGAGATAGTACACGTCGTAAAGGTAGTTTGGAAGATGCCCTTGAATCGATTCGTAAAGGTGAATACCAAATACTGATAGGCACTCAAATGCTGGCTAAGGGGCACCACTTTCCAAATGTAACGCTCGTTGCTCTTTTGGATGTTGATGGCTCTTTGTATAGTAGTGATTTTCGCGCTTCGGAGCGATTAGCTCAGCTGTTTATTCAGGTCGCAGGTCGTGCTGGCCGAGCAAGTAAACCTGGCGAAGTGATCCTGCAAACTCACCATCCTGAGCACAGCTTGCTGCAAGCCCTACTTCAAAAAGACTATCGTCACTTTGCTATGACAGCTCTGGAAGAACGCAAACTGGCTCAGCTTCCGCCTTATAGTTTCTTGACTCTGTTTAAAGCAGAAGCAAACCAAAGTGAAGTGGTTGAAGATTTCTTACGTCAGGTTCGCTTTACCTTAGAATCGCACCCTTTATTTGACGACACTTGCATGGTGCTGGGTCCAACACCATCACCTCTCGCCAAACGCGCAGGCAAATACCGCTGGCAGCTGTTACTTCAAACCCAGCATCGTTCATTGATGCAAAAGTTATTAACCAGTGCCAAACCTGCTATTGAGTTGTTGCCAAATGCCAAGAAAGTTCGCTGGAATTTAGACATAGAGCCACAAGATCTCAGCTAGCAAACGTTTAACTATGTAATGAATTACCATTTAATGTGACGGGCATCACGACGGGATTGCAATTTTTGTTAAACAGACCGTAACTTTCACTTTAGAAATGAATAGACTATCCAAATTAGAAAAGTCTAAAGTGACTTGTTCGCACAGGCTTAGATTAAAACAATGACTATTCCCACAAATTGATGTCGCAGTGAAGAATCCATTTTTCCACTTGTTAACACGAACTGAGCGAAGAGCAAACGATGCTCTAACTCAGCGTGATTATTATGATTTCAAACAGGAATAACGTCATCTTGGCAAAAAAATAAACGAGAGGTTAAAAACTATGGCGACAATGAAGGATGTTGCCCAGCTTGCGGGAGTGTCTACGGCTACGGTATCTCGAGCATTAATGAACCCAGAGAAGGTCTCTTCTTCAACGAGAAAAAGAGTAGAAGATGCCGTACTTGAAGCGGGTTATTCTCCAAACTCATTAGCGCGCAACTTACGTAGAAACGAATCAAAAACCATTGTCACTATCGTTCCCGACATCTGTGATCCTTATTTTTCTGAAATTATTCGCGGTATTGAAGATGCTGCCATGGAACATGGCTATCTAGTCCTGCTGGGCGATAGCGGACAACAGAAGAAACGCGAAAGTTCTTTCGTTAACCTCGTATTTACTAAGCAGGCGGATGGAATGCTACTGCTTGGCACAGATCTACCGTTCGATGTCAGTAAGCCAGAGCAAAAGAACTTACCTCCGATGGTAATGGCGTGTGAATTTGCGCCTGAACTCGAGCTTCCGACAGTACATATTGATAACCTGACCTCAGCATTTGAAGCGGTGAATTACCTAACCCAATTAGGTCATAAACGCATTGCTCAAATCTCTGGACCAGATACAGCAATATTGTGTCAGTTCCGCCAGCAAGGCTACCAACAAGCCCTGCGCCGTGCCGGCATCAATAAAGATCCACAATATAGTGTCATTACTGAGTTCTCTTTTGATGGCGGAGCAAAAGCCGTTCGTAAACTGCTCGAATTGCCAGAGCCACCAACGGCTATTTTCTGCCACTGTGACACAATGGCCATCGGCGCAATTCAAGAAGCGAAAAAGCTTGGCTTACGAGTACCGCAAGATCTCTCTGTTGTGGGCTTTGATGACATTAACTTCGCTCAGTACTGCGATCCACCGTTGACCACTATCTCTCAGCCTCGCTATGAGATTGGTCGACAAGCGATGCTAATGATGCTTGAAATGTTAAAAGGACACGACGTGCATTCAGGCTCGCGCCTACTTGAAACTAACCTCGTCATTCGCGGAAGTGCAGCGCCACCACAGCGCCCTTAACCTAAAGATTAGGTATTCATACCCAAAGCGGTGCTAAGGCGCCGCTTTTTATTTGCCCCTCCTGCTTTTTGTGTATCTCCGAATAAATATAAGCAAGAACGGAAACACACTCCTACACTCGGGCGTTGTCGCGCTTTAGCTATCAAGATTCTATCAATAGGGTGTTTTCTCAACTCGTTCTGGATTAACATATTTGCAAGAATCCTTGATGACCAGAAATAACCGTGGCAAATAGAGATTATGTAAGACGGGGGCGAGGCGCCCCAAAAAAGTCGACAAAAAAACAGCCGCCGAGAAGAAAAAAACCTTGGCGTAGTGGCCTGCTCGCTATCTTGCTCGTGGGTGGTTTTGGCTATGGTCTTTACCTTTTGAGTAGCGACCCAGAACCCAAACAACCTGTCGTGAAGCAGCCAACAACCACTGTAAGCAAACCAAAGCCGAAAAAAGACTTGCCGCCACCACCAGAAGAAAAGTGGGAATATGTTGAGTCACTACCGAAACGTGAAGTTGAAGTTGTGGCCAAAGAAATTGAAGTTTCTAAAATTCCTTACATCATGCAGTGTGGCGCGTACAAAACCCAGGCACAAGCGGAAGAGCGCAAGCTTGCAATCGCGTTCCAAGGGATGTCGAGCAAGATTCGTAAGAAAGAAGGCAGTTCATGGTATCGCGTGGTGCTAGGTCCGTATAAGTTCAAACGTGATGCAGAACGTGACCGTCATAAACTGCAACGCGCGAAAATCGAGCCATGTGCGATTTGGAAAGAAAATCTTTAAACTCAGGCCCTAGGAGCTAAGATCCTAGGGCCTTTCTTTTTGCCCCCTTGAATCCCTATTTCCCCTCCCCCATATACTGAATTAAATCCAAAGAGAAATAATCAAGAGGTCGACTGTGACTACCATTGTATCTGTACGTCGAAATAATAAAGTCGTCATCGCGGGTGATGGCCAAGTATCTCTAGGCAATACCGTAATGAAAGGTAATGCGCGCAAAGTTCGCCGCTTATATAACAACCAAGTACTAGCGGGCTTTGCTGGCGGCACTGCGGATGCCTTCACCCTTTTTGAGCGCTTCGAAAGCAAGCTGCAAATGCACCAAGGCCACCTAACTAAGGCTGCGGTTGAGCTAGCCAAAGACTGGCGTAGCGATCGTGCTCTGCGCAAGCTCGAAGCCTTGCTTGCCGTTGCCGACGAAACCGCATCGTTAATCATTACCGGTAATGGTGATGTCGTACAGCCAGAACACGACCTGATTGCGATTGGCTCTGGTGGTGCTTACGCACAAGCTGCAGCAACCGCCCTACTAGAAAACACAGATCTAGATGCTCGTGAGATCGCGGAAAAAGCCCTCAACATCGCGGGTGATATTTGTGTCTTCACCAACCACCACCACACAGTAGAAGAGCTAGACTCAACGGTAGAGCCTGAAAAACCAACCGCGTAATCGTAACGAAGTAAGGAAAGAATATGTCTGAAATGACGCCTCGCGAAATCGTTCATGAATTGAACCGCCACATTATCGGTCAAGAAAAAGCCAAGCGTTCGGTTGCGATTGCACTTCGTAACCGCTGGCGCCGTATGCAGCTTGAAGAAAGCTTGCGCGCCGAAGTGACGCCAAAAAACATTTTGATGATTGGTCCTACTGGTGTTGGTAAGACTGAAATCGCACGCCGCCTCGCAAAACTGGCAAATGCCCCTTTCATCAAAGTTGAAGCGACAAAATTCACCGAAGTGGGTTACGTTGGTAAAGAAGTTGAAACTATCATCCGTGACCTGACTGATGTCGCGGTAAAAATGACGCATCAACAAGCGATGGAAAAAGTGAAATTCCGCGCAGAAGAGCAAGCAGAAGAACGCATTCTTGATGCGCTACTGCCACCAGCACGTGATAGCTGGGGTCAAGCAGAGCAAACGGAAGAGTCTTCTCACACTCGCCAGATCTTCCGTAAGAAACTGCGTGAAGGCCAACTAGACGATAAAGAAATTGAAATCGACGTAGCCGCACCACAAATGGGCGTAGAGATCATGGCGCCCCCAGGTATGGAAGAGATGACTAACCAGCTGCAAGGCATGTTCCAAAACCTGGCAGGCGACACTAAGAAAAAACGTAAGCTGAAAATCAAAGACGCAATGAAAGCGTTAGCGGAAGAAGAAGCGGCGAAACTGGTTAACCAAGAAGAGCTAAAAGAAGCGGCGATTTTCAACGTTGAAAACAACGGCATCGTATTTATCGATGAGATCGACAAGATCTGTAAACGCGGCGAGAGCTCAGGCCCAGACGTTTCACGCGAAGGTGTTCAGCGCGACCTACTTCCATTGATTGAAGGCAGCACGGTATCAACCAAGCACGGCATGGTAAAAACAGACCACATTCTGTTTGTTGCATCTGGTGCATTCCAAGTGGCAAAACCATCTGACTTGATCCCAGAATTGCAAGGTCGTCTACCAATTCGTGTTGAGCTAGAAGCACTAAGCAGCAACGACTTCAAACGCATTCTGACAGAGCCAAAAGCCTCTCTAACAGAGCAGTACGTTGCGTTGATGAAAACGGAAGATGTGGACATCGAGTTCACAGAAGATGGCATCACGCAAATCGCGGAAGCGGCATGGACGGTCAACGAAAGCACAGAAAACATCGGTGCTCGTCGCTTGCATACCGTTATGGAGCGCTTAATGGATGAAATCTCTTACGACGCGGCGGAGCAATCTGGTGCGAAGTTTGTTATCGATGCCGCTTATGTGAAAGAGCGCCTAGGCGACACGATTGAAGATGAAGATCTAAGCCGCTTTATTCTTTAATCGCAATCTATCCCACCAAAGCCCAGAACCTTGTTTCTGGGCTTTTTGTTTAGAGTGACGATTACTGTGACAACACCTAAATCAAAAGATCTGGTCATTCTAGCGAGCTCAAGCGAGACTAAGAATCTAATAGCAGCGTTCTCCGTACCCTTTACTTTCCAAAAAGAGGGCTATTTTATCGCCTCAAATATCGAAACTGCTTTCCTTCTACTTCACCCTTTGACTTCTAGTTGAGTTGTTTTAGGTCAATAGCGTATCTGCCTCTTTGTGCTTATACTGGGCACATTGGTTACTAGCACGAAATTTCCATGAAACAATCTTTACAGATCTGGCTTGAAGCCGCTCGCCCAAAAACACTACCTCTGGCGTTAGTCTCTATCTTAACGGGTAGCGTACTCGCCTACTCGGCGGGTCATTTTTCACCGACAATTGCCATCATGGCTTTCGTAACCGCGACGTTGCTGCAAATTCTATCCAACCTTGCGAACGACTATGGCGATGCCGTTCAAGGTACAGATAACGACAAACGCCTTGGCCCATTACGAGCGATGCAGTCTGGCGCGGTAAGTGCGAAACAGATGAAACAGGCGATTATCTTTAACATCGTTCTGACCGCTATTTCTGGCTTAGTGTTAGTTTTCTATTCACTAAGCTCACTGGAAAGCATTGTGACGTTTATCGGGCTGGGAATTTTAGCCATCCTCGCGGCGATTGCTTACACCATGGGTAGCAAACCATACGGTTACGTGGGGCTTGGCGATATTTCAGTTTTCTTGTTTTTTGGTTTACTCGGCGTATCCGGTACCTATTTCTTGCATACTGGTCACGTAGATACCACGCTATTCTTACCAGCTCTAGGCTGCGGTTTACTCGCCGTTGCAGTACTCAACATCAACAATATGCGTGATATCGAAAACGACCGAGAGTGTGGTAAACGCACGGTCGCAGTGCGTTTGGGTCAACGCAAAGCCAAGCAGTACCACTTTGTTTTACTTGGAGGTGCTATTCTTGCCTTTGCGGCTTACTTGTTAATTCAAGACAAACCCGTTTGGATTAGCTTGCCATTTTTACTTAGTATTTATTTCGTGGCCGATCATGGTAAAGCGGTTTGGCATACACAAAAGCCCGCTCAGATAGCACCAATGATGCCAGTCATCGTGAAATGCTCTTTAGTCACCAACGTTTTGTTTGCAACAATTGTGGTAGCTCAAACTCTAGTAAGTTAAAAAAGGATTGTCATTGCATTGACTTAATGCCTAGATATACTCAAAGACAACCAATTTCTGTTTAGAAAGGTACGCTATGGAATACAATACCTCAGCACTCTGTGATATCTACCTCGATCAGGTAGATGTGGTTGAACCAATGTTCAGTAATTTTGGCGGTCGCGCTTCATTTGCCGGGCAAATCACCACCATCAAGTGTTTTGAAGATAATTCGTTGATCCGCGAGACATTAGAGCAAGATGGACTTGGTCGCGTTTTGTTAATTGACGGTGGCGGTTCCCTACGTAAAGCCCTTATCGATGCAGAAATCGCAACCATTGCGGAAGAAAACGAGTGGGAAGGCATTGTCGTTTACGGCTGTGTTCGTGAAGTAGATGAACTTGAAGATATGAACTTAGGCATTCAAGCCCTCGCCTCTATTCCTGTTGGAGCGACCAGCCAGGGTATTGGCGAATTAGATGTACCAGTCAACTTTGGCGGCGTCAGCTTCTTACCTGAAGATTATATTTATGCCGATAGCACCGGAATTATCCTGTCGCCTGAACCATTGAATATTGATTTAGAGTTGGATGAAGAAGCATAGCGAGTCTTAGACGCCTAAGTTATAGGGCCTTCTCTTGGCTATCAGAATCGAGCTTGTCCCAACGATTTTCAACTTGCCCAAAACACAAACACCCGCTTAACGCGGGTGTTTTTAATTTGGAATGAAGAAGCCGAATTATTCCACTTCGTCCATTTTGCCAAGTAGTGCACGAATGCGCTCTTGCCATTGCGCGTGCTCTTGTTGTGCTTGCTGTGCTTTTTGCTCTAGCTCTTCACGTTGAGAGCGAAGCTCGTTCGCTTCTTCCGCAAGTTTTGCTTTATCTTCTTTCAGCTCTTCGACTTCCATCTGAAGAAGAGTGATTGTGTCAACTGCAGTTTGAATTTTAGATTCTAGTTGTTCTAGTACTTCAAAAGACATCTTGGCCTACCTATGTTATTCCGTTGGGACGATGTGCGAGATTGATGCACACCTAACCTATATAAGGTTCATTCTACTCAGCGTCGCGATGAGAAACACTCACTATATTCGATATTTCGCATCATTCGGTCAAAAAATCGGCGCAATCTCACTAAACGCTGACTTTTCTTATCGCCGAAGCATTTTTGAGCAAGGATTTTGCCTCCCGCCACGCTGAAAATCGCCCTAAGTATTGATCAAATTCAAGTTAGATAAAGTAAAAGCTCCGCAAAAAGGCAAACGTTTACCCTACGTTGTGATAGAATCGCCGCGCAAATTCTTCTTCCCTCTTGCTTACTTGGAGACATCATGAAACGCGATTTAGCAATGGCATTTTCCCGTGTGACTGAAGGTGCAGCTTTGGCTGGTTACAAATGGCTTGGCCGTGGCGATAAAAATGCAGCCGATGGCGCAGCTGTTGAAGTTATGCGCACCCTACTGAACAAAACAGATATCAGTGGTGAAATTGTCATTGGTGAGGGTGAAATCGATGATGCGCCAATGCTATACATTGGTGAGCAAGTGGGTATTGGTGGTGATGAAGTAGATATTGCAGTCGACCCGATTGAAGGGACGCGTATGACGGCAATGGGACAGTCAAACGCACTAGCCGTACTTGCCGCAGGTGAGAAAGGCAGCTTTCTTAAAGCGCCAGATATGTACATGGAAAAACTGGTTGTTGGCCCTGGTGCAAAAGGCGTGATTGACTTAGAAAAGCCGTTAAAAGAGAACCTAGAGAACGTAGCAAAAGCCCTGAACAAACCACTTGATACCTTAGTCGTTATTACCCTTGCGAAACCTCGCCACGATGACGTTATTGCAGAAATGCAAGCAATGGGCGTACGTGTCTTTGCGGTGCCTGATGGTGACGTGGCTGCCTCTATTCTGACTTGTATGCCAGACAGTGAAGTGGACATGATGTACTGTATTGGCGGCGCGCCAGAAGGGGTCGTCTCAGCCGCGGTGATTCGAGCGCTAGACGGTGACATGCACGGTCGTCTACTTCCTCGTCATGAAGTAAAAGGCGATACTGAAGAAAACCGCATTTACGGCGCAGACGAACTAAAACGCTGCGATGAAATGGGCGTAAAAGCGAATGTTGTCCTCAAAATGGAAGACATGGCACGCAGCGACAACGTGGTATTCTCAGCAACAGGCATTACTAAAGGTGACTTGCTAGAAGGCATCTCTCGCCAAGGCAATATCGCAACGACAGAAACGCTGCTCGTGCGTGGTCGATGCCGTACTATTCGTCGTATTAAGTCAACTCACTACCTAGATCGTAAAGATCCAGAAGTGCGTGATATTATTCTTTAAGCATTTCTCGAGGCTCTAGCCAATCTGAGTTGGAGCCTTTCTTTCTCACACTCGTTCCTCGCTGTTCAGAATGACGGTTACCACAGTAAGCTCTAAATCAAAAGAGTTCGTCACTCTCGCGAGCTCCAGCGAGACTAAAAAATCCAGTAACAGCAAACTCCTATTCTCTCCCTCCCACCATAACCCCTACACAGCCGGACGATAGATTCTGAATCACACTCGTTCCTCGTTGTTCAGAATGACGGTGACTTTAATAAGCTCTAAATCAAAAGAACTCGTCATTCTAGCGAGCTCCAGTGAGACTAAGAATCTAATAACAGCAAACTCCTATTCTCTCCCTCTCACCATAACCATTGCACAACCGGACGATAGATTCTGAAGCACACTCGTTTCTCGCTGTTCAGAGTGGCGATATATATTGGTTCGCATGAACATAGACCCAACAGATCCCCACTCAAACTAAGTCAACACTTTTCTTTACTAACCCTATCGCGCATAATATGTACTGACGTATAAATGGTGGGTATATGAAGACCGTAGATAGGATATTGCAAATCGTTAAGCGTGATGGTTCCGTCACTGCAAAACAACTCTCTTCTGAGCTGGGTATGACAACCATGGGGGCACGTCAGCACCTTCAGAGTTTAGAAGATGATGGCATCCTGTCTATTCATGACGTCAAAGTCAAAGTGGGTCGCCCCGCTCGCCATTGGTCTCTCACTCAAAAAGGTCATGAGCAATTTGCTGACCGTCACGGTGAGTTGACCATTCAGTTTATAGAGGCTGTCGAACACATTTTTGGCAAAGATGGACTGGACAAAGTCACATCGGAAAGAGAAAAACTCACGTTACAAAGTTATCGTCAGCACCTTGAGCAATGCAACTCTCTGCAAAGCAAACTAGAAACTCTTGTGACACTCAGAGAACAAGAAGGCTATATGGCCGAGCTTGAGCAAGATGAGAACGGATTTATCTTGATCGAAAATCACTGCCCGATTTGTAAAGCCGCAACTCGCTGCCCAAGCTTGTGCCAATCAGAATTAAGTGTCTTTCAGTCTTTACTTGGACGTGACACCAAAGTAGAGCGCACCGAGCATATCATCAGCGGTCAAAGACGCTGCGTGTACCGCATCCAACAACTGCAGTAACTACCACAACCAAACATCGACATGCCGCACTTATTCAATCTCAAGCTTAAAAGCTTCTCTTATAAGTGAGACGGCTGAAGAATTCATCCTCTCTCCTCTTTCTAGTGGTATAGGCTTTTAGTAACTAAAGGCAATTTCCATAAGGATTTGGAGAACATTGATGTCTACTCTACGTCACTACCCTTCTCAAACGCTTCCGCCATTCGATGAAATGGTTCGAATGGCAGAGCGAGATCCAGAAGCTTTTGAGCAATTTCGTCATGAAATGGCAAAAGAGATGATCGAAAGTGCATCAGAAAACATGCAAGAAAGACTGTGGGCTCAGCAAAGCCACATCGATAGGGTCATCAGCACGTGTAAAAACCCTCACCACACCAATGTGGTATTGATGAACGAATTACAAAAACAGGTCGTGAAGTTCAGAGCGGCGCTACAAGGGGAAACGGCACCGACTCAAAAAGCGGATGTGGTTAGTTTAGAGGCATTTAAAGGTAGGGATGATTTTTACTGATACTCAGTAGATAGATCGAGAAAGTTAGGGTTCGTTTCTCTTACCAAGGCTAACTTCCACTCACGCTTCCACTGCTTGAGCTGCTTTTCTCGGTTTATGGCAGTTGCCATATCTTCGAATAACTCAAAGTAAACGAGCTTATGAACGTTGTATTTCTTGGTAAATCCCTCAACTACTCCGTTTTTATGCTGCCATATTCTTTGAGGCAGCTGACTGGTAACACCAATGTAAAGAACGGCGTTGTTGTTTGACGTTAGGATATAAACGCAAGGCGTCCTATCGATGATTCATTCTCCTTCATGATTCGCTGTTACTTTTCCATTGTAATTTAATCGCTCAGTTCAAACTCGGAGCGCTCTGTGCGTAGATTCTGAATCACGCTCGTCCCTCGCTGTTCAGAATGACGGTGACTTTAATAAGCTCGCTCTAGGTCAAAAGCGTTCGTCATTCTAGCGAGCTCAAGCGAGACTAAGAATCAAGTAACAGCAAACTCCTATTCTTTCCCACTCACCTTAACCACTGCTCAAGCGGACGATAGATTCTGAATCACCTCGTTCCTCGCTGTTCAGAATGACGGTGAGTTTAACAGCCTCTAAATCAAAAGAGCTCGTCACTCTATCGAGCCTTAGCGAGACTAAGAATCTGGTAACAGCAAGCTCCTATTCTCTCCCGCTCACCTTAGCCACTGCTCAAGCAGACGATAGATTCTGAATCATGCTCGTCCCTCACTGTTCAGAATGACGGTTAAAATAGCAAGCTCTAGATCAAAAAAGCTCGTCATTCTAGCGAGCCTCAGCGAGACTAAGAATCTACTTTCAGCGCGCACGTTACTTAAAGCGATTACTCCGGCTCAGGGCCATATTGGTTTGGTCCTGATGTCCCCTTTAAGAAGCCACATTCAATTAGAATCCATAAACCACAAATCAGAGAAATGGAAGCAACGAACATTTGCGGTGTCGACGGCTCTTGTGCAACAGGGCTGGTCATTGGCGTAGCGATTCGTCCGATAATCAACGGAATATTCAGTGCTAGCCAATAGATTGATTTGTTGCGGTCATGCCAACGCTTGGTGGTGATCGCCAAATCAGGGATTAACAAAATCACCAAGAAAATAGGGAGAAGTAAATAGGAGAAAGTAGGAAATAGCTTACTGATTCCAGCACCAAAACCTAGAATAGAGACATAGTAAATGACGTTCCAAATCCAGTAGGTTTTACGGTTTATACGTCCTTGAAAAGAAAACAGTAACTCTTTAGTCGACATCAAATTTTACCCCAAAATAGAAAGGTTATAGATTAGCCGAGTCGATATGGTTTGGAAAGTACACCTGCTGTGTAAGCGCCAATAGTGCCGTTATAACAAGCAGAGCGAGACTAAGCTCAAGCAACGATAAACGCTCGATAAGGCCTATTAGCTTTCAGTACCCTGCATCTAACGATACTTAACCCTGCTCACTGCTCTCAAGAAACTCGGTTCAACCTAATTCACTACCTTCTGGAAGCTGTCTACGTCCATGTCTCGGATATTGACCGTTAAGCTGTGCACGTGACTGGCTTGCTCTTGAAGTGTCTCCATCAAGGCTCGTGACAGTTCTCGCTTCTGCTCTTGGGAACGGCCAGATAGCAAATCAAAGTTGATATGGATAAAGTCGAGGCTATCGCCCTCTTCCCCAATTAACCAATTGTGGCTCCGGAGCGTTCTAGATTTCACTGACGCGAGTTCAAAAAGGCCACTCTCTAACGCCGTTTTATGTAAGTCCTCCAGCAACCCCTGAACATTGACACGTTCTTCCACCGAGTTTGAATACTCTAAAACGAGATTTGGCATTTTGATTCCTTTCTACAACAATTAATTCCAGCGCGTAGTAATACCAATCTCAGCAGCAATTTCCGAGGAATGAACTATCATTCTGTCTACGTGATCACCAATCGATTGCTTTTGACAAAAATAACAGGATCGCTGCTTGGTCGAATCAGTAAAGAAAGCCGGACAAGACATGACGCCAATCATGATCTGTTCACATTATTCTGTTATATTCCTACGTAGATTTTTTACATTAATTGACTATTTACATTAAAGATAAGGGAGATATTCCTATGCGTCGTCCTGTAGTGATGGGTAACTGGAAACTAAACGGCAGCAAAGCAATGGTAACTGAGCTGCTAACTGGTCTTAACGCTGAGCTTGAAGGCGTTGAAGGTGTTGACGTAGCAGTCGCTCCACCAGCACTTTACATCGACCTAGCAGAGCGCGTAATCGCTGAAGGCGGTAACAAGATCATCCTAGGTGCTCAAAACACTGACCTAAACAACAGCGGTGCGTTCACTGGCGATATGTCTCCAGAAATGCTGAAAGATTTCGGTGCTACTCACATCATCATCGGTCACTCAGAGCGTCGTGAATACCACAACGAATCTGACGAGTTCATCGCGAAGAAATTCAACTTCCTAAAAGAAAACGGCCTAACTCCTGTTTTCTGTATCGGTGAATCTGAAGCGCAAAACGAAGCTGGCGAAACTGAAGCAGTATGTGCACGTCAAATCAACGCAGTTATCGACACTTACGGTGTTGAAGCTCTAAACGGCGCAATCATCGCTTACGAACCAATCTGGGCTATCGGTACTGGTAAAGCAGCAACCGCTGAAGATGCACAACGCATCCACGCTTCTATCCGCGCACTTATCGCTGCGAAAGACGAAGCAGTTGCAGCACAAGTAATCATCCAATACGGTGGCTCTGTTAAGCCAGAAAACGCTGAAGCTTACTTCTCACAACCAGACATCGACGGCGCTCTAGTTGGCGGTGCTTCACTAGACGCGAAAAGCTTCGCAGCAATCGCAAAAGCAGCGGCTAAAGCAAAAGCTTAATCTCGTTTTTACTGAGAGTAGAAATAACAAAGGGATGCATCATGCATCCCTTTTTGTTTGCGTGTTATCCACTCGGAATACACCGATAGGAAGTTCTGAATTATGCTGGCTCGGCAATTTTCACGGTTGGTTTTTTCGCGAGCTCCGCACTGGAATCCTTCTTATAAAGGTTCTCGTAGCAGTAATTTGTTGCTTCAATGTAGCCTTCTACGCTACCGCAATCAAAGCGCTGACCTTTAAATTTGTATGCCAAAACACAACCAGATTGAGCTTGTTGCATCAACGCATCGGTGATTTGAATCTCGCCACCTTTACCCGGCTCTGTATTTTCAATCAGCTCAAAGATATCAGGGGTCAGAATGTAGCGACCAATAATCGCTAGATTGCTAGGTGCAGTACCTGGCTCTGGCTTTTCAACCATGTTATCAATGCGGAAGATATCATCTTTGATCATCTCGCCAGCAATCACACCGTATTTATGCGTTTCTGATTCCGGTACTTCTTGTACCGCAACGATTGAACAGCGGAACTGTTTGTACAGCTCAACCATTTGCGCTAGAACGCCTTTGTCTTCATTCACACAAAGGTCATCCGCGAGCACGACAGCAAACGGTTCATCACCGACCAATTCACGTCCCGTAAGAATAGCGTGACCTAAGCCTTTCATTTCACGCTGACGGATGTAAGTGTAACTCGCTGAATCAATCAAAGAACGAATATCATCAAGCAGCGCTTCTTTACTTGTACCGCTAATTTGATGCTCTAGCTCGTAGTTTTTATCAAAGTGATCCATCAGGGAGTGTTTGCCACGACCTGTAACAATACACATTCCATCCATGCCCGCTTCAATGGCTTCTTCAACACCGTATTCAATCAATGGCTTGTTCACCACTGGCATCATTTCTTTCGGCATCGACTTAGTTGCAGGAAGGAAACGTGTACCGTAACCCGCCGCAGGGAATAAACATTTTTTAATCATAACCATTACCAACTAAAAAAAGGCTCCTCTGAGGGAGCCTGTTATATTATTTTGAATATAAATACGAATTAATCGCTACCAAACAGATCACGGGTGTAGACTTTATCAGCAACATCAGCAAGTTCCTCAACCATGCGGTTAGAAACAATAACATCAGACATTTGTTTGAACTCTTCAATATCGCGGATAACGGCAGAGTGGAAGAACTCATCTTCCTTAAGTACTGGCTCATACACCACGACTTCGATACCTTTTGCCTTAATACGCTTCATAATGCCTTGAATAGACGAAGCGCGGAAATTGTCTGAGCCAGCCTTCATAATTAAGCGGTAAATGCCCACAACTTTTGGTTCTCGCTTGAGAATAGACTCTGCGACAAAATCTTTACGAGTGCGGTTTGCATCAACAATCGCTCCGATAATGTTATTTGGAACATCCTGATAGTTTGCTAACAGTTGCTTTGTATCTTTCGGTAAGCAGTACCCGCCGTAACCGAATGACGGGTTATTGTAGTGATTGCCAATACGAGGATCTAAGCCTACACCTTCAATAATTTGGCGCGCATCAAGGTTATGTGCTTCAGCATAAGAATCCAGTTCATTGAAGTAAGCCACACGCATCGCAAGGTACGTGTTTGAGAACAACTTAACCGCTTCTGCTTCTGTAGAGTCAGTAAACAGAACCGAGATGTCTTCTTTTACCGCGCCTTCAACTAAAAGGTTAGCGAACTTCTCTGCACGTTCGCTTCGCTCACCAACGATGATGCGAGACGGGTGGAGGTTATCGTAAAGTGCTTTACCTTCACGAAGAAACTCTGGAGAGAACATAACATTCTGACAACCGAGTTCTTCTTTAATACGCGCAGTGTAACCCACAGGTACAGTCGACTTAATCACCATAACCGCATCTGGATTAATTGCCATCACATCTTTAATCACCGCTTCAACTGAAGAGGTGTTAAAGTAGTTCGTTTGAGGGTCATAATCCGTTGGTGTTGCAATAACAACAAACTCTGCATCTTTGTAAGCCAGCTCTTTATCTAGCGTCGCGACAAAGTTGAGCTCTTTGTTTGCAAGAAAATGTTCTATTTCCGCATCAACAATTGGAGACTTCTTGTCGTTCAACAAGTCCACTTTTTCTTGGATAATGTCAACCGCCACAACCTCATGGTTTTGCGACAATAACATGGCATTGGACAAACCGACGTAGCCCGTGCCTGCTACAGCAATTTTCATTTTTATTTCCTATTATTTAACTGACGCTAGCATATCAAAACACCTAAACTCTCGGTAGAGTGCGGTGATTGACTAAAAGCCTAACTAGCAACACAACTTAATTCAATTGAGTACCCAGGTAACGCAAATAAGCGTTGCGGATACGCAGCTTGTTCTGCTCAAAGTACTCTTGACCATAACGGCCTCGGTTAAAGTAGCGACGAAGCATACTATTATCCATTACGAGTTCATCACCCTGGCCTGCCGCTAAATGGTTAGCATCATTACCAACCCGTGTCGTAACGTTGAAATCATAAGCCTCGTTACCACGAACTTGTATCACTCCCGGCGACATATCACGCCATGGCGTTAATGGCAGCTTTACCGACACAGTGACAAACTGCTCTTCGTCTGTATCGTTAAACTTTGTCACCTGATAACTTGCGGATATTTCTATGTCTTCAAACCAATGTGATGTCGTGAATTTTGCGCCAACATCCCCTTTCCAAAACTCGCCAGCAGTTGCGTTAAACTGCCAATCCCACTCTGGCATAGAGAATGTGTAACGAGTTAAAAAGGTTTGGCGATCTGGGTTTGCATAACCATTTTTGTCTTTTTCGTCTTGATGCTGGAAATAGCTCATCTCTAATCCCAACTCATGGTTGCCCGATTGAGAGAACCAAGCTGATTCGCTGCGCGCACCGATATAATCCGATTTAACCAAGCCTAGGGAAACCTGATTGGCAATATCGACATATGGTAAACGGAAGAACTGATGCACCATTGCACGATCAATCTCGTTCTCATACGCGCTGTCTTCGAAATACCCACCCTCTTCAAAATCATCACTTTCTGCTAAAGGTAAAATATGACGAACATCAATTGCGGCGCCAGACCATAGGTAGGTGTATAAGTTGCTAGACATGGCCAAAGAGTAATCATACACTCCGTACTCGGTTGCTACGCCATGCCTTACCATAGGTGAAAGTACGATCTGCGAATCTAAAGTGCCTGAATTGACTCGTTCCGTTTTCCAATCAACCATGTCTAATCTTTCCGACAAATCGCGCGTGATAAACTGAATGTCATCGCAAACTGCGCTACCATTGACAAAGCTTTGATAACAGTTAGAGTTAGACAAAACGCTGACCACTGGTTTTTGGTTGGCAAGCATCACAAGTTCAAATTGATCGGATGCAGCGCCAATATCTTGCGCCGCATTTTGACCGAAATGACTCGAAACAATTCCCAGAGCCACACCTAATCCATCTGCTTGATTATGGTTGTATCGACGGTTCTCTAAAGCCACCACCACTCTACCATTGACTAACCCCACTTGAATGTTAACGAAACCTTCATTTTTTAATGCACTCACCAAAGTGGAGATCGAAGCATCTTGAGACTTCTTCTGCTCTACAAAAAGCTTATCTATCAAAGAAATATCGTTTTGATAAAAACTAACTGAGCGTGTGTAAGCAGATATCAGAGGGATTGAAAAAGCGGCATTCCATACACTTCTATTATCTGTTTCATGCCCTGAATAGAGCTGATAACTAAGAGAAGCTGTTAWATCATACGGGAGCAGCTCTTTTGGCGTAAAAATTTTTACTGAAGAATTAAACTCTTCAGAGTCATACTCACCTACCAACTGAATAAAATTGAATGGTTGGAACTCAACACCACCAAATGGCCCGTCCATAACACCAAGCGGAATATCTGACTGACCATAACCAGCTGATATACGAACAGGGAAAGACTTGGGAGAATAATCAATAACAAGATATTTAGAGAAAAAAAACTGAGAAGACCCATCAAGGTCCTGAATACCAAAAGCGACATCAAATTTATCACTTTCCCAAAGTCGAGAGAGTTGATATTTAAATGACATTGACAGATCACGACTTCCACACTTTTGTCGAGACTCGAAAATGTGACAGTCATAAGTTTCAGTCGCTATTCTTCCTGTGGTTTCGAGTCCCTCTATTAAGCCAAGAGACAACTTGATAGAGTCGCTACTTTTAATACGCTCCCTCCACGGTAACCCTCTTGCAAAAGCTACAGATAAACTCCCAGTATCAACAACTTCTGCATTAGGTGTATAAACCAAACCAGTAAAACTTTGATTTGAGGGTAAATTAGTACTTATCGAATTCGCTACAGTATAAAATGAAAATGAGCTCAACGTTATTACTAAAATTAATTTACTTTTATTCATTAAATTTTACTCAAACTTGAATGCAGATAAAAATTAATGTTCACTACTTTCTGAAAACAGCTCTCCAGCCATAAAAACAGAAGCACTCCAAAGAACTAAAGAATGACAAGTCTTCCAGTTGCCTATATATCTGCCATTGTCGCTTGGCTTTTTTAAATTTGTTTCTTGATATTGAATTAGGAAGAATTCTATATTTAGTTAACACTGTTGTTAAAGGATAAGCTCTATTCCCATCCTTTAACAGCTTTAGCCACAATGCATAGTCTTGCCCTGTCCTTATCAATGGCATTTTTAAATCAGAGAATGCATTCTTTCTTAGCATTACTGTGGAACAGCCTAATGTTGCTTTCTTTCTCAACATATCAGAGTAAGACAAACTTTTCTTATGGTGCGTATCAACGAACTTCCCTGTCGAGTTATCATTATGATCTATAATCTCATAGGCAGTAAAGCTAAAGTTAATGCGTTTATCTATCATAAATTTCAATTGTAGTTCAAGTTTATTCTCAATCCATAAATCATCACTATCTATAAAAGCCAAGTATTCACCTTTGGCATTTTCAATTGAATTATTTCTGGATATAGCGGCTCCAGAGTTTTTATTATTTCTAAAAACCTTAACCCTTTCATCTTCAAAAGATATTTTTTTTAAGACCTCAAAAGTAT
>NZ_JAWJYE010000007.1:0-278767 GCF_032970445.1 Vibrio sp. T13N
TAACAACATAATAATTTATTGTCAGAATTTCAGATAAAAATAAAAATTTAATTTATATATAACCTAAATATTATCTATTACTAGACAGGAGAAAAGTATAATTTCCCTTTCTTAAAACTAAGGGAGGCTTTTTTCGATGCCTTTGAGTTTGTATCGTCATCAGTAAACTGAGTGTAACAATGAGGGATAAGGCATCCGGCTTTAGCACGAAAAGATAAGCCACTGTTATTTAAGTTCACTCTCTGCTTTTTTATCACTAAAGACTTTAAATTTCGGTTACCTTCAGTTTGTATAGCAATTCTTTCACGTACCCCAACCCAGTACGAATCAAACGACGACATTATACATATCCTCTTTCATGGTATAAGCAGTTGTAATTAAACATTGCTCAAAGCTAGATGTAGAATTCAGTAAATTATTTAAATTTTATTTATCTATAAATTTTAATTTAAATAGATTAACCTGCACATTCCACACAAAATAAAAGGTTATGTCAAAGATTAATTATCATTAAGTTTATTTATACTAGATATAAAATTAAGTTATAAATTTAAGGTTATCTAAAGTATAAATTTTTAGAATATCATCAGCTAATAGTTAATAGAAATGCAGAGGGCTTGTTGAATATGAAAACGACAAATAGAAGCAAAGAACCATCTATAGATTGAATAATCTTCAACGGGGTTACAATTCAAATAAAAGTAGCGCATCTAGTAAGATGCGCTATGGATTTGATCAGTTTTGGAGTATGAGTTCGGATGAAAACAAACTTACTTGAAGT
The DNA here is from genome assembly GCF_032970445.1 of Vibrio sp. T13N. Lineage (NCBI taxonomy): Bacteria > Pseudomonadati > Pseudomonadota > Gammaproteobacteria > Vibrionales > Vibrionaceae > Vibrio > Vibrio sp. T13N. The sequence goes on from NZ_JAWJYE010000007.1 coordinate 782, forward strand.
GACTGAGCCAAGTTTGCTTATGGTTTAAGCTTCAATACCTTATCAATATCTTCTGCGCTGTGACGTTCAGGTAACTGCTCCCACTCTTCTCCCCATGAGCGATTCACAATACGACCACGCTGGACAGCTTCTCGCTCATCAATCGCTTTCGCCCAACGCACAACGTTTTTATAGCTTTCTACGTCTAAGAATTCAGCCGCATCGTAAGCACGACCCAGTACAAGGTTGCCGTACCATGGCCATGTTGCGATATCAGCGATACTGTAATCATCGCCACCTAGGAATTCATTGTTTGCGAGGCGCTTGTCTAATACATCTAACTGACGTTTTGCTTCCATTGTAAAACGGTTGATTGGGTACTCGAACTTCTCTGGTGCGTACGCGTAGAAGTGACCAAAACCACCGCCTAGGTATGGCGCAGAACCTTGCAGCCAGAACAACCAGTTCATCACTTCAGCACGCTTTGCGCCCTCTTTTGGTAGAAAGTGACCAAACTTCTCTGCTAGGTAGAATAGGATGTTACCTGATTCAAACACGTTCACTGGCTCAGAACCTGAACGGTCAACTAGGGCCGGAATTTTCGAGTTCGGGTTCACAGCAACAAAACCAGAACCAAACTGGTCGCCGTCACCAATCTTGATCAGGTATGCATCATATTCTGCTTCTTTTACGCCTGCCGCCAGAAGCTCTTCAAACATGATCGTTACTTTCTGGCCGTTTGGAGTCCCCATGGAATAAAGTTGGAATGGGTGTTCCCCAACAGGCAATTCTTGCTCATGACGAGCGCCTGAGTCCGGGCGGTTAATGCTCGCCCACTGGCCACCGTTTTCGTTATCGTTTGTCCAAACTTTTGGTGGAATGTATTCGTTAGCCATTGTTATCCCTTATTGTGTTTGAATGCATTATCAAACTGGCAAACTCAGTGCGCCAGCAAGCATGATGAAGTAACCCACCGCATTCGATAAATGGGCATACCCAAGATATTAGGCCGGAATCTTCAAATAAAAGTCCTGACCTTTCACTTAATTAGAACCTTTGGTTATGGGATTTTCTTTCACGCTATAAGGAAAAACGTTGTGTTAATGTGAGTTAGGTTCGAGATGCTAACAATAATGAGTAAGCCCAACTCGGCGGCGCACCTCTGTTTGGTGATTTAGAACAACCGCTTAACTTTACAGTCACTAAGAGCGAAGTAGTGTTAGATACTTTGGTTCAGAAGACTTACGTACGTGAAAGATAGTTAAAAAGAAAAACGCCCTTCAYTGASTCARTGAAGGGCGTTTTAATATCTTTGTAATCGAAACCGTTACTTAGCAGATTCAAATAAACCAGTGATGCCTTTCAAAGGGAAAAGCCTTGCTTGCTCCAACCCTTTCAACGTTACCTTGTTGAGGTCATCAATAAAGAAACGACTGGTCATCGTGTGTTTGCCACCATTAATAAAAATCTCGATGACAGAGTTGTCGATATATATATCAATCGTCTGCTTAGCGTCCAATCTTGGTGCTTTTCGAATGCTACCAAATTCTTCTGCGTACAAATGAGACATGTAACGACGGTCCAGCATAAACTCGTGCTCTGTCGCACTAAAGACGATGTTGTCACCTTTGAGGTTACTCAGCTCAAGTTCAAAACCATCACCCACAAGGTCTAATTGGATCAAACAACTTGTGCTTTCCAGTGTATGGGATTGTGCAAAGACCACCTCTTCTTTTCTTAAACTCTCCAGCTCAGGGAGTGGAGTTTGAACAAGAAAACCATCTTTCAACGTTAGTTCTCTAGGAAGAGACAACATTCCTGCCCACTGGTGTGTGACCGATGGTGTGTCGATTTCTGGCAACCCTATCCATGCAATAAGAATGCGACGCCCACTCTCATCTAAATAGGTTTGGGGGGCGTAGAAATCAAACCCATAATCTGGCTGTAAAATATCTTGGTGGTTTTCTAAAGTCATCGACTCTAGGTTCAACTGATCACCCACGATATACGCGACAGAATAGATGTTTTTGAAATCATAAGGATTACTACTGCTCACACCCTGTGGAGAAAACAGCATCACCGATTGACCATTAATCTCAAAGAAATCAGGACACTCCCACATGTACCCAAGGTCAGAAAACTTGGTCTTGATAGGACCTTTATGCTGCCACGTTTTCAAATCTTTGCTTTGATAAAGCGCCATTGAGCCATGCTCAGTTTTGGTTTGAGCACCCACCACCATCAAATAGTCGTCGCCTTTCTTCCAAACTTTTGGATCACGAAAGTGCTCCGTGTAATGTTCGTTCTCAATGACCACACCATGCTTTTCAATGTTGCCGTCTGAGTCCATGGTGGCAAAACACTGTGTTGGGATTCGATTCCAGTTTTGGTCACGCTTGTTGCCAGTAAAAAAAAGCAAAGCCTGGTTGTTTTCCACCAAAGCGCCACCCGAATAAACGCCATGTGAATCGTAGTCTTGGTCGGGATGAAGACCAACACCATGATCAGTAAAATGGATGAAGTCTTTAGTAGAAAGGTGATACCAATACTTCATTCCATGGACTGGTCCCACTGGCGTCCACTGGTAAAAGATGTGGTGCTCACCATTGAAATAGCACAACCCATTTGGGTCATTTAACAGCCCAAATCTAGGGGCGATATGAAAACTAGGAAAGCCTTTATCTTGCTGACGTGAAAGTGTCATTTCTTCGATATCACACTGAGGGATTTGCTCAAGTCGGCGATACCTTTGCTCTACAGTCCAACGGTTGTTTAAGCTCATAATTTTTCTCAACTGAAATTGGATCTGAAGATCATTGCCCAATAAATCGCAGCAATTCTGTCTGGGTCGGAAGCGCGGTCATTGCGCCTTTTTGCGTCGTCGCTAATGCACCACAGCCATTTGCCCATTGAATCGCAGAGCTAACAACAGGATGATTTTTCCAATCGGCATGCCGAGACAGACATGCCAGTAGCCCTCCGACAAAAGCATCACCCGCACCTGTGGTATCAATCGGACTAACGACTTGACCAGTGATCAGCTCACTCTGACTTTCAAAGACGCGCCAAACGCCTTTCGCACCTTGTGTCACCAAGACCAACGCAATATTCAAAGCGGCTATTTGTTGTAAACCCTGTGCCATCGAAGTTGAGTCAGTTAAGAACAAAAGCTCTTCTTCAGAGAACTTAACCACGTCAGCCATCGCTACAGCCTTCATCACGACAGCTTGGATTTCTGATTGATCTTGCCACACTTCATCGCGCAAGTTAGGGTCAAAGCTAATGAAACCACCAGCGGCTTTTGCTCTTTTGATCGCCTCAAATGTGCTGCTTCGACTTGGCTCATTTGCCAGTGAAATCGAGCAAACATGCAGCCAGTCACCTTGCTTAAAGTTTGGGATGTCTTCAACAGACATAAACTGATCAGCGCTCGGTTTTACCATAAACGTAAAGCTGCGTTCACCTTGATCGTCTAAATCCACCACCACTGTTGATGTTCTTTGCTCAGGGTCTTTAATGAGAAACTCCGTGCAAACGCCCTCTTGATCGAGTATTGATTGCATGAAGCGACCAAATGGGTCATCACCCACACGTCCAAAAAACGCACTCTTACCAGATAGACGAGCAATTGCTACGGCGACATTCGCTGGTGCACCTCCGGGACATTTGAGTAAAGAAGTCTCAGATTCCGGTATTAGATCGACAACAGCATCACCAGTTACCCACACTTGATTCATCTTGCTTACCTTAAAATTAAAGCCCTGATAGTCCAACGTGTTGAACACATTCACTACCAAGTAAAAATTGAAAAAGGCTAGCCAAACCATGAGTGCTTGGCTAGCACCCCAAACATTTAGGAAAAGAAGTGGACTTTGGGGGACTCCACCCTTAAGGAGTTCAGATTAAGCCGCTGCTTTTTTACCGACTTTAGCGCGGTCACGCATACCTAGAACAATGGTGAGAACAAATGCGGTCAAGAACGCGATCACCATACCCGCGATGTAGTAACCAATCTTATCCGGCGTGATGGAAATGATGCCTGGAAGACCAGCTGCACCCAATGCCTGAGCTTTCACATTAAACATTGTGATGAACGCACTTGATAACGCCGCAGCGCAAACTGCCGCAATAAATGGGTAACGTAGTTTTAAGTTAACACCAAACATGGCTGGTTCTGTAATACCCAGCAAACCCGTAACACCAGATGGAATCGCAATACCTTTCATCTTCTTATCTTTGCTCATCACGCCCACCGCCAACGCTGCCGCTCCTTGAGAAACGTTAGACATCGCCGCAATAGGAAAGATAAAGGTGCCGCCCGTCGTTGCAATATCCGCAAGAAGTTGAGTTTCAATCGCAATGAAGCTGTGATGCATACCAGTAATAACAAACGGAGCATAAATAAGACCAAATACCGCACCACCAACAAAGCCAGCTGTGTTGTATAGCCAGTTCAGACCATCACCCAATAGGAAACCGATATCACGCGTGAACGGACCGACGACAGTAAACGTCAGCAAACCCGCTATGAAAATCGCCAGTAATGGCGTTAAAAGGTTGTCTAAAACAGAAGGTATGACTTTACGTAAGCCTAGCTCAACCTTCGCAAGAATGAATGCCGATACCAAAACCGGTAACACTGAACCTTGGTAACCCACTTTTTGGATTTCAAAACCAAGAATATTCCAAACCGGAATGTTGCCAGACACAGATGCGCCGCCGAATCCCCAACCATTCAGCAAGTCAGGGTGAACCATCAACATACCTAGCGCTGCCCCTAAATATGGGTTACCGCCAAACTTCTTACTGGCTGAAAATGCCAGCAGAATAGGCAGGTAAACAAACGGAGCGTTCGCAAACGTGTTGATCATGTTCGCCAAGTCTGTCAGTCCTGGGTTGGCCTCAATCAAGGATTTACCATCAATAAACAAGCCTTGGGCAGTCAGTAGGTTGTAAATACCCATCAACAAACCGCCAGCGACGATTGCTGGAATGATTGGGACGAAAATATCAGACAGCCCTTTCACCGCGCGCTGAACGATGTTTTGTTTCTCTGCGCCAGCAGACGCAACGTCGTTGGTGGACATTTCACTCATCCCCGTCAACTTCGCCATTTCTGCATAAACTTGGTTTACGATGCCTGATCCAAAAATGATTTGGTACTGACCCGCAACTTTGAACTGCCCTTTTACCCCTTCAAGGCTATCAATCGCTTGTTCATCTATTTTTTGCTCATCTGCAACGGCAAGGCGTAAGCGTGTCGCACAATGCGCAAGTGCAGTGATGTTGCTTTTACCACCTAATAGAGTTAACAACTCTTTTGCTACTGCCGGATAATTCATTTCATACCCCATTGGATTATTATCTGAGCTTGCGAAATTTTCGGGAACGTTTGCAAAACAGATTTTTGCTCAACAAAACCAAATGATCAAAGATAAAGCAGAGAGAATGTGAGAATGATCGTCAAATTCTCTCCCTAAGAGCAGTATAGGAGGTTAGAATCGCTACTTATCAAAGAGCCTTTCATCTTCTCTTTGCAAACAATCCCAAAAACGAAAAACAGAATGGATAGGAACAATGGCGAGTCTGCATGATGTCGCCCGTCTGGCTGGCGTATCAAAATCAACAGTGTCACGGGTTATAAACGATGAGTATGGCGTAAAAGAAGCGACAAAACAGAAAGTCCGCCAAGCAGTAGCTGAGTGTGGCTATGTGCCAAACCAAGTCGCTAAAGATCTAAAATCTCAAAAGACCAATCTGGTTGGTGTCATTGTTCCTCGGGTTTCCTCTCATGCCACGTCCCAAGGCGTCGATGGATTAACCGAGGTCCTTGAAAAAGCGGGGAAACATGTCTTACTTGCTAGCACTCACCAAGTCCACGAAAAAGAACTGGAATATATTCAGATCTTTAACCAAAAACGGGTTGAAGGGATCATTCTTTACGCGACCCACCTCGATTCCAAGCTGGTCAAAGCAATTCAAAACTCAGCGGTCCCAGTTGTGCTCGTCGGTCAGGATGGTTCCATGTTTAATATTCCAAGCATCATTCATGATGACGCACGAGTAGGGTTTGAAGCGGGAAATAGACTGGTTGCAAAAGGTTGCCAAACCATGGGCTTTATTGGCGTACAAGGTGACGATATCGCGGTAGATAAGCAACGCTCTGAAGGATTTGTTCAAGCGCTGCAACACCATGGTTTTGAGCTCGCCTTCCATGCTCGTGGTGACTTTACCATCGACTCTGGCTATTCATTGGCAAAACAACACTTAACAGAGAACCGTAAGCTAGATGGCTTGTTCTGTGCGACAGACCGTATTGCTATCGGTGCGATGAGAGCTATTCAAGAGCTCGGGTTAACACCGGGTAAAGACGTTTTAGTGCTAGGAGTTGGTGATGATGAGCTCGCATCAGTGTGCACCCCAACCTTATCAACATTTAACTATGCATTTGATAAAGCAGGTGAAAATGGTGCGAAACTGTTACTAGATAGAATTGCCAACAGAAGTTTTGAAATGAGTAAGATGGTACTAACCTTCAAAACGATTGAGCGTCAGTCCTGTTAATGAAAAAGCGCCAACTGAWWTCAGTTGGCGCTTTTCTTATTACTCTTTGTCGGTTAGAGCCCTTTAGAACCAAGTTTCCATTTGCAGTGCAAACAGAACTTCACCACCATCCCCCATCGTTGCAGCGCCCGCATCCTGGCTAATCGAGTAGCCATTCAAGTCTTCGCTCCAATCAACGTAGCTAACTGCAAAACGTAGCTCCGGACGGTCAAAGAAACCTGCTGCGGTAGACATCTTAAGCGTTGGTGCAATTGTCGCTTTGTAAAAACTGCCACTTGCTTTATCAATCGCATTGTCTAGGTCCATGTATTGGTATGAGCCTTCATAAACCATCTCAAAGTTTTGTGTAAACTCTTGCGCTAAGCGGATGTTGAACGATGCCCACGTAAATTCATCATTTTTGGCAAAGCGATCTTGGCTGTGCTCTGCTAACAACGCAGGTGCTACACGCCAATTGTCGCCGATGCGTGTTACACCATAGCTGAACAAGCGTACGGCTTTTGCGTCTTCTAGCAAATCACCGTTTGAACCTATGCCTTTAAGTTCCGCCCCCAGTCCATCACCCATCAAAATACCAGTTTTAGAGAAGCCTTCACTCATGCCAAAGAAGGTATCGCCATGGTAGGCAAACATCGCATGTAAACCTTTGTCCGCAGAGCCTTCTGCTCGATCATTGTTATCAGCAGACGTCATGCCGCTCAGCATCAATTGCCAATTACCAAAGCGGTTGTTCATTGTCGCGATATAGTTTTCAACATCCGTTGACGAGCTATCAATCTCACCAAAATCACGACCATAGATCGAGAAGTTTACTTTCCACGAATCGCTCATTTGGATGTCATACACACCTGCACCAGTACCAGATAGGAAAACGATATCCGAGTCAAAGAAGTGAATGTCAAAGTTATCACGGTCAAATCGTTTACCTGCCCAAAACGTTGCGTCAGCAAACGCACTTGATTCAGAGAACATGCTCAACTTGTTTAGCTCAGCATATACCTGACGAACGTTTAATTGACTCTCACTCGCTGTCCATTCGTTATTGGTTTCCGTACTATCTGCCAGCATGATTCGGAACAATGCGCTGGAACCATCATCTGCAAAGCGTTTGTGAATAAGGTTTGCTTCCACATAATGATCATCCTCAACCCCTAATCGTCCAATTGGGGCGCCAATAGCACCAGCTGCCGTCATGTAAGGACCAGTACCCACTGCACCATTCAGATCATCATTAATGAGCAGCCCGGAACGAGCGTAGCCATGAAACTCAAAGCTTGAGGCTTTCTCATTTGCTTCTGTGGATACTTTTTCTGTCTGTTCAAGTCTCTGTTCTAATTCATTAATTCGCTTTTCAAGAGCGTCAACATCTGTTGTTGCGAATGCAGGTGCAGTAACCAGCCCAAGCGCTACTGCCATCGTCAAAGTGTGTAGTTTCATTTCCATAGTCTCACGTAAATTTATACTTAGGTTATCTGCAAACGTTCCCAAGAAAAATTGCAAACTTATGGTGACTTTAAATGTCCATCTAAAGCCTGAATTTCAGAGCGCTCAGATACAGAGCGTCTCTACCACTTGTATCAATGAAGGCGATAATATATAAAAATTTCGGGAACGTTACCGCAAGGAAGCGATTTTGTTACTTCTATCACGTTCAATTGTGTTAATTACAGAAAAATCATTAACCAGCGCACATTTGAATGGTAATGAGAAACAGGCATTGAAATTCAGCCTTATTAACAGGTGGCATTGTGGCAGAGACGTTGGCTCAACGTCTTTTATAGATTGTCTTGTGGTTAGAGCGCACAAAAAACTTCATAGAATCAGTGAGAGCATTGGCTCCATGCATTTTAATATCTACAAAACTCATTTTTTGAACATAAATGAGTTTTGTAAAATCCAATAATCTTGCTCATGGTCACATCGGTTTCGAAAAGCCACTCATTACCAAAAAGTAATCAAGCTAATGTAGTCTAATGCATCTCAACGTTATTCTCTTTGGCGACTAGTAAGTATTTAATTTGATGTTGAAAATCTGCCTCAATTATCTCTTCTCGACCTTTGGACATAACGGTGTCGTAAACCATGTTTACATATTCATACGGCAGATATTTATCAAAAACATGAACTATATCGTCGTTAATTAAAATTTCACCGTAACAAGCTAAGTCTTCATCAAACGTATTTTGGTAACAAGATATTTTAGAACTATCCCATCCAGAGTAAAATTTGACACTCTTGACATCGTCATACATCGCAATGAATAACTTTTCGATTCCAAGCTTTCCTTCAGCCTCAAACCTCGACTCAAAGTTAACATAGCCGATAGCAATACCTTCATTAGAAGCTGAGTAATCTTTATTAACTCCGTAGTGGACTTGGTTTTCTCTAAGTTTAGAATTGCCAATAGCTTTCCAAGTTAGGCGGTTCCCATCAATATTTTCACCAAATGTAAGCTCTTCTTTGACCTCAATAATTTGGTTCGCCAATTGGTAAGTTAAAGGCAGGTCAAGATCCGGAACGTTAGTGGCAAGACTTAGACCTTTCCTGCTATGTTTTTCGTAAATTACCTGATGTTTTCTTGGCTCGGAGTGAGAGCTTACAACTATCCATCCGCTTTCTTCAGTAGATGGGTTAGTTGATTCGGAGTTACAGCCCAAAATAAGAAGAGTTGACGCGCTAAACAGTACAGTTTTTAAGTACATAGTGAGTATTCAAAGTTAATTATTTAGTGGCATTATCATTTAAAACAATATCATGGGCAATAAAATCATACTTTAATACCTCAATAGTTATTCTATTTCGAAGTTAATATTTTTGATTAGCTAAATTGCTAGGTTAATAACTGAGAACGATGCCAGAATGAATTACGTGTTCTAACTCTATACTTAATCATACAAATCCGGCAGTGCGAAACGAATAAAGTGAACGTGTCAAAAGCCCGAATAGCGTTACCCAACAAAAACGCCCTTAACATAAGTAAAGGGCGTTTGTTATTTGAGATTTTGATTAGCGAGCTATAACACCAACCCACCATCAATCTTGAGCACTTGTCCGGTTATAAACGCACTTTTATCAGACGCTAGAAACGCAACGCCATTGGCAATGTCTTGCGCCGAGCCCATGCGTCCCAGAGGCGTTTTACTTTCCATCATTTGAATGACTTTTTCAGGCAAGCTCTTTGTCATGTCGGTAGCGATAAAACCTGGAGCAACACAGTTGACTCGGATTTGAGCGCCTTTTCTTGCGAACTCTTTCGCCCAGCCTTTGCTCATCGCTATCACGCCACCTTTACTCGCGCCATAATTACTTTGACCAATATTGCCATCCGTTCCCACGATAGACGAAATACTGACAATACTGCCTGCGCCTTGCTCTAGCATGACAGGTGCAACTCGCTGGGTGAGTAAAAACACCGCCTTTAGGTTCACGTCGATAACGCTGTCCCAGTCTTGCTCTAACATGTCTGGCAGCAGTGCATCTCTCGTTATCCCGGCGTTGTTGACCAGAACATCAATGCGTTGATGTTTCGCGACGATGCGGTCGACCACTTCACTTACCGCTGCGGCCTCACAGAGATTCACTTGATAACTTGAAAGGTTTGGCGACTGACTCCACTCCACAGGCGAGATATCTAGCCCCACGACGTGGAATCCATCTTCTAGTAATTGTTCGCAAATGGCCTGCCCTATACCGCGAGCAGCCCCTGTAACGACGGCGACTTTTTCGTCTTTCATCTTGGTCTTCCTTAAATGTTGAGAGTACAAATCTTGCTTGCTCCTAAGCGCTTATCGTTATGTGGTTTTGTGCTTCTCATACGCAAAGGGGTTTATTTAGATAATGAAACTATAGGAATATTCTGGAAGTAGGATGTGAATGAATCAAGACAACTTGATGATGTTTCAGCCCGTATTATTCCTAGAATCAAGATAGAAATACGATGGTGAGCCCTAAGCCTTTGAAGAAAAAAGCACCAACAATGCCAGTGGTGCTTTGAGTAAATGCCGTGTTAATGCTTTGTCTCTAACAAGACGTGCCTTTTGAAGGGTGGGAGCAGGTTAAATATCACTCCGATGATAAACAACGTAATAACAATCGTCGCACCGCTCGGTAAATCATACTTTGCAGAAGCTGCTATCCCCAGCAGAATACCAATTGTTCCGATACCTAAACTGGCGATTAAAAAACGTCTACCTTTAAGGCTTGCGGCACCTAAAGCTGGAATCACAAGCAAGGCAAACTCCAAGTAAATCCCTGTCAGTTTGACGGTGATAGGCATCAAAATAGCGAAGATGAGGTAAAAACCGCTACCATGCATAAACTCTGGTTTTAGCGTTAGCAACAATAACATTGCCCCCGTAATGACAGCCAAAGGCCAAACATCTTGCCATGTTGACCACAGTAGCTGACCATTCAAGATCCCTTGAATAAAATCGGCACCGTGTGGGTCTTTGCTAACCAGTAATACTGCCAATGAAGCGGACACAACAAACAAGCTGCCGATCATCGGTTCTAGGTGAGGATGGTTACGCTTTTCAAGCGCAGCAATAACACCACAAAGCACCAAAGACATCATCCAAGGACCAAGCATGCTGCCAAGCCATGATTCGGATAGCCAAGGAGAACCAGCATACCAAGAAGAAGAGTTCAGCCAATAGTGACTTAGCGCTGCTCCCAATGCTGCGACCTGAGCAACCGCCAGATCGATAAAAATGATCTGCCGCTGTAAGACTTGCTGCCCGAGCACAACATTCCCAACTAACGCAATTAAGCCACACAAAACCGCTGGCGCTAACCAAAGGTATTCACCCATAATTAAAATTTCACTGAACTGGGTGATACCAACATGGCGAGCAGATCAGTAATCACTTCATCATAGAGCTCATCTAAACTTTGCTGTTTTGAGACCGTCAAAGGTAGCTGCGCTAAAGGCTTATCCGTTTGTTGCTGTAACCACATAGCCGGACGTTGATCTTGATGAGATGAAAACACAATAGCGTCAAACTGTTTGGCATCCAATTGAGTTAAAGATTGTAGATGTGAGGTCGTTGGCGATATCCCCGGTTTCGGTTCAAGATCCGCGACTTGAACCATACCTAGCCAATCAAACAAGTATCGGTAGGTGGAGTGATATCCAACGACCCGTTTCCCCTGTAATGGTTGAGCTTTTTGTTCCCATTCATTGAGCTTTTTTTGCCACTGCGCGCGAAACTTCATACCATTAACTTGGTAACTTTGCGCGTTGTCGGGATCAATCGCTTTTAAGCGCTCCGTTACTTTACGAGATAATGGAATCATGTCATTTGCCGCAAATTGAACATGTGGGTTTCCGTGCGCATGAATGTCCCCCATGCTGCGGTCAACATGATCATGAGAGTCCAACATACGCACGAAATCGGTTGCATAAATCATGCTTTGAGCACCATTTTGAACGGCACTATTGCCACTTCGATTTTGAAGCATCGGCAACCAACCTACCTCCAACTCAGCGCCAGAGCACATCGCCATGTCAGCTTGGCGCATCTTGGCAATCAAAGACGGACGAGCTTGAACATAATGCGGATCTTGCTTAGCCGTGGTTGCTGAGTAAATGGTGGCGTTTGGGGCATGACTTTCAAGAAAAGCTTTCCATTCAGGCTCACAAACGAAAATGTTGAGAGCCAAAGCAGGCGAAGAGATGATGGCAGATCCCGCCGCCATCATCACTAAACTGCATTTACTTATCGCAAGTTTAGAACGCATGTGCACCGTGCGCTCCAAATGTCATTACGTATTGCAGAGTAAACACGTTGTCTGTTTCGCTGTCTTGGTTATCAATGCGAGTGAATTGCGCACGGATCGTACCGAAATGAGAAGAATCCCATGCGATCATCGCATCCATCTCTTTATCATTCAGTGCTGTGAAATGCATGTGATCGCCGTGTGCGTGGCCATCATAGCTTTCTGCTTCGCCGTAACGTAGGCCTGCAGACCAACTTGGGTTGAAGCGGTAAACGCCCGAAACATAGTATGCGCTTAGGTTGTCTGGTGACTCTGTATCGTTCTTATATTTACTGTCTACCACACCGTCTAGCAGCATGTATTCAGCCGATAGCGTGAAGTTGCTGTATTTGTAATTACCATCTGTTGCCCACTTCCACACAAAATCTGCGCCGTATAGGTTCGCACCCGTTACAGCCGCAGCGTGGCTGTGGTCATGTTCTTCTTCGTGACCATGACCATGGTCGTGATCTTCGAATTCTTTAACTTTACCATTTTCGTTACGCAGGTAACTTAAACCAAACTGCCAACTTGAAGATTCAGAGAAATCATTACCAAGCTTCATCGTTGTCGTGTAAACACCAACTTTAGAGCCATCTTCAACAGAAGACATCTTGTTGCCGCTTAATGCTTCTACACCAAACTTCACGTAAAGATCGGTTGGCAGAACGATGTTTGCGCGTACACCGTCATCATAGTAATGCGAACCAAGGAAAGTACGGTAAGCAATTGGGCGTTCAACGAAACTGTCAGTGTGCATGTGTTGATTGTTGAGGTAACCGAAGTCAGATAGGAATCGACCTGCGCGCACGTTTACACCGTATGGCAATGCCAAAGTTTCGATGAATGCTTCTTCAAGCTCTAATTCTGTCTCATCGCCATGACTTTCAAGAACAGCGGTCAACGCACCGTGAAACTTATCGTCAATATTTGATGATAAGTTCAATTCCGTATGGCCTAGGCCAAAGCCTTCTTCGCGCTCAGAATTATGACGTTGACCATCTTGGTAGTAGCCATCAACAACAACACCAATCTGTGGGTTCGATAATGTATCGGCAAAAACAGGGGACGCAAAAATGCTACCGATCGCGAGAGAAACCAATTTCTTATTCACTACTTCTTTCCTTTTGTTATGTTATAACATTTAATTTTGCGATGTTATAATATAACAATTATCATTACACAAGCAGAAATTTAACTCGGTTCCGACTGCTAGCTCGTATTCAATCCCTGATTTTGACTATCAACAAGTGAATCAATTGATGTTTTTTATACGTATACTATTGAGAGTCAATCATTAGATAAGTAACGGAATTTCAGTATGTTGAATATGGATTTCTCGAAAAGAATCGTGATAGAAACAGGTGAACAGGAGTGGATCGCCAGCCCTTCCAAAGGCGTGTGGCGTAAACCTTTGGAAAGAGAAGCCAAAGAATCAGGGCACACCACCAGCGTAGTGAAGTATGAGCCAAACTCGCACTTTTCGACTCATCCTCATCCTCACGGAGAAGAAATATTAGTGCTCGAAGGAGTGTTCTCTGACGAACATGGTGACTACCCTGCTGGAACCTACTTGCGTAACCCTCCTGGAAGTCAACATGCGCCCTATAGCAAAGAAGGCTGTGTGATTTTAGTTAAACTAAATCAATTCAATTCTGATGATCTTGAAACAGTTCGCATCAACACGAACGAAGCGAATTGGTTACCTGGCATCGGTGGGCTGAAAGTCATGCCATTGCATGATTTTGAGCATGAACATGTCGCATTGGTTAAATGGCTGAAAGGCGAGAAGTTTCAAGCACACCGTCACTTTGGTGGTGAAGAAATTTTTGTGTTATCGGGGGAATTTAAAGACGAGCTAGGAACCTATCCTCCCTACTCTTGGATACGCAGTCCACATATGAGTGAGCACTTTCCTTTTGTAGAGCAAGAAACGGTCATTTGGGTAAAAACAGGCCACCTGCCACTCCAAGCTCCTGCTCAGCAATTCTAATGTTGGAATACTTGGCATCGTCCCTTGAAACTAAAATCGGCTCGTAGATTACGAGCCGATGATCATTGCGTCGCTAAGAGCCCATAATTCTCGAGTGGAGCCAATCTTTGAGCTCAGCTCGATTATGTTTTAACACGTTCATTTCGTGATCATCAATCGGGCTTCCTTGCAGTTCTAGTACGCGGATTTCCTTATCTAAAGCATTGTAGTTTTTAACGGTTTCAGCAAATGATGCATCGTTTTCGGCAAGCTGAGTAATGGTATCCAAATGTTCTGGGAATTCATGAGTTAATGAGTGATTTTCACCTAACATAGAGACCTCTTGGCTAGAGTTATTGATGTATATCTCCGCTCATTTTTTGAGCGACACATTCTTAACCATAGCACTTCATTGAGCACAATATCGTCGATTTGAGCACACTTTTACTGAACGTCTTAATGATGGTTCGTCACTGTTTTCGACCCGGTAACTCCGCTCGTTGTTATTCTGTATTTTGTCAATAATAAGCTACATTTAATACACTTCTCATAAAAAGGTACATCTAATGAACAGCATGAAAATTGGCCTAATCAGTGCATCAATAGCCGTTGCACTTATTGGCTGTAATTCAGACAGTGACTCTGTCAGTACAATGACTCCTGTTACTTTGTCTGTATCAGATGCCCCTATTGATGACGTATCAGAAGTGGTGATCACATATAACAAAGTTGCATTTCTTCCTCTGGATGGTGGCACACCACAAGTATTCGATGTGTATAAAACAGACGAAGAAGGCAATTTGGTCGACGAAGATGGTAACCCCCTTCCCGATGGTGAAGATCCACTCCCACTAAGTGTTAACTTACTCAACTTCCAAGGCAGTGACGCGCAAGAATTGGTGGATGATGAACTGATACCAACTGGTAATTATAAACTCTGCGTGTTTGCTAATGATGGCGATCATCCAAACTACCCATCGTATGTGATTGACGAAGCGACAGGAAATCAAATCCCACTGACCGTCAAAGGTGATGGTGCTTGCCCACAAGGTGTCGGAAAGGATCCTGACTCTGGAGTACTGTTCTTTAACAACACCTTTGCAGTCAACCCTGACAATAATGAGTTCGTAGTTGAATTTGATCTGCGCCGTGGCTTAAAAGACGGAACAGGCCAAAACGAAGGCTACAGCATTCAACGCACCTCCGTCACTTTAATTAACACGGTTACAACGGGGGAGATTCAGGGTGATGTCGCAACATTGACCTATCAAAGCTGCGAAACGGATACCCCAAGTGCAAATGGATATTCGCACGCGGTCTACTTATATCAAGGAAATATCGCCGAAGAAAACATGGGGCCATTTGCCGGCGCAGAAGGCCAAGCAATGCCAATCGCAGCAGCGAACGTGGTTCAAGACGTTGATGATGCAAATTACGAGTACGAATTCGGTTTTGTAGAACCTGGTACTTACTCGGTCGGTTATACCTGTACGGCAAATGACGATTCTGAAGAAGGTATTGTCGCTGGCGAAACTTTCAGCATTTATCAATCAACTAGCGGACTTAACGTATCCGTTGGTACTGATACAGACGCAAACTTTTAAGATCCCCTAGAAATGGCAGAGTCAGCACAAGCTCTGCCTTTTCTTCATGGCGTTCTTGGTCAGCTCTTTGCTCACCACAAATCGACTCACAAGATAATACGTTCGTTTTCATCCTTAGAAGAAGCTAATGGGCAGATAGAAATCCAGCTCAAACGCCTCATCATGGCTGAGAAAGTGATTTTTATGATAATGGACATAAGCGGGCGTAGAACGCTGTTTAAAGCCAGAGTTAGGCAACCACTTCTCTAATACCATACTCAGTTGAGGAAGAAGCTCACCATATACTCCCGTTAAGCGAAAGACGGCATGTAAACCGCCTGGGATGGTCATTTGATTCACGACGCCGCGCACTTTGAGCGGCGTATCAATTGCCATACAAGCCACATAACGACACTTGTCGAGTTCAACCCAAGCAGGATTGGAGTGATGCAAGCCGTATTGAACCGAAAAGTCCCGATTCTCAGAACTTGCCCACGCTTTCAAAATCAGCCACGCGTTGCGAATGGAACGGCTATAACCCTCATGCCGTACATACGCCGCAAAGCGTTGTGGAACCTCCATAATTTTAGGTTCTGGCAACTCGCGTTTAGCAACACGATGATAACCCGCTGCTACTTCCGGATCCTTCAAATACGGTTTTTCTGCGACTTGTAAATCATGCTTTCTCCACGCACCAGGTGACATAGCGAACGTTGCTTTAAACGCTCGGCTAAAAGAAGATACTGAGCTAAATCCGCACTTGTTAGCAATGTCTAACACCGATGAGCTGGTATCAAACATCAGTTGATTGGCGGCGTATTCCATTCTTGTGCGGCGGATATATTGATGGACAGATTCCCCTACCACATTTTTAAAAATACGATGGAAGTGTTGTTCAGAATAGGCTGCTACATCTGCTAGCTCTTTAGCCGATAACTCTCTGCTAATGTCCTGATGAATGTAAAACAACACGTCATTGATTCTGGAAACTTGTTGATGGCTCACGGAGTAAACTTTCGCTCAAATAGCATAAATAGACATGTTTAACAGCATAAATGGACACACCAAGCTTGGCAATTTACCTATACTATTTCTGACATAAAAAAGACAATTACGAGAAGCACAGCACATGGAAATAGCACAGTCATTACAACAAACTAAGTCATCCTACATTCGAGAGATCCTCGCAGCAGCGAGTGATAAGAACGTCATTTCTCTTGCGGGTGGCTTACCGGACGAAAAAACCTTCCCGATCGACTTAATGAAACCGACGCTCGAAAACCTCGCGAACATGCCAGAGGTGTTTCAATACGGCGCAACAGCAGGCTACGCACCGCTACTTAACTTTTTGACCGATTATTACCAGCTACCAGAATCTCATTTGGCGATGATCACAACGGGTTCTCAGCAAGGGCTAGATTTGATTGCGCGTGCGTACGTGAATCCGGGCGATAAAGTGGTGATGGAAGCACCAAGCTACCTTGGTGCTATGCAAGTATTCGGTTTAGTGCAAGCCAACATCGTGACCGTTTCGCAAACCGAGTGTGGCCCAAACCTTGAAGAACTCGAGCAATGCTTTGCCACGCAGCAACCAAAAATGTTCTACGCCGTACCTGATTTTCACAACCCAACGGGCGTATGCTGGGCGCTAGAGACTCGCCAAAAAGTTGCCGAACTTTGTATCCAATACGACGTTGCATTCATTGAAGACGCACCATACCGCGAGCTGCGTTTTTCTGGTGAAGCACTGCCACTGGTTTCGGATTTCTGCCCGCAGCACTCCATCGTATTGCGTTCATTCTCCAAAATCGCCTCACCAGGCTTGCGTATTGGTGTGGTAACGGGCAAACGCAGTTACCTTGAGCCACTCATCAAAATCAAACAAGGTGCCGATCTGCACTCTAGTATTCCTATGCAAGCTTTGCTGCATGGTCTACTGCAACATGACAACTTCGAAACGCACATTTCAACCATCTGTGCGCTTTACAAATCGCGTTACGATGTCATGTTTACTGAGCTGCAAAAACAGCTGCCAGAAAGTTGCGTACTCAAACCTGTCGATGGTGGCATGTTTGTCTGGGTAGAAATTCCAGAATGCGACACATTCGAACTTGCGAAGACCCTTCTCGCAAACTGGGTTGCTGTGGTGCCAAGCCCGGTATTTTATCCGGAAGGTTCAAAGGTAAAAGCCGCTCTGCGTCTTAACTTTACCAATGCCACACCAGAAGAACTGACGACTGCTGTCACTCGACTTGCGGATGTACTTAACGCATTGTAATTGAGCGCATGCGTTAGAATCTGCCTTTGAGATTCGAAAAAGTCTCAAAGGCAGCATCAAAAAAGTTCCCCAAAAAATTTTATATTTTTCTCTCAAATCAACTCTCTACAGTAAGTGCCTGTTTTCTCTTGATCCTCTCACTCATATAAAAATGAGAACCTAATCACGTATTTGATGGTTAGAAAAGTTACGTCTATCTTTCAAACAAAAGACATCAACTTCGCAGCATTAATGTTCTCAATTTCAGACACTTTACTCAGTCGTGGCTTAGCGATTGAGAAAACGACTAGAAAGCATCTGCGGGCATACCCACTACGAAGGATTGACCAGAACCATTCTGAATGTCGCGAGCCAATCTTTTGATTGGCAATTACGTCAGTGAATCGCACCAAATGACAGAGGGGTTATCAGGATGAACACTCGAACCACGACAGGACTCGTCGCCACTGGCTGGTCCGTTATCTTTTCACTTTTTACCGCATTCGCCGCGTATGCGAATACGTCTCCAAACTGTAGTGATGTTTTAGCGGGCAACACAACTGCCGTATCGCAAAAAATGATGGTTTTACTGGGCGAAGACATCACTAAATCCAACCGCATCACCACGGTGATTCCAGCCAAAAACAATCCATTTGTGACCGAAGCACTGGTCTCGGTTTCCAACGACGTGTCACCCAATGGACGTTTGCCACAAAAGACATTGGAAGAGATCAGAAAAGTACGCTCAGATTTGGAAAAAGCCGCACTGGAAGTGAGCCGATTACAAGGCACTTTTGAAGTCGCATTTGTTAGCTTGATTGATGGTTACTGCCAGTTCTCGAACCACGAACTTACTCAGCATGCCAAAATCGACTTTGACCATTTGGAAGGTCTCACGTTGTATTCAATCCCCGCTTTGCTAGCAATGGTGGATCAATCTTACGCCATGGCAGAAAATAGAATTGCTAGCGAGCAGGAACAGTTAAGCAACATTGAGAAAGAACAACAGAGACAGAAACAGCAAGCCAGTGCTGCCGCAGCAGCGCGTTACCAAGACGGTAACGTGTTGGTGAAAGTCGAGAATTTTGATGGCTCTAATGTGACGTTTTCCGTGACTAACGTCGGTTCACAAGGTTCATTACAGCCAAACTTCAACACGTTTAATGCCTATCGCACCGAAAGCGGAGAGCTAGTGTATAAATCGGAGTCTTTGTTGAACTTAGCAGATACTGCGGGTAATACGCTTGAAACCATGGGAATCGCAGAGCTCTCATCACGAGGGGGAAACAACTTGTCAATCTCTCCGGGTGAAACCCGAAAATTCGTCACCAGTATCGCGTCAGAAGTCGCACCACACGCACAGTTAAGCTTAGAGTTCCCGGCCAAAGTATTAAATACCGAACAAGACTTCACGCTGTCATTTTCTGACACGACGGCTGTGGCTACAGCGAACGTAAATTAACTGAAAAGTGCTCATCACAACGCGCACAGACGTAAACTTGTTGTTTGGCAGCAAACTCAAAGACAGGCACATTTCGCCTGTCTTTGCTTTCGGAAAAGTAAAATTATGGCTGTTTGCACTTATAAGCATTGGCAAACATAGTAACCGATGTGGAGAAGTCCAACGGCTCATATAAATACAATGTATCTGCGCCCAAATCTGCCGCTTTGATGCGCATTTGGTTTAACGTACCCCAAACCATGTCTTTATCTGCGTGCAGCCAATAATCATAAAAGTGCCCTTCCGAGCCAATTACCGTTCCCATTAGCTCGCAGTTTTCAATCGCATTCACGTTGTCCCAAAGCACTTGGACTTGCTCAGATTCTTGGGTCGGGAACGTCACACATCCCGTCAATGATGCCGCTAACGCAAGACACATCACTCGCTTTTTCATAGTCATATCGCCTAAAAATTATTTAGATGGCGGATTTTATGAATTGCTTATGTGATGACCAACAAAATATTTCTATCGCCCCTTTAAATAGAAATAATGGAAGCGAAGAAAACTCTAAAGGCAGCGTATACCGCTAGTAATCACATGGCATCTAAGATAAAACAGTAGCGATAATATACGGATGAGGGATAGAGTTTGGTTTCTAAAAATAAGCTAATTCGCTATACGGCTACGGAAGTCGCTGATGCATTTGAAAAAGAAGATGAGCTCATTAAACAAGTTCAGTCCAACCAACTCTCGCAAGTGCTATTACTTTGGCAAGTAAAAAGCCCGACGCTCGTGCTTCCCGCGGGTAAGAAATGGCCAGTGTCTAATGAGTTAGAACATGCGTTAAATGCGTCTGGCTGGAAACTCTTTTCTCGTAAAACTGGCGGTGCCCCCGTCCCTCAAGTACCGGGTATTATTAATCTATCCCACATCTATCACTGGCCAGACGGTGAGCCTTACGACATCAAGAAAGCGTATCTCGATTTGTGTGCGATTTTGACAGTTTTCTTTGAGCAACTGGGCGTGAAAGTAGATGTCCATGCTACGCCTTATTCGTACTGTGACGGCGAGTACAACCTCAATATTGGTGGTCAAAAAGTTGTGGGAACCGCGCAGCGCGTTTTATTGAAAAAAGGCGGTGGACAAGTGGTGTTATCACAAGCATGCATTCTGATTGATGCCGACGTTGAAAAGATTGTCGCACCGGTAAAATTGTGTAATCAACTGTGCGGTCACAACGATGATATTCGTGGTGATGTCCACACACCGCTCTTCAATCATATATCCGACCGCCCCTCGATAGATTCACTCTTTCAGCAACTGACTAGCGCGTTTTTAATGCATGCTAAAGGCCACTAAAGGCGCGTTAACAACCAAAATAAAAGGAGCTTTTCGCTCCTTTCCTACTCAATCAACCAACGTTAAAAGCGAACTTCCACTTCGACCCCTTCAATCCATCGACTTTTTTCCAACGGCTCATCAAAGCTCAGTGTGACTTTTAAATAGGCTGGCTGCCCTTCAAATGGGCTTTGAAGTTCTGAAGGCAATTTGTTCACAACCTCAACCGGCTTCGATACCGTCGCATTAAACTTTCGACCATCAGGAAATACGACTTTTGCTTTGGTTTCCATATTGCTGTATTCGAGGTATTTAGGATTTAGAAAAGCCGTAATTTCAGGTGTCACGTTGCGAGCAATCGTGAGCAATGGCGTATTTTCCGATACATTTTGCCCCTCATGCACATGAATATCGAGTACACGACCGTTCATAGGAGAACGGAAGGTGAGATCTTCTTGTTGAGCACGCTTTACTACCAGCTCACGCATTAAAGAACGATACTCTTGTGTCACTGGACCAGCCAACTCTAACTCTTCCAAGTTACGCATCGCATCCACATAAGCAATTTTCTGACTGCTTAACTGATTACTCAGTGAGTTATTCACACTCACAATAGCCGCGTAATCCACCTCAGACACTTGCCCTTTCTTTCTGTAAAGGTCGTATTTTTTCTGAATATCACGAACCTTCTTCAAGCCTTCGGCTGAGCTTTCAATAGCACTTTTGTATAGCTCATCAGTACTTTGCACCTGATTTTTAGACAGTTTCACCAGCTCATCTTTAATGAAATCAATCTCTTTGTTCAACGCATTATCTTTTAACAACAGCAGCGCTTGATCCTGAGTCACTTCCGTACCGACATTCACAGGCACTGGCCCAACAATGGCAGAGCGAGTTGCCGTCACCGTAAGTGGATGTGACGTGATAACGGCAGGCGCCGTCACTAACACTTGCGTTCTAAACAAGTAATAAGCCATAAACAAAAGCGGACTGATTACAATCGCTAAAATCAAGTACCAACGGAGACGATAACCGCCACGCTTTGCCTGTCCGTAGACGACTTTCATCCCGTTCTCAGACTGCGGCTTGTTTTTCTTATCTAAGTGAAAGTTAACTTTCATACTAAAACTTTTTACCTCGCTTCAATACCCACCAAGGTGCCATACTCGATTCTTCATGACTTCTCCTCACAACTTCATTAACCATTGAGAAAGCGGTAATCAGACGCATGAAAAACTGGTAGACAGGGTAAAGAAATAACCATTTCGCTGACTTCAAATCCTCTGTTTTTCTCTCTGATACAAGCCCAATGTAGACAACAAAAATCAGAGCAGATAAGAAGAGGTAGACAAAATAGAGCATTAGCATCAACGCCAATACAAATTTAATTGGATAGACAATCACCATGTACACGCTAAATATCACCACAAGCAGCGGCAATAAAACGTTTTGAATCACGCCATAAGCCAAAGTGAATAAAAAGTTCCCCCAACCAAGTAGCCGTGGAGACAACCCTTCATTGTGTTTACGCAAAAACAAAAACAATAAATCGCCATCCCAACGCAGCCGCTGCAATACCAAACCTTTCAACGTATCTGGCACATCAGTATGGCCGATGGAGTGCGTCGAAAAGGCCAACTTATTATCAGGATAACGACGTTTGTATTGCTTCAAGCGCATGGTTAAGTCGAGATCTTCTGCGGTATGCGTATCCCAGCCCCCCACTTGCTTAAGCAGGTTCTTACGAAACGCTCCGAAGGCGCCAGAAATGTTATTGAGCACTCCCCATGTCGCCATCCCCGTTTTACCGGCTTGCATCGACAGCATGTACTCCAAGGATTGCATTTTGGTCAACAAGTTGGCGTTATGGTTGCGAACTCTTAACGCACCACCGCTCGCAATCACATTTTTATCCGCAAACTGTTTCATCATGGTGAAGACCATGTCGTTATCGAATGACGTATCTCCATCCACGTTAATGACGATTTCCCCACTAGCCATTGATAAGCCGGCATTCAGTGTTGAAACCCGACCTCCTCGTTGCCATTTTGGCAACACGCGCACTTTACGATTACGAACGCCTGCATGCCTTTTCTCACCATTTAACGCGGCTTGATAGGTATCTTGGTTTTGTACCGCCCCATCAACCACAGCAAGTACTTCAATATGACCTGGGTAAACTTGCTCAACTAACGTATCGATAGTGATCCCAATCGCATCACCTTCACCATAACAAGTAATAACGAAACTCACTGAAGGGAACTGTTTTAATTCTGGATCTTCTTGCGCATATGACCAACGAAATATCCCTGTTAGCACCAGCAAATATAGAGGTAGCTCGATAATGATCATGACGGGAAACAGCAATAGCCATAACTCTTCGTTGTGAAGTAGCATACCTCGAAGATAGTCGAGCAGAACGAGACTATCTTGCAGCATAAATCTCACCCATCAGCGATTCCATCCAAACAGAAACACCGTCTTCGATGATCGGATCGGGCAGGTCCCAAGCAAAGACATCCAACTCAAACTCTTCGTCTTCAACAAGCTCACCCAGATCCGATAATTTTTGCTGTAAAATGGACAGGCTCGCGTTGGTCGTATTTGGCATTAGGACAAGCAACACATCCTGTTTGTACTGACAACAGATATCGGTATCTCTAAACAAGCCGCTAAGACGACGCGTCAGTTGATCCATCAATGAGAACAATTTTGCATCGCCATATTGCTTACCGTATTCATCGATCGTCGGTAAATGCAGTCCAAGTAGAAGGTGCTGTTCTTTGTGTCTCAGCGCGACTTTATTTAACCATGCAAGCAAATTTTGGAAAAAGCTGACTTCCACTTTGCCTTTGATCGAGAGTTCAGGAGCTTGAATGGACTTACCGTGTTGGAAAATGTATTCACCCACTTCACCAAGTCGATATTGGTAAATTTTACGGACAACAAGCTCTTCGACTTTGATCTTTGAGTCACAACTTAAACATTGACTGATCGTCGCCGCTTCAACAAATAAACTGGAGCAACTATTACAAACGTGGTTTTCAAGCGGGCGATCATAATCAACACCGATATGGCGCAGCTGGGTCAAACATTTAGGGCACTCAAGCTTTCCACGGCGCTGAAAGCTGTGTTGTTCACCAACATGGCCACAAGTGAAACAGTGCAAAGAGCTTTGAGAGTCGATATCGATGCTGCTGCAATCCGGGCACACCTCTACATAATTCAAGTGTCCGCTGTTGCAATGGGAACAAACACGAATTCTATCGAGCAGTACTTCCGCTTCTAATACTCCGCGACCTTGCTCTGAGAGCACGTATCGATAAGTCGAATAAATATCAGGAAACAACATATCAATGATTGGGTACGAATAAACCGACATAGACTCTAAGCTTTTTAAAGCAGTCACTCTTCGCTGACGATTGACCCCAAGCCAACCAATCAAAGGGTCTAACACTTCCGGTTCATCAATGGCATCGAGCTTATTTTGAATAGATCGCCAAATTTTTATTGATTCTCTAACTTCAAATACACCGTCGGTAACGCATCGAGAATAAGGGGTTTCCACGGAGACATAAACCGCCCAAGACCAACGCCCTTTCTGCTGATAAAACGCTTTCAGAGCAGTATCTATTTGGTGTGGATCTTGATAAGCAATACACACCATGCCACCGAGTCCCGTTGCCACCTCATCAATATGATTAACCAAAACCATATCTTCAGCTAACTCACTGACAGGCTGTTCACCAACCCAGTAGAAATTGTTATTTATTGACGACATTTTATTAGTTCTCACAACCACAAAATTAATTCATAACATCAGAAATATAGAACTTGCAGTAACAAAGCACTCTAGGTAGACAAGCCTTGCCACCGTTAAATACAACAATAGAACAAATATTTAGAGAGCTTTAACTCAGGCAGTAAAAGCAGAAAGATCTCTGAATAAAGTGTGAAGGAGGCCGTGAGTAGAGAAATCGGATAGCAAAGCGCATAGTACAACCTTTTGTTAGCAAGCTGGGATAATAGTGCGATTTGATGATGAATGAGATCCTTGCATTCACATCAAGCTCATTGTTTTATATCAGTCGATTCCTTTCTGCTCAGCATTTAACCATACCGACATGTATCAAATCTGAGACTTGGTAATACTTTACTAACTAATTCCCATTAAAATTGAGTGGCAAAACACTGAATAACATTCAATCATTCTGATTATTTATCAAACAAGTATTTTTAAGCCGTTTGAGTGATTAATAATCACCATTTGTCTCGCTGTTTTTTCCGAAAGAACACGTAACACATTCAAACTACAGAATGAATCTACGTCACTTTTCTATGCTCTTTTTTGTTCAAAAAAGAAATGAGATCCAGTTCAAATATTTATCCATAACAGAATTAGTTGAAGCCAGCGCGTAAAAGCCTCAGAATGTCGCACTTTTCGTACCGATTTGTTTTCGGCGCGTTGTTATCTAACTCTACAATTGAGAATCATACATATGGGTTTTACCTCGTTAGGTCTATCTGCTCCAATCCTTAAAGCTATTCAAGAGAAAGGCTACGACACCCCTTCGCCAATTCAGGCAAAAGCAATTCCTGCTATTTTGGAAGGGAAAGACGTAATGGCAGCAGCGCAGACTGGTACAGGTAAAACTGCAGGCTTTACGCTACCGATTCTTGAGCGTTTATCGAATGGCCCTCGCGTTCGTGCTAACCAAGTTCGTGCACTTATCCTGACGCCAACGCGTGAACTTGCGGCTCAGGTGCAAGAAAACGTGTTTATGTACGGCCGTCATCTTCCACTAAGCAGTGCGGTTGTTTTTGGTGGTGTGAAGATCAACCCGCAAATGCTGCGTCTTCGCAAAGGTGCGGATGTGTTGGTTGCGACACCAGGCCGCCTGATGGATTTGTACAACCAAAATGCAGTGAAGTTCGACCAACTAGAAGTTTTGGTACTGGATGAAGCAGACCGCATGTTGGATATGGGCTTTATCCGTGACATTCGTAAGATCCTAGCTCTGCTACCAAAACAACGTCAGAACCTACTTTTCTCGGCGACTTTCTCGGATGAAATCCGCGACCTTGCGAAAGGCTTGGTGAACAACCCGGTTGAGATTTCCGTTAACCCGGCAAACTCGACAGCGAGAACGGTTGAGCAAAGCATCTACCCAGCAGACGTGAAGAAGAAAGCTCCGATGTTGGTTAAATTGATCAAAGACGGCGATTGGAAGCAAGTGCTGGTGTTTACGAAAACGAAACACGGAGCAAACCGTCTGGCGAAGTTCCTGATCGAACAAAATCTACCTGCTGCTGCCATCCACGGTAACAAGAGCCAAGGCGCGCGTACCAAAGCACTGGCGGATTTTAAATCGGGTGAAATTCGTGTGTTGGTCGCGACGGACATTGCTGCGCGCGGTATCGATATTCCTCAATTACCGCAAGTGGTGAACTTTGAGCTACCTAAAGTGGCAGAAGACTACGTTCACCGTATTGGTCGTACTGGCCGCGCGGGCGAAGTAGGTAAAGCGATTTCACTGGTGTGTGCGCTAGAAGCATCTGAGCTGTTTGCGATTGAACGTTTGATTCAAGAAGTGCTACCACGTAAAGAGTTGGAAGGTTTTGCGCCAACCAATATAGTGCCAGAATCTAAACTGGATACTCGACCAATCAAACCAAAAAAACCTAAGAAGCCGAAAAAACCAAAAGCGCCAAATGCTGCGGGTGAAAACGCTCCAGCAACCGAAAAGAAAGCAGGCAATGGTGCAAACAAACCTAAACGTCGCTTCAACGGTGGTAACAACGGCAACAAAAACAGCACCAATCAAGGTGGTGCGGGCAAGCCTAAAGGCAACCGTGAAGGCCAAGGTCGTACAAACAGTAAACCAGATGACCGTAAACCTAACGGCAACAAGCCAAATGGCAATAAACCGAATGGAAATAAACCAAACGGTAATAAGAGTGGCAACGCTGGTAAACCGTCTGGTAACCGCAAGCCAAACAATGCTAAGCCTGCAGGAAACAAACCATCAGGTCAACGCCGTAAGCCTCGTCCGCAAGCTGCAAACTAACCTGTAAACGGCCCCCGATAGCAAATACAACAAAGCCGCTGATAATCTCAGCGGCTTTGTCTTTCTTAGAACACCGTTTTTAGAACACAGCTTTGTTAAAACAGCCTACATTAAAGGTGTGATTCGAATATCTGCGATTTGCGCTTCGTTCTTTTCACCCTCAATACCACCAGCGTAGATGTAGGTTTCATTCGATGTGAGGTAACTCATATTGAAGTGGTCCTTCAGCACGATCTGATAGGTTTTCCCCTGCTCCAACGCTACTTCAATTGGCGTTGAGTAACGCATACCTTGGTTTTCACCAATATGGCCCATCTGCAAGTAACCTTGGCCAACCACTTTACCTGCATCATCCAATACCTCTAACAATTTCACGGTGTTCGTGATGCCGGTATTAAGTTGTCCTAGGTTATTGTTGTACCAAGCATCGAACTGGTAAGTGCCCGTTACAGGAGCTGTAAACGACTCTGCACCTTTTACGATGCCACTGTCTTTGCTCACTTTGAGTGGCTGATATTCGCCATCAAGTTTGATGCGGATCTCTTCACCGACACAAACCGGTTGGCTTGGGTTAGAACGGAAGCCTTTATCGTTAATGCTTTCAGCCAAATAACAAGCAAAACCAGTTGGCGTATCGGAATAAGATTGAGCAATCACGTTCTTTTGAATCAGCTCGCCATTGCGATACAAGTTCACGTTGTACTTGCTCGTCACATCAATCGAAACCGAATTATCAACGCTTTTTACTACCAGTTTTGGCTCTTGCGGAGAATAAACGCGACTGTCTTCACTCGCATACGGTTTCACCCCAGAAACTAAAGTAATGCTGCTATCTACATTCACAAGCGCGCCCAGTGTCACGTGGAAATGCCCCTCTTCATCCATCGTGACATTTTCAACTGGGTAGTAACCTGTTTCATCTTTACTTGCTTCAGGCAAGTCAATCGTTACCGAGTAGTTCTTTCCTTTGAAAACAAAGTTTTCCAACGTGATTTGTTCAGACTGAGCCAACAAGTTATTGCGCACCCAACTTGTGATAAATGGCTTCACTTCCAACTTACCTGTTTCGGTATGGATGCCGAATAGGGTCTCTACCACCATGTTCAAGTAGCCACCCACAGACCAAAGCTGACGCTGAGAGTTAATCACTGGGCCATCCAAGCTCGGATCTTCGCCATGATCACTATGGATGATGAATGACTTACCAGAAAGCCACTCTAAGTTTTCCATGTTGGATAAATTGGTTGCCGTACCACGAACCAACGATTGAATGGCATTGTTCGCCGCTGCCACGTTTTGTGTTTGATGCGCGGCGCGCAAACTGTACGCGGTAACAAATGGCCAAATTGCGCGGTTATGGTACACAGGCACGTCCGGTTGTTGAGGGAAGTAAACCGGCACGCCAAACTCACTGTGTGGGTAATTGGCCATGATTTGTTTCGCCTGCGCATCACTTGCCACGCCACTGATGATCGCAAGTGCTTCGCCCAACATGTCGTATTTGTCGACCGCGATGTCTTTACCATTATCAAACAAATAGCTTACGTACATACCGCGTTCGGCATTCCAAAACTGCTCGTTGATAGCGGTTTTTAACTGCTCAGCCCACTCGGTGTATTTGACCGCGTTGGTTGAATCGTACTTCTCTGCCAACTTAGCCGCGAGCTGAATCGCGCGGTAGTGAACCACGTTTGTCGATAACGCTTTGCTGCTACCAATCGCATTGACATCGTTTGGCGTCCACGTTGAATACGTTTGCTCACGCCAATCGAGGAATGATTGCTCACCAGTGTATAAACCAGATTTCGCATCAAAAGCCGCCAGGCGATCGGCTTCAAGTGTATTACTGATAGCTTTATATGCGCGCTCAGCAAACTGGTTGTACTCTTCTCCATCCAATGCCGAAAGTAAGCGTTCTGCACCAAGCGCCCAAGTCGTGCGGTCGGTACTGATTGGCCAGCTGCCGCCAGTGCCCGTGTCTTGCACAATCTGCTCGCCATCATATTGCTGATCAGTCGTATCGCGGAAAGCAGACAATTTAAAGTTAAGACCATTTTGCACGCGAGTTGGATTCATCAATGCAAGCGAAAGGTCTGCTGCGTACGCCAAATCACGCGTCCACACGTAATGCCACTTCGTGCCCGTCTCAAAAACTTCCGCTTTGATTGGGTTGTTGTAGTTGTAATTGCCGTCTTTGATTTCAGAAACAGCAAGCTGGTCTAGCTCTTTCATCGTCAACGCAAACAACGCGTCAAACGCGACATCACCCGATACCACTCGCGGCCCTGTTTGTTCATTAATCACTAAGCCTTGGTCGAGCGCATCACGCAATTCTGTCGTCGTTGAAATACCAAATTCACGCAGCTCAGCTTTAGGATCTTTCACCGAGAAAATCACGGTATCACTCGAGTCATCGTAATTGGCGAACAGTTTCACTTCTTTACTCTGATGCCCTTCATGCACCATTGCAGGGTCGAGAATCGCATCAGAGTAGTATTTTTCCGCTTCTTCTTGCGTTGCTTTCGTCACAGTCATTGTCGCGCGACTTTCATCGGCAAAGCTCACAGAAAACTTGTAATACCCTTTGTCTTCAAACGTGATCTCAGAGTTGCAATCATCGTTCATACACGCTTCATTTGTGTCTGGTTTTGGCAGGTACTCCTGAGCTTTATCGAACGCCGCGGGCTCCTCAAAATAGGTGTATTGGATCTGCCAACCCGGATCAGCAATCTTGAACTGATTGCTACCTCGAGCGACGCGCAGTACGGTTTCGTACTCGTTATTACCCAAATAGTTTAGCTTGGCATGCTCTGCCGTGCCCCAATCCCCATTTAAACCACGTAAATATAAGTCGGCTGAAATAATTGGTTTGTCGACCTGCACAGGCGCATCAGAGGAATCTGACCCACACCCAGCAAGACCAATACAAGACGCGACAGCAAGCGCAATAAAACTCGGTTTCATGTTCATCCCTTAGATTGTTGTTTTAGCGACAGTCTAAAGAACACCCTGTTGAGGGGAAAATAGGAAGTCAGGAGCGAGCTATAGATAACATCTATACGTCAAACCCCAACAGTGATGTAGATCTATGAAATGCGCATAATTTCAATCAAATGAGATTACAGATTTGTGATTTATAAATGAAATTGTGCAAAATACCCCTCGTTCTTAGAGGGGAAAGAAAATGGACAAATCTCTGCAGCAATTTTTACTGGTTGCACGCTGCCAAAGCATCAGCGCTGCGGCAAGAATGGCAGGGTTAAGCCAGCCAACGGTAACAAGCAATTTAAAGAAGCTGGAAGAGAATCTCGGCGTGACGCTGTTTGAACGTCACCCTAATGGCATGGTGTTGACCGAATACGGGCGCATCCTCTATCGCCATAGCAACGCGATGCAGCATGAATACAACCAAATGATGCAAAGCATTGATGAACGGAAACAGTACAAAGTCGGAAAAATTAAAATGGGTACTGGCGATGCGTGGTGGCCGCTGTTCGTCAAACAAGCACTCAATGAACATCTGACCAAGCAGCCATCGGCATCTACGCACGTCGAATTTGGTAACCACTTAGGCTTGATGGATTCATTAATCAACGAACAGATTGAATTCTTCATCGGCCACGAGATTGTCGGCTTGTCGTCTAAATGCGATGTTACGTTTATTCCTTTATTTCAAACGGTTGATGCCTATTTTGTTTCCCCAAACCATCCACTGCTAGGGAAAACCGTCACCGAAGAGATGCTGCACGAATACCCCGCTCTTTCAGTCACTTATGACGCTAAGAAATTCGCTCACGTCATCGATAACCCAATCCCGAAACAAAATGAACGCGAAAGGCAGCAACTGGATGACAGACCGGCTTACGAAGTGGATTCTCTGCTCGCCAGTATTGATGTACTGAAAGAAAGCGTCGCGGTGATGTCTTATACCGGCCACCTGAAACCGTATTTGGAATCCTTTGGCTTACGATGCTTAACCATGGAAAACGAACCAAACCCTGGCACCGTCGGGATTTATCGCCACCGCCGAGAAACCTCTGAATCGCATCTAGATCTGATTGCTGGTATCACTCAGCGCGCTAAATTGCTCAACTAGAAAGTCCAAAAACAGGCGAACTCTTTTCGGTTGATATTGGCGGCTTTGATAAATGACATGCAGATCCGCTTCTTCGCCTTGCGAAAAGGCGCTGAAGTTTTTCATATACCCATCCAAAACCGTTACTAAACGTTGTTGTTTTAGGTCTTGCTGAATATCTAAAATCGATTTCAACGCAATCCCCGCACCGTCCAACGCCCATTGTCGAATCACTTCACCATCATCAGAAAAGCGCTTTGGCGTGACCGTGATCGTTTGGTGAGACTCTTCATCTTTAAAGTGCCAGGTTTTTAATTCTTCATTGCTGCGCACCATGGCTAAGCAGCGATGATCCGCGAGATCTTGAGGACAGTTTGGGATACCTTGCTTCAACAAATAATCAGGTGACGCGCACAGTACGCGTTGACTCGATGCCAGCTTGCGCGAAATGAGATTGCTGTCCGCTAACTCGCCGTAACGAATCACTAAATCGAGCCCCGATTCAGCCAAGTTCGACAAATTGTCATTAAGATAAAGATAAGGCGTCACATCCGGATATTGCTCAGAAAAAGCCGACACCATCGGCGAAATAATTTGTTTGCCAATATCTCGTGGAGCTGAAATTTTCAACGTTCCGCGCACTTGCGAAATACCCGTTTGCAGTAAGTTTTCCGTCTCTTTCACGCTATCAATGATGTTCAAACAAGCTTGATGGTACATTGCCCCTGCGTCCGTGAGTGATACATGGCGTGTGCTTCGGTTGAGCAGCTTTACGCCATAGCGTTCTTCTATCGCTTGCAACCTTGCCGTTACCGTCGCCGGAGATAAACCTAACTCCCTTCCCGCCGCCGCCAGACCTTGATGTTTAACGATGCTGACAAACAACGTCATATCCGAAAACTTATCCATCTTCGCACCCTTATTATTTGGAAAAACTGAATAATCAATTCAGATATTACCCAATTATCAAATTAAGTCGAACCCATATACTGACCCTATCGACATTGTTTAGACCCAGAACGTTATGTGACAGGGAAAAGTTAAACGCAGTAACGCTGTTCAACGCACAACAACACGCCCTGCCCAGCCAAGAGATAGGAAACAAAAAATGAAACTGTACATTTATGAACATTGCCCCTTTAGCGCCCGCGTCCGTTTTGTTGCAGGCATGCTGAATATTCAGCTCGACGTCATCAACATTGCTTATGACGACGAGAGCACCACCACAAACATCATCGGCGCAAAACAAGTTCCTCTTTTGATCAAAGACGATGGCGAAGCGATGGCGGAAAGCTTAGACATCATCAACTACTTCCTTGAATTGGCATCTTCCAATGAAAGCAGCCAACCCTCAGCACCGGTTTTAGACTGGCAAAAACAGGCGTTTTTACCGCTACAAAAAGTCGGGTATCCGCGTTGGTCAAACATGACGTTACCGGAATTTGCAACAGAAACCGCTAAACAAGCATGGCGTGCAAAAAAAGAAACCGAAGCATTAAATTTTGAAGCCTTGATTAACGATACACCTGCGATTGCGAAAGAAGTCGCCGCTTTGATAGAACAAACCAAATCCTTGCTCAACCTAAGTTCAGAAAAGCAAACGTCACTGGTTGATCAGGCCATTATGTTCTCCATTCTACGCGGCTTTTTCAGTGCGCCCGAAGTGCAATGGGATCCAGCCGTACTTCACTGGATGGCAACCGCTCGTAAAGAGACCAACGTGCCAGTACTTATCTGAGGAGCGCAACATGAAACAAAGAACAAATAAGCTGTTTGAACCAGCTCAACTAAAAGCGTTGTCACTACAAAACCGTATTGTCATGGCACCAATGACTCGCGCACGCACCACTCAGCCGGGCAACATCCCGAATGAGATGATGGCAACGTATTATCAACAGCGCGCTTCTGCCGGGCTGATCATTTCCGAAGCCACACAAATTTCGGACGATTCTCAAGGCTATTCGTTCACCCCTGGCGTTTACACCGATGCGCAAGTGGCGGGCTGGCAAGGAGTGACCCAAGCGGTCAAATCACAAGGTGCAGCGATGTTTTGTCAGCTATGGCATGTGGGCAGAGTGTCTCACCCAACATTCCAAAATGGTGAACAGCCTATCGCACCATCTGCGCTCGCTCCGGTAGAGACGCAAGTTTGGATTGCGGATGAACAAGGCAACGGCAATATGGTCGATTGTGTTGAGCCACGCGCCATGACACAAGCGGACATCAACCGAGTTGTCGGTGATTTCGCGAACGCAGCCAAACGCGCCATTGAATCGGGTTTTGATGGGGTAGAAATCCACGGCGGGAATGGGTATCTGATCGATCAGTTCTTAAGAACCAACTCAAACCATCGAACAGACAACTACGGCGGTCCACGAGAAAATCGTATCCGTTTTCTTATCGAAGTAGTGGATGCAGTTATCGCCGCTGTTGGTGCGCATCGAGTTGGAGTGAGATTGGCACCATTCATTACGTTTAAAGATATGGACTGCCCAGATATCGTGCCAACAATCTTAGAAGCATCAAAGCAACTACAGGAGCGCGACATTGCCTACTTACACTTGTCCGAGGCCGATTGGGCCGATGCTCCAACGATTCCTGAGGCGTTTCGAGTCGAACTTAGAAAGCGCTTTCGCAACGCTATTATTGTTGCAGGTCGCTACGATCCTCAACGAGCAAACGAAGTATTAGAGAAAGGCTACGCGGATCTTGTCGCATTCGGACGACCATTCGTAGCAAACCCAGACTTAGTCTCTCGCTTGCAACATCACCATCCGTTGGCAGAACTCGATGGCTCAACGTTGTTTGGCGGAAACGAACGAGGCTACACCGATTACCCTGCTCTGCAACAGAAATGCGCAGAACAGGCCTAACAAAAAAAGCCCCAACCTAGCTGCTACGGTTGGGGCTGTCACCAAACTAAACTTGGTTTTGGCTAGCTTAAGTTGGCTAAGAGTTAAACCACTTCTAACGCGCCGCTGCGCCAAGGTTCGATAACGACTTTGATGTGATCATTTGGCGTCATTAACTGTCTAAACGCATCTTCCACACCATCGATTCCCACTTTGGCAGTGAGCATTTTCTGCCAAGGCAACTTGTGTTCGGCAATCGCTTGTAGGCATTGCTCAAACTCGTGTGGTTGGTAGTAGTAAGAGAATCTCAAATCGAGCTCTTTTACCGTCGCGTACGCGTAGTTAACGGTTGCTGGAGTCGTATGAATGCCTGATACAACGATTCGTGCTCGGGCAGGAGCACGGCGCATGAAATCATCAATTAAAGTATGTTTGCCAACACACTCATAAATGACCAAACGTGAATTCATTGCGTACTGTGCCCCGACGGCGATCTCGTCTTCCTTGGTCGGGTTGATCAATCGATTTGCGCCAAACTCACTAGCAAGTAGCAACTTCTCTTCCTGAAGATCGACCGCAAGAATATTGCTCACGCCACGTTGTTTCAGTGCAGCAATCACAGCCAGTCCTATAGGACCGCAACCGACAACCAGCGCTGTTTCTTCCGTCTCGATTTCACTGCGATTGACCGCGTGCAAACCGACCGCCAGTGGTTCGGTCAATGCCGCCGCCTCGGACGGCATTTCGTCGGGCACTGGCAGTAGGAGCGCTTCATCAAGTAGGAAATACTCAGAGTAAGCGCCGTAAGTACCCGGAGTGACACCAACGCCTGCGCCATTTTGGCTGAGCAACATCGGCACAGAGGTGACTCGGCTACCTACAGGCAACGTTTGCTGCGTGTCAGCGCCGTATTCGACAATTTCCGCACAGAATTCATGTCCCAACATCACTTGAGCGTGCTCACCGACTTCATCAGGCATCAACCCGAGCTGGTGGAATACATCAAACACCTCATCCGCGTGTCGAGTAATGTGTAGGTCGGAGCCACAAATCCCACAGGCAAGGCTGCGAACCAACACTTGTCCTGCTGCGGGCTGAGGTATTTCGACTTGCTGCAGGCGGACACGGCCATCTAGCATTACGATACTGTTCATCTGTTGCATGAGATTACTCCGCAAGATCATCACTCAGGCCAGCAATCGCACCCGGCTTGATGTAGCGTGCAGTAAAGCCTTGCGCTTTAGCGGCGGCAACCACCACTTGCTCAATCCAACCTGCGTCCATGATGTTGAGGAAGTTACCCTCTTCGTCAAAGTTAATGTTCGCACCTTGGATCACCATAAAACCGTCGGCACCGCCTGAGCTTTCAGGGCAGTGGAAAGTATGAATCGAGCCGCCCGGCTCATATAAGTAGCTGCCAGCGGTTTGGACTTGATCTGGGTACTCAATGTAGTGCCAAGCGCCGCTTAGGGTATAGAAGTGCACCACACCAGTGTGGAAGTGCTTAGGTAGAGTCACGCCCGGTTTGAACTTGGCGCGAATCACCCACGTACCGTTTTCTGGATCAAGAAACAGTGGGTAAACATCAACACCCGGTAGAGCGTCTTTAATGATCGACTCTTCATTAGTATTAAGAGTTAATAGGAAATCTTGATGCTGAATAACTTCTGGTAATGACATAACTTACATCCTCACTATTGCTGTAATTTGGCGTGCTCGCCTATTCCATCTATCCCATGAGTGGGTACTTAAAATTCTCGAAACCGTCAGATGCGCTAATGGTGCAGCCGTTGATACAGTTGGCTTTCTCGCTGACAAGAAACGCCACCACGTTGGCAATCTCTTCTGGTTGCGTGAAGTTTTGACGCATCTGTTCTTTGCGGATGTGGTTCCACAAGCCAATCTCTTCGTATTGCCTTAACATCGGAGTATCAACGCGTCCCGGAGCAACCGCGCACACACGAATATCAAGAGGCGCTAACTCTAGAGCGGCACATTTGGTCATCATATCGACTGCGGCTTTGCTGACGTTGTAGGTAAACGTCATCTCGGAGGCCATTTGGGCGTAAACGGAAGAGGTATTGAGGATCACGCCCGGTGTCCCTTGCGCTTGGAATTGTCGTCCAGCGGCGAGAATGCCATAGTAAACGCCGTTTTGGTTGACTTTAGAGATAGGCTCAAAGTCGGCGATAGGATCATGTTCAAGCAGAGGTTTCGGTGCGCCGATGCCTGCATTGTTGACCATGATGTCAAGTGAGCCAAATTGTTCGACCGCGTACTTCACCATGGCTTCGACTTGTTGGTAATCGGTGACGTCCGCAACAAAGGTTTCCAACTGCTTAGAGCCAAAACTTGCGTACATTTGCAGTGATTGCTCTGAAATATCGACAGCAAGCACTTTGGCTCCTTGCTCTCTTAGCTTTGCAATAATAGCTTGCCCAATTCCACCCGCAGCGCCAGTCACTATGGCAGTTTTATTGATAAGTTCCATACAGCTTCTCATCCATGCGTTGTTGTTATCGAAATGTAACTTAGATCAACTCACTGGCACTCACTTGACCTTTTACGAAGTAAATTTGATATATTGCGATTTACAACCTGTTAACATTTAAAAATCGAGACATGTATATCGTACGAAGTGGCGCTGCCGATAAATTTGATAGCTTGGTTTCAGAATTAGGTCAGAATCCGCAAGAGATAATGGCCGCTGTTGGCCTGTCTGCCGCGCAGTTTCGCGATCCCGATACCTATCTCGCCTACCCTAGGTTGGCTGAATTACTGGAAGAAGCGGCTGCTCGTTGTAAGCAACCGTTGTTTGGTGCGTTACTCGCCGAGCGCCAAAACCTGCAAAGTTTAGGCGATTTGCCGATGCTGGTTTCTCGTGCTGAAACGGTCGGTGATGCATTGGCGCGGGTGAATGATTATCTCTATCTGCATTCGTCAGGCGTTACTCTCAACATGACGCCACAAGATGATTGGGTACGATTGTCGCTCAATATTGATGTGAATAGTGACCGCGGTATTGCGCAGTTGATGCAGCTCAGTGTGTCACATTTAGCCATGTTTATCGCCAGTTTGCTCGATATTGAAGCAAGCCACTTCGCGCTGCATTTGACTCAACACGCAACATTGGAAGTAGAGCAAAGCAAGTTTGCCCAACAGAACAAACTGCGTTTTGGTGATAAGTTTGACGGTATATTGCTCAAAGCCAACCTGCTCAACGCTAAGAATCACCAAGACGAAGACGCACTGGATCGCCACTTTCAACAGCACCTCAAGTATTTGCAAACCCGCTATCCTAACAATCTCAGTGACCAAGCGGCCAATATGATTGGTCGTTTGCTATCGACGGGAGAATGCAGCGTTGAGCGCGTCGCCAGAGCATTAGACCTGCATCCGAGAATGCTACAAAACAAGTTGAAACAGCAGGAAACAAGTTATCGACAGTTGTTACAACAAGTACGACAGGATTTCGCCGAGCAGCGTTTAAGTGAGAATATTCAGAGTATTACCGATATCGCGTTGCAACTGGGCTATGCAGAAACTGCGGTATTCAGCCGCCACTTTCGCAGTTGGACAGGAAAGTCGCCTAGCCAATGGAGACTGGAGAACAGGATAAGTTGAACCAGTTTGAGAGCATAGATTAAAAAGCCGCTGATATTCAGCGGCTTTGAGCGTTTAGTCGATACTATCGAAACGCTAGATCACGTAAGAAAAGTGAAATCGAAGGGAAGAAAATCAACATCACAGAGACCAACAGCAAGATGAACACAAACGGTGGTGTGCCGCGAATCACTTCTACATAAGGGCGTTTAAACACGGCAATCGCGGTAAAAATATCACAACCGAATGGCGGCGTTGCAGAGCCTATCGCAGCTTGCAAGGTCACGATGGTGCCGACCAGTACTGGGTCAATGCCAGAGGACTTAATCACAGGTGCAAAGATAGGGATCAAAATCAGCATCACTACGATTGGATCAACGAACATACAACCAATAAAGAACGCAATTGAAATAACGACCAGTAACTCGGTCTGCGAAAGATCATTAATCCCGATCATACCCAACAATTCTTGCGGGATCTGGGCAAATGAAATTACCCAAGAAAAAGCAGCCCCTGCTGCGACTAAGATAAATACCACCGCGGTAACCATGCCCGTAGAAAGCGCGATTTCGCCAAGCTCCTTCCATTTCACTTTACGGAAGATAACCATTTCTAATAACACAGCGTACAACACCGAAACCGACGCCGCTTCGGTAGGGCTAAATACTCCAGCATAAATACCGCCAACAGTAATGATCGGAAAACCAAATGGTAAAACCGCTTTACGTATTGTGGTCCAACGCTCTTTCCAGCTGGCTCGCGGGGCATTTTCTACAGAGCTTTTACCTGCATAAAAATAACAGTAGGCAGAAAACATCAATAAAATCACGATCGCCGGTCCAATACCAGCAATAAACAGCTCCGCAACCGATGTTCCAGACACCACACCATAGATGATCATACCGATACTCGGTGGAATAAGGAGCGCTAAGTCAGAGGCGTTAATAATCAAAGCCAGAGCAAAGCTGTCTTTGTAACCATACTCCAACATTTTCGGTCGCATAATAGAGCCAACAGAAACAACGGTGGCTTGTGTAGACCCAGATACCGCACCAAACATCGCACAGCTAAGCGATGAGGTGATCGCCAGACCGCCACGAACGTGCCCAACAAACGCCATTGCGACATCTAGCAAGCGCGTTGCTGCCACGCCTCGGGTAATAATTTCTGCCGCGAGAATAAACATCGGTACTGCGATCAACGCAGCGGGTTTGATGCCAGCAAGCATTTGCTGGATCATAAAATCTGGCCCCAGACCAAGAAAAACAATAAATCCCAACATGGTCGCCGCTAATAGCGGTACCAACATCGGAAATCCAAAAGCCAACAACGTGATCATCGTTGCAACAAGAGCGGTCGTCATAGCGCTTTCTCCTGCTTAGTGGCAGAGCCGACTCTATCTGGTCGAGATGAGCGTGAAAGTTTTGTCAGCGTTATGAAACGTTTGATATGGCGACCACCCACACGCGCGAACTGAACCGTGCTAAAGAAAAGGCCAATCGGTGCGATTAAGTACACCCAACTCAAAGGTACTTGCATTGCAGGAGAAAGACGCCCCATTTGGCTCACCTTGCCAATGTATTGCCACGAATACCAAGTTAGTACCGCCACCAATGCAGCGGTGAGTAAATAAATAATGCCGTTGGCTAAAGTTTGTATACGCTTTGGAAGCATATCGGTAAATGCCGTCATACGGATATGGCGAGATTGGCGGGCAGCATAACTGCAACCAATAAACGTGACGGCGATAATGAGGAAATAATTGAGTTCTTCTGAAAAGTAGATGCTTTGGCTAAAGAGGTAGCGCCCTAATACGTTAGCAATTGAGTTCAACGCAATAAGAAGCACCGAGCCAATGAGCAGTGCCGCCTCCGCTTTCTGTATATATTTATCTAGCCACTGAAAAATCCCTTTCATCCGCGCTGCTCCTGATCAACAAAAATGTTAATGAAACGTTATCTTTTTCATGACAATCAAGTCAATCAGGTGAATAAGAAAGATTTTCTGAACTTGGCGCTTTCGCAGAAAAAATTGGTCAGAGCATACTGCTCAGACCAAAAAGTGAGAGGTTGGAGGGTTTGTATCGAGAATTTCTGCAATCACAGATAACCCATGCTTGATGTAGCCTCGATTAGTCTCTGCTCCCAAACTGATTCGCACGTAAGGCATTGGCTGATTAGTATCGAGAACAAAAGGTTTATACCCCGTGATCTGCACCCCAGAACGCTTAGCCGAAGCGACCAGATCATCACTGCTCCACTGCTCGGGTAACCTCAACCAAATGTGCTGACCATTCGGGTGTGAGCTATAAACATGCCCTTCTAAGGTGGCTTTTGCTATTCGCTGGCGCTTGGCAAATTCATTGACTTGAAATCGAATAAGTCGATTTAATGTACCGTTTTCGATCCACAAATGAGCAACTTCAAACGGTAACGGGGTCGCAGACCAACTCGTCGCAGCTAAACGGCCAATCGCATGCTGCAAAAAATGACGTGGGACCGTTAAGTAGCCCGTACGCATACCTGGCGCTACGACTTTGGTTAAACTGGTGACATAAAAAGCCTGCTCGGGTAACAGTGCGGCGAGAGGTGGGACACGATTGGGCTCTAGTGCCCCATACACGTCATCTTCAATCACGTAGATCTCATACTGCTTCGCAATATTTGCTATTGCCTCTCGGCGCACAATATCCATATGCGCACTATTCGGATTGGCCATGCTCGGTGTGCAACACAGCGCCTTGATTGGTTTGTGTTTACATGCCCATTCAAATGCATCCGGCGTGATACCAAACTCATCCATCTCAAGCGGCTGTAACTTAAATCCAAGCATTCTCGAGCGAGAGATCAAGCCATGATCGACTAAGTGACCACAAGCGACTAAATCACCGTGTTCAACAACGGTGCTTAAAGCCAACGTCAAGCCATGGCATGCACCATTTGTGAGTAATATTTGATCGGTACCAACGTCCAGTCCTTGGCTACTGAGAAATCGCGCTCCGGACTCAATATGATGAGGCTGACCTGTTACTGGCTTTGCTTTACTGATCAAACTGCGATTGTTTGTTTGCCCAGCAATTTCCATTAACGCCTGATTAAAAAGCGTAATGTGGCGATCGGTTACTACCGGATGAGCGATCGACATATCAATTTCATCCGGCGTTTCTTTCATCTCTTGCGTCAGCATGAACTCCGTGTCCGTGCTTTCATCCACAAAGCCTGATTTTACAAACGTACCGTTTCCCACCCAAGACTCGAGCGCACCTTTTTTCTCTGCATAACCATATGCATGACTGACGGTTTGTACGCTCACGCCAATTTGCTCCGCAAACTCACGATGTGTGGGTAGTCGAGTACCGGGTTTTAGGTAACCACTGCGGACACATTCGACAAGATAATTGCCAATGGAGATGTACTTAGCGGTGCCTGGGCGAATGATCGGGTTCAAAGAAATTGTCATGACACAATATTTTAATTGATTCATTTTTAATGCTCATTGTAACTTCAATTTAACAAATGGCGAGTTTTTAGCCATCAAATGCGGTGTAATGCACAAAAATGAGCCACAATTGTAATGATTGACATGAGAAATATAGATTCAACAAACATGTTAAATGGCATCGTTTAATCCAAACCCAGCCGCAGTGGTGAGTTGCAATAGTTTTTAAACGCAGGTCTGGCTGACCTGGTGGAAGGTAGAAATACCTCAACGTCTCCGAAGGCCCATAAGGCGTCGGATTTTTAACAAGGAGAAAATATGAGAGGCGTTGCTTTGCATTTTACACTGGATGAATTCCAGGACCGATTAACAAAAGTTCGGCAGTCGATGGAAGAACGAGAGTTGGATGTCCTTATCATTCACGATCCTTCTAACATGGCATGGCTGACTGGTTATGACGGTTGGTCTTTTTATGTCCCACAATGTGTCGTTGTAGGATCATCTGGCGAGCCTGTTTGGTTTGGGCGCTGCCAAGATGCCAATGGGGCATACAGAACTGCGTATATGTCGGCAGAAAACATCACCTACTACCCAGACCATTATGTAATGAACCCACCATTACACCCAATGGATTTTCTGGTAGAAGCGGTACTCGCCCCGCGTCTTTGGGATCGCGGCCGTATCGGGGTGGAAAAAGATAACTATTACTTTAGTGCCACCGCTTACGAGTCA
This sequence comes from Vibrio sp. T13N, assembly GCF_032970445.1. Taxonomy (NCBI): domain Bacteria; kingdom Pseudomonadati; phylum Pseudomonadota; class Gammaproteobacteria; order Vibrionales; family Vibrionaceae; genus Vibrio; species Vibrio sp. T13N. The sequence continues at coordinate 42,442 of NZ_JAWJYE010000007.1, forward strand.
CTCACCACGCACTTGCCGAATGCTCAACTTCTCGATGCAACCGGGCTAGTCAATTGGTGTCGCGCCGTTAAATCTGATCAAGAACTGGCTTATATGTACCGCGCAGCTCGCATTGTTGAAAATATGCATCGCGTCGCGTTCGATATGATCGAGCCAGGATTGCCTAAACATCACCTTGTCGCCGAGATTAACCGCCAAGCAGTACTTGGGCATGAAGATCACTTTGGCGATTACACCGCGATCGTGCCGCTTTTGCCATCTGGTTCTGATGCTTCTGCACCTCACCTAACGTGGGACGATAGGCCTTTCAAAAAAGGCGAAGGTACTTTTTTCGAAATCGCTGGCGCGCATCGCCGTTACCATTGCCCACTCTCTCGCACTATTTTTCTTGGAGAACCGGACGACAAATTCAAACGTGCAGATGAAGCATTAACTTTAGGTCTCGAAGCAGGCTTAGAAGTCGCAAGACCAGGCAATACTTGCGCCGACATCGCCAACGCATTGAACCAAGTCCTCGATAAAGCAGGATTCTCACGTGAAGGCGCCCGATGTGGTTACCCAATTGGTCTGAGCTACCCTCCTGACTGGGGCGAACGAACCATGAGCTTGCGAGACACCGATAAAACCGTATTAAAAGAAGGCATGACATTCCACTTTATGCCGGGGCTATGGTTTGAAGATTGGGGGTTAGAAACCACCGAAAGCATTGTGATCACCCGTGATGGTGCAAAAACACTGTGTGATTTCCCACGCCACTTATTTGTTAAACACTAACTTTTCAAACCGTAAGTTCTGTTGAACTAGGCTTAAGAACAAAAAGGACTCGATATGCAAAAGAGCTCGATCACAGCCACCGTAGACTTTGACCGAGAAGGCGTGCAGCACGGCTTTTTAGCGCTGCCCTATTCCCATGATGACTCCGCTTGGGGAAGCATCATGATACCTATCACCGTGATAAAAAATGGTCACGGGCCAACGGCGCTGCTTACTGGCGGTAATCACGGTGATGAATACGAAGGCATCACCAGCCTGCTAAAATTGGCAAACTCGCTGCAAGCAGAGCAAATACAAGGTCGCGTCATTATTGTGCCAATGATGAACTTACCTGCGGTACAAAATGCCTCGCGCACATCGTCTATCGATAAAGGGAATTTAAATCGCAGCTTTCCCGGAAACCCTGTAGGCTCAGTGACCGAAAAAATCGCGGATTACTTTACTCGTTACTTAGTACCCATGTGCGATTTTGCGTTAGACATTCATTCAGGTGGTAAAACGTTAGACATCGTGCCTTTCGCCGCAGCCCATCGCCTCGACAACCTCGATCAAGAAGAAGCATGCATCTTAGGTGCAAAGCTGTTTGGCGCACCTTACACCATGATCTTGCTCGAAATGGACGCCACCAGCCTGTACGACACCGCAGTGGAATCTCAAGGCAAAATTTTCGTCACCACAGAGCTCAGAGGTGGCGGAACCAGCACTCCAGAAACCATCGCTTATGCCGACCGTGGTATTCGTAACTTCTTGCGTTTTTCGGGCAACTTATCAGGTGATTACGAAAAACCAACCCTGCCAACTAGGTTGCTTGATATGCCCGATGCAAGTTGCTACGTGCAAAGCCAGCACAACGGTATCACCGAATACTTATTTGAGCTTGGCGATACCATCAAACAAGACGATGTACTGGCAAGAATCTATTCAACCGAGCGTACAGGGAGCGACCCAATCGAATACAAAGCGCAGCGCAGTGGGATTTTTGCTGCACGTCGTTTCCCTGCCATGGTCAACATTGGTGACACGGTCGCCGTAATTGCCGAAGACTGTGGCGAATTAAACTAACTCTTACTAGGGCGTATTGACCTTTCGCGGTTAAATTTTGTTCGAGGTAAAATCGTTTTAGGCGCGGCGAAGACTATGCAGCCTAGTCATTCTAAGCAAATGGCCTTCAACAAAGCATAAAACGATTTTAACCGAACCCTTCGGGCAGCCTTTGTGGTTCATTTCTACTGCGTTATCGGCTTTTTATGCAGGCCACCCACAAATCGCTGCAAAAATCAGCTCGAAAGGTCAAYACGCCCTAAACACGACACAACATCGGGTCTGGTGTATCACCTGCCGTTGGTGAATTGACTCACAAACTGATTAAGGAAGAAATGGATGAATCCGATGAAACACAGCTACCTAACGAGTGCCGTACTGATCGCTGCCAGCTTTGCCACCAGCAATGTTTATGCAGAGACGTGGAAATTCGCTCTAGAAGAAGTCAAAGGCTCGGTGCAAGATGCTTATGCGCAAGAGTTTAAAAAGCGCATCGAAAATGCAACCGATGGCGACGTCACAGTGGAAGTCTATCCATACGGTACATTGGGTCAGTCAGAAGATCTTACCGAGCTTACTGCGAACGGTATTATCCAATTTACCAACGCATCGCCAGGTATTTTTGGTTCATTCGTGCCCGAAATGCAGGTTTTCTCCATCCCTTACCTTTTGTCGCAAGACAATGATGTGAATAAAAAAGTGCTGAGTTCAAGCCCTACTATCTATGACACACTCGGCGGAAAGCTAGAACAGAAAAACCTCAAACTTCTCACTATGTATCCAGAAGGTGAAATGGTGTGGACGACCAACCGTGAGATTCGTTCTCCAAAAGATTTTGATAACTTCAAAATGCGCGTGATGGCATCGCCAATGCTGGTTGAGGCTTATAAATCGTTTGGAGCCGACCCTACGCCTTTACCCTACTCAGAAGTCTATGGTGCTCTGCAACTTAAAATGATCGATGGTCAAGTAAACCCCGTTTTTGCTATCGAAGAAATGAAGTTCTACGAAGTGAACGACTACATGATCTGGGCAGGACAGCAACAATTTACTACGACTGTCATTACCAACAACAGTTGGTTCGAAACCCTCCCACAAGCCCGCCAAGATCAGGTCAATAAAGTCATCGCTGGTATGACTGACTTTATATTTGAAAAACAGGATGAGTTTAACCAAAAACGTCTTGATCAAATTAAGCAAGCCAAACCAGATATGCAGATGATAAAACTCGACAGTGACGAACGTGCAGCATTTAAACAAGCTTCTATGCCAATGCGGGACAAATACATCGAGCTTACAGGCGACAGCGGTAAAGCAGTGCTGAGCTCACTGGAACAAGAGTTCAATCAATAACAGAAAAAGGAGTGGCCTTCGGGCCACCTTATAGCGGTTGACCAGTCATCAACTATTCTGAACTGATTGGTATTTTACAGGGAGACCAATTATGCGCCTCGATCGCTACGACGTAAAAATTCTACAAATACTTCATGACAATGGCCGTATTACCAAATCTCACCTTGCCGAGGCCATTAACCTATCCGTGAGCCCTTGCTGGGAGCGTGTCAAAAAACTGGAAGAAGCAGGCATCATTGAAGGCTACGGGGCAAAAGTAAATACCGATGTTTTGTTCAAACGAACGTCGGTCATGGTTGAAGTTACGCTCAAAGAGCACAGCGCCCAAGCATTCAAACGTTTCGAGCAACTGGTTCAACACTCACCAGAAGTCACTGATTGTTATGCCACAGGCGGCGGTGTCGATTACATACTCAAAATTCAGTCGGAAGATATCGATCAATATCAGCGGCTTATCGACAACTGGTTAGAGTCAGAGGTGGGCATTGAGCGCTACTTTACTTATATCGTGACGAAAACAATCAAACGTGATGCAGGCACATTAGAAGTGAACCAAAACGCCTTGTTCTAAAAGGGAAAACACGCTTAAAAGACGACCAGAAAAATCACCATATCTAACGGTGTGGAAAAGAAAGTTTTGATGGTTTAAACCTCGGCATCAGAAATTATTTCGGTCACTTCTCCATTACAGTTTAACTATGGACAACGACGCTGGGAGAAGGACTCATGACAGCACTGCACAGCTTACATGCTGAGGAATTAAAAGCCTCGCACGACATGATGGCGATAATGAAAGACGTACGTTTGGTGAGAGGTTTAGCGTACGTAAATGGCAAATGGGTAAGTGGTGACCAATTTCATCCGGTGGATAATCCAGCGGATGGTACGGTCATCGGCTACATTACCAAGCTATCTCAGCAACAACTCTATCAAGCGATTGATGAAGCCGACCAAGCCTTTCGTCAATGGCGAAAAATGCAAGCAGAAGAACGCGCTGAAATTCTCATGCGTTGGCACGATCTGATTTTAGAATCAAAACAAGATCTTGCTCGTTTGATGGTTATGGAGCAAGGCAAAATATTAGGTGATGCTTTGGGTGAAATCGACTACGGCGCATCCTTTGTTCGCTGGTTTGCAGAGGAAGCACGCCGCAGCTATGGAGAAACCATCCCAAGTCATATTCCGAATGCGCAACTATCGACGGTACGCGAGCCGATTGGTGTCGCAGCACTGATTACACCATGGAATTTTCCTAATGCAATGGTCACCCGTAAAGCCGCCGCAGCATTAGCGATAGGCTGTCCGGTGCTCATCAAACCTGCCAGTGAAACGCCTTTCTCCGCATTGGCCTTGGCAGAATTAGCGGACCGAGCTGGCTTTCCACCTGGTGTATTTAACGTGATCACTGGCGATGCGGTGATGGTGTCACAAACCTTGTGTCACTCCGATAAAGTCAAAGCACTCTCGTTCACCGGTTCAACTCGAGTGGGTAAGTTGCTGCTGCGCGACGCGGCACAAACCGTGAAGAAGTGCAGTATGGAGCTCGGCGGTAATGCCCCTTTCATCGTGCTGCCAGATATGGATGTCGAGCAAGCAGCCAAAGCCGCCGTGGATGCCAAGTTTCAAACTGCAGGACAAGACTGCTTGGCCGCAAACCGTATTTTCGTCCCCGAAGATAAGTACGAAGCGTTTTTGGAAGCGTTTGCCAAAGAAATGAACCACATTGTTTTGGGCAATGGTTTAGATGAAAAAACCACCATGGGGCCGCTGATCAATCGCGCTGCGGTGGATAAAGCGCATGATTTGGTGCGTGACGCACTCGACAAAGGCGCGCGATTGGTAGCGGGATACCACCAGCCCGTACCAGAAGAAAACTTCTTCGCGCCGACATTGCTGGCCGATGTCACCCCTGATATGGCGGTGTATCGCGAAGAGAATTTTTGTCCTGTGGCAGGCGTGTTGCCTTACCAAGACTTAGATACCGTGATTGAAATGAGCAACGACACTGAGTACGGCTTAGCTGCCTATGTTTATGGTCACGATATTCACCAAATTTGGCGCTGCATGCGTGGTTTGGAATTTGGCATGGTGAGCGTGAACTCCGTCAAGATGACTGGCCACCCTATCCCATTTGGCGGTGTGAAACAGTCTGGACTTGGACGAGAAGGCAGTCGCCACGGCTTTGAAGAATACAGTGAAATCAAATACTGCTGCTTAGGCGCTTTACCAACCGTCAGTGGCAGTTAAGGCACGAAATATGGATATCCAATTATTCGAGGAGAAGGATCATGAGCAACAAAACCCAACAACTTTTAGAGATCGACCGTCAGAGAGTATTTCATGCCTCAACCCACCTGAAGCAGTATGCGGCTGGGGAGCTTTCGGGAAGAATTATCTCGAGCGGAAGCGGAATACGCATCACCGATTCAGAAGGCATCGAGCTGATAGACGGCTTTGCCGGGTTGTATTGTGTGAACATTGGCTATGGCAGGACTGAAATGGCCGATGCTATTTATGAACAAGCCAAAGAGCTGGCGTACTACCACACTTACGTCGGTCATACCAACGAAGCACTAGTGACACTGTCAGATCGCATCATCAAAATGGCGCCTGAAGGCATGAGTAAAGTCTACTACGGCATGTCAGGCAGTGATGCGAACGAAACTCAACTTAAGTTGGTGTGGTATTACAACAATGCTCGTGGTCTACCAGGGAAGAAAAAAATTATCTCCCGTGATCGCGGCTACCATGGCTCAAGTATCGCTTCGGGTTCAATGACAGGGCTACCTCTGTTCCACGCACATTTTGATTTACCGCTTGAGCGCATCAAGCACACCATGGCGCCGTATTACTATCGCCGTGAAGACGAGAGTATGTCTGAGCTTGAATTCTCTCAATATTGTGCGGATCAACTCGAAGCGATGATCTTGGAAGAAGGCCCAGAAACGGTAGCAGCGATGATTGCGGAACCAGTGCTCGGTACTGGCGGTATTGTGCCACCACCAGAAGGGTACTGGCAGGCGATTCGTAAAGTACTAGACAAATACGATGTACTCTTGATTGCGGATGAAGTGGTCTGTGGTTTTGGTCGCCTCGGCTCCGATTTTGGCTCACTGCACTACGACATGAAACCGGATCTCATCACGGTAGCGAAAGGGTTAACCTCAGCGTATCAACCGCTGTCTGGCGTGATCGTCGGTGAACGAGTTTGGAGTGTGCTAGAAAACGGCACCGACCAATGGGGCGCTATCGGACACGGTTATACCTACTCCGGTCACCCAATGGGAGCGGCAGCCGCGAACTGCAACCTCGATATCATTGAACGTGAAGGCTTGGTGCAAAACGCAGCCGAGGTCGGCGCTTACCTGCAGCAACGTATGGCGGAAACGTTTAACGATCATCCATTGATCGGTGATACTCGTGGCGTTGGCTTGTTGCATGCGTTGGAGTTTTCTTCAGACAAACTCCGCCGAGCACACTTTGATCCAAACTTGAAAGTGGGTCCGCAAATCGCGGCAGCCTGTTTAGAGCAAGGCTTAATCGCTCGCGCCATGCCACATGGTGACATCCTCGGCTTTGCCCCACCGCTTATCGCAAATCGTAATGACATCGACACTATTGTCGACAAAGCGCACCAAGCGGTCAATAAAGTGATGGATAACCTCGTCACGTCTAAACAGTGGCAGCCAAAATAGCAGCGAATTAACCAACTCACAAACCTACCAACGATTACCGCCCCCTCTGACCAAATTAGAGGGGGCGGTCCTAAGAGACGTACTACATGGAAACACAAGCAATCTTTGCCGCAAAGAAAGCGATTAACGGATTAGTCAGTCGCACACCATTACTTCACTCACCACTGTTATCGCAACAATATCAATGTGAAATTTGGTTAAAACTGGAAACACTACAACCTATTGGTGCTTTTAAATTGCGTGGAGCGACTCATGCCATGAACAAACTGAGTCAGGAACAAAAACAACATGGCGTCGTCACTTGCTCTACTGGTAACCACGGCCGTGCCGTGGCTTATGCAGGGCAACGACTAGGAGTCCGCACCGTGATTTGTATGTCCAATTTAGTACCACAAAACAAAGTCGACGCAATTAAAGCATTAGGCGCAGAAGTTCGAATAGTTGGTCAAGCTCAAGACGACGCGGAGCGAGAAGCATTGAGGCTAACAGAAGAAGAGTCGATGACCTATCTCTCACCATTCGAACACCCAGACATCATCGCCGGACAAGGGACCATTGGGCTAGAAATCATTGAAGATCTTCCTGATGTCGACGTCATTTTCGCCGGGTTATCTGGCGGCGGATTGATTGGTGGTATTGGCTTAGCCGCAAAATCAAACAGCAGCAAAGTGAACGTGTATGGCGTTTCCATGGACAAAGGCGCTGCGATGGTAGAAAGCATTAAAGCAGGAAAACCAGTACAAGTTGAAGAGCACGAATCGTTTGCTGACAGCTTAGGTGGCGGCATAGGTTTAGACAATCGCTATACCTTCAAACTCGTGCAAGAAGTCATGGATAAAGCGTTTTTAGTCAGTGAACACAACATCGCCAAAGGCATGGCAGATATTTTCGATGCAGAAAAATTTGCCGTAGAAGGCGCGGCCGCAGTGGGGCTTGCCGCCATTCACCAGCATCAACTGGACTTGCGCGGTAAGAAAGTCGTTTTGGTGCTCAGTGGAAAAAACGTCTCTTCAGACACTTTTGAGACGGCATTAAAAATTGGCCGCCAAGTCAAAGAATAACCGAGGTCGTGCGAATGAAAATCTATAATAAATCTCAGATAGAGCAAGTGACTCAGTTAGATCTTAATGCGTTAGCGGCCGTGGAAAATGGCTTCAAAGCGCTTGGGCAAGGCAACGTCACTATGCCTCCGATTCTTAGCATGGCAATCGAAGAGCATAACGGCGAAGTGGATGTAAAAACGGCGCATATCAAAGGTAATGAGCGCTTCGCGATAAAAATCAGCCCAGGATTTTTTGATAACCCAAAACTGGGACTACCCAGCCTAAATGGTTTGATGGTGCTCTTTAGCGCGAAAACAGGGCTGGTTGATAGCGTATTGTTTGACGAAGGGTATCTAACCGACATTCGTACTGCTCTCGCCGGCGCTATCTCCGCGAAATACCTGTCGAACTCAGAAGCATCCAAAATTACGGTTATTGGCAGTGGGCTTCAAGCAGAACTCCAAGTCGCTGCGATAAAATTAGTTAGGCCAATCTCCCAAGTGAACATCTGGGCAAGAGACAACACAAAATCGCAGGCTTACAAACAACGTATGGAGCAACGATACGATCTATCCGTATCCGTGCATTCCTCTATCCAGCAAGCATGCCAAGAAGCCGACATTATTGTCACGACAACACCATCAAAAGAACCTTTGCTGAATTGGGAAGATATCCCATCAGGAGCACACGTGATCGCTATGGGTTCAGACAGCCCTCATAAACGTGAGCTTGCCACCTCAGTCATCCTAAACGCTGAGCATCTGGTGGTTGATCGAATCAGTCAGTCAGAATCACTTGGCGAATTACGTGGTGTAGACAAACCGCTCACCCGTAGCCTAGTCGAACTTGGCGACATCATTTGCGGCAAGCACCCCTACTCAAGGCGTGTTGACGATGTTTCGGTATGTGATTTAACAGGGACTGGCGTTCAAGACACCGCAATCGCTGACTATACTGCTCAACAACTCACCAGCATTCAATCCACGATGTAACTTATTCCCTGTGACTTTGGCGGTGGGCAACCACCGCACTTTTTGAGGGCCGTAACATGCCAGAGCTCTGTACGTTTCAATCTTTAACCACTCAGTTTGAGTTTTCGGCGGATGTATCCGCTTATCAACGTTCAATCGGACTCATTCAACTCGCGACCGACTATGTGCTAGAAAACGAATGGCGCGAGCATTTACCCGCAGATGTTCGCTTATACACTTCACGCTTTCTCACTACAGGTACTGTCGATCCTCTGCACTTAACAGACATGCAAAACAGTATCCGCGAGTGTGTACGCACCATCGTGCCAATGTGGCCAATCAACGTCATGGCGTTTGGCTGTACGTCAGCTAGTGTGCTCATTGGCTCCGATAAAATCACTGATTTAATTCGTCAAGAGAGACCCGAAGCCATAACAACTAACCCTTGGCAAGCCGCACTGAGAGCGCTTGAACACCATCAAGCTCAAAGAATCGTTATGCTGACGCCGTATACCAATGACGTCAATCACCCACTTTATGAGTCCATGACCGAACATGGCATTGACGTTCTGGCCTTTGGGTATTTCAATCTCGACTACGATCCCCATATCCCAACCATTGGAGGGCAAGACGTAGAAAATGCCTTAGCGCAGCTGCTTGAGTCGATTGATTACACGGTGGACGCGGTATTTATTTCATGCACGAACATGCGAGTCATGCATCTACTGCCTTATTTCTCAAGCCGCTTTGGTATTCCTGTACTAAGCTCCAACCAAGTGATGCTTTGGGACGCATTGCGTTTGCTTGAGTCCGATAATTTCTCCGACGTGTCATCATCGCCCTTTCCTTGCTGATAAGGACTCGCTAAAATGCACAAAATTGCGCACTAACTGGATGAAACATGGCAAAACTTACCCTTCAAGAACAAATGCTAAAAGCTGGCTTAGTTAATGAAAAGAAACTAAAGAAAGCGAAGAAAGGCTCTAAAAAATCACGCGTTCAAGCACGCGAAGTAAAAGCGGCGGTTGAAGAGAATAAACGCCAACAGTTAGAGCGTGATAAACAATTGAGCGAACAGCAAAATGCCGAGCGTTTGAATAAAGAGATCAAAGCGCAAATCAATCAATTGATTGAGATGAACAAGATCGACTTAAAAGATGGCGATATTAAGTACAACTTCACCCATGGCACCTTGGTTAAGTCACTGTATGTTGATGCTCTCATCCGTGAACAGTTGATTAAAGGCATTCTAGCCATTGCTATTGTCGGTGAAAGCTACGTTGTCATTCCACGCGGAGTAGCGAATAAAATTGCTCAACGTGATGAATCCGTCATCATCGAACAGAAAGAACCAGAATCGGACATTCCAGCAGAAGACGACCCATACGCAGATTTCGTCGTGCCAGATGACTTGATGTGGTAACAACAAACAATAGATGCATCAACGAAAAGAGCCGCTGATATAACATCAGCGGCTCTTTTTTAATAGAAAAATACGCTACAGAAATGATGTGCGTTATTGCTTACTTAGTAGCAAATTCACACCAGATGCGGCTAAAAACAGCGAACATCCGCGATTAAAACGTTTCGCCATTTTTGGATTTGAGAACCAATGTCTAAGGTACAAACCAAAAATCGCGTAAATTGAAATGGCGACCATTTCTAAAATCAAAAACGTGGAGCCAAGGGCAAAAAACTGCTCTTGAACGTTGGCGTTCACGTCAACAAACTGCGGCAAAAATGCAGTAAAAATAAGAATCGCCTTCGGGTTACCGGCGGCAAGCGTAAACTCTTGTTTCGCAAGCCCTGCATAGTTGCGTGAGTTCGTTAATTCAGAGATCGGGCTCGATTCCGAACGCCAAAGGTTGAATGCAATCCACAATAGATACAACGCCCCCACCAGCTTTAACGCTAAAAACAGCATTTCTGATGTGTACAAAATCACTGCGAGCCCAGAGGCAGACAGCGCGATCATGCCAGAAAATGCCGTAATACGCCCTAAACTAGCGACAAACGCGGCACGAAAACCGTAACAACGCGCATTATTCATTGCCAATAGGTTGTTTGGGCCTGGAGTCATATTCAGAGCAAAGCAAGCGGGAATAAAAAGGAGGAGCTTCCAAATATCCATGATAAAAAATGGCCTTAATTTTTAGTAATAGCCCGCACCGTAACATTGGCTGCTAGAATGAGTAAATAAAAATTCTACGCTAGAGCATTTCCGCTTCAAACCGAGCTGCTCTGGCTTGCGCAATCGTACAGTGCGTTTCTGTCATCAACTCCGCCAAGGTGATATTTGGGTTTTGCACCACCAACCGAATCAGTTTTTCTTCTAACGGTTCCAGTTTGTCCTGATGAACGGATAACCCTTTCTCCAACTTATTCATCACAAACCTTAGCTCTTCACACTGCCCTGCTTTTAGCTGATCAAGTAACGCTTTTAAGTTCAAAGCTTCTCCAGAAACTTGCCAATGACGTGAGCGCCTAACTCGCTTAACGTCACACCCGCAATCCGCCGCAATGACTTTAATGCGTTTAGAATTCTCACCGCCAATGCGATGAATCAGAGAGGGCAGCGAAACAATAATGTCGTCATCTTTCATCCGTTACTCTCCCACCACTGACACATTCTCTCCAACCCAAGTGAGTAGCTGTTTGGCGGCTTTGGAGAGCACCTGATTTTGGCGCACAATGTAGCCGAAATCGGTGTTTGGAAAACTAGGCAAAGGCGTGACTTCTCGGGAAAGCATTAACCTCGGATCAAGAGAGAAATCCGGCACAATGGCGGTCCCAAACCCCGCTTCTGCCCAGTCGATTTGTGCTTCCACACTGCCCACTTCCATCACGCGATGCTTCGGCAGATTTAACTCAGGTAAAGACGCATCTATCAGCTCACGGGTTCGCGTGTCGTGCCCTAGCAGAATCAACGTCTGGCTCTCTTTTCGATTGTCCTGCCACTCAAAAATGTTATCGCCGAACGCACACCAATGAATCTGCGTGAGAGGCGTAAAATGCAGCGGTTGACTCTCTTTTTGTGCGATAACAAAGCCGATATCGGCACGCGCACTTTTCACCAAATCCACCGCTTGAGAAGACGTGGTATTGAACAATGCCAAGTCGATACCCGGGTATTCACTTTTGAATTGCTGAAATGGTTTGATAAGCAGTAAACGTGAAACGATATCGCTCGCCGCAATAGAAAGCGTTCCTTGCGTAAGATCATTGATGGCATTGAGATCCGATTGGCAAATTTGCAGCTCATTAAGCATCCGCTGCGCCGTATCTAACAAACGCTTCCCCGCTTGCGTCAACTGCACAGGATTTCGCTCAATCAATTTCGTGCGTGTGGCCTGCTCCAACTGCTTGATATGCAAGCTGACGTTCGGTTGCGTCATGTGCAGTTCCGTCGCTGTTTTGCCGAAATGCTTTACCTCTGCAAGAGTTACGAAGGTTCGCAGCCAGTTCAAATCTAACATTGCCAATTCCGATATGAGATTCTTATCAAGTTAATGAGTATAATTAATTTCTCTTATTATGGCGAACATCTTAAGATTTTTACATCTGTTTTTGGAGATTAAATTATGTCGTCTATCGTTGTTGTGGGTGCAAACTGGGGTGATGAAGGCAAAGGCCGCATCGTTGACTTTTTGGCAGAGCAAGCTTCTGCAAGCATTCGTTTCCAAGGTGGTAACAACGCGGGTCACACCGTGGTTAACGACCTAGGTACGTTCAAGCTGCACCAGCTACCAAGTGGCGTTTTCAACCCAGACTGTTTGGCAGTATTAGGTCCGGGTATGGTTATCAGCCCTGCGTTGCTGTCTCAGGAGATTGCGGAAGTTGAAGAAGCGGGCGTAAAAGTGAATATGTGCATCTCTGATCGCGCAACACTGTGTCTACCTCTACATGCACTAGAAGATACGCTAGAAGAACAACGTTTAGGCGACAAAGCATACGGCTCAACTCGTCAAGGTATTGCACCTGCGTACGGTGACCGTGTAATGAAGAAAGGCATCCTAGTTGGTTGGTTGAAGCAACCAGAAGTATTGGTTGAACGCCTTCAATTCATGATGGATTGGAAACTTCCGCAACTGCGTGCGCTTTACCCAACATTCGAGTTTGAACAAACCGCTGAAGAAATGGCGAACTGGTTGCTAGAAGTGTCTGCACCTTGGCGTGATTCAATTTGCAACGTAACGCTGCCTCTAAAAGAACTACAAGCAAAAGACAAAACACTATTGTTCGAAGCGCAGCTTGGGGCGGGTCGTGACCTTGTTTACGGTGAGTACCCATGGACAACATCTTCTAACGTTGTATCAATGTATGCGGGTATCGGCAGTGGTCTTCCAGCACTTCGTCCTGAGCGCGTTATTGCGGTTGCAAAAGCATTCAGCTCATCAGTAGGTACTGGTACGTTGATCACGGCAATGGAAGAACAAGACGCTTTTCGTGAACTTGCAGGCGAGTTCGGTGCAACTACAGGTCGTCCGCGCGATATGGGTTACTTCGACGCAGTAGCAACAAAGAACGGTGTTGAACTGCAAGCAGCAACTGAAATTGCGCTAACTAAAGTAGACTGTTTGACTGGTCTTAACGATCTGAAAATCTGTGTTGGCTACGAAGGCGACCACAGCGAAAACCCAATCTGGCCTCAAACGGCAGCACTAGCACCAATCTACGAGAAAATGGAAAGCTGGAGCGAAGACATCACAGGTTGTCGTAAGTTTGAAGAGCTACCAGTAGCAGCACAGAAATACGTTCTACGCATTGAGGAACTGATGGGCGTACCAGTAAAAATGGTGTCTGTGGGTCCTGGTCGTGAACAAATGATTATGCGATAAGATGTGAATTAACACATCATTGGCAAGCGGCTTTTATCTGTTCCGGGGTAAAGCCGCTTTTTTTTTACACTGTAAACTTTGAAGAAATTGCACTTCTCAATTCGTGTTTAGTAACCTAATCGCGCCTCCCTTCCCTCTTTATTTATCAATCAATAGATTAGAGCATATAACGCATTGTGCACGTTATTAGTACATCTCACTTGTTAAAGAAGCACGTTATTTAAGTTAATTGTTTGAATTAATGTTCTTTAACTGATTGCTTGATCACGATCTTCATCTGCAATTTGTTGAACTAGTGCTCAAAAAATCTAACCTGCTGTTTTTAGGATAGATGAGTTCCCCAACATCCAACCTAACAGCAGGTGATTCCTATGACGAAAAATCTTTTCCGCCTCAGTACGATAACTCTCGGTTTATGCATCAGTTCGTTCTCTTTTGCGCAATCCGATCTTCCGAACATTAAAATCCTTGCCACTGGCGGCACCATAGCAGGCGCAGGTCAATCTGCGACAGAGTCAAACTACACCGCAGGTAAAGTCGGTGTCGAATCATTGATTTCTGCGGTACCTAGCATGACCAACATTGCCGATATTTCCGGAGAGCAAGTGGTCAGTATTGGTTCACAAGATATGAATGATGAGGTATGGCTTAAATTAGCCAAACGCGTCAACGAACTGCTCGCTCAAGATGATGTTGACGGTATCGTCATTACTCATGGTACTGATACATTAGAAGAAACCGCTTACTTCCTTGATCTGACCGTCAAGAGCAAAAAGCCAGTTGTGATCGTCGGTGCAATGCGTCCTTCCACCGCAATGAGTGCTGATGGCCCAGTTAATTTATACAACGCCGTCGTGACAGCCACCGATGAAGATTCTGAAGGGCGCGGCGTGTTAGTCGCGATGAATGACACTATTTTCGATGCGCGAGACGTAACTAAAACAAACACCACTTCCGTCAGTACTTTCCAGTCACCTAACTTTGGTCCTATCGGTTACATTCATAATAGCGATGCCAAATATCAACGAAGCCCAGAGCGTAAACATACGACAGAAACCCCATTCGATGTATCAAAACTCAACACACTACCTAAAGTAGGCATTGTTTATAACTATGCAAATGCGTCGAGCTTACCAGTCAAAGCCTTTGTGGATGCGAAGTTTGACGGCATCGTAAGTGCTGGTGTCGGTAATGGTAACTTATACCACACGGTCTTTGATGAGTTAGAAAAAGCGAGCAAAGATGGCGTTGTTGTTGTAAGGAGCTCTCGCACACCAACCGGCTCAACCACTTTGGATGCTGAAATTGATGACGACAAATATGGCTTTGTTGCCTCAGGCACACTAAACCCACAAAAAGCACGTATCTTACTGATGCTGTCACTGACTCAGACCAAAAACTATCAAGACATCCAAAAGATGTTCCAATACTATTAAATCATTCTGTGTAAGGCATCTTTAGATGCACAAGAGGAGGAGTTACTCGCCTCCTCTTGCACACGACGATGTTGGTGCCCCTTGTTAACCAAACAAACGGCGCTTCATCCCTGCTTTTTCAAGAATACGCGTGGTGATCTCTTCCACAGAGAGAGAGGACGTATTGATGTATGGGATCGCCTCTCTTCTAAACAACGCCTCTACGGTGTCTAGCTCCAACTTACACTGCTCAGTACTGGCGTAATCACTTCCAGACAAACGATTCTCACGGATTTCAGTCAAACGTTCAGGGTCGATAGTAAGCCCGAATAATTTATGACGATGGATCTCAAACTCAGGCAACAAGCGCATCATCTTCACGTCTTCCGCGATAAATGGGTAGTTCACGACACGCAAACCAAACTGCATCGCCATATATAGGCTGGTGGGGGTTTTTCCGCTGCGCGATACTCCCAGCAGGATGATATCGGCTTGTTCCAACCCTTTTAGCGTGATGCCATCATCATGCGCCAATGTATATTCAATGGCCGCGATACGGTCGAAATAGGTATCGGAATCTTTCCCCACACTGCGAGAACGTTGCAACTTGGGTTTTGGCGCCATCTGAATGTCGTCTTGCACTTTCTGTACAATGCTTTCCAACACATCGTAGCTGTATGCAGGCGCTTCCAGCAGCATTTCACGTACGTCTGGCACCACTATAGAGAAAAACACCAGAGGTTTGACGCCATTGCGTTGGTAGGAAGTTTCAATTTCTTTTACAACGTCAGCAACTTTGTCCTGGCTTTCTACGAACGGAAAGGTTTTTTCGTTAGGAATGAACGGAAATTGACCGAGAACAACATGCCCTAATGTCTCACATGTTATCGCCGTACCGTCAGAAACATAGAACACATCACGACTTTGGTTATTTATTTGCATTTCTGTTTAATTTTTCAAAATCTTTTGAGTAGGATGGTAAACATAATATTAATAAATCAGTTTGGCTTTCAGTTAGGTTCACCACAGCTTTAAAAATTCTTTTGAATTTTTTTCAGCCAGAACGTAATCGTTTGCCTTTGATATCAATCTAAATGAAGCAATGTATGGTCAAAGTGTAATAACAGCCAACATGCGATTGTTTAGAACGATTTAAGTCCCCCTACTAAGCTGCAATGTTTCTGGAGAAAGACATGCAAAAGAACACCCTCTGGTTCAATGGCCTATCCATGGATGATGTCGACAAAGTCGGCGGTAAGAATGCTTCACTTGGCGAAATGGTTTCTAACCTAGCGAACGCAGGCGTTTCTGTACCAAATGGTTTTGCGACAACCTCATACGCGTTTAACCAATTCCTTGACCACGAAGGTTTGGATGAGCGTATTCACCAATTACTTGATGAACTAGACGTTGAGGATGTGGAAGCTCTGCGTAAGACAGGTGCAACCATCCGTCAATGGGTATTAGAGGCCCCTTTCCCTGCGGACCTTGAACAAGAAATCCGTGAAAACTACCAAGAACTGATTGAAGGCAACCCTGAGCTTTCAGTCGCAGTTCGTTCATCTGCTACGGCAGAAGACCTGCCTGATGCCTCTTTTGCTGGTCAGCAAGAAACGTTTTTGAACGTGAAAGGCATCGACGCAGTACTAGAAGCAACTAAGCACGTTTACGCTTCTCTATTTAACGACCGTGCGATCTCTTACCGTGTACACCAAGGTTTCGACCACCGTGGTATCTCGCTATCGGCGGGTATCCAACGTATGGTGCGTTCAGACAAAGCTTCTTCGGGTGTAATGTTTACGCTTGATACTGAGTCTGGTTTCGACCAAGTTGTCTTCATCACCTCTTCATGGGGCCTAGGTGAAATGGTCGTTCAAGGCGCAGTAAACCCTGATGAATTCTACGTTCATAAGCCAATGCTTGAAGCAGGTGAGCACCCGATCGTTAAGAAAACATTTGGTTCTAAGTTGATCAAAATGATCTACTCTGACAACCAAAAGATCGGCAAACAAGTTGATATCGTTGATACTTCTGATGAAGAGCGCAACACGTTCTCACTGAACGACGAAGAGATCAAAGAGCTCGCCAAACAAGCGATGATCATCGAGAAGCACTACCAGCGTCCAATGGACATTGAGTGGGCAAAAGATGGCATCGACGGCAAGCTGTACATTGTTCAAGCGCGTCCTGAAACCGTATGTTCACAAACGGAACAAAACGTGATTGAGCGCTACGAGCTACAGAACAAAGCAGATGTTTTGATTGAAGGTCGTGCCATCGGTCAACGTATCGGTAAAGGTGCAGTACGTTTGGTTGACTCTCTGGACCAAATGTCATTGGTTCAAGAAGGTGATGTGTTAGTTACAGACATGACTGACCCAGACTGGGAACCAGTGATGAAGAAAGCTTCTGCTATTGTTACCAACCGTGGCGGACGTACTTGTCACGCAGCAATCATTGCTCGTGAACTTGGTATTCCTGCAATCGTTGGCTGTGGCGATGCGACAAGCAAACTGACTGATGGCGCAACAGTGACAGTATCTTGTGCAGAAGGCGAAACGGGTTACGTTTACCAAGGTGAACTTGAGTTTGATGTAAAACGCTCTTCTGTTGATGAACTGCCACTACTGCCGACCAAAGTGATGATGAATGTGGGCAACCCAGATCGCGCATTCGACTTTGCTCAGATTCCAAACGAAGGTGTTGGTCTTGCTCGTCTAGAGTTCATCATCAACAAGATGATCGGTATTCACCCGAAAGCATTACTTAACTTTGATGCGCAAAGCGATGAGCTAAAAGCAGAAATTAAACAGCGCATTCGTGGTTACAAAGATCCTATCGATTTCTACGTGAGCAAGCTGACTGAAGGCATCGCGACTATCGCTTCTGCTTTCTGGCCAAAACGCGTCATCGTTCGTATGTCTGACTTTAAGTCGAACGAATACAGCAACTTGGTTGGTGGTAAAGCCTACGAACCGCATGAAGAAAACCCAATGCTCGGCTTCCGTGGTGCGTCTCGTTACATTTCTCCAGTGTTTGAAGATTGCTTCGAGTTAGAAACTCAAGCTATCAAGCGCGTTCGTAACGAAATGGGTCTGAAGAACGTTGAAATTATGATCCCATTCGTGCGTACACCAAGCGAAGCTGCATCAGTGATTGATTTGCTAGCGAAGTTTGATCTGCGCCGTGGCGACCAAGGTCTGAAAGTCATCATGATGTGTGAGCTGCCATCCAACGCCGTGCTTGCTGACGAGTTCTTGAAGTACTTCGATGGTTTCTCTATCGGTTCAAACGACATGACTCAGCTAACGCTTGGTCTGGACCGTGATTCTGGCGACGTGGCACATCTGTTTGATGAGCGTAACGCAGCAGTTAAAATCATGCTGAAAATGGCAATAGACGCAGCAACCAAAGCTGGCAAGTACGTGGGTATTTGTGGTCAGGGCCCATCAGATCATGAAGATTTGGCGGAATGGTTGATGGAGCAAGGCATCAGCTCTGTTTCACTAAACCCAGACACCGTTATCGATACTTGGTTACAGCTCGGTAAAGTTAGCAGCAAGTAACGCGCTAAAAACTCAAGCCCTCACACTCCCCTTGTGAGGGCTTTGTTATTCATACGTCATTTCGCAATCAGTTCGTGATTCCTCTCTCAAGATCGCCATTTAGTCAATTTCATTATCAAAGTCTGATGACCTAGAATGAATGATGTATCGACAACTCCAGAGAGAATTTGATGAAAAAGTCTATCGCACTCATTACCACATTGATGCTCCTAGCATCTCCCGCTTACGCAGATTGGGATGATATTTCCAACAAAATGTCTGAGCTAGGCGAAGCGGTTTCTGATACTGCGCAAGATGCTTGGGACGATACCAAAGCCTTTTCAAAACAAGCGTGGCAAGATTTCACGAACTGGTCCGAGGAAGCAATCAATACCGCGGGCGAGTGGACAGAAGCCAGTATTGAGAAAAGCAAAGAATGGATAGATGCAGCCGACAAGAAAATTGATGAACTGATGGAAGGCGACACGCCAGAAGAAGCTCGCCAAGCCGTAGACTTAATGGCGGATAGTGCTTTACTCAAGTTGTTTAATGAAAAGCCGGAGGCCAAAGCCATTTACGACAACGCTTACGGCTACGCGGTCTTTGATTCTCGTAAATTGTCTTTGTTGTTTCACACCAACTCAGGGTCAGGTGTCGCAGTCAATAAGGAAACAGAAAAACGCACTTATATGAATATGTTTGGTTTGGGCGTCGCACTTGGGGCTGGCGGCAAGTTTTACCAACAAGTGATTCTGTTTGAGAGCAAAGAAGACTTTGATACGTTCGTCAACGAAGGATGGGAAGCGACCAGTGAAGCCTCTGCTGTAGCTGGCGAAGACTCAGAGCAACTTTCAAAACAATTTAACAGTGGCGTCGCCGTTTATCAGTTGAATGCAAAAGGCTTGCTCATCGATGCCAACGTGTCTGGTTCTAAATATTGGGTTAACGAAGAGCTCACCAACTCGCAGTAACGCATAGCAACTAATCGCTTAAACAGAACGGTTGTTATGCACCCTTATCAATAAGTTAACGCAGCTATGACTCCTCAAAACTGAGTACTTGTGCAACTTTCTCATGGGAAGTCACCAGAAGATGGTGACTTCCCTTTCTCGTTGGATGGCTTTTCGTTATGCTTGCCCAAAACCATCTGCGATTCGGTATCCCATGCCTGACAATAACTTTAATAATCTGCTGGCAGAAGCAATTTCTGCTCTTAATACGCCTAACTTTACTCCTAAGCTTATGCGTGTCATTCGCACTCTTTTTCATTTTGATTGCGCGGTTATTTTAGGTTATCGAGAAGGTAAACATCCTATTTATCTCTACGACTCGATTGAGAACGAGCGAGAATTACTTTTTCAACGCTACCTTACCGATTCATTTCAAAATGACCCTTTTTTTCTCAAACTAAACGAGACAAAGCAACAAGGCGTATTTACGCTCAAAGACGTAGCACGCAAAGGCGTTGATTTTACTTCCTACTGCGAACAGTTCTACCATCAGACCGGGTGGAAAGACGAACTGAGCATGCTAGTCGAAGTCGAACCTGGCCGTTGGGTCATGTTGTACTTCGGGTATATGAATGATGGAAAATACTTTTCTCAACAGCAAATCAATAAATTAAAGCCCTACTTCCCGATAATTCAATCGCTTTGTCAGCAGCACTGGAAACAAACGGAGTTTACCTTTTCTGAGCCTGTTTTTGCCCAGAGTGCTTATTCTGGCAGTATGCGATTAGCCATTGAGCAAGCTTTAGCAACATTTGGCTTAGAATCACTCACTCGTCGCGAGCAAGAGGTGGCTTCACTTCTCGCTCAAGGGTTTGACACCAAAGAAATTGCCGCGCGGTTACACTTAGTGCAAGGCACAGTCAAAAATCATCGAAAACGCATTTACTCGCAGTTAAATGTGTCTTCATTGAGTGAGTTATTCCAGCTTTTCCTCAATCACCTTATTCTCCATTCAAGATAAAAAACTGTCCCTTAAGGGATATATCGACAAAAGGTGTCGCGTTTTAGTCTGAATACAACAACCACTAAGACAGACAAAAAGAATGACGACACCATTACTGCAAGATTTACAAGATCGTGGCTTGATCGCACAAGCCAGCGATTTGGAAGAAATTCAGACACTTCTCTCACAGCCACAAACCGTTTACTGCGGCTTCGATCCTACAGCAGGCAGCTTGCACATCGGCCACCTCGTGCCTTTGATTATGCTTAAGCGCTTTCAAGATGCCGGACACCAGGCTATAGCCTTGATTGGCGGTGCAACGGGCATGATTGGCGACCCAAGCTTTAAAGCGACCGAGCGCAGTCTGAATTCTTCAGAAATCGTCTCAGGTTGGGTTAACGATCTTTCTAATCAAATTCAGCAGTTGATGAATCACCAACTGACCAAGCCAATGATCATGGTGAACAATGCTGACTGGATGAAAGCGATCAACGTCATCGACTTCTTCCGTGATGTAGGTAAGCACTTCTCGATCAATACTATGATCAACCGAGAATCGGTAAAACAACGCCTGCAACGACCTGACCAAGGTATCTCCTTCACCGAATTTAGCTACGCTCTGCTGCAATCGTACGATTTTGCCGAGCTAAACCGTCAATACGGTTGCCGTCTGCAAATCGGTGGCAATGACCAATGGGGAAACATCGTCAGCGGGATCGATTTAACTCGTCGCCAAAATGGTGAGCAAGTATTTGGCTTAACTCTGCCGCTGATCACCAAATCCGATGGCACCAAATTTGGCAAAACCGAAGGCGGCGCAGTGTGGCTAGATCCTAGCAAAACCTCGCCTTACGCCTTCTACCAGTTCTGGCTTGGCGCAGAAGACGCCGACGTTTACCACTTCTTGCGTTACTACACGTTCTTGAGCTGCGAAGAAATTGCCAGCATTGAAGCGCAAGACCAAGTAAGCCAAGGCAAGCCACAAGCACAACGTATTCTCGCTGAAGAAATGACGCGATTTGTGCATGGCGAAGACGGCCTATCTAGTGCCGAGCGCATCACTCAAGCACTGTTCAGCGGTAATGTGCAACAACTGAGTTTGGGTGAATTAAAACAGTTGGAGTTAGATGGTTTACCAAGCATTGAGAGCACACAACAAGATTTGGTTGAGCTATTGATTGAGTCGGGCTTAGCAAGCTCGAAACGTGTTGCGCGCGAACACATCAGCAACAACGCCATCAGTGTAAACGGTGAAAAAGTGTCGGCTGATAACCCGAGTTTAAGCTTCCCACTGTTTGACCAATACTGGTTACTGCAACGTGGTAAAAAGCACTTCTGCCTCGTAAAGCGTGCCGCTTAACAAAGCATCGGAGTGACACCTCACAAGGCAAATTGATATAGCGAGTTAACTGACAAGACGGTATAAGGTTAGCTCGCTCTAGTATCGGCTGTGCATACCAAAATGATGAGACATTCCATCTTCCATTCGGCCGCCTTTCCAGCCACCAGCACCGAATAAATTAAGCACATCTTGAGCGGTATAATCGGCACCAGCAAAGAAGTCATTCGCCACATCAGAGCGGATGGCTTGCAACTCTGGTTGATTTTCCAAATCAAGATCTTGCGGATTCGCGAACAGCGCCAACGCAATTTTTTGTTGGCACGAGCTTAACTCGCTGGTGCTCGTCTTTACCTGACCGACGGAAAAGTACTCACGACTGCCGTATCCCACCACCAATCTGGTACTCATTAGCTTAATCACTTTCTTAATGCGGCGACGTTGTATAAATCTCAACATGTTGAAGCCCTTATTTATATTTCGATAATTAATAATAAGTTTTGTATACCACACATCAATACTCTAGAGTGTCAGGGTTTAGCACGGCGCTCAAAGAGTATGGAGTTCAAGAGTGAAAATTGACGATCTAAAACTGTTCACCAAAGTCGTCCAACTTGGTAGCTTTACAGCGGCAGCCAATGCTTTGGACCTGCCACGAGCAAATGTTAGCCGACGCATTGGAGAACTGGAACGTTACCTCGGAACGCAACTTTTTCACCGCACCACTCGCAGCCTTTCGCTGACAAACAAAGGCGATGCCTACTACCAAGATCTGCAAAAAGTGCTCACCTTGCTTGATTCGGCAAACCAGCAAGCCAGTAACGAAAGCATCGAGGTCAGAGGCAAAATCAAACTTGGCCTTCTGCCAGAAACCTATGAACCTCTTCAACCCATTTTGTTTGAATTTCAGGATCAATACCCGCAGGTTGAGCTCGACATTCGCAATATCAACAATGGCTTTATTGATATGTTTCAGCAGGGGTTGGACATCGCGCTGCACGGCGGCATGCTGTTTGATTCAGACATTGTCGCCAGAAAGATCTTAACGCTAGACCGATGTGTCGTTGCCTCACCGAACTATCTTCAAACTCACGGCACGCCCGCTACATTAGAAGAGTTGAGTGATCATCAGTGCATTTGTTTTCGTTGGCCAAATGGCAATGTCGACAACCTTTGGCACTTTCAGGAACAAAACGTAGCGCTCAAACCGAAACTCATTTCCAACAACATCGGCTTTATCAAAAGCTCCACAGTGCTTGACCGCGGCATCAGTTATATCCCAAAACTGTTGGTAAAAAATGAGCTCGAATCCGGTGCATTGGTGCAAGTATTGTCTCAATATGCCGTCACAGAAGAAACGGGGTGGTTACTCTACCCTAAGCCGAAAACGCTGAACCAAGCTAGCCGGTTACTTATTGAACATTTGTGCAATAAAATCCCAAAACTTTTGTAGCTTGCATTTATTGTCATAAAATTCGTGACATTGAATCATGCGTACGCATGATTATCTGAACATCTGTGAATTATAAGATGGCGCCGAAATTATGGAGCCATCTTATGAATCATCAAATTAAAACCGCCGCGCTGAGCACTATCGCGCTCTCTCTACTCGGCTGTAATCAAACTCAACCTCAGGTTGAGGAGCCTAGCGCATCCAGACCCGTTCAAGTGATTGAAGTCAACGAAAGGAATGAAGAACTCAACAAATCATTCAGCGGGATCGTAAAAGCAAAAGAAACCGCCTCACTCTCTTTTCGTGTACCCGGCACCGTGGAAAGCGTGTTCGTAAATAAAGGCAGCGTGGTAGAAAAAGGCCAAGTCATTGCCACGCTGGACAAGCACGATTACCAAGTCTCACTAGAAGAATTACAAGCGCGCATGTTAGAAGCGCAATCAGCCCACAAACTCGCGAAAGCCGAGTTAAAGCGCGTAAAACAAGCGACTTCTGATGATGCCATTGCCAGCGTAAACTTAGACCGAGCCATCAGCAGCTACGAACGTAGCCTCTCTGCCGTCAAAGTGGTTGAGAAAAACATCCAACGTGCAAAAGATGCCCTGCGTTACACCACTCTACGTGCACCATTCACTGGCATTGTTGCCGACGTTTCTGTTGATCCACATGAACAAACCTTGCCGGGCGGCAGTGTTGTGTCAATTCAGCAAGAAGGCAGCTGGGAAGTCGACATCGACGTGCCGGAAAATATGATTGCGCAATTCGCACTAGGTCAGCCAGCATCGTTGACTTGGTATGATTCGGAGCAATCCTACCGAGCAACCGTGGCAGAAATCGCGCCGAAGAAGCACCTGCTCAAACAAACCTATACCGTCACGCTAGACATCGATTCGATTTCCAGTGCGCTATTCAACGGTAAAGCAGTCACGGTTAATACCGCGCTCAACACCAGTCACTCAAGCCATTGCTTTCCTTACTCTGCAATTTTGGGTGAGAAACAAACTCTGCACGTGAATGTGGTTCGTGATGCGGTTATTCATTCAGAGCCGGTCAAGCTTGACTCTATCGACGCATACCAAGCGTGTGTGACCGGAAGTTTTGAGCAAGGCGATTACGTGGTGATCAGCGGTAGCCATTATCTGAGCGAGGGCGATGCCGCCCCAAACCTGACCATCAAGACGTTGTAGGTGCGAATCCATGATCAATTTAGCTGAATTCGCGATTCGCCAACGTAAGTTCGTTCTGTTCTTTATCGTATTGAGCGTGATCGCTGGCATCTATTCTTACTTCGACTTAGGCAAGTTAGAAGACCCGAGCTTTACGGTAAAAACTGCGGTAGTCGTGACCCTTTATCCGGGTGCATCTGCCGAAGAAGTCGAACACCAAGTCACCGATACCGTTGAAACCAAATTGCAGGAAATGGCGGAGTTGGATCGCTTGCGCTCATTGTCTCGTCCCGGTTTGTCTATGGTCTTTGTTGACCTCAAAGAGAGCCTTAATTCCAAAGCACTTCCGCAGGAATGGGACTTATTGAGACGCAAAGTAGACGATGTAAAACTGCAGTTGCCTTCCAGCGCGCAGATCAGCGTAGTGCAAGACGAGTTCTCTGAAGTCTACGGCATGCTTTTCTCTATCTACAGCACAGATGCTGCACCAGAAGAGTTGCGTCGCTACGCCGAAGAGCTGCAACGCCAAATCAAAGCCGTCGACGGCATCAAAAAGATCGAGCTACACGGCGTTCAACCTCGCGTTGTACATATCGATATGCCAGATGAGCGCTTGGCTCAATATGGTTTGTCGATCGCACAAGTTTGGAACCAACTGAGCACACAAAACAGCACGTTCGAAGCGGGAAAATTCGATGCAGGTACAGAGCGTATTCGTATTGCGCAAACCAGTGAGTTTCAGTCTCTAGAAGACATTCGCAATTTAATCATCAATGGTGGCACCGGCGAGTTTGGCTCGGGGTTGATTCGTCTTGGTGACATCGCCGATATCACCATGGGTTATCAAACACCAGCATTGGCAGAAAACCGCTACAACGGAGAGCCCGCTGTAACTTTGGCGGTGAGCCCAGTTCAAGGCATTAACGTGGTGTCACTTGGCGATACGATTCAAGACATCATCGCTAACTACCAAGCAACGCTGCCGTTGGGTGTCGACATCTCGACCGTTGCTTATCAACCTGAAGAAGTACAAAAGTCTATCGACGACTTTGTTGGCAACCTGCTTGAAAGTGTCGCGATTGTGTTTGTGGTGTTGTTGGTCTTCATGGGTTTTAAGAGTGCGACCATCGTTGGCGCAAGCTTGCTCCTGACGATTTTGCTCACGCTTGTATACATGAACATCGCCAGCATCGATTTGCACCGTGTCTCGCTAGGTACGTTTATTCTCGCATTGGGCATGTTGGTGGATAACGCCATTGTGATCACCGATATGATGATCGCCAAGCTCAACAAAGGTATCGAGCGAACTCGCGCCGCGATTGATTCCGTCAAAGAAACCGCTGTGCCACTTTTAGGCGCAACAATCATCGCGATTATGGGCGCAAGCCCAGTGTTGTTCTCCAAAACCGACTCTGCCGAGTTTGCGAGCTCTGTGTTCTACATTGTGGCATCGTCACTGTTGCTTTCATGGATCGTCGCGATGACGTTTACGGTATTAATGGCGTGGATGTTCATCAAGCCAAAAGCTAACAGCGAAGAGACCAAACCGAGCCGTTATAAACAGTTGGTATTCTGGACGGTGGACAACCCGCGTAAAGCATTAGCCGCTTTGGTTCCGTTGATTTTAGTCACCGCCGTGGCAATCCCGTATGTGGCCGTGAACTTTATTCCTCAGTCGGATCGCTCAATTGTGTTTCTCGATTACTGGCTACCCAATGGTGCCAAGATTGAACAAACCTCGGCAGACATGCGCAAAGTTGAAGAATGGTTGGTCGCACAACCAGAAGTGGAAAGTATCTCTAGCTATGTCGGCACCAGTGCACCTCGCTTCTCGGTAACGGTAGAGCCTGAGCCGCTCGACCCTGCTTACGGGCAGATTCTGATCAACACCAAAGACTACGAGAGCATCAGTTACTTGGTGACGCGTGGTGATGATTGGCTGAAAGAGGCGTTTCCGGATGCCGAACCTCGCTTCCGAGCACTGAAGTTGGCAACCAAAGATAAGTTCGCGGTTGAGGTGCGTTTTTCTGGTCCGGATGAAACCGTATTACATCAACTAGCGGCGGAAGCGAAAACGATTTTTGCTTCAAACCCTGATGCAAAATACATTCGCGATGATTGGCGCCAAGAAAGCAAAGTGCTCAAGCCGATTCTAAACCAAGACAAAATGCGTCAAGCAGGCATTAACCGCGCCGATGTCGCTTTCGCGCTAAAACGTGCATCAGACGGCATGCCGCTCGGACAAATGAACCTGAATGATGAGCTGATTCCAATTCAGTTACGTGGCACATCGCAAAACATGGCGTCACTAGAAACGCTACCTGTGCGCTCGCTACTTGGCTTTAACAGCGTTCCGCTTGGTCAAGTGGTGGATGGATTCGAACTGGTTACCGAAGAGAGCATGATTTGGCGACGAGACCGCGTGAAAACCATCACGGTTCAAGCGGGTGTGAGCCGAGACTCCACACCAGCGAACGTTAGGAATGCCATTAAAGATCAGGTTGAAGCTATCCAACTTCCTGCGGGTTACAGAATGGAATGGGGCGGCGAATATTACGATGAAGACAAAGCGGTCACCGACATCATGAAGCAGCAACCAAAAGCAATGCTGATCATGGTGATCATCCTAGTCGCGATGTTCAACGGCTTTAAGCAGCCAATCATCATCCTCGCAACGCTACCACTGGCGGCATCAGGGGCCGTGTTTGCTCTGCTTGGATTCGATAAACCATTTGGCTTTATGGCGCTGATCGGAGCTATCACACTGACCGGGATGATCATCAAAAATGGCATCGTACTAATGGATCAAATTGAGCTCGAACGCACAAATGGCAAGAGCTTGTCTGACGCGATCAAAGAAGCCACGGTCAACCGTACTATGGCCATTTCTATGGGTGCGTTAACGACCGCGCTCGGCATGATCCCGCTGCTGTCAGATCTGCTGTTTGACCAAATGGCGGCAACCATCATCGGAGGCTTGGCAGCCGCAACCATATTGTCACTGTTTGTCATGCCTGCGCTGTATCGCCTTGCTTACAAAGAAAAAGCACCATCCACACAAACCAACGCTGAGCTAGAGGAGGCGTCATCGTGAAAAAATTCATTCTTACGCCTGTCGTTCTAGCCCTAAGTTTAGCGGGCTGTGCAGTGGGGCCAGACTACCAAGCACCGACCACCAGCATGGCAGAAACCTACTTGAACGCCGAAAATGCAGGGTTGAGTACCGATTCACAACACGTTGAGTTTTGGTGGACTAAGTTTCACGATCCGGTGTTGAATCAAATGGTTCAAGACATGCAGAGCCAAAACATTCCGCTGAAAGTGGCGGCCGAACGGGTGAAAATGGCCAACAACTATAAAACCATGGTGGAGTCATTCAAGGTGCCGACAATTAATCTCGGTGCGGGTTACATGAACTATCAGTTCAGTAAAAATGACTCTTCACTCGGTCCAATATTGAATCCACTCAGTGATTCCGTGTCGGGTCTACCACCTCAAATTGGTAACGTCACCCTAATGGATAATCAGCACGATGGTGTATTTGCAGGCGCGAGTATCGCTTGGGAGGCTGATCTGTTTGGGCGCATCGACCGCCAAGCGAACGCGGCGCAAATTCGTCTCGAACAAGCTCAGATTTATCAAAACGGCTTGAACACGGTGATCACGGCTGATTTGATTCATAACTACTTGCAATACCTAGGCGCAAGCGAACGCCTTGAGTTAGCAAAGTCGAACTTAGAAGATCAACGACGCACACTCGACCTCGTCGAGAAAGTCGTGCGCAGCGGCTACGGTTCTGCTCTCGATTTAGCCCAAGCGAAGGCCACTCTTGCGGCGATGGAATCGCTCGTTCCGCAGTTAGAGATTGCCCAACAAGCGCACAAACATCGTTTAGCAGTATTGCTTGGTGAGCCGCTAACGCAAGTCGAAATTCGCCTGTCTAAGCAGCATAGTGTACCTGTCATGCAGGACATGGTGCCGGTCGGTTTACCTTCCGATTTACTTAAACGTCGTACCGATATTCGCTTAGCCGAGCGCGAAATGGCCGCGCTCAATGAAGAGTTAGCAGCAAGCGTTGCTGATCAATATCCGAAGTTCTTTTTGACGGGCGCTCCGGGGTTGTCGGCGTCAAGCTTTGACGATCTTTTCAGTAGCGATTCTTTCGGTTGGATGGGCGCGGCAGGCGTAAGCTGGAACTTGTTCGATGGGGGGCGTGGCGAGGCAATTGAAGCCATCAACCAAGCGCGTTTTGATTCGGCGACATTGTCTTATCAACATACGGTCGAGGCGGCTTTGGCAGAAACCGAATCCACGCTGTTTGCTTATGGTCGCAGCCAAGAAAATCAGCGCCGAATCGATGAGGCATTGAAAGCCACCAATAACGCCGTCAACAAAGCCAAGTCACTGTACCGAGCTGGCTTGATTGATCACTTATCGGTTTTAGATGCGCAACGTCAGCAACGCATGATGCAAGATCAGCGAGTCGCGGCAAAGTTACAAACCGCACAAGCTACGATTGCGCTCTACAAATCGCTTGGTGGTGATTGGACGCTACAACCAGAAGCACAACCCGACACGAATGCCAAAGGTTAGGTTTCTTACAAGCCTCACACCTTTGCGTCATAACGGATGCCGTTAAATCGGTTAAAAAGAGGCCACTTAGATGGCCTCTTAGTTTGTGAGGCAAATATTTCTACCACCTATACCCTCTCTCGGTTGTATAATGCATGCTCTGAAATATTTTGTTACGTTACCTCGGTAACACCTGAGATTACAACATGAACAACAGCAGATGGGTCGGCTTTATAGGCGGCACGATTGTCTTACTTAGTACCTTTATCCTCTTCGGATCTTCCGTCCACGCTGCTTGGTACCGAATCCCTGCGGAGGCCATTCATGGTATCGCCTTCACTCTGGCTTTTGGTTTAGGGTTAAACAGCCTACTGGCGTACGCTACGGCAATGCTTACTCTCGCAGCGCTATTCTACATAGGTTTTGTTGTTGGCTACCGTATTCATCAGAAACTTAAATAACCTTCTGTCTCAACCTGAGCTTAATAACGGATACTTGATAACTAAAAAGGGAGCAAAGGCCCCTTCTCAGATATCAGCATATAGATGTTCTATGCCCGTTTTAATCATTAAGGTGGTATACCCTCAACGACTGTTGCATGCCTAAAACATCATCACCTAAATACTCAACCGTCATTGGAACGTTGGCCAATAGAGTAAAACTGGAGTCACTGAACCTTCCATCAACATCACTTTCCAAATGAACAAAAAACGCAGGCTTATCCGCAACCAATGTAATTTGGCTTCCTTCAATAGAGACATCAATATTGGCTTTTGCCATAGGCAAAGTTTTCAGCTCATGAGTGCAAAACCATGTGTTGCTTATTCTGTCTTCACCGATTTGCGCTTCAACATAGAAGAAGCCTGACGTAAGCTCATCCTTCTCAACCGATTCATCCAATTGCCACAAAATCGTATTGCTGTCTGCTATGACCGTTTGTTCTAAGCTCCAACATTGCTTTTCTTCCCCTTGCCAATCTACCCACTTGAGCAGTGCGTTGACGCTTGCGGGCTCTTTGGCATCATTGAGCAAATGCAGGCTCAACTTGCCTGTATGCTCGGAAAATACCAAATACTGCGGCGCAAAAAAGCGTTTTGCATGGTAGTGCAACTGCTTCCAGCGACCACTGTATTCCAAGCTAGACCAAGAACTGACAGGCCAGTTGTCGTTGAGTTGCCAGTACAGCATGCCGCGACAAACTGGAGAAATGGCACGCCAATGATCGCACGCAGTTTTGATCGCGATTGCCTGCTGAACTTGGCTTAAATACAGCATGTTCTCGAATCCAGAGGGAAAACGGAAATAACGCGTGAACATCTCTGTGATGATACTGTTACCACGAGGATTCTTCTGATGTTGTTCAAAGGTTAGGGACGTGATATTCCAATCTTGCTCCGGGACAAACTGCTTAACTTCTGCAAAACATGGCCAAGATTGAAAACCAAACTCAGAGCAAAAACGAGGATTCACGTCAAGGTAGGCATTGAATGATTTTCCTGAATGCCAAACGTCCCAAAAGTGCATATCACCTTTACTATCATCATGCCACGCGTCACCGAAATCCAGTTCACCATTACACGGGGAACTTGGCCAGAAACGACGAGCGCTATCTTGTTCGGTAATCACCTGCTCAATCATGCGGTTGAGGCGATCGTAGTTAACCGTGTATTTGACTTTGTTGTGCTTGGATTCTTCATACCAACCAATGGCACCAATCACTTCATTGTCACCACACCAAAGTGCGATTGATGGGTGCTCTTTAAGCCTCGATATTTGGTATCGAAGCTCACCTTCGACCTCTTTTAAGAAGACATTATCAGATGGGTACAGTGAACATGCGAACATCATGTCTTGCCATACTAACAAGCCGAGCTCATCACACAGATTGTAAAAGATCTCACTTTCGTACTGACCTCCCCCCCATACACGTATCATATTCATGTTGGCGTCAACCGCACTTTGCAAAAGGTTGCGATAACGTGTTTCGCACTCTCGCCCCGGCATTGCGTCAATAGGGATCCAGTTGGCGCCTTTGGCATTAATTGGTACGCCATTGACGATAAATTCCATCGCAGAGCCATGTTCATCAGCTTGGTTATTTAGGGTTAACTGACGCAAACCAACGTTGCGCGTTAACTTTTGCTCTCTGCAAGAAATGGTAATGGGGTAAAGATAAGCTTCACCATAACCCGATGGCCACCAGCGTTTAGGCTCCGAAATGTGGAACTGGCAATGATAGTGACCACTTCCTTTTGTTTGAATGCATTGACGCTCGCCATTAAATTCAACCATCATTTCATGGCGTTGACTGTCCGTTTCAACTTCAACTACTACATCAAGAAACACACTCCCATCGGCTTGCCAATGCTGCTCTGTCGAAAAGCCTTTGAGCCAAAGCTCATTCACAATGTCGATTTGAATGGGGTCGTAAATACCCGATACCATCAAGCAAATGCCCCAATCCCATCCGGAATGACATTGCGTTTTTCGGATCAAATTCATGTGCGGAATTTGATTATTTCCCATTGCGGAAGGGATTGGGAAAGGCAATTTTTTAGCACGTTCCACACCTTCTATATCGACTCTTGCGAATTGAACAAGAACAGTATTTATGCCCTGTTTTAAATAAGGTTTGATATCAACTCGTTGTTGAGTAAACATGTTGCTGCAAGTTAGTGCTAACTCACCATTAATATAGAAGGTTGCCAAGGTATCGACACGAGTTAGCGTCATCCAAACTTGCTTGGCAGACAACGTAAACGCGTCGACTTCAAACTCACGCGAGATATGCCACTCACACTCTTCAATCCAACGAACTTTGTTTTCATTATCGGCAAAATAAGGATCCGGAATGCGCTCTGCTTGTAAAAGCGCCGAAATATTATCGCCCGGAATAGACATTGGAATTTCAATATCGGGACGCTGTGGCGAGGTAAGTAACCACGGTCCATTAAGTTCGAAGTGAGCCATTGAGTAAACCTCAGTTTGGAGAAGAAACATGTTTGCTCAATGTAATCCTGAGTAATCCATGCAAAAACAAGGGAAATGTTATTTACATATGAAATGCGGTGCACTTCACGTAAAAACACTTTCCTTTGATCTCTACCCAAAAATCAGCAACTTGGCTAACCTGTTAAAAATTAATCGAAATCTAAGGTTATATTTGCAACTTCGACATGTTAACATCACCGGCTTTTTGAACATCCTCACACTTTTCGTCGAAACGATGTGAGGGGAAATGCACGGCTTCATAGCCCTAAAAAGCGAAGTAATTATGTCAAATATGACGAATGCCGCCTCCCACACAGCGCCTATTCAGGATGCTGACTATTCTGCTATTCATCCCCCATCTCTGCTCAAGCGCCTCGAACTCACCAATCCTGTCTTTTGGTTAAGTGGTAGCTTCCTCACTCTATTCGTTTTACTTGCCCTAACGAATACCGACTCTCTAACCGCAATGGTTAACACCGGCTTCGGCTTTGCTACTAAATATTTCGGAGCTTACTGGCAAGTACTGCTTCTTCTGAATTTCCTTATTGGTTTGGCTCTTGCGTTTGGTCGCACTGGTTATGTGCGTCTAGGTGGTCTAGCGAAACCTGATATTGATAACTTTAAGTGGTTGTCAATTGTACTCTGTACCCTACTTGCAGGTGGTGGTGTGTTCTGGGCCGCTGCTGAGCCTATCGCGCACTTTGTGACTGCCCCACCTTTATACGGTGAAGCTTCACCGAAAACTGCCGCAATCAATGCTCTATCTCAGTCTTTTATGCACTGGGGCTTCTTAGCTTGGGCGATCCTTGGTGGTTTATCTTCCATTGTCTTAATGCACTTGCATTACGATAAAGGCCTGCCTCTTAAGCCGCGTACTCTGCTTTACCCTGTGTTTGGCGATAAAGCCATTAAAGGCTGGATTGGTGATGTTGCTGACGCATGTAGCATTATTGCCGTAGCAGCAGGAACAATCGGCCCTATCGGCTTCTTAGGTTTACAAATTAGCTACGCGCTAAACTCATTGTTTGGCCTGCCAGATACTTTCGTAACGCAAAGCATGGTTATCATGGCAGCGATCCTGATGTATACCCTTTCCGCACTAAGCGGTTTGAGCAAAGGTATTCAAATCGTCAGTCGTTACAACATTATTTTGTCTGTGCTGTTAATTGGTTACATCCTGTTCTTTGGACCGACAAGCTTTATTGTTGATGGCTACGTACAAGGCGTTGGTCGCATGGTAGATAACTTCTTCCCAATGGCGCTTTACCGTGGAGATACGGGCTGGCTAAGCTGGTGGACAGTATTCTTCTGGGGTTGGTTTATCGGTTATGGCCCAATGATGGCGATCTTTATTGCTCGTATCTCTCGTGGTCGTACAATTCGCCAACTGATTATGTCTATTAGCATCGCAGCACCGCTGATTACATGCTTCTGGTTTAGTATCGTTGGTGGCAGTGGCCTTGCGTTTGAACTTGATAACCCTGGTTTGATTTCATCTGCGTTTGAAGGCTTTAACTTGCCTGCAGCACTGCTAGCGATTACCGGTGAATTACCTTACCCAATGATCATTTCGGTTCTGTTCCTGATTTTAACGACAACATTTATCGTGACGACGGGTGACTCAATGACTTACACAATCAGTGTAGTAATGACGGGCTCAACAGAACCAAACGCAGTGATTCGCTCATTCTGGGGCTTGATGATGGGTATTGTCGCTATCGCGCTTATCTCAATGGGCTCTGGTGGTATTTCTGCATTGCAGTCTTTCATTGTAATTACCGCCGTGCCTGTGTCTTTCATTTTGCTGCCAAGCATTTGGAAAGCGCCTGGCATCGCAAGTAAAATGGCAAAAGAGCAAGGACTAGTTTAAACCGCCTCTCTAACCAATATGCGAAAAAGAGCCCTTCATTGGGCTCTTTTTAATTCTGCACTTTATCCTACGCTATCAATGCGAATCATCACTGCATCTGGACGCCAATACTCGAATTCGCAGTCCATTAATTTGCCATCTTGTTTGTAGTTTACTCGACGAATTTTCAGAACCGGCTGTCCTTCAGCCAAGTTCAACGCTTTAGCGACATGAGCAGGTGCTGACGTTGGAATCACATCAAAACGAGAGCGCTTTGTCTCGTAGCCATACTTCTCACGATAAATACCCGTCAGTGACATGATGAGGTTCTCGGACAATATACCTTCAAACAGTGCTGATTTGAGTATATTTTCAACAAACAATACCGCTCGCCCATCAATAAAACGTAACCGTTCAATCACATAAATTGGGGTAATTCGCTCAACCTCTAACGATTTTGCATACTCACCTGCGGCCATTTCACTTCGCACGTTGAGTAACTTGGTTTCTGCAATACGATGCTGCTCTCGAATCATCTGATGGAAGTGAGAACGAGACAACGGGTTGTAACAGATCCGCTCTGGAGATACGTACCAGCCACGACGCTCTTCTCGGTAGATCAGGCCTTCAGTTTCTAAAGACACCAATGCATCTTTGATAGTGATTCGAGTCGTAGAAAATAGCTCACTGAGCTCCCTTTCTGATGGCAGCTTTTGCCCTTCCGACATGATGCCGGAAAGAATCTGCTGCTTTAAGCTGCTTCTAATTTTTCCTAATTGGGTACCAAATTGGCTGGTGCCTGTCGCTCTCATTCTGATCTAGTCCAACGATAATTTGATGAACAACATAAGGCGTGTGCGTAACAAAAATATGACATTAATCAACAGAACACATACCGAGCGTATGAAATATAAGTGCCATAGAAATTAATAAAAACTGTCAAATTACTTGCGCTAAATCGTCACATTCCATCCATAGCATACAAAGCGAACTTACTGACCTAGTCCAGAAGGATGGAGACAATGAAAACTTTGCTAAGTCGTTCAATTACTGCACCAGCGGCAATCATCGCGGTAACGCTCGCAGCACCAACAGTAGCGAAAGAAGCCGATATTGAGTCATTGGTTACCGCAGCACAAAAAGAAGGGGCGGTTTACAGTGTAGGTATGCCTGACAGTTGGGCGAACTGGAAAGACACTTGGGCTGATTTAAAGTCAAACTACAACCTTAAGCACCAAGACACAGATATGAGCTCGGCTCAAGAAATCGCAAAATTCGAAGCTGAGAAGAAAAACGCGACCGCAGACATTGGTGACGTAGGCTTTGCCTTCGCACGTGTAGCGGTTAAAAAAGGCGTCACTCAGCCATATAAACCAACAACTTGGAATGACATTCCAGATTGGGCAAAAGACGAAGATGGTCATTGGGCACTTGCTTACACTGGCACTATTTCTTTTATCTCCAACAATAACCTCGTAAAAGACGCGCCAAAAACGTGGGATGACCTATTAAAAGGCGACTACAAAGTGACCGTAGGTGACGTCGGCGTAGCAGCACAGGCAAACAACGCGGTTCTCGCCGCAGCGTTCGCCAACGGTGGGGACGAATCCAACCTCAAGCCTGCGCTCAAGTTCTTTTCTGAACTCGCGAAGCAAGGTCGTCTTTCATTTACTGATCCGAACATCGCCAACCTAGAAAAAGGCGAAGTGGAAGTGGCGATCATGTGGGACTTCAATGCGTTGAACTATCGCGACAAAATTGACCGCGATCGCTTTACAGTGAGCATTCCTCAAGATGGCTCTGTGATTTCTGGTTATACAACCATAATCAATAAATATGCGAAGAACCCTAATGCAGCAAAACTTGCTCGTGAGTACATCTTCAGCGATCAAGGGCAAATCAACTTAGCAGAAGGTTATGCGCGTCCAATCCGCACCAACATCACACTGCCTCAAGCAGTGCAAGACAAGCTAATTGCTAACGACCAATACAGCAATGTTCACCCAGTGACTGACTTCTCAGCTTGGGAAAAGTCCGCGCGTAAGCTGCCACGTCAATGGCAAGAAAGTGTCTTAATCCACCAGCAATAAGAGTAAGTCGTTATGAGCAATAAGGTCATCCTTGTTGTTCTAGATGGACTGAACTATCAGGTAGCCCGTGATTGTATGGGCTACCTCAATGGTCTTCTAGAACAAAGTCGTTCCCAACAAGAAACTCGCGCAACGCTTTATCCTGTGCAATGTGAGCTGCCCTCTATGTCTCGCCCACTTTATGAGTGCATTTTAACGGGCGTTCGCCCTGTAGAAAGCGGCATCGTAAACAACAATATCGTTCGTCTATCCAAACACGATTCCATTTTCAGTTTGGCAAAAGCCCAAGGCAAAGTGACCGCTGCGGCTGCCTACCACTGGGTAAGTGAGCTTTATAATCGCGCGCCATTTGAACCTGTTCGCGATCGTTTCACGCATGATGAAACCCTGAATATCCAGCACGGCTGCTTTTACCATTGGGATCATTATCCTGATGAAGCCTTGTTCCTGGACGCAGAGTATTTACGTCGAAACTATCAACCTGATTTCTTACTGATCCACCCGATGAATATCGACGATACAGGACATAAGTTTGGCCTAGACTCTCGCCAATACCGCAATTGTGCGCGAGGTGCAGACATTATTCTTTCCAACTACATCGAACAATGGCTTGCTGATGGGTATCAAATCATTGTGACCAGCGATCATGGCATGAACAACGATCTTTCTCACGGTGGGATTTTACCTGAAGAGCGAGAAGTTCCTCTGTTTGTCATTGGCGATAAGTTTACCCATCAGGATTGTCATATTAAGCAAACTGATATTTGTGGCACCGTTTGTCAATTGCTAAACCTTGACCACACGAAGCCATACACTCAGGAATTGTTAGCACTATGAGCAGTTCTGTCCTCTCCCCAAGCTCTAGCGAATCTCGCTCAAATTTGGCAAGTACTTGGTTAAAGCGCTTTAAGCCAGCCATTTGGTTAGTGCCTTTCGCGCTGTTTTTCTACCTATTTCAACTCGCACCGATGATTTGGGTACTGTTAAACAGCTTTATCTACGATGGCGAGTTTGCCTTAGATAACTACATTGAAGTGCTCGACTCTGCCTTTATGATGCAGGCGTTTGGCAATAGCTTGTGGTTAGCGGTGTGGTCGAGCATTTTTGGCTTAGCCATTGCGACTTTGTTGGTCTCTTCTCTACGCAGAGTCGATTCTAAAGTCCGCGACGGTGTGATTGCGTTTACGAACATGAGCAGCAACTTTGCAGGCGTACCTCTGTCATTCGCTTTTATTATTATTTTAGGCACCAACGGGGCGATTACCCTTTTGCTCAAGCAGTATGGCTTACTCGGTGATTTCGACCTTTATGGTAAATGGGGCCTGCTGGCCATTTACATCTACTTCCAAATCCCACTGGCGGTGTTGTTGCTCTACCCTGCGTTCGACGCGTTGAGTGATGATTGGCAAGCAGCTGCTGCGCTACTGGGAGCCAAAACATCACAGTATTGGGCGAAAATCGCGCTGCCAGTGCTCTCACCGGCCTTATTCGGTACCTTTATTATCTTAATAGCCAACGCAATCGGCGCATATGCGAGTGTTTATGCGTTGACCTCCGGTAACTATAACGTCATCACAATTCGAATTGCGAGTCTGGTATCGGGAGATCTGTTCCTTGAACCTAATCTCGCCGCTGCAATTTCGGTGATTCTAATGGCGTTACTTGCCTTTATCACAGTGATTAACCAATGGCTCATTTCGAAAAGCTATGCAGGTAGGAAGTAGTCATGCACAACGTTAATACTCGATTCCATAAAACGGTGGTTTATTCCATTGTTGGGATCATGCTCATCCCGATTTTAGCGACCTTTGTCTATTCGCTTTCATCACGCTGGGGCGCCACGGTGCTTCCGGATGGTTTCACTTTTGATTGGTACGTTAAATTGCTGACCGACCCACGTTTTTTGCAAGCGTTTGGGCGTTCGCTGTTTATTTGTATTGCTTCGCTAACCCTCAGTGTGCTTCTGGTTCTGCCAGCGATATTCGTGGTGTTTTACTACTTTCCGAAGCTCGATAAGCTCATGAACGTATTGATTTTGCTACCATTCGCTGTACCACCAGTCGTGTCGTCCGTCGGCTTGCTTCAACTTTATGCTGACAGTGAAATATCTCTTATCGGTACCCCTTGGATTTTAATAGGCACTTACTTCACCATCGCGTTACCGTTCATGTATCGTGCGATTTCCAATAGCTTCGAAGCAATTAACCTCAATGATTTAATGGACGCGGCACACTTACTAGGGGCAAGCACAACCAAAGCGTTCTTGATGGTCATTTTACCTAACCTCAAGAAAGGGCTGATGGCATCGCTTTTCCTTTCATTTTCATTTCTACTGGGAGAGTTTGTGTTCGCCAATATTTTGGTCGGCACACGTTATGAAACCTTGCAAATCTACTTGTATAACATGCGTCAGACAAGCGGCCACTTCACGTCTGCCTTAGTGATGACCTACTTCCTATTTATTTTTTTCCTGACTTGGTTGGCAAGTCGTTTCAGCCGAGGAGTCAAACAATGAGCTACGTCACTGCGAAAAATCTGACTAAACGTTTTGGTGATAACACCGTATTTGAGGACATTCACTTTAACATCGAGCAAGGTGAATTCATTACGCTTTTGGGCCCTAGCGGTTGTGGTAAATCGACGCTACTTCGCAGCCTTGCAGGGCTTAACCCTGTCGATGGGGGCGAGATTTGGGTAAACGGAGAAGATATCACGCATCAAGTCCCGCAAGAGCGTGGTATTGGGATGGTCTTTCAATCGTATGCGCTGTTTCCCAATATGACCGTCGAAGGCAACATTGCATTTGGCTTAAAAATGAAAAAGCTTGCGAATGATGATATTCGACGTGAAGTGGCTAAAGTCATCAAACTGGTGGATCTGGCTGGTAAAGAAAAACACTATCCGCATCAACTTTCTGGCGGTCAGCGCCAGCGTGTCGCACTCGCTCGAGCGTTGGTGGTGAAACCTCGCATATTATTGCTTGATGAGCCACTTTCTGCGCTTGATGCCAAAATCCGCAAACATCTTCGTCAGCAAATCCGAGATATTCAGAAAGAAATGAATCTCACCACTATCTTCGTAACTCATGACCAAGAAGAGGCGATGATTATGTCTGATCGTATCTTCCTAATGAGTAAAGGGGAAATTGTTCAAGCAGGAACACCTGAAGAAATTTATACTCATCCTGCTAACGAGTTTGTGGCCGGTTTCATGGGGCACT
Source organism: Vibrio sp. T13N (assembly GCF_032970445.1). Lineage (NCBI taxonomy): Bacteria > Pseudomonadati > Pseudomonadota > Gammaproteobacteria > Vibrionales > Vibrionaceae > Vibrio > Vibrio sp. T13N. Next base: position 81,750 of record NZ_JAWJYE010000007.1, read on the forward strand.
ACAACCTTGTAGAGGCCAATAAAGCCAAGCAACTCTTCAATATTGATACCGAATGGAAAGTAGCGATTCGCCCAGAGTCTATATATGTAAAAGAGCAAGGTCGTCAATATGATAGCCACATCTCAGCGCCACAAGTAGGTACGATCACCAACCACCAGCTTCTAGGTAATATTATTCGCTATCAAGTGAACGTTGAAGAGTGTGAGCTCACTGTTGACTTACTTAACCGCTCTTCAGAACGCTTACTAGCGAATGGCAGCCAACTAGAGCTACTCTTTAACCTAAACGAAATACAACCAGTGAGAGCCTAAACATGTCCAAACCTTTGTATGTTTTTGATATGGATGAAACCCTAATAAACGCTGACTGCGCAATGATTTGGAACGAGTTTATGGTTGAGAGAGGCATCGCGACTGATCCTTTATTTATTAAGGAAGATCAGCGTCTAATGGCCTTGTACTCTGAAGGCAAAATGGACATGGAAGATTACCTAGCGTTCTCCATGAAGCCACTAGAAAACATGCCGATTGAAGAAGTAAACGCCTTGGTTGAAGAATGTGTTGAAAGCCATATTCTGGCTAAACAGTTTCCTCAAGCCAAAACTCTGATTGAGCAACTGTCTCGTGATGGTATAGATATGGTTATCATCTCTGCCAGCGTCACTTTTTTGGTGGAAGCCGTTGGTCGCCGTCTTAATATTCCAACCGTACTCGGAATTGATTTAATTGAGAAAGACAACCGTTATACCGCTGAAATCGACGGTGTCCCTAGTTATCGTGAAGGTAAAGTCACGCGCTTAAAACAGTGGCTAGAAAATCAGCCTGAGCCTTATTCTGAAATCCATTTCTATACCGATTCAATCAACGATTTGCCTTTATGTGAATACGCAGATTACACCTACCTGGTAAATCCATGCTCACACCTAAAAGAACACGCGAATCGATCAAATTGGACGCTATTACGTTGGAATTAGCCTTCGGTCTTTATAGCAATAAAGGGCAGCTAACTGCTGCTCTTTTCCTTTAATTGCCTGGTTATACGTGAACTCAAATTTGAGACCATCGAAAAACAAACACACCAGTAACAAAATGGCGTAAGCCATGTCGAATTATTAAAAATAATGAAGATTTAGCAGTGTGATATGACAAGATTTATATAACCAAAATGAATAAAGAAAGGGCCCTCTATATCTCATGATGTATTCAAATTCGACAGTCAAGCATTCCAGGAACAATAGAACAACATATTCACAATCCAGACTAACGATAATGAAAACATTGATTGAAGAATTAACATTTTAACAATCATTGCAACAATGTTAACTTTAGCTCCGTTGGTCGCGCTGGTGGTAAGCCTCTCACCAAGCCTATTGTCAGTTTATATGGACGTTCGACCACCTCCAAAATGAATAGACACCCAATTTGGTGCCCTTTATTACGCCCGCAGAGGAAATTCTTTGCGGGCTTTTTTCTTCCAGCTTTATTGGTCTGGTAGTAAAAACAAAAAAGCCAGCCTTAAAAGGCTGGCAAGTAGAGCAACAAGGTCAGTGCTTACTGCTAACTAGCACTGAACTCGTATTGGATTCATTTTCGTCTGTTAGTCTCTTTATCGGCGGTTATGACTTGCTTGCTTTCTCTTTGTGGCACGTTACCTTTACTAACTGTTCTTGCTCATCTTTAATGTTTTTCACGATACGCTCATCGCGTGCGTGGATGGCATCCATATTCATTTGCTGAATATCTGCTACAGCTTCATGCTTCATTTCAGAAAAGTCCTGACGTAAATCTGAGCTCCACTCCTCTTTGTCTAAAGTGTTAGCAGCAGCGATTGGTGATGACATTACAACAATAAGACTTAGAGTAGATAGAAATACGCTTTTCATAATAAGCTCCTTGAGGATTAGCAGTTTGTTTTAGTTACAATTTATATATTGCACATACGATGCCAACTTTTATTTTGTTATTTTTCAATAGCTTAAATAAATCCATATAATCATCATTATCTCCCTCTGGTAAATTTCGCTAACCAAGTGTTAAATTAACCAAGAAAATCAAACACGCAAAAGGTATTCATAAAAGGAATAACTTATCAGGAGATTTTCTCGCTGTTCTTTCATCGAATAAATTACGTAACAACCCACTCTAGAACTGCTTTGAATCAAAATACAGAAATAAAAAAGCAGCCCGAAGGCTGCTCCTAATCGTTAACATCAAGCTTGTTAACTCTATATATTTACTTCAACGCTCGACGTCACTGGCGACTTTCTGAAACGATTGATAAAGCGATGAAGAAGCCCCTTAATCGATCTGAAAATATTTTTAATATCTTCAAGCATTAAATACAAACAAGGCACCAGCACTAAAGTCAGAACCGTTGCGTACAACACCGCAAAGCCCAAAGCTACAGCCATTGGTATGACAAAACGCGCCTGCAAGCTCGTTTCAAACATAATCGGCAATACACCCGCAAACGTCGTTATTGAGGTGAGCATGATCGCTCGAAAGCGTGCACAGCCCGCTTCAACCACCGCTTGTTTGATGTTCATACCCTTTTCTCTCACTTGGTTTACGTAATCTGTCATAACTAGAGAGTCGTTGATAACCACGCCAGCAGCGGCGATCAAACCAAATGTCGACATCATACTGATATCCAAACCTAGCCAGAAGTGGCCCCAAATCGCCCCCGTCAGACTAAATGGAATGACTGACATTACAATCAAAGGTTGGGTATAACTTTTTAACGGTACGGCTAACAAGATGTAGACGATGATCATGCCTGCAATAAAGAACAAAATCTGTTCATTACGCTGCGCTGCCTGCTCTTCAATATCACCACCTAATTCCGTTTTCACACTCGGGAAGGCTTGCTTCATGTCCGGTAAGATATTGTCGTCGATGACCTTCACGATTTCTTGAGGTTCAACCAATTCTTCGTCTATCGAACCATAGACATAAACGGTTTGATACCCACCTTCACGTCGAATGCTACTCACGCCCGGCTGCTCGTTAATCTTCACCACATCACCCAGCATGACCTTCTTACCTGCTGGCGTGGTAATCACAGCGTAACGTAATGATGAAAATGCTTCACGTGTCAGTTGCGGGTAACGCACCATAACTTTGATTTCTTCACCATCACGAATAAGACGCTGTGCTTCACCACCGTAGAAGCTGCCACCCACTTGCTCTGCGATCATGGTGAGATCCAGTCCGAGATCGTACGCTACAGGCGCAAGAGAAAGGAGCACTTCTTTGCTTCCTGAATCAATAGAAGATGAAATATCGTATAGCCCTTCTTCCTGCTGTAAACGCTCTATCAAGTAACGCCCAGCCTCGTTCAATTCATTAATATTAGAACCAAACAGCAAGTAACCAAACTCATCTCTGTCACCGCCACCCGCGCTCTGCTCGCGGATTTTGATGCTCTTCATTCCAGGAATAACTGGCATAGCTTCACGCCAACGTCGAGCAAGTTCAAATGTATTGAACGGGCGTAATTCCTCATCAACCAATGGCACCAAAACACGGCCTTCGGTGCGGCTTCGGTTGTACGAAAGCACATCACGAATCATACCTTGACCATGTTCTGCGATGGTCTCTGATTCAATTTTTTGCATCACACGTTCGATGGTCTTAAGAGCACTGATTGTTTGCTCACTTGAAACGGTATCGTTCATTTCAATAGTGATCGCAGGATAGTCAGTAGGCACTTTAGGGTTAGGGATCACCCGAACATAATTCGCGTTGACCAAAGCCGCACTGATCAGCAGTAAACCGCAAAACACAGCAAACACTGTCCAGCGCCAATGCGTACATGTCGTGACAAAGTTACGATACGTACCGTTTACAAAGCCAAAAAAGCGTTGGTTAAATCGGTCACGCCAGCCACCAGGTTTAACTGGCTTAAAGTGAGTATGTGCGAGGTGAGCAGGAAGGATTAACTTTGATTCAATTAAACTGAAGATCAAACAAAGAATCACAACGCCCGAAATACCATAGAAGAAAGCACTGTCAATACCGCTAGACAACAAGAAAGGGGCAAACACGGCAATTGTTGTTAAAACGCCAAAAGTAGCTGGCGTGGCAACACGTTTGACACCGCGAACCACATTTTCGACGCCACCGCCTTTTTCTTCAATTTCGCTGTAGGCGCTCTCTCCCATCACGATGGCGTCATCGACCACAATACCGAGCACCATAATGAAGGCAAAAAGAGATACGATGTTTACCGTGATCCCTAATGCAGGCATCATCATCACCGCGCCAAGAAAACACACTGGCAGCCCAATCATTACCCACATTGCCAAGCGAAAGCGCAAGAAAATGGTCAGCATAATCGCCACTAGAGCAGCGCCTTGCAGCAAGTTTTTCAACATCATATCGAGACGACCATTTAAATAATAGGTCGTATCCACTAAGACTTTGAGCTTAACGTCCTGCGGCAATGTCTTGTTTTTTGCTTCGATATAATTACGAACAGACTCGGCAACAGGGATAATGTTCTGATCACGAGTCGCTTCAACAGACATGTAGATCGCATTTTGCCCTGAGTACTCAAAGTAGCGCTCTTCTTCCGTAAAGCCATCTTTGATCGTGGCGATATCTTGCAGTAAAACCTTCGCACCATTTGCGCCAAGCTTTACAGGAATATTCCTAAACTCATCACCACGGTAGTACTGATTTTCAATCCTTACTGCGATCATCCCTGAGTTTGTTTTGACTTCGCCCGCAGAAAAGTTGGCAGAATAACGACTGATCGCGCTGCTGATATCGCTCAACGTCAAGTCGTATTTACGAAGAACAAGTGGATCAACTTCAATCGCTATCTCTTCCTCTGGTGCACTCAAATACACCAACATGACATTTTTGAGTTGAAGTAATTCATCCTCGACTTGCTTAGCAATGGGTTTGAGCTCTTCAAGCGGTCGGTCCCCAACTAACCCCATTTCTATCACATCTTGACGCCACTCAACTTGGTAGACATTGATCGGTTCCATACCGGCAGGTAAGTTGGATAAAGTATCAATGCGTTGATTTACATCATCCAAGACACGCTTGATATCAGCATTAACGTCTACCTCGATAGAGACATACGCGCTACCTCTAGAGGCCGTTGAGACCGTTTTTTTAATCCCGGTGACATCTTTAATCGATTCCTCAACCTTAACGAGAATACTTTCTTCAATTTCTTGAGGAGAAGCGCCAGGATAAGTCGCACGAACATCAATGTAGTTCACCTCAATGTTCGGAAACATCTGCCTTTGAATAAAGAGAAAACTCACCACACCCATGATGATGATGAACACCATCAAAAGGTTGGCAGCGACGGGGTTATTCGCAAAATAAGCAATTAAGCCCTTTTGTTTAGTATCTTCCATGACAAACTCCTACTTACTGTACGACGGTTTCGGAGTCGTCACTCTTTTTTGCGATTTGTACCGCCATGCCTTTTTGAGGGTACTCCGGCAAGGTAAGTACCAACTTATCACTTTGCTCTAAGCCTTCCCCCACGAGTAAAAACTCACCTTCTGCTCTCAAGACCGTTACCGTCCGAGGTTGAAGTTGATTCTCACCATTCACTACCCATACCGTGCGATTTTTGACTAATTCCTGTGGCAGGCGATAGATATGCTTTAGCTCCTTACCTGTGAAGCTCACTTCAACGTAGGAGCCAAATTTAATTGGAGGCTGCTGATTATCGACACCATATGGGTCAGCGATTTGAATGACCATGTTAATCATTCGGGTAGCGCTATCAATCATGCCTAAATCACGAACCACTCGACCTTCTCTAGTGGTAGAAAACACACCTTGCTGCGTTACTGTCGCAGTGAGCTCACCAATGGATTCGGGTAAAAATGCACTATCAAAGCCGGCAATTGGTACATGCACCTCCGCCACTTCAATGTTATTTAGCGTGGCAACTCGAGAGCCAGATGTGACAAATTGGCCAACACCAATATCACGCTCAACAACCAGCGCATCGTAAGGTGCAACGACTTTGCAATTTTCTAAATCTCTTTTTGCTCGTTTGAGTGCCGCTTGAGCCGACTTCACTTGCGCTTGCGCGCTCAAAACGTGAGGCTTACGTAAATACAGGTCTGTAACTTGCTTATCGCTCAGTCTCTTGGCCTGGCGTTTTGCCACTTCCGCTTTGGCTTGCTCCTCAATCAAGCTCGCACGTGCGCTAGCTAAATTGGCTTCGGCTTGCAAAACCGACGCTTCGTAGTTGTCACTTTCAATCGTGAACAGCACTTCTCCTCGTTTCACGATCCCACCCGTTACAAAATTAGGGTGCCAACTTATCACTTCACCACTGACTTGCGCGGAAAGGTGTGTTTTTTCAAAAGGGACTAACTCACCATGGCTGGTTATCACCACTTTATGATCGGTAGGAAAAAGAGAAGAAGCCTGAACGGTAGGCTCTGTAATGGCATCTTTGGTTGACTCTTTTTCCGGAGCTGTCGCGGCGATTGCGGCATATCCTGCATAAGATCCACCAACGACAACGAAAGGTAAAAGCCAACGTAATACGGGTTTTGCTAACATCGAAAATCCTTTTTTATTGTTGTTTTCATCACCATGCTTTTATTAAATCTTTGACTCCCTGTAAGCATGATGGTGAGGGAATTACATTTGAATAGACGTCAAAGCAGCGCGTACCTTGCTTTTTCGGTTGCTAACTACAGAGTTATTGCCAATTCAAAGTTAATAAAATTAACAAAAAATTAACTAACTTCGCAAGTTGCCCTGACTTAACTCTTCTTTTAAATAGCAAGGGACGTGCCAGGCATTTATTTATTAAAATTCAAATAGTTATTATTACTCAACTATTTTAACCAGTGTGCTATTGGTCATAATCACCAGATATTAGTGATTATGACCAATTCAGACACAATCATAATTAAAATAAATGATTATCTGCGTTCAAAAAGGTGAACTTAATCCCGAGAACATGACAATTCATTGATTAATAGCCCGTTATCAAACCTTGTTGGATGCACGCTGCGGCAACTTAGGTCTATAATTTCCGATAAGTAACACTCTGTAAGAAAAGGAAATGTACTTTGTTACATACACTCGCTAAGCTGCTCTTCCCTTCTTTATTCACAATTTTATCGGCATGTTCATCCGTGTCATTGAACGATCCCAGTGAAAAATCCACTAGCTTCCAACTTGGGTATCAAGGTGACTCCGTGCTTGCACAGTACTTTGAAGCTTACGGGAAAGACCCAAAGTCAATCACTGGCTTTTCTCCTTTAAATCAAGGACACGATGCCCTTCTTGCTCGCACCTCTTTGATCGAGTCCGCACAAAAAAGCCTTGATCTTCAATACTATATTTACCGTGGTGACGAAACGAGTCAGCTAATAACGTGGCGCTTGTATGAAGCTGCAAAGCGTGGAGTCCGAGTAAGGCTGTTGCTTGACGATATGCAAAAGCGAAACGATGACGTGATGGCTGCACTCAATGCACATCCTAATATCGAAATCCGCTTATTCAATCCGCATCAGTATCGCGATTCCCGCTGGTTCGCACTTGCTAGCGATTTTGAACGTCTTAATCGTCGTATGCATAATAAGTCTTTGATTGCAGACAGTGTTTCTGCCATTGTCGGGGGTAGGAATATCGGCAATGAATACTTTTCTTTCGAATCACAGGTCGAATTTGGTGATTTTGATCTACTGCTCTATGGTGAGGCGGTACAACAAACTGCAGATCAGTTCGACCTCTACTGGAATAGCGCCTATGCGATACCAATGGAATGGATAACACCGGACTCACAGCAAATTACCGACCTGGCGATTCAAAAGCAGGTCGACAAACTCCAGCTAGAGGAAAAGTTCTCAACCGGCCGTTATGACTTCACTAAACTGGATATGTACCAAGCTCTCAAACAAGGCAATCTCAAGCTCTACTGGGGAGAAGCAAAAGTATGGTTTGACTTACCCGATAAAGTTGCGACCCGAGAGAGCCAACTTATTGATAATTTAACGGAGCTGGTTAAAAGTGTTGAACATTCATTTGTTCTTATCTCCCCCTATTTCGTCCCAACCGAAGTCGGCACTCAAGCATTGAGTAACGCGGCCAAGCGAGGCGTTGATATCACGATAGTGACCAATAGTCTCGCCTCTAACGACGTGTTTGCCGTGCATGGTTGGTACGCAAAATATCGAACAGACCTACTCGAAGCTGGGGTCAAGCTATGGGAAGTAAAAGCGAGCGCGAAACTCAAAAGCAAGTGGAGCCTAACGGGGAGCAGCAGAGCAAGTTTACACGCAAAAGCAATGACGATTGATGACAAGACGCTGTTTGTTGGCTCGATGAACTGGGATCCACGTTCAGCCGCTTTGAATACCGAAATGGCCGTTGTTATCGAACAGCCAGAATATGTGCAAATGTTTCTAGAACAACTGCCGAATCAATTGTCGAATAACGCCTATGCCTTAACTCTACGCGACGGAGACATTGTCTGGACTGACATAAAAACAGGCAAAGAATATGATTCTGAACCAGAGGCCGGAGTATGGCGAAAAATGGGCGCTTGGTTCTCCGGCATATTGCCAATTGAAGATCAGCTATAACAATTGCCAATGTTTCAAAACCTCCCCGATAAAGCAATACAAGAATGGACACTAGATTTGGGGAAACACAATAATACAAGGAAGTTCAATGTCAGCACAGTGGAACGAGTACTATCAGAAAATTTTAAACCAACCTCACCGCCCAAACGTAGAAAATGCCGTAAACCTACTGAAACTCGAGAGCAAAGTCGCTCTTGATGTTGGCTGCGGAATAGGTCGAGACAGTCATTTCCTCCTCGAACAGGGGTTTAACGTTCACGCATTTGATAGCCATGAAGATGCAGTAAAAACTTGTTTAACACGCTTTGAAGGCCAGAAGCGTTTCTCAATTTCACAGTGCTGTTTTACTGAGTTTGACTACCCTCAATGCAGCCTGGTTATCGCGAATGCCAGTTTGTTCTTTTGCCCGGACGAAAGCTTTGAGCAAGTTTGGACCAAAATAAGCAGTGCCTTACAACCTGGCGGTATCTTTTGCGGTGATTTCTTAGGAGTAAAAGACTCCTGGGTTGCATCAGAAATGCATCCGAACATTACCGCATTAACGAAAAAGGAAGTGGAAAGTTTATTCGAGGATTACGAACTCATTTCATTGAATGAAAGAGATGAAGACGGAACCACGGTAGTCGGAAGCCCAAAACACTGGCACATGTTTAGTGTGACCGCTCGCAAGCGCTAAAAGCGGTCTCTCAAGAAAGCAGCACTTCAAATAAGTGCTGCTATCAGAGATTAATTGACTGGATACACCACTTCAAAACGCTCCAAAACTAGCGTACGTTTCTCATGCCAATCTATGTTCAACTCATCGCATTCAGCGTTAAAAAATGCATTATGCGCGTCACGCCACCAGTTTAAGGTTCTATCACCTTCGCCTTCTGCGTAGGCAAACTCTGCGGTTACATCCTCATATTTGCATGTACTTACGTCAGTAATTCGTATCACACAAACGGGGTCACCGTTCCAATTCGTGACGACTTGTAAATGGCCGACTTGTGGCATGCTTTCGCCATGCTCTCGATACCAAAGCTCCATACTGCAAGAGGCGGTTTTCTGTCCAATTCGAACCAAATCGGCGCATACATTGGCGTTGTATTCATCGGCACAATAATAGTCAGCACTAACTGATGGTACGGCAGCTCTTTGTTCTGGTGATAATAATTTTAGATACTGCTCTAAGTAATCCTTAGCTCGCGCGTCCATGCTCACTCCATTAATCATAAATTCGCAAGGAGGATAAAAGATATCACGGCAAATAACCACCAGGAACAAACTGAAAAACAACAAGAATATGACTTTTACGTAGACGACAATTATTTCTTTTGTAATAACTTTGCTAAACGTTTGTGCTATTTGCTATTGTTGCATGGTCTATCTGTACTCTTCTCGTGAAAGGACGTTTTATGCGCTTATTTATTGGTATTTTTTTCTCGCTAATACTTGCCTTGCCGACAATGGCATCGGACGAAAAGTATTCAGAATCGGATCTGTTAGATAGACCATTAATGGAACGCTATATTTTAGATGAGCTAAAAGCACTGCGTCAGGACTATCAGAGCCTAGAAAAACGAATGATCACAGAGATCACCGACCGCGAGTTGACGGTTGCGGATAAATCGTTGAACTATGCCAACGTGACCGTAACCTACTTCTTCTACATCATCGCAGGTGTCGCATCGCTGATCGCCTTTGTAGGCTGGCAATCTCTGCGTGAGTTTAAACACAACACCAAAGAGATGGCGGATAAACGATTAGAAAAGATCGCCCAAGAATACGAGAAGAAATTTGTCGCACTGGAGCGAGATTTAAAACGCAAAACTCGAATTATCAGTGAAAACAATAAAGAAATTGAGAAAATCAACGAGATCCATAACTTATGGTTGCGTGCGCAAAGCTCACAAACACCAGAGCAACGTATTGAAATCTATGATGAGATTTTGCTGATTCGCCCAGGTGATTTAGAAGCGTTGACGTACAAAGCCGACGCAGCGATGGAAATCAACGAATACCATTGGGCACTTAGCATTTGTAACCGCGTACTTGAAGTCGATTACACCAACGGCCCTGCACTGTATCAACGCGCGTGTGCATACTCTCGTCTTGGCATTGAAGAGCAAGCTATTGAAGACTTGGAACGCGCAATTGAATACAGCCCATCCATTCGTGATTTACTTGCCGAAGAACGAGACCTCGAATTGCTGCACGGTAATGAGCGTTTTGAAAAGCTCTTACATCTAGCAAGCGAATAATGGAATAAACAGCATGAGCAGCCACTTTAATCTAGAAGACGCTAGCCAAGTATTGGTTGGCGCTTTTGCCCTAGCAGTCCCGATCTCATTTTCGGAGGAAGCGTGGCGATTGGGTGAGAGCCTACCAATGGCAAACTTGCTCATGCTGTTAAGTCTTTCTGTCATTTTCCTCAGTTTTTTCGCGTATCAAAGCGTGTTTCAAAGCCACATCAAGAATCGCGTATCCATCTTTATTTTTCGTGTGGTTATCGCGTACCTCATTGCGGCCGTTGTGGTAGCGTTAGTTCTTTTCTGTCTTGATAAACTGCCACTCATGAATGAGCCTTTGGTTGCGATAAAACGCGTTATCGTCATCACAATGCCTGCTTCGATGGGCGCGATCGTAGTCGACAGTTTCGACAAAGAATAGAGATAATCGCTACTCTTCTTCTAACGTTAAGTTCGACCCCGAGTGGTCTTTCCCTAATACATCTTCTGGGTTTCGAAGTGCGCAGGTTTCTAACGACAAGCACCCGCAGCCAATGCATCCGCCTAAATCGTTTTGCAGGGCTTTGAGCTTTTGAATTTTTTGCTCCAACTGTTCATGCCAATGGCTCGCCATGACTTCCCATTGCTGTTTGTTTGGCGCTTGATGTTTCGGCAGCTCATCTAGCGCATGTTTGATTTCTTCTAACGACAACCCCACTTGCTGCGCCGCTTTAATCACCGCAACACGGCGCAAAACGCTGCGGTGGTAGCGGCGCTGATTACCTTGATTTCTCCAGCTCGAAATCAGTCCTTTTTGCTCGTAAAAATGTAGGGCAGATACTTTCACTCCAGAACGTTTTGCCACTTCTCCTACGCTGATTTCCATCCTTGACTCCCTGTGTATCAATTTTGTTAAAAAAATGCTTTACCTCAAGTTTACTTGAGGTTTTAAAGTTGCACCATCTTAATTAACGCTAAACCCAGATGGTCTCGAAATAATGCGTTCGGAATGAACAAGTTGGTCGACAAACACAGCACCGTTATAAGTCAACGTTTTGAAATCCAAAGGGAACTTGAGGCAAACATAATGAAAAATAAAACTCAGCCGTACTTAGCTGGCCGCTTCTTTGACAGTATCTCATCTGGCTTGTTCATGATGGCACTGCCATGGGTCATGCTTTCCGAGCCCAAAATGGGCACATTCGTCGCTTTAGTTTCTCTGAGCTGCACCGCGATTTCTTTTCTGGCAACGCCTTTCTTTTCCACTTTAGTTGACCGACACTCACGCAAAGCACTCCTCGTACTCAATCAATGGATTCAATCGGGAATGGCTTTGGTGGTGTTCATTGCTTATTGGTTAGGGTTTGAGTCCCACTGGCTGCTGGCTTTTGCGCAATTGGTGTATTGGGTTTCGAGTAACTTTGCATGGACGACCAACAACGCCTTCACTCAAGAAAATTATCAGCATCACGAATACGCAAAAATTTCGGGTCAGCAAGAAATTGTAATGCAATCCACGACCCTCGGCGCTGGTGCGTTGGGTATTGTTTTGCTTGAAATGTGGGGAATGAAAGAGTTTGCTTTGTTTGCGGCCAGCGCATCCGCTTTAGCGGCGATGTTTTATATTCTGACGCCGTATACCCAACAATTAAGGGCATCAAAGTCCGTTGCTTTCATCGCACAACTCAAAGAGAGCAAACACATATTCCGTCTCGAACCCCGCTTTTATGGCTTTATTCTGCTCTCTTGCCTCTCTTATCCTGCATTGACGTATTTGAGCAAATTGGTGCCGATTTGGTTTTCTGAACAAGGCATCTCTGGCGATTGGTTTGCAGGATTCAACATCAGTTTTGGTCTCGGCTCGTTACTAACAGGTTTCATTGTCACCAAAGTGCTGAGTCGCGCCTCCCATAGCCACATTATGTTTGCTTCGATGGTCATGGTATCTCTAGCGTTTCTCGGAATGAGTTTTGCGATAAGCCCGCTGACCATCTTATTGTTTACGGCTCTGTTTGGTGTGTTTAACGCGCTAAATCGCATTGCGAGAGTCAACTGGATGCATCACACCGTAGCGGTTCATCAACGAGGTCGCGTCGATGGCGGCATCAGCATGTTTGCCACCACCATTCAATCTCTCAGTTATGTATTAATCGCGATGTTGAGTCATTACGAGCTAACACAATACGGTTTTGCAATCGCAGCTGTTGTCATGGTGTTAGCAGTGATATTGATGGGATTACTCAGCCGAGACGTCGAGCCGTTTAACGACATGCCCCTTCATGCAGCGGCAAAGTGAAGCATAGAAGTTGAGAAATTGAAAAAGCGAGATAAGAAGATAACCAAAATCGTCTTCCTAACTTTCTACACCAGTACTTTTTCCTCTATCGCTCATCAGCAAGGTTGGGTATTCTGAGGTGACCAACATGAGCAGAAGGAATTCGCAGTGAACTTAAGACAATTGGAAGTCTTTTACGCCATTATGCAAGCAGGAACGGTGTCTGGTGCTGCTCGCTTACTGCACGTTTCCCAACCTAATGTCACTCGAGTTCTCGCCCATACTGAACAACAACTGAGCTTCGCTTTATTTGAGCGTGTAAAGGGGCGTCTCGTTCCCACTCAAGAAGCCAAAGCCTTATTGCCAGAGGCAGAAAAGGTCTATCAACAACTCGGACAATTTCGCTCTCTGACCAACAAAGTCAAACAGGGAACTCAACATTTACGAGTCGGTGCCCCGCCTGTTTTGGCTGCGCACTTGTTAGCGCCGACTGTCGCGTTGTTGTCGAAAGAACACGGCATCTCCTTTGAGCTCTTAACGGCCAATCGCGATGAGCTGTGCTCCGGGTTGCTGAAACATGAATTGGATGTCGCCATCGTGTTCGGTGAAGAAACACCACCAGCGATCATGGGGCACGTATTATTGAAAGAAAACTTAGTACTGATCGCTCCTAAAAGCGCAGCGATACCCGTAGAAAAGACCGTCATTTTAGAAGAACTCATCAGTCACGATTTACCCATTATCGGTTTAGATAGTCGAGACCCTCTGGGCTTGCTGTTGCATCAAACCTTGTCAGCGCGTGACGAGCATTATCAACATGCCATCACCGTACGCAGCTACTCCGCGGCGGCTGAACTGGTGAAACACCAAGCAGGGTTCGCCATTGTAGACCCATGGACCACAAAACAATATCGCCAAGATAATGCCGTTTCCGTGCATGCTTTGGAACCAAACATGTCCTTCTCTGTCTCTATTTTATTCGCAGAGCACACACCTCAATCCATTGCGACAAAGCAATTTATCACCGCCCTAAAACAACAGATGGATTATAGGTATAACTTGAAGTTATACCTGCCTAACAAATAAGCATTCGGTTTCCTAAATCAGTCTGGCTACATTAATGAGCAATAACGATGACGAAGGGAACCATCATGCAAATTGCTCAACCTTACCTACTCTTTCTTGGCGATGTAACCGATCCACTCGCAGCAAAAACCGCGCGTGGCATTTACCAATGGCGACCTGAGATTTGTCTTGGCCAAATCCGCCTGACGCCAGAAACCGTATCGCTTGGTTTAACCGACATGACACTACAACAAGCGCAGCAGCAAGGTGCAAAAACGCTGGTACTTGGCACAGCAAACCCGGGGGGAGTCATTCCCGAAGCTTGGCAAGCTACCTTACTTGAAGCGGCAGAAATGGGATTTGAAATTGCATCGGGCATGCACCAACGTTTGGCGGAATTTGCTCCTCTTGCCGATCTAGAACAACGCGGATTAACCAAACTGTATGATGTTCGCCATTATGATGCCCCGCTCAAGGTCGGCAATGGCAAAGCTCGCGCAGGCAAGCGAGTACTTACTGTAGGAACAGATTGCTCCGTTGGCAAAATGTACTCAGCCCTCGCCATTGAACACGCATTAAAGCGTAAAAACTGTCGCGCAGAGTTCAAAGCAACGGGTCAAACCGGAATTCTCATCGCAGGCAGTGGCATTTCAATTGATGCCGTAGTTGCCGATTTTATCTCCGGCGCAGTAGAAGCTATCAGCCCCGACTTCACCGACCACGATTGGGACATCATCGAAGGGCAAGGTTCATTATTTAACCCTTCGTTTGCTGGCGTAAGTTTGGGCTTACTTCACGGCGCACAAGCGGACGCTCTGGTACTGTGCCATGAGATTGGTCGCCCACACATCCGCAACTTACCACATGCGAGCTTGCCAACCATTGAACAAACGATAGAAGCGAACCTGGCCGCTGCTCGCCTCACAAATGCAAAAGCTCAATTAGTGGGTATTTGCTTAAACACTTCGGCGATCAGCGAAGAAGATGCTACCCAGTTATGCCAGGATTGGAGCGACAAATATCGGGTGCCCGTCACCGACCCTGTGCGTTTTGGCGTTGACGCGGTTGCAGATAAGATCCTTACTATTTAGGAAACATTTACGGTTTAGAAAATAACTGTGGTTTAGGGAAAACTAGTGAGATGAAAATTCATGTAGAACCCGTCACGATTGCTATGGCGACACCATTTCGCATCTCTCGCGGCAGTCGGACAGAGTGCCACGTAGTCCGCGTGACAATTGAACACCGAGGCATGCTCGCCCAAGGAGAATGCACGCCATACCCTCGTTATGGTGAATCGGTTGAATCGGTAATTAAGGCGATTTCTCACGCCGCGTATGAACTGCAAAGTTTGTACGCCAAAGGTGACGCTGATGTGATGGCTCTCAAAAGCCAACTTCAATCGTTATTGCCCGCAGGAGCGGCAAGAAATGCATTGGATTGCGCGCTTTGGCATCTTCTTGCGCTTTTGAGCCACAAGCAGCAGGTTCACGACCTCTTTACGTTACCCGAGGCGATTGTGACGGCGGTGACAGTTTCTATCGACACGCCGCAAGCGATGGCAAAACAGGCGCAAGCTTACCTTAGCCAAGGCGCAAAACTGCTAAAAGTAAAACTGGATGGTGAACACGTGATTGAGCGCGTTGCAGCAGTACGTGACGCCGCGCCGCACGCACAAATTGTCTTAGATGCGAATGAAGCGTGGCAAAACCTCGACCTCGCGACGGTATTTGATCAACTCGAACCGTTTAATATCATCATGATCGAGCAACCGCTGCCACAAGACCGTGATGACGTACTCGCCAGCATTCCGCACCCCATTCCACTTTGCGCCGATGAAAGCTGTCACACCAGAGAGCAATTGCATCAACTGCTTGGCAAATATGAAATGGTGAACATTAAGCTAGATAAAACGGGCGGGCTCAGTGAAGCATTATTGCTGGCCGACGATGCAAAAAAACTCGGTTTTAGTCTCATGTCCGGTTGTATGTTGGGGACGTCGCTGGCGATGCGTGCTGCGTTACCCATTGCTGCTCAGGCGAGCGTTGTCGATCTTGATGGCCCGGTGTTGCTCGGACAAGATATAACGCCGAGCTTAGTTTATCGCGACGGCGAAATCGTTCTTTCCAAATAGCCTAAACAATCCAGAGGTTTTGCTCCAAAAGTCAGAACCTCTGAGTTTATGATCTCGATTAAAAAACAATCAGCCCCATCATGAAATAAGTCACATAAATTATATGGTTATTACGGCATGCTAAGATTACAGTAGTCCAATAAGGTGGTCTTATGCATCGAGTCATCCGGAAAATGACATGGAAGACGAATAGGCGGTAATCCCGCCCTACTCCAATGCAGTGCGTGGGTTTCTCTAACAACCCACTTCCTAGCAATTCGTAGGTTTTTCACGCCATCTTGCAAGGAGGCTCTATGCCTATAAACAAAATACGCAATATCGCTTTCGTCGGCCAAACCGGGACCGGTAAAACCACGCTGATAGAAAAACTGCTCTTCACCTGCGATGCCACTCACCATTTAGGCAGCGTAGAAAAAGGCGATACCGTTACCGACTTCGACCCTCAATCCATCCAATATCAACACAGTATTGAAGCAACGCCAGTCGCACTGCGCTGGAATAAACATCGGCTCAATATCATCGACACTCCGGGACAAAACGAGTTACTTGGCCGTACGATCAGCGTTTTTCCTGCCGTTGAAACATCCGCCCTTGTCATCGACCCTCAAACACCACTAAACCAAACTTCCGATCGCTTATTTACCTTTGCTAAAGAGCAGCAAAAATGTCAGATGATCATCATCAATAAGCTCGATAACCACGGTCATCAGTTAGAGAGATTGATGGAGAACATCGTTGAGCATTTTGGTGACCATTGCTTGCCGATCAACTTACCTTCGGCTGACGGGGAATCTGTAGTTGACTGCTATTTCGAACCAGAACTGGGACGAGAAACCTTACTTGCAACGGTAGATGAAGCTCATGAGACCTTGATTGACCAAGTTATCGAAGTCGATGAAGAACTGATGGAACTGTATCTGGAACAAGGTTCCGAACTCACCGCAGAGCAACTGCATGATCCGTTTGAAGAAGCACTGAGAACTGGACATGTGATTCCGGTCTGTTTTGTCTCAGCACAAACCGGCGCGGGCGTCGAGCTTCTGCTTCGTACCTTGGCGGAGATCATGCCCATGCCAAACGAAGGTAACCCTCCTCTATTGGAAAAGAACGGTAAAAAAATCAAAGTAAATTGCGAAACTTTAGAGCACACCGTCGCACACGTGTACAAAGTCAGCGTCGACCCATATATGGGAAAACTTGCCTACTTACGTGTGTATCAGGGTGAAATCAATGCGGGCAGCCAGCTTTATATTGGCGAAAGCAACAAGGCATTTAAAGTTGGGCACTTATATCAACTGCAGGGCAAAGATAGAACCGAGATCCCTCGCGCGCTTGCGGGCGACTTCTGCGTTTTAGCCAAAGTGGATGATCTCGAATTCGATTCAATCGTTCATGACTCTCACGAAGAAGATGGTGTTCAGCTCAAGACGTTAGACCTTCCTGACTCCATGTATTCTTTGTGCTTGAAGCCTCTTAAGCGTGGAGATGAGCAAAAATTAGGCGATGTACTGAATAAAATCGCCAGCGAAGATCCTTCGCTGCGCATCGAACATCGCGCTCGCACCAACGAAACCATCATCAGCGGCCAAGGGGAATTTCACCTCAAAGTCGCATTAGAAAAGATGGCGAACGTGTACAAGCTGGACGTCGAAACCTGCCAACCAAGCGTCGAATACTTTGAAACCATCACCAAACCTGCCGAAGGGCATTATCGACACAAAAAACAAAGTGGCGGTGCAGGCCAGTTTGGTGAAGTGCAATTGAAGGTTCGTCCACTCGAACGTGGCGCCGGATTTAAGTTCATCAACAAAGTGGTGGGTGGCGCCATTCCAACCGCGCTTATTCCCGCGGTCGAAAAAGGTATTTTACAAGTACTCGAAGAAGGGGCGATTTCTGGCAACCCAATCAAGGATGTGGAAGTCACCGTTTATGACGGTAAATATCACTCCGTCGATTCAAAAGAAATTGCGTTTGTCATCGCAGGTAAGAAAGCCTTTTTAGATGCGATCAACAACGCTGATCCTATTGTGTTAGAGCCCATTGTCCAAATGGAGTTACACGTCCCAACCACAAACGTCGGTGACGTGTCTGGGGATTTGTCAGGTAATCGAGGATTAATAGAAGGCACCGAACCGATTGATAGCCAATTCACGTTGTTGAAAGCCAAATCGCCAGTAAACGAGTTGCAAGATTACGCTCGTCGATTGCGAGCTATCACGGGTGGTGAAGGCAGTTTTAGTATGACTTTGAGCCATTACGAGCCCGCGCCACCAGCAGTGCAAAAACAAGTCTGCCAAGGCAGTGCTCAACAAGGTTAATTCCCTAAGATTCAAATCAATCAAATAAAAAAGCGCCCTCAAAATGAGGGCGCTTTTAGGTAAATTAAAATTTATTTATCGAGAGACAAACCGATCTGACTGATTTTGTTTTCAAACTCTTCGATGCTGTTCGCTTTGTAAGTCGGAGCACCGTTAAAGTAGCGCGGTTTCTCTGGCAGCATCGCATTTTTCAGCTCTTGTTCTTGATCGATATTGTCATGATAAACCGTTACACGATTTGGAATATCCTGCTTTATTACAGCCATAGTGGTTCTCCTTGTTTAAATCGAACATTAAGCGTAGAACGTGGTTAGCGATGCGTAAAAGCCTCTGTGTAAAATTTAGACACTAGCGACAATTTTATACTCAAACCATTGCATTATTTTGTTTCAATGTTCTCTTTAAGTATTCTTGGTGCGCACACCTTTCGCGTTTAAGATAAGTGAAGATTCCACCATCAAAAGACAGGATGTCTCATGTCAAAGCAAGAGCTTAACCAGATGGGCAGTGCCAAAGTTTATCTGGTAGAAAAACACGGCATTTCATTCATTGAAAAGCAGCAGGTAGAACAGGTTGAGGTCGCTTTTTATCAACACCAGGCTAAACCATTCAATGAACTTGGCATTCTTGTACCTGAGCTCATTGATTACGATCACCAACAAAATACGTTACGAATCGAGTATATCCCGCACTCTGTCAATCAAGAATTCCTGCTTGAAGAGCCGCGCGTGATAGAACAACTAGCTAAAATACATAGACTATCTCCGACATCAGATGGTGTTTATCATCCTCATCAGTGGACACAACCAGCCACTTCCCAAGCTTTAAACACGCTCAAACTAGACGCAAAAACAGAGCGGTTCTTTTATCAGCTACAAGAGCAATCCGGCCCGCTTTTCAACGCCAAAAATTTGATCTCTGGAGACACCAATGCCGGGAACTGGGGGCGACGAGATAATGGCGATTTGGTGCTGTTCGACTGGGAACGTTTTTCTACAGGGCATATCGCGATAGATTTAGCACCACTAGTCAAAGGCATGGGCACATTCGAAGATTATCTTGGTGTGGCGCATACCTATACCAAGACGGCAAAGCAAGGCGATGCGAGTAATTTAGCAAGAACGATTGCAATAGCTAAAACGTGGATGGTGGTAGAAGTGGTGAATATACTGGTCTCGAGACAGAACCCTCAGACCAGTAAATACATTGACTGGTTTAAACAAACCTTACCGAAATGGGCAAAAGATCTTAGCGCTCAGATGACGAATTAGGTTCGGATATTTGATACAAACGTCTTTCAGGCTCGGCACAAGAGGTTTCACAATTGCACACCTTATCAACACCGACATTATTCAATCCGCCACAACTCCCTTGAATACGCTTGTTGTGGAAAATGACGCCAAGCGACATCAACAAAATGATTGCGAGAAAACCAAGAAAGGTAAATAACCAAACCATATTAACCTGCCTTATTAGCCATCGTCTTTAGCCTAAGTATAGCAGGGCGAGATGTCACTTTAAGTAGCCCTGCTGGTGCTTTCGGTCTTGCCAGCAAGGAGGGTTTGGATTTTTTGCCACCACAACCACAGGAACCGCAACCGCCTTTTGGCTTGTGAGCATTTTTCTTATGATTGTTTGAGGGACGACCTTGAGACGGCTCAATGAGAGGCTCTCTTGGAACCGCAAGTACATCTTCCAATGAGCTACGGGTAGAAAGCCTGAATACTTGCGTGCCACTACGAAGTAATTTGGCTAGTGCGCGTTCACCGATATTTCGTACAAGTACAGCATCCACATTGTACTCTTGCAGAGACTGAATTAACTGAGACTTCGCATTGCAACCTGCTTGTGGCATCGAAGCAATGTTCGCTAAGTTTTTTAGCATACCGTCAGTATCAGAATAAATAGCAATATATGGTGCTTTAACAAAGTGGTTTGCCACCCGCTCACCATCATTAGGAATAGCATAAATCATAAGTTTGACTCCTCATCCGGAAAAACTAATGCATGACCTTCAACTAAACTTTTTGCGACTTTCAATCTTGCACTTTTTACTGTGTTACCAAAAGTTTGTCTAGAGACGCCCATCTGATCAGCAGCTTGCTGCTGGCTAAGCCCCTCTAAATCGGCCAAACGCAGTGCTTCTAGCTCTTCTGGTAATATGGCGACTTGCTCCAACTGATGAAATGGCACGCCATTGGGTTTGAAACAATGGTGTGCAGCACGTCCGCATATTCGTCTTTCTATCTTTGGTCTTGCCATCATTATCCCTCAAAAACACAGGATCAAATTACGCCTTAAGTTGGCATATGCCAATAACATTTTTAGCATATGCCAATAAACTAAGTTTGCAAAAATCGACACGATAAATACGTAAGACATCAGGATTAATTAGACATCTAAAAATTTACAAACTTTGGTGACAAACGAGCAAAAAGATCAATTCTAATTATCTAGATAATAAAAACGTTAGTTTGCGCAGACTTTTCATACAAATACGCGCTAATGTATTCATTTTATTGGAGAAGAAAAACTATAATCCGATCAAATCATTCATTTGAACACTAATGATTATTTTATTAAAAGGGTGTCTACCTAAGTAACTATAAAGTGCAGGTCGACCGCATTGAAATGAGCCTAAAGGGTAAAACAATAGATGGAGGACCTATCGAACCACCAATCATTACTTGGTCTACGATCCCAGCCATTCTTGCTGAATCACGTCTCTTGAGGGCACCTAGATATATCAGAAAAGGAAGTAAATATGTCTGACTCGAATTGGCTCAGCGAATTCCCAGAAATGGATCGCTCTGATCTTAGAGCGATTCGCAAAACACTCGATGGCGCCTACCGAGATTTCTCTCGTGAATATGGTGAACTTATCGAGTCTCTCTTTGATCCGCTCCTTTCATTTCTTGTCTGGTTTGAAAAACTGCTTATTTCAACACCTTGGGTCGTTGTTTTAGGCGTCTGCACCGCCCTCGTTTATGCCGCTAGTCGCTCTTGGAAACTGGCTATCGCATGTTTTGGCTCACTTATCCTGATTGGCTACTTCGGCATGTGGGAAGACACAATGCGCACGCTCAGTATTATCACGGTGTGTACCATGCTGGCAATCACACTCGGGATCCCTATCGGCATCGCCATGGCGCGCTCTAATCGTATTCAGTCAGTTGTGACACCATTACTCGACGTCATGCAGACCATGCCGGCATTTGTGTACCTCATCCCAGTTGTGATGTTGCTCGGGATCGGGAAAATTCCTGGCCTCATCGCAGTAGTGATCTACGCGATTCCACCTGTTATTCGTTTAACTAATTTGGGTATTCGTTTGGTGGATAAAGAAGTGTTGGAAGCCGCAACCGCATTTGGAGCCAGCAGTAAACAGCGACTTTTTGGGGTCCAACTTCCGCTCGCAATGCCAACCATCATGGCAGGAATCAACCAAACGATCATGATGGCACTGTCGATGGTCGTCATCGCATCGATGATTGGGGTAAAAGGTTTGGGCCAGCCCGTTCTTAAGTCGATTACCAATCAATATTTCACTCTTGGTCTTTTAAATGGTCTAGCCATTGTCGCTCTAGCGATTCTTTTCGACCGAGCTTCACAAGCGTATGCGAAACGCACTCAAGCCCATCTAGGAGATTTAAAGCATGACTAGTCCACTTATCGAAATCAGCGGTCTGTATAAAATCTTCGGACCCAAACCCGACAGCGTGATTGAGCGCGTCAAGTTGGGACATAGTAAAGAACACGTGTTAGCGGAAACGGGCCACACGGTCGGGCTAAAAGACATCAACCTCCAAATTAAAAAGGGCGAGATTTTCGTCATCATGGGTTTATCCGGTTCAGGAAAGTCCACCATGATTCGCCACTTCAATCGCCTAATCGATCCAACCATGGGACAGATTTTGGTGGAAGGGGTAGATGTCATGCAACTTTCTAACAAAGAGTTAGAGCAGTTTCGTCGTCATAAGATGTCGATGGTGTTTCAACGTTTTGGCTTACTGCCTCATCGCACTGTTATCAACAACATCGCTTACGGTTTGGAAATTCAAGGAATAAGTAAAGAAGCGCGCTTATCAAAAGCAAACGAATGGTTGGATACCGTTGGATTAACGGGTTATGAGAACCAATACCCCGCTCAGCTATCAGGTGGTCAGCAGCAACGCGTAGGCCTCGCACGAGCGTTGGCAACCAATGCCGAAATACTGTTAATGGACGAGGCATTTTCAGCGCTGGACCCACTGATTCGGAGCGAAATGCAGGATCAGTTAATAGAACTGCAACAGCAGTTACACAAAACGATTGTTTTTATTACTCACGACTTAGATGAAGCATTGCGCCTTGGCGATCGCATTGCGATCCTTAAAGACGGTGAGCTTGTCCAACAAGGTTCACCAGACGAAATATTGCTGCATCCTGCCGATGAGTACGTTGAAGCCTTTGTAAAAGACGTCAATAGAGCGCGAGCATTGACGGTTGAGACTGTGATGCAGCCACCTTCATATCGCATTGCCGCTAAAACCATTGAAGAAGCGCTCAGTGAGATGAAACGTGTAAAACGTGATTATGCTTATCATGTGACCGATTCAGGCTATCAAGGCGTGATAACGCAACAAGGGTTACTAGACGCGACGAAGTTAGCTCACCCCCCAAGCTGGGATGATGATATCTATGAAGAAGTGCCTATCATCTCTCCCCATTCAGCAATTGAGCAAATATTGACTGAAACCATGTCGTGCGAATACTCACTGCCCGTTGTCGATGAGCATGGCCATTTGAAAGGTGAATTAGAGCGTCGTACTGTTGCTGGTTTATTCGCTGATGAAGACAGCACAAAACGAAGCACCTCACGTTCAAACATCGATAAGGCCTCTTAACTGATTTAATAAAACAGCTCACGGCAATGTGGGCTGTTTTCACTATCTCTGCCCCCCTCTAGATATTTATTTGTAGACTCAAGCTTGATATCCCAATCAACATTTACATTGTTCTGATTTTCCTGACAATTTCATGCTCATATTCGGTTTTATTGACATAGATAGATCATTCTATTGCTTTTTGATGACGCAAATACCTGATAAATGTCTACTATTACTCTCATACAAAATCTTGATTTAAAGAGGGATAAAATGAAAAAAACAATGTTGGCACTAACAGGCGCGGTAATCATTCTTGCAGGCTGTCAAGATGAGAAACCTGCCGAAACAAGCGCAGTTGAAGTACCTCAAGCGACGGAAACTGAAGTCACCACTAGCGCAGAAGTTACTACAGAGACAATTGACACGCTGCCAGTAGCAGAAGAACAAGTCATCACTGAAGAAACATTTGTAGACTCTGAGCATAACGCACAAAATGCCCTTGACTGGAACGGCACATACAAAGGTACGCTTCCATGTGCGGATTGTTCAGGTATCGACATGACCATCACACTAAATCAAGATGGCACTTACGTACTTGAAGAAAGCTACCAAGACAAAGAAGACGGTCAGTCAAAGTCTGAAGGCCAGTTCACTTGGGATGCAAACGGCAGCATCGTAACGTTGACAAACGAAGATGCGCCAAACCAATACTTTGTTGGTGAAAATGTACTTATGAAACTAGACATGAATGGCGAAAAAGTAACAGGTGACCTAGCACCGTTATACAACTTAACGAAACAACAATAAGTTCGTATCGATACCTGATAAATAATCTAAATCCGAGCTACCCCAGCTCGGATTTTTTCTTTCCATCGACGGCGGTTGCCTTTCTTATCTTCCTCCTCTGATCTTACGTTCCGCTTCTTATCCTGATGGTTCATTACATTTCCATACGCTTTGCTGATAGAGGCTTACAACTTCATTTTGTACAGTGTTCAAAACAAATCAGAACAACTCGGAAAAATGATGAAAAAGACATTAATTGCACTACTAACTCTGACTGCTGCTGGTTCAGCGGTTGCTGGTGATACTTATATTCGTAACGGTAACATCTACAACAATGAAGGTGGCTGGAACGCGGAAGTCGGAGTGGCTCATGGCAGCGATCTTTTCAAAGATCAAAAATACAATACAGCTCCAATTCTAAATGGCGGTTACCATGGTGACGACTTTAACGCCGATCTAAGTGGCATTAACTACCGCTTCTTCGGTAACACCAATGAATTAATCAACATGAGTGCTTACCTTGTTGGCAGTGGTGTCATGCGTGACGGTGATATTGCAAAGAGCCTGAAAGGCACGGATAAACGTCGCTTTGCTGTCGATTTAGGTTTGAACACTGACTTTACGTTAGATCAACACAATGTGATTTCAACATACCTTCAACATGATATCAGTGGTGCTTACAAAGGTTACTTAGCGGGCGCAACTTACTTCCACATTATGAACTTCGGTAGTGTTGATTTTGTTCCTTTTGCTAACCTAACTTATCAAAGTGAAGACTACGTAGATTACTACTTTGGCGTAAAACAACGCGAAGCAAATGCAAACCGCAAAGCGTACAAAGGTGATTCAACAGTAAGCTATGGTTTAGGCTACAAGCTAGTCACGCCAATCAACGATAACTGGCAAGTGAGCCAAATGACACAATACACTCGCCTAGGCAGCGGTATCAGCGATTCCTCAATTGTTGATAGTGCAAACCAATGGGTTGTTGGTGCGAGTGTGTCGTACAACTTCTAACTCTACATTCCACATAAAGCCATCATTGCGATGGCTTTATGTATTCATACTCTATGCTCACCGTATCGAAATATGCTAGTTAGAGTGAGCGATCCAGAGACGATGCAAATCGCTATAACCCGTATTTTTCACCTGAACACCGCGCACTTGCTGTGTTTTTGTCACCTCTTCATAGCCAACAAATAAAGGCAAATAAAGATACTGCTCTCGTAACGCTTTTTCTACGCCTAAAAGAGATTGTAAAGATTGAGCATTTGTCATGGCTTCGCGAAGGTTTTCTCGATGGAGCAACATCTGGCTTTGATCAAAACTAAAACGCAAACCTGTTGCTATCGATAGCCACTCAAATACGCCATACTCAAACGGCGCTTCCATGACTTCTTCAATTAGGAGCAAGTCCGCTCGATGTGATACGACTTCAGGAAAACTAATGTCATCAATAATGACGATCTCTAGCTCTAATCCCGTCGCCCGAATCACACGGTGCAACCACTCAGAGTGACGAATTAAACTTGGTATCGTCCAGATTGGCTCGGCTAGCGCTACTTTACCCTGTAGCTTAGGCGTCACAACAGCCTCTGCGATTAGTAAATCTTGATCTTGAGTCGCTAACTGAATGCTGTCAACGGCACTTTGCGCCTCATAGATTCTCTTTTGCGCATTGATGTAATCGGCGAGTTGATGCCAGTCTTCTTTTGCGAGATTAGAGTCCGCGCGCTGCCGATAGGTCAAATATGAAAATGCGCTGATTTTTTCCACTTCAACGTGATCAGAGGTTTGGTTAAAACTCAACATATTCAAGGTCTTAACATTACCATGAGACAGCGTAATTTGGTCTAACAATGCGCGCGCTGAAAAATATTCTTTGTGTGCTTGAAGAAGCATACTCTCTTGGTTCCAACCACTGATTTTAAATGGTCCGGTGCCTATGTGGTAAGAATAACCAGAACCGAAAGAAACAACATCTCGACAAAGAATAGAAGCGTGAGGAGTGGCTAGCATGTATGGAAAAAACATGTTCGGATGTTTCAATGTAATTTTTAAGCAGCTCGATGTTTCGGCAATCACACTGTCAATACATTGCCAGAGCTCGTGTACTGGTCCTTTTATTTCCTTAAGTCTTTCTATGCTCCAAACAACATCTTGTATGCTGAGAAGTTCACCATCGTGACGATATATTCCAGGTCTCAACCATAACGTCATCACATTGCCTTCCATTTTCCACTCATGTGCTAGCGAAGGCTCAATGCCACCATTGGAATTTTGAGTCAGCAAAACATCATAAACACTTTTCGCCACATGCAGTTCAGTATGACGATAAGTGTTCGCAGGATCGACCTTAGACACCCAAGGATAAGAGGAGATCAAAATAGCGTTATTTGACTCATTCAACTGGTTCACTTTTTCAGAGGCAATCGTCAGCGCCCTGACAGCGCTTTGACCGAACCAATCGATAAGTTTTGTTATCGAGTTCATTCTTCCCCGACCAAGCTCCTCAACCAAAAATTCGGTCATCGCTTGTTGAAGGGAAATAGTAATGTTCAGACGACTGGCGTTACTTCTGCCAATTGCAGGTTTCCAATCTACCCAACCGTAAGAGGCAAGCTTTTTCATCACAATAGAAACATTGCGCCTTGACGTACAAATTACCACTTCAAGCTCAGACAGCGTAACGAAGTGATATTGATGAGGTTCAAAGTGCTTTAACAGTAGATCCAGATACCTAAGATTGACATCGTTCACAAAGATTCCTAAGAGTTATTCCAAAGCAAAAAAATAGCACAGGACGCTTAGCAACTAAACTTCCTGTGCTATATCTAAACATATTCAAAGCTTGGACTCAGCTCGACCAACAGAAGTCAAAAACGTGTACTAAGCCAAGAGGTAACTTGAATAAGTATTCTTAGAAACGGTAGCTCATACCTACAGAGAACACATTGATGTCTGCATCAACCGTTACTTTTTCATTGCCAAATTTCGCAATGTCTAGCTCAGGCATCATGTATTCCCATTCAACTTGCAGAGCAAAGTTTTCAGTAATAGCGAACTCTGCACCTAAACCGTACATGCCTGTTACAGTGCTGTCAGAAATGGTGGTATGGCCTGCGCTACCGTCAATCACAGAGTTGCTAATTTTGAATTCAGCATTGAAGTAAGAAAGACCAGCTTTAGCAAAAAGGTTGAAACGATCACCAATAGGTAGAGTCGCTTTTGGTTGAATCGATAAATACTTCATATCACCAACAGTAACAACTTTGCCGTCTAAAGCATCGTAGCCACCAATGGCTGCTTCTAGAGAAATGTATTCGTTGAATTTGTAACCACCGAATACTTTGCCTGAAAGGCTTGAGTCATCTTCAAGTTTAAGTTTAGTGCTAGCGTTAGTACCACCACCATTGATAGAGCCATTAACATCACCAAACGATGCTTGACCTACCGATGCACCAACGTAAGGAGCTGCGTTTGCAACAGAACATGTTGCTAGAAGGGCTGTCATTAGCCATGTTTTTTTTAACATTGTATTTCACTGCCTGTTAATTATTGAGGTTGTGTTTTGCCCATCCTTAAGCACGTCATGCTATCCATTTCACTCGGTTTCAAAACCAAGTTGATGTTACTGAATAAAAACTCAATAAAACATGAAATATTTAAACACAACTTTGCCACTTTATTTCTTAATTATGACAATTTAGTCATTTTACAAGCACTGTTGCTTCAACCAATTAGTGAGTTTGATAATTTCCGCCTGCTTGGCTCGGCTCTTTTTATGAATAAAATAAAAGCTGTCCCCCGTCTCTAATCCATGAGAAGGGATATACACCAAATCATGCGCTTTATCTCTTTCATTGAGCATAAAATCATTCGCAAATGCGATGCCTTGGTCATAACGTGCAGCCTCAATTGCCAACAACATATGACTAAAATGTTGAACATCGACATCTTTTGGCAAAGTGTAACCACCCGCTCTGCACCACTCTGCCCAGTCTTTTCCTCTCTCACGATAAATAGAATCTGTCGACAAAATAGGATATCGCCAAAGCGCTTCTGGAATGGGTTGATCTTGTAACTCTTTCCAAATTTTATGGCTGCATACCGGATACAGCGTTTCCGCGTATAACTTCACCGACATATAGTTGCGCTTTGGCTTCTCTACCGTGATAAAGCAATCACCAACGCTATCTGTCTGCTCAGGATCACCAACAACCATATTGAGTGTCAGATCGATTTCCGGATGTAACCGCTTAAAATCAGACAAACGCGGAATAAGCCACTTTACGGCAAGCGAGCTATAAATCGCTAAACGTATGCTGCCTTTGTCCCCTTCTCTCACCTTTTGGCTGGCCATCGCAATAGAGCTAATTGCCGGGCTAATATCCTCTAAAAAACGAGCACCAGTATCCGATAAAGAGAGCTTTCTTCCTTGACGAATAAATAATGACTCGCCCAAATAATCTTCCAATAATCGTATCTGATGACTAACGGCACTTTGCGTCACATTGAGCTCTTCAGCCGCAAGCGAAAAGCTAGAGTTTCGAGCGACAGATTCAAAACAGTGAACCGCTCTGAGTGGTGGCAACTTCATTATCTAAAAATCTCATACTTAAACTAATAAATATCACTTCACTTCATCCTATGACATCACCTACTCTTTGGCAAAGAAAGAGGAGAGGAAATAAGTGAAAGTTACATCGGTCGGCGCAGCTATGCTGCTATTAATTGTTGGGAATCTCATTGCGGTGCTTTCGGACTCTTTAATTAAAAGTGTCGGAAATGAAGTGCCTATTTTTCAGTTTGTCTTTTTCCGACAAATTTCCGCAGTGCTTTTCCTACTGCCTGTCTGCTTGCTGACAAAAAAGACGCATTTTCTTGAAGGATTTAAATGGCATGCTGTCCGCGCTCACGTGTGGTTGCTTGGTGCTATATTTATGGTTTTGGCGATTTCATCTTTACCGCTCGCAACTGCGAACGCAATCTTCTACGCCGCGCCATTAATCATGCTGCCGCTTGCCGCGATATTTTTTGGCGAACAGCTGTCTAAACAATCGGTCGCGGCTGCGATCACGGGCTTTGCTGGTGTGTTGGTCATCATTCGTCCAGATCAAATCGACTGGGCAGCGATTTCGGCTTTAGTTGTGGCTATTACCCTGGCAATCAATAACTTGCTTATTAGAAAACTGCCAAAAAATCAGTCCGTCATGCAAACGCTATTAATGACAAACTTGGCAGGTATTCCCGTGGCTTTCTTACTTGTTCTGATCGAAGCGGAACCTTGGGACTGGAGTGCTTTCCCTGTCGCTGCTGGCTCAAGTTTGTTCATCATGATTTATGCGGCAACATGTGTGATCGCTTACCGCTCGATTGATAGCAACAAAATTGCCAGCGCTGAATACAGTGGCTTAATTGGTGCCGTGTTTGTGGGATTAATCTGGTTTGGAGAAGTGCCAGACATATTCATGGCGATAGGAACAATAATGATTGTTGTGCCGCTGGTTTGGCTTTCTAAACGAGAGCGTCGCAAGAAAAAGCTGCAAGCTCAGCAAGAGCGAGAACAAAAAGAGGCGCACGTTACTTAAAATCGCGCTCTATCTCAAAGACTAAAAAAAACCGAGTCGTAAGTACTCGGTTTTTTTATGTGGCTCTAATCCATTCTGATGTAAGCGACCACATGAGATAAAAACTGCCTTGCAAAACGATCATTAAACCGGATGCGATATTCATGATCGGCTTCCGATACTAAACGCCAACCTTCAGCAAAGTACGCTTTGATATCATCGACCGCTTCTTCTTCATTTTTGATGTGTTTCGCGTTCCACTGATAAGTGCAAGAGACAACCATCAGCCCGCCAACCTTGGTGGCTTCTTTTAGAGCGTTGATCACGCTAAGTGGCGACTCACATTGATCAACCACGTTCAAACATACGACTAAATCAAAGCTAGACTGGAGAGTATCGTGCTCAAAAGGTTGGTTAATCAGCGTCAAATCAACATGAGCACATTTCTGTACGATATCTCTATTCTCTACCTCTAAAGCGTTTAAGGTGTTCACATCGTGAAGATAAGTTAGCTCGACTCGTTGTTCTTCTATTAATAGTTGCTTCAAGCCATCCATCAACCTATTTGAAGGCTCCACAAGCGTCGCTTCTTTAAGGTTAGGTAAGCGTTGCACTAACTCATAATAGTTTCTTCCCAGCGCCGCGCCAACCTCAAGTAGGGAATACGGCTGAACGCCGCTCTCAAGTGCCGTCTGCGCAATAAAATCAGCAACTTGGGAGCAGTGAGGTGATGACAAAAAAGAGAGTGGGACTTGTTTTGAGCGACTGGTTATCGTCTCAATCTGCTTATCTTCGATGAACTTGTCGAACCATTGCGCTTCGAAATAACCAGCTAAACCGCGATCGGTCAGGTAAAAATCTTCCATGCTTTTTCCGTTCGTACTTTTCGAAAAGTGATTGTATCGAACGCTGAAATTAGCTGGTAATTCTGGCTGCACATTCCCGCGGGAAAATAGATGAAAACACCGCTTATGTGAAAAAGCCCTTTCATCTCAAGATAAAAGGGCTTGTTAATCACTTCAGTTGAGAGGCTAGTTATTGCGGAAGAACAACTTTGCCATCTTGAATTGGGAACGTTTTTGTCGCAGGCTTGCTCGCTAAGCGAACCGTCGTTGGCGCACCTGAAACTTCATAAGTGACATCGTAACCCACTACTTTTTCAGATGTTGTGTATTCTGTGTGGCACTGCTTTTTCGTCGTTGTCACTACATCGCCTTGTTGCACGTTCTCCTGAATCTTACGACCCGTTAACGCACCAGCGATCGTACCAGCTGCAGTTGCAATCACTTTACCTGAGCCGCCACCGATTTGGTTACCCAATGCCGCGCCAGCTGCTGCGCCGCCGACCGTACCAATTATTTTATTATCATCCGTAGGAGCAACTTGCTCCGTTACTACCACGTCTTTACATACTTGGTGTGGATTTTTCACAGTTTCAGTCACCGCTTCAACCAAAGTAATGTTTGCTTGGGTTGGAGCTGGTGGCGTTTTGTCTTTACAGCCTGCTAGTACAGCAACAACTGCCGTTGCAATTGCGATAGATTTCATATTCATGATTTACATCCCAGTATGGTTTGCTTTGATGAGCGGTATAGTAAATCGCAATTAGGAAATCACATCAGGCGAAAACAAACCCTCTGTCATTAACGAGTAAAGAAACACTGTTTTATAAAAGGTACGTCAAGAAACACTCAACAGAATGTCAACTAAGCTAAAACCGTATCATTACTGATTATGGTTAGGCTTGATTAACCTATGAGGCTTATTTTTAAGCCAAGCTTAAAAACAGTTCGTCATCCGTTAAATACTTATGACGGTGACTCAGGTTACGCACGTGCATAAACATAAAGTCAGGAAAACCAGGAGCAATAATGTTGTTTGGTTCCCAGCATACACCGCCAACAAACACATATCGCCCTTGCTTGTCATCTTCGTGAAGGGGGTTATTAAGAGGAGAAGAAAACTCTGCGCGACAACCTTCAACCACACAAACAATTTGTCCTTTAAAAAGGCCGATCACGCGCTTAACAAGATTTGCCTTGATGCCACATTTCCATGCTTGACGAGTGGCCATCTCATAGCCATATTTTCGGATCGCTTTCTTTTGCAAATGTACTACTAGGTTCATTTTGACTCCTGATTCAAGCAATTACGCGAAGCCCAAAGTCATAAAAGCAGATAGACGTCTATACCCGAGTGACCTCATGGTACATGGGAATAAACTACGTGATTAGACTGAGTTTAGTGTCCGATGAAAATACACCTTCCACGATGCTGTAACGTATCGATTTACACCAATCATAGGCACATAGCACATCAAAAAAACAACCTCATTTTCGAGTGCTTTCCTACGCTGTATCTGGTTACTTCTGCGTATTACTATAACGAAATCACCCTCTACGTTTGTCTATATAAATTTGTCGTAACGATAGAGGGTGCTTATCAAGAAGGAGGGATAACGCCTACGCGTCGATGAGATAGTTTTGACCTTCAGTTTCTAGACGATCAATCAGTTTACGACACTCGTTTAAATCAAGAGGTTGCTCGAAGCGGCGCTTGAGGTTCATCAAAAAGAAGATATCTTCACACATGGCTTTCTCAGGCTCGTCACTGATTTTTGCGACTGGTGAACCATTGCACGTGACCATTTTGATCACGATAGAAAGTGGCTGGTAGGCTTCACCCTCTTTATTGACATAATCACCCATATCGTTCGCAAGAAAAGTACCGATACCAAAACTCACCTGAATACGTCCTTGGAAATACTCGCAAATATCTAACGCTTGTTCGAAGTTAAGTCCGTCGGTAAACACCAGTGTTTTTGTTAATGGGTCTATATTAAGCGACTGGTAGTGTGCAATCATTTTTTCACCCCAGCTATAAGGACAACCACTATCGTGACGCACACCGAAATACGCGTTACTTAGCTCTTCATCAAAGTCTTTAAGGAAGGCATCAATACCAATCGTGTCGGTAAGTGCAATACCTAGTGCACCGTTAAACATTTTTTGCCAACGTTGCAAAGCCACTTTTTGCGAATCTCGCACATTCACCAGAGCTTGATGGCCCATAAACCATTCATGAGCAACGGTACCGATAGGCGTCAAATTCAGTTCTTTTGCTAAGTGGTAGTTGCTTGTTCCTGTCAAACATTCCGGCACTTCCTGGCACAAGAACTCCAGCATGGTGCGCTGAGCTTGAAAGGAAAAACGTCGACGCGTCGACATATCAGAAAACTTAAAGTTAGTGATGTTACGACGTTTTAGTTCGGATTTTAGGTACCGAACTTTCTCTTCTAAAACGGTGGTAAATTGCGCTACAGGGATATCAGACCAACGCTGACGGCTACGAACTTCAGACACGATACTCATGATGATCGTTTCGTACAAAATAGTATCTCGCCACAAACCATTGATAGTAATGCGTAACTGGCTTGAGCCATCAGCCATGGCTTTATTATGGAAAGAGACATCACTTTGCGGGTTAAACCGGAAATGGCGCAATGCATCAACAAAATCAGGATTCAGGTAAGGCGCGACACGCTTAATATATTCGATTTCTTCTTGCGTAAATTGAATGTCTTGCAGTTTAAGAACTTCTGCTTTTACCTCTGGTAGCAGTTCAGAGAGATCTTCCTCGCTACGCACAATAAACTTGTATGACACCATCGCATCAGGGTAAAGCGCTGTTACTGCGCTCATCATATTGACTTTGTAAACATCAAAATCCAAAGCGCTTTGAATGATGCGGGAAGAAAATAGTTTGGTGGTCATTAGGTGCCCTTCTACACGCCCTTCCTGGGTATATAACTTTTTGTTACTAACTAATTTGCGTAAACAATAAACACCCATCTATAGTTTGTCAACTTTTGTTACTAACCACTCATTTTTATAAGGTTTTTCTGTCTAGAATTCGCACACAGATTGTGAATAAGTCAGATTCATTCGTAGATTTATACTCAAGGCGTACTATGAAGCACTACCAAAAACGTTTCGCACAACTCGTTACTTACCCATTGATTGACCACTTGTTATGCGCTAGATTACTTACAAATCAATATTAGGACCCAACCATGATCGTATCTGTCGACATTATTCCATTCAGGCTATCTGGCTGTGCCGATAAGGGATTGGAAGTGTTGTTGATTAAACGTTCAAATCCAAATCGGCCATACCATGGAGTCTGGGCACTACCGGGCGGATTTGTCTTTGATAAAGACTTAACCAGTGAAGGAGGACGCCCGGCCGATGAAAACTTTGAGGCGGCGCGTCGCCGAATTTGCCGCGAGAAAATCCATACCTACCCTCGTCACTTTAGTGAAGCTTTTATCGACGGCGATCCCAAACGTGATCCAGAAGACTGGAGCTTAAACATTACGCACTACGCCTTAGTCGATCGTAACAATGTAGAGCAAATCAACAATGCAGGTGTACCAGAGTGCCAACTTAAATGGTTTTCGCTACAAGCTATACTCAATGGAGAAGAGACCCTCGCGTTTGACCATCAAAAAACCATTGAAAAAGCGTGGCAGAAGCTTCGTGCATCCATTGAATACACATCGGTTCTTTTGTTTGCATTAGACAAAGAGTTTTTGGTTGCCGACATCATTTCTGCTTATCAAGAGTTTGGTATTGATATTAGCCGAATGACGATTAAGCGCCGCTTGATAGATTCAGGCGTACTAAAACCCACCAATAAAGTCGCTTCTACCAACAAAGGCAAAGGTGGAAAACCCGCAATGGTATATACGCTGACCAGCGACGAAGTAACCTTTTTTCAAAACTGTTTGCGTGGATAAACGCAGGCAATCAGACAGACAAGGAGTCTGCCATGACTGTTCGAGTAAACTATCAAACTACAGCAGTGATCGACGTTGACCCAGAGAAAGGCTTTAGCGAGTTATGTCCAAATGAACTGCCCGTTGCAGGTGCATTGGAAATCGTACCGGAGCTTCTGAGTAATCATGCCAAAGGCCGATTAAAACTGGTCAGTCGTGACTTACACCCACCAAAAGCAAAATGGGATGCCGAAACACCAGCCAACATGCTTGAACCCGTCGGCCTACCCAATGTGGATATAAAATGGAACCGCCATTGTGTGCTTGGCACAACAGGTTCTGAACTTTTAGACGGTTTACCACCTGTTTTGGACTATGATTTTCAAGTTAATAAAGGCATGGATCCTGATGCGCATCCTTACGGTATTTTCTTCCATGATATTGCCGATACTAAAACGACAGGCGCACATGAATTTCTAAAATTCAACGGGATTGATACCCTAGTGATCGGTGGTCTCGCGCTAGATTTTTGTGTGAAGAAATCCGTCATGCAAGCACTGGATCTTGGCTACAATGTGGTGGTCAACCTTGCTTCAACTCGCGCAGTGCTGCCTGATAATGTTGAAAATGTGCTGACAGAGCTCAAGGATCAAGGCGCATTATTTGTCGAAAAAGCGGATGACATCATCGTAGAAAAATTCGCCTAGAGACGATAGTAACCGAGAAGGATTTCACTATGCATCAACATGAAAAATTGAATTACGTCGAATTTGGTTCCACCAATATTAACGCTACAAAACAATTTTTTGAGCGTACCTTTGACTGGACTTTTATCGATTATGGTCCTGAATACTCTGCATTTTCAGGACAAGGGTTAGATGGCGGATTCTTCAAATCTGAGTTTGTAAACCAAACCGCAAATGGTGGCGCACTTTTAGTGTTTTATAGCTCAGATATTCAGGCCACGCAGATAAAAGTTGAGCAGCATGGTGGAAAAATTATCCGCCCTATTTTCGAATTTCCCGGCGGCTGCCGATTCCACTTCACCGAACCAAGTGGAAATGAATTCGCAGTATGGTCGGAGAGCAATTAGTACTTACCCCAACACCACTTCCACACCTAGCTTTTTGATTTGCTCAAGGTCGCTTTTCGGAGCGGCTTTGTCGGTTAACAACACCGATATTTCGTTGGTATTTCCAATTGAAGAAGGATAAATCTGTCCAAACTTACTGGAGTCCGTCAGTACGATGTTACGTCTATTCTTTGCCAGAATGGCCTCTGCGATGTCGGCACGCATCATGTCTCGGCTAGTAAAACCAGTGTCTTGGTGAAATCCGTCTATACCCAAGAAAGCCGTGCTGAAGTGAATGTTCTCAATACAGAGTTTGGTGAGCGGGCCAACGAGGCTCTCACTTTGATGCTGATACACGCCACCAAGCAAGATGATGTTGGCAGAGGTGTTACGGATGAGATGGGCGATGTACGCCGATGGGGTAATGATGGTCACATCGCCGCGTTCAGCTAAAGTGCGAGCCAAGAGCGCATTAGCACTGCCGCCCTCGATCAATACGGTTTCGTTTGGTGATACCAAGTCCGCCGCTTTATTTGCAAGTGATTGTTTAATATCGAAACGGACTTCTAATCGGGTATCAATATCATCACTTTGCAATGCGGTAGCTGCGCCGTGTACGCGCTTTAGATAGCCCTGTTGCTCCAGAAAATTCAAATCCTGCCTGATGGTCACGCCCGACACGCCGATAATGTCAGAAAGCTCCGTGACTTGAACGCGTTTACGATCATTCACTAATTGCAGGATTTCATTTTGTCTTGGGTTCACAGGCTCACTCCTTATTAATGAGCTTGCAGTATACGCCCGAATACTTTCATATGAAAGCAGCCTGTGAACGATAGAAATAAGCGAAGTTGCGTTACACCGTAAGCTCTAGACGGTTGCCATCCGGATCTAATACGCAGCTTTCGTAGTAACCATCACCCGTTTGTCTCGGACCGTCGATCCATTGGTAGCCATCATCTACTAAGGTTTTGGTTAATTGATCCACTGCCTGTTCTGCTCCTAAGGCGAAGGCAAAATGTGCCAACCCCGTTACCTGCATCGCATGAGATTTTTCACAAGCGGTCACACCTTCCATCGACATTAACTCCAATCGTGCACCACTTTCAAACGAAAGAAAGTAAGATGAAAACTGCTTAGTTGGGTTGTGGTATTTATCGTTAGACACCGCGTTAAAGTATTTCTCATAGAAGGCTTTAAGCTCTTCCAAACGTTCAGTCCAAATCGCGATATGTTCAATTTTCATTAGGGTTCCCCTTAGCTCTTAATTGCGCTCAATCTAACGAGGAAAAGCAGCACAAAAAAGAGAGCAAATCATCACCGAGTTGTTCCTGTTTTATGTCCGAACTGCTCATCGATGAGTCATTAAATCTATGGTTGGAGTTGTGTTTGAGTGAAAGTGATGCCCATAATGGCGCAAAGATTTTCAGGACAGAATGATGGAAGAAATTTACTTCGCAGGCGGCTGCCTTTGGGGCGTTCAAGAATTTATGCGCCACCTTCCCGGCGTAATCAGCACCGAAGCAGGACGAGCAAATGGCACGACGGATAACACTCAATCCGAATACGATGGTTACGCAGAATGCGTGAAAACCCAATTCGACCCTGAGCTGGTTTCGGTTGAAACTTTGATGGGGTATCTGTTTGAGATCATCGACCCGCACAGCGTTAACAAGCAAGGTGAAGACGTAGGTGAAAAGTACCGTACCGGTGTTTATAGCCAAAACGAGCAACACCTAACTATTGCTAAAGCGTTTATCGCAGCAAGACCGGATGCCGATAAAATCGCCGTAGAAGTGCTGCCACTCACAAACTACGTGCCAAGTGATGATGAGCACCAAGACCGAC
This sequence comes from Vibrio sp. T13N, assembly GCF_032970445.1. NCBI lineage: Bacteria > Pseudomonadati > Pseudomonadota > Gammaproteobacteria > Vibrionales > Vibrionaceae > Vibrio > Vibrio sp. T13N. The sequence goes on from NZ_JAWJYE010000007.1 coordinate 119,257, forward strand.
TCACGCGCTTTCCAAATGACTACTGCCATATCCCGTTAGATTTGCTGCATAAATATAAAAATTAATGGCCAGCCTTTATCGCTGTTTCTATTATCTCAAACTAAGAGGCGCAACGCCTCTTTTTGCATCCTAACCAGGGCTTTGATCCTCCTCCAGTTCATTTTCATGTCTAGTTATTTATTTCAAAATAACTGGAATATAAATCACATAATAAATTTTATAATATTCCGCATTATTAATGACGGCTATCACACTTAAGATTGAGTGATACAAAAGTATAGTTATTGGTTTTTTTTTACTATTTCCGAAAACCACTTCATTAATTAAATTTGACTCATTACTTCAGTACCAATGAGTCACAAAATGATTACAGAACTAACAAACGTCAATTTAATTAAAGGCAACCTTCAAGCAAATAATAAAAAAGAAGTCTTTGAAGAGCTAGCACAAATGCTATTCGAAAATAATCGAATCAGCAGCAAAGAGGCTTTTTTAACCGACATCGAAGCACGTGAAGTATTAAGCGTGACTTCAATGGACGGCATCGCTTACCCACACGCAAAAAGCAAAGCGGTTACAGAGCCTGCAATCGCTGTTGGCGTAAAGCGCGAAGGCATCGAGTATGGCGACGAAGAGGGAGTCAAACCGACCGTATTCTTCATGATTGCTTCACCTGATAACGGTGCCGACCACCATATTTATGTTCTTCAAGAATTATTCGGAAAATTTAGCGAAGAGTTTATTGAAGATATTCATAACGCAAAAGACGAAAACCAAATACTAAATATTTTAATTAATTCATAAGGCGTGAAATTATGAGTACAATCACAGCTCAAGCTAGCAATAATAGCGATTTCAAAAAACTCCTAAGTACCATGAAAGGTCACCTTTTATTCGGTACTTCTCACATGCTGCCATTTATCGTTGCGGGTGGTGTACTACTGGCGCTGGCGGTAATGGCATCAGGTAAAGGTGCGGTTCCTGCGGACGGTTTATTGGCGGATATTTCTAATATCGGTATTAAAGGTCTGGTGCTGTTCCCAATTATTCTTGGTGGCTTCATCGGTTACTCAATTGCAGACAAACCAGCTCTAGCACCAGCGATGATCTCTTCTGGCATCATGGCTGACATGGGCGGTGGCTTCCTAGGTTGTATCGTCGCTGGTTTTATCGCTGGAGGTGTAGTTCTACAACTTAAGAAGATCCCTCTTTCTGCTAACATGACTGCGTTGGGCGCTTACTTCATCTACCCTCTACTAGGTACACTTATCTCTGCAGGTATCGTTCTATGGGGTATCGGTGAGCCAATCAAGATCTTCATGGCTTCTATGAACGAATTCCTAGCTTCTATGGCTGGTGCTTCTAAAGTGGTTCTAGGTACGATTCTTGGTGGTATGACTGCATTCGATATGGGCGGTCCAATCAACAAAGTAGCAACGCTATTCGCTCAAACTCAAGTTGATACACAACCATGGCTAATGGGTGGTGTTGGTATCGCAATCTGTACGCCTCCTCTAGGTATGGCACTAGCAACATTCCTATTCAAGAAGAAGTTCACTAAACAAGAGCAAGAAGCAGGTAAAGCAGCAGCAATCATGGGTTCTATCGGTATCTCTGAAGGTGCTATCCCATTCGCAGCAAACGACCCTGTACGCGTTCTTCCTTCAATCGTTGCTGGTGGTATCGTTGGCTGTGTGTTCGGCTTCCTAACAGACGTACTGCTGCACGCACCATGGGGCGGTCTAATCACAGCACCTGTATCAAGCAACATCCCAATGTACGTTGTGGGTATCGCACTAGGCTCACTAACAACAGCAGTTATCGTTGGCTTCTGGAAACCAGTCGCTGAAGAAGAAGCAGAAGACGAAATCGCAGAAGCAGCACCAGCACAAGCTCAAGCGGCTCCAGCAGCAGGCGAAGGCGAGTACGACATCGTAGCAGTAACATGTTGCCCATCTGGCGTAGCACACACATTCATGGCAGCGAAAGCACTAGAGAAAGCAGGTGCGGCAGCGGGTCTGAAAATCAAAGTAGAAACTCAAGGTCAAAACGGTATCCAGAACCGCATCACTGACCTAGATGTAGCAAACGCGAAGCTGGTTATTCTAGCTCACGATATCCAAGTAAAAGACGCTCACCGCTTTGCAAAAGCAAACGTTGTTGAGTGTTCAACGAAAGAAGCGATGCGTAACGCAGCGACTCTTGTGAAAGCTTAAACCTTAAGCTCCTCCCCCTAAGAGCCCTTTCCCCCAAAGGGCTCTATTTATTATCGAATAAGTCAATTCAAATCAATCCCTTCCACTAATGACAGTGTCATTTCTGCCGCCGAAATTTCTTTGCAACCCGACGAATTTTGTCCGCACCACAACGGCGTAAATTCATCTCGGTTTTGCTTCTCCATAAGCGCTCTTAACTGAGTCATTTCAATGGAAGCATATGGGAATTTCGGCGCAGACTCACAGATGTAACCTAGCTCCGACATCGCGCGATTCACAATACCTCTCGCTGGTCGGCCCGAGAAAACATTGGTCACAGCGGTATGTTGCGCGCGTTCACTAGCAATGGCATATCGATGTAAAGACGATGTTTTCGCCTCATCACACAACAAATAGGCGCTGCCAACTTGAACGGCACTCGCTCCTAATCTCAACGCGGCTTCCACACCGCTTCTATCAGCGATTCCGCCTGCAGCAATAACAGGCAAATTCACCCGTTTGGAGATTTGTGGTAATAACGCCATCAGACTTAATTGAGTAGTTAAATCATCCGATAAAAACATGCCTCGGTGTCCACCAGCCTCCAAGCCTTGGGCGATAATACCGTCAACGCCTTTTGCTTCCAGCCAAAGTGCTTCATCCACCGTGGTTGCTGTCGAAAGGATCTTCCCTCCCCAGCCTCGAATTCGCGCTAATAAGTCATCGGTTGGCAAACCAAAGTGGAAACTGATCACTGGCGGTGCAAATGGTTCAATCGCGTCAGCAATATCATGATTGAAAGGCATTCTTGTCGGAGCGTTTGGCTGCTCCTGTACGGTTGCACCAACTTCAGCAAAATACGGTTGCAGCGCTTTTTGCCACTCTTCGTGCTTGTTGGCGTCGTATTCCGGCATCTCATGGCAAAAGAAGTTGAGGTTGAACGGTCGATTGGTCGCCTGTTGAATAAGTTGAAGTTCTTTAACGATGGCGTCTTTATTCAGCATTCCACAAGGTAACGAGCCAAGCCCGCCAACATTACTGACAGCTATGGTCATTTGGCTGTCTTGCACGCCGGCCATTGGCGCTTGAATAATCGGTAACTCTGTTCCCAAAAGTGTATTAAATACCTTATTTATCATGATCTTTCCTTGAAAACTTAACCTTTACCTGTGATGGCTCTGCGCCATAGTTATCCAGACTAGACTTTCACATGATTAACCACTTATAAAGTTAAAGTGATACATTTGTGCGCTATGCACTTTTGATAGAAATGACAAAGGGAGCACATGGCTCCCTTGATGTAGTGGCGAACAATAATTGAAATGGCTATCGTGCTACATCTGATTCAAGCTCTAATTCTGCAACCGACAGCATGGCAAACTCCTCCTCCGCGGTTGCTGCCACCAATTTGTTGCGGCTGTATAAACCATAATAAACACCACCGATAAGAAACAATCCCATTGTCATGAAAAAGGCAGAGGGATCAAAAGCATAAACACCTGTCATTGCGATCAAAGAAAGCACCAGAGAAATACTCGAAGTGATTACCCCGCCAGGCGTTTTATATGGGCGAGCTAACTCCGGCTGTTTAATTCGCAATAAAATATGACTCAAGGACATTAATGCGTACGATACCGTCGCACCGACAACTGCCATCGCCAAGATTAAGTCCCCCTCTCCCGTAAGGGAAACCAAGAACCCAAAAACGCCCGGAACCAAAAGCGCACGAGAAGGCACTTTTTTGTCACTGGTTAATGACAAAGTTTGCGGCAAATAACCCGCGCGGGAAAGCGCAAACACCAAGCGACTGTAACCATAAATGATAGAGAAGAAAGAAGCGATAAGACCAGCCAATCCAAGTAAGTTCACGGCCATTGCTATCGTTGAATTGCCTGTAAGCTTCAGCGCGTCAACTAATGGCACCGCGCTATCGCCTATGACCTTTGAACCAACCGCACCAGCCAAAAGAACGACTACCAGAGTTGCGGTTAGTAATAAAAACAACATCGCACCAATGATGCCTTTTGGAACATCTTTCGCCGGGTTTTTTGCCTCCTCTGCAGCTAAAGGCACACCTTCAACCGCAAGAAATAACCACATAGCAAATGGCAACGCCGCCCATACGCCATACCACCCAAACGGCAAGATTTCTGTTGTCTGAGCCGTCGCTGGAGCAATATCGAATAAGTTATTCACATCAAAGTGACCAATAAGCACACCAGCAGTAATGAGAATGGCTAACACAGCCAAACCGCTGATGACCATCATTACTTTGAGAGCTTCGCCAACCCCTGCCATATGAATAGCGATAAAGACGGCGTAGAAAAGTGCGTAAACAACAGGGCCATCAATACCAACCAATTCATTTACTGCAGAGCCAATAAAAATCACTATCGCAGCAGGCGCGAGCGCATATTCAATCAAAACTGATAAGCCAGTGAAAAAGCCGCCTGTCGGCCCCATCGCCTGTCTTGCGAAGCTGTAACCACCACCCGCAGCAGGAATCGCCGCAGACATTTCAGCTAAAGACAATACTAGCGTGAAATACATTACTGCCATCGCGATAGCAGCAATAAGAAAGCCTCCCCATCCTGCTTGAGCGATGCCAAAGTTCCAACCGGCGAAGTCACCTGATATAACATACGAGACACCTAAGCCCGCAAGTAAAATCCAACCTGCGGTGCCTCTTTTTAGCTGTCTTTTGGCCAAGTACTCCTGATGTTTAGACATAGTAAATCCTTCTACTTTGATGAAATTAAAAAGTTGTCGCTGTGTTTATCTTCAACGCTTGCGCCACTTGGCTCATTGATGTCGGAGCGATCTTTCAGGTTCACTCCTGACAGTTGTAATTTTCGAGCCTCCTTGAGCAAGTAAAATGCGCGTTCACAGGCATCGTCATAGTTGAGCCCCTGGGGACGCACATTGGAAATGCAGTTTCTTTGGGAATCTTTAGAGCCTCGTTTAGCCCCCCAAGTGAGATACATACCCATGCTATCCGGAGACGTTAGACCTGGCCTCTCTCCAATTAAAACCAGCACGGCCTTAGCGTTAAAACATTCACCAACATCATCCCCTACAGCTACTCTTCCTTGCTTTACGATTGTGATAGGTGCGAATTTCCATTGATGTTCATCATCAGCGCTTAAAAGAGAAATCAATCGCGTAACAACAGGCACGGCATGGTTTTGAATTGCGACGGAAGAAAGTCCATCAGCAATAACAATCGCAAGATCAATGTCAGTGTTATGCTCATTTGCTATCGAGTTGAGCGTTTTCCAAGAAGATTCATCGAGCTGCCGTCCTAAATCGGGCCTTTGCAAGTACATAAGCCGATCACTCACTTGGCTGCTCACTACCACTGGAGGCTCTAAGGTATTTTCAAGAATCGAGTAAGAGTCCGACAAACCAGCAACGAGAGACTCAATATTCAAACTGCAATGCACTGCATCCATAGCTTGGGCATGATCCAGCTGAAATGAGAGTAACTCGTTGGTTGGTACACTGTTTCCGCTGCGACCCAGAGCGATCCGAGCAGAGGTGAAGTCGCGTAACTTGCCCCAAGGGTTGTGTGTGACAACTTCAGACTCGTCTTGTGTGGACTGAGAAATGGTGATCACTTTACCCATGAGAATACCCCTTATTCAGTTGATTAATTGCTCCCGAAAACGAGCGAGAGATTTGCTCACTTAACCGAACGTCTTGCACGCTCTCGAAAATCTGCATCTCCATTAACCATTGTTCAAACTCTGGAGCTGGCTTCAAACCGAGTACTTTTCTTGCATAAAGAGCATCGTGAAATGAGGTAGTTTGATAGTTGAGCATGATGTCATCAGACCCTGGAATACCCATGATGAAAGAGCACTCGGCCACGCCTAATAGTGTCAGTAAGTTATCCATGTCATTCTGATCGGCATAGGCATGATTGGTGTAACAGATGTCGCAACCCATAGGTAAACCAAGCAGCTTCCCACAGAAATGATCTTCAAGCCCAGCACGAATGATCTGTTTGCCATCAAACAGGTACTCTGGGCCAATGAACCCAACGACTGTATTAACCAACAAAGGATCGAACTGTTTCGCGACAGCATAAGCACGAGCTTCGCAAGTCTGTTGATCGACCCCATGAAATGCATTCGCAGACAACGCTGTACCTTGTCCGGTTTCAAAATACATCACATTGTTTCCTACACTACCTCGATTCAAAGACAACGCGGCTTCATGGGCCTCTTTCAAAATTGATAAGTCTATTCCGAAGGTATCGTTCGTTCCTTGCGTGCCGCCTATCGACTGAAAAACGAGATCGACTGGTGCACCCATTTCAATGGCTTCGATCGTGTTCGTTACATGAGTTAACACACAAGACTGAGTCGGTATTTGATAGTGTTGAATCACCTCATCCATTAAGTTCATTAACTTGATAGCTTGAGGCACATTATCTGTTGCCGGATTGATACCGATAACCGCATCGCCATTTCCGTACATCAGACCATCAAAAATGGTCGCTGCGATACCGTTGAGAGAATCAGTGGGGTGATTCGGCTGTAGGCGAGTAGACAGGCGACTCGGCAAACCAATCTTATTCCGAAAAGCCGTGACAACTTGGCATTTTTTAGCAACGAGAATCAAATCCTGGTTGCGCATAATCTTACTGACTGCGGCCACCATTTCTGGTGTTAAACCTTGACGAATTTTAGCCAACGTTTCACCATCGGCTTCTTCACTCAGCAGCCAATTTCGAAAATCTCCGACCGTCAAGTGCTCAATCGGTTTAAAGGCTTCAAGGTCATGCGTATCGATAATTAGGCGAGTGATATCGTCGCTTTCGTATGGAATAACCGCCTCGTTAAGAAACGTTTTAAGTGGTAACTCAGACAGCGCCATTTGTGCGACTACACGTTCTGCCGCTGACTGAGCACAAACTCCAGCTAACGCATCGCCTGATCGCTCCGGTGTCGCTTTCGCCATCAAGTCAGCTAATGACTTAAAGGTATAGACTTTACTTCCTTGTTGCCGACGATAAGTTGCCGTCATTGCTCTTCCTCTTCACTATTTGGTTCGCTTTTTGCTGAACTATCAATAAGCTTTAAGAAAGTATTGCCAAATGTGTTCCGTAGCGTTATCAAAAACTGGCAACATTTATAAAACAATAATAAACAATGAGTTACATAAAAATTGCTCCAACATGACTCACAAAAAAGGAATGAGCATCACAAGGATGAGTGACCAAACACCCCAAACCGCACCAATGCTGTGCATCCATCACACAAAGGATGCAAACCAACAAGCTGCAAGCCTAATAAACTGGCAACAGGAATACGATCAACTCAGCGATGGCCGATTTTTAGGTCAAATTCGAGAACGACGATTTCCCAATTTCCATGTATTTCGTGAAGACAGTAACCGCTCACTAAGACAGCAATGCAGGGTTGAAGAGGGAGGAATTTGGTTGGGCTTGAGTGCGGAAAATAAGCCGCTACACCTAAATCACAGTCAGTTTAATGCAAGCCAGCTTTTGCTTAGACAAGGCGGTGCAGATTTTGAGTTAATGACACCTGAACAGTTTTCTATCTATGGGATAGTACTCGACAGAAAACTGGTTCAAATCATAGAAAAACAGCTCGAGTTAGACGGTATCGGCTGCAACACACCGCACTTAGCGGGACTAACAGAAAAGCACATTCAACAACTTAAATTCTACTTGGGTACTTTACTCGGTCCCACTGAATCGCGATGGTCTGACAGCACACATCAGGTGGTTTTAAAAGACATCGTTCTCGAACTGTTCTCAATCAGTTCACCAAGCGCAAGCCACCCGATATCAATCTCTCATCGTCAGCATGTGATGCGCCGCATAAAGCAACAGCTACACGACTTAGATTACAGAACTCCGATCACCGTCAGTGAACTGTGTGACGCTGTGCACGTCAGTCGCCGCACACTGCAGTACACCTTTGAACATTGCTGTAATACTTCGCCAAAGCAATTCATACACCGAATGCGGCTGAATCAAGTACGTAGAGTGCTACAAAGCCCTGAAGATAATCGAACAATTGCAGAAATCGCTTTTGACTTTGGTTTTTTTCATCTCGGGCAGTTCAGCCAAAGCTACAAGCGGCTATTTGGTGAGACGCCAACTGAAACGAGAAAATGGGAGTCCAGCAAATAAAATGACAGGCAGTATATTCTTTCAGATTCTGCGTTGGGGCCATTTTATGTAGTCGCAATGATTTGCTGAAACTTAGCATGAAGATCTGTAAGCGCGGCTTCAACATCCGGTTCTGCTCGGCTTAAATGTGCGATTAGCGTCATGAAGTAGCAGTCAAAAATCAACGGCATTTTGTCTTCAAGAACAGAACTTACGCTCGCAGATTGAAACAAAGCTTGGTTAAACGACTGATAATAATCCAAATCCCAAATCACCTCTTTCAACAAGGCTCGGCTCAGCTCGACGTTCGCAAAATAGTAGCGATAGTATTTCTCCGTCAGCGCCAAACCGATGTCGATATCGGTTTTGCCTTCCACACTGACTAGCGTTTCTTGGCTGATCTGTTGCAGTTGCGCCAGCATCCCTTCGCGCAAAATCGACAGTTTAGTCGGGAAGTGGCTGAACACCGTACCGTCGGCGACTCCTGCTTCTCTCGCAATCTGCCTTGTGGTCGTCATGTCATAGCCATTTTGAGCAAAAGATGCCCACGCGGCTTTTAGGATTTTATCTCTGGTTTGTTGTCGCTTCGTCATTGATGTATCTGCTTAATGAGCCTGAAAGGATCATACCTTGAGCGACTGATATTGACAAATTGAGCGCGCTCAATTATAAAAAATGAGCACGCTCAATTTTTATATAAAAACAAAAGGAATCGCTCATGTACGTATTAAACAAACTAGGCCAAGGATTGATTTTCTTGCCGACCATATTCTGCTTTTCTTATATTTTAAGACCAATATTGATGGTGATTCTCATCCCAGGTGGACTCGCACTTTTGGCGTTAATCGGAGGGACAGAAGTCCGGGCGGAACTCAAAGCCATGCTGCTTGAGGAGCTTTTTGGGTTCAGTCCATCGCACACCACCACGAAAAAGGCGTGAGTGCGCGAGAAACGTTGGCAAGGTTAAGCAAAAAACAAAACGCGCAGGTATCGAGATATCAATACCTGCGCGATATAGATGTTCTGAAAAGAGGACTGGCGTTAGTCAGTATTCATGTTCTGACCGATTCGCCATAAAACGCCACTAGGGTCAAACAAACAACATTCGCGCATGCCCCAAGGTTGCTCGACCAGCTCAGTCAAACGCGAGCCAAATTCCTCATGGCCCACTTTGGATAAGTGCTGATGCCAGCTTTCTGCGTCTTCTACGAGCAAGTGCATCATGAAGTTGTTGCCGTGTTCTGGCTCATAAAAATTCTGTAAAAGGAACGCGCAGCTGCCTTGAGAGAAGTACGCCACATCACCGAAGTCTGACGCCATATCAAAGCCTATCGCCTCATAAAAACGTTTTGAGAGCGCGTAATCTTTCGCTGGAACAAATGATTTGATTTCAACAATATTGAGGTTTTCCATTTCCAATTTCCTAAGCCCTTTTCCATCAAACTGACTGACGTAATCACGCTCTACGCCTTCTATTCGCCTTCTATTCGCCTTCTATTCGCCTTCTATTCGCCTTGCGTATTTTGCTGCGATGGTAGTGGTACACACTCTACCATTTGCGTTTGTAACCACGTGATGAATTTATGTTCGAGTTCTGTACGCTTTTTATCTTGGCTCAATAAAACATAATTGCAACCTGATAGCACAAAACCAAATGGCGCGACCAAATTATCGCGCTTAATATCGCCCATAAGATCCCATCGCCGCGCCTAAGCCATCCACCGAGGCTTGTATGCAAAAATAAAAATGCGCAAATGATTGCTGAGTGTTGCCGTTGAAGGTTTTACAACGTGTTGATTGCTGCCAATCCGCCCAAGCATGTGGGGCGGGATTGGTCATTTTCGGCGCGATGCTGGGCTTAAAGACTTAATGCGCTTGCGATCAGATTTCGACCATAAAAATGCGGCTACTAGAGCCGCATTACAATCCACAAACCTTCGGTCTGATAAGTGAAACGTTTATTGAGTGATAACGGTTAGCGTATCCCAATCAATCGTGAAGCGAATTTGTGCCTCAGTGTAGTGGCTAGTTGTACCTTGATCGTACCAGTTACACGCATTGCGAGAGAAACCTTCTTCAACTTCTTTCATGCCCGCTCGTGCGATCATCTCCGTTTTTGGCTCTTCTCCGCGCTCAAATTCTGGTGTGAACACGTACTGAAATTTCGGTTTGAAACCGTAGATCAAACGCGGCAAGTTCTCTTCTGGTAATAGGTTCTCGTTTGAACAACCTGTGTAGTGGTAAACGCCCGCCCATTTACCGTAGTACTGGTAATCGTTGGTGTAAATTTGGCTAAGAGAGGTGGTCCACTTAACGCCCATACCGCGTTCCATGGAAGCCTTTGGTTTGGCTGCGGTGACGTAATCCTTACTTGAGTAGCGAGACGTATAAGCCACACCCAGGTCGGTCGTCAACGAGCCAGAAAAACTTGGTGCTGAGCCCGGTGTTGCAGTCGCGGTTAAGCCGATAGACGGAGCAACCGTGGTTGTCGATACGGAAACATCATTGGCTTCGTTTTGCGGTGAGTAATCCTCACTAAATACCGGCGTGCCACCAGCTTGATAGATACTGTAGTCGAACGCGACTGGGTAGTTTTGAGTAAAACGGTCCACAATCGCAGCATCGTAAGTGTGTTTTACACCCGGATTACCTGGTACATAACCATTCCCTAGAGTGATCACGCGAGCCGCTTTTTTGTCGTTCTTTGAATTATGGAATAACTCAACCAGTAACTTCATTTGCACACGGCTACCACGAAACGCGTACGGGAAAAGCTCAGGCTCGCTTTGCATCACGACCTCATAGCTTTTCTTCACGTAACCTTCTAGCGCGATGTCATCAATCAAGACACTTTCTACAACCTTGTTATCAGAAGCAGCGGCAGTAGCGGAAATCCCTAACATTAAGGGAAGCAGTATTTTCTTATTCATTATTTTATTACCTTACTTGGGAACAGTCCCAATTTAAGCTAACACATTGAACAAGTAGCAACAATCAAACGAAAACGATTCACATTATCAATAATTTGACCTACACCCAGAAATGAAAAAAAACAGCCAACTTACGTTGGCTGTTTCGATGCAGTTAATGAATGACCCGAGCGTCCCCTTTAAGTAACTGAGACAAATCGATAGTGAATATTGTCACTGTCGGACGTTTAGGCAGAGCATTTTCGATCGAAAACTCTGGCCCAGCTGGAACGAGGGGGAAGTGAATAGCAGTCGGCCACGTTGACGAAGCTTCATTACCGCCCGGCTCAGATATTGAGAAAGAAAACGCAGGTAAACGGGTCATAACACTTACCTCAAATGACTGATTCGCGGGCTCAAGCGAGCCCGCTTAGGTTTTGCAATGTTATTGTTGTTTTAACGCCTACTTAATCACTAACGATTGATAACGTTAGATATCAAGTTCTTTGTCTTCAACATGGTTGGTGATCATCGCTTCAGTCGTGATCATCAAGCCAGCAACAGACGCCGCGAATTGAAGCGCTGAACGTGTTACTTTCGCAGGGTCCAAGATACCCATTTCGATCATGCTGCCGTATTCACCTGTTGCAGCGTTGTAACCGTAATCGACATCACCCGCTTTGACAGCATTCGCTACGACTGAAGCTTCATCACCTGCGTTGGTTGCGATTTGACGAAGAGGCTCTTCCATTGCACGTAGCGCAACTCGGATACCCACGTTTTGGTCATCGTTGTCGCCTTTTAGATCCGCCAATTCTTTCGCGATCTTAGTTAGGGCAACACCACCACCAGCAACAATACCTTCTTCAACCGCTGCGCGAGTAGCGTGTAGCGCATCGTCCACGCGGTCTTTCTTCTCTTTCATCTCAACTTCAGTTGCAGCGCCGATCTTGATCACCGCTACGCCGCCAGAAAGCTTCGCAACACGTTGTTGAAGCTTGTCTTTGTCGTATTGAGAAGTGGTTGTTTCGATTTGTTTTTCAATCGAAGCCACACGATCAGCAATCGCGCTTGCTTCTGCTGCACCACCCACGATGGTTGTTGTGTCTTTGGTGATGGTCACTTTCTTCGCGCTACCTAGTTGCTCTAGCGTTGCTTTTTCAAGCTCTAGGCCGATTTCTTCAGAGATGACCGTACCTGCGGTTAGTACCGCAATGTCTTCCATCATCGCTTTACGGTTGTCACCAAAACCAGGTGCTTTCACCGCAGTCGCACGCACGATGCCACGCATGTTGTTCACAACCAATGTCGCTAGCGCTTCACCTTCGATGTCTTCAGCAATGATCAATAGCGAGCGAGAAGATTTCGCCACTTCTTCTAACACTGGCAATAGCTCGCGGATGCTGCTGACTTTTTTGTCCACCAATAGGATGTAAGGGTTGTCTAGCTCTACGCTGCCATTTTCTTGGTTAGTGATGAAGTATGGCGACAAGTAACCGCGGTCGAATTGCATACCTTCAACCACAGACAATTCGTTGTCTAGACCTTGGCCTTCTTCCACCGTAATCACGCCATTGCGACCCACTTTTTCCATCGCTTCTGCAATGATTTCACCGATCGCGCGATCGCTGTTTGCAGAAATGCTACCCACTTGGGTAATGGATTCTTTGTCGCTGCATGGCTTAGACATTTCACGTAGTTTCTCAACCGCCGCTTCAGTGGCTTTGTCGATACCACGTTTTAGGTCCATTGGGTTCATGCCAGACGCTACCGCTTTAAGACCTTCATTGATGAAAGATTGCGCCAGTACAGTAGCCGTCGTTGTACCGTCACCTGCTTCATCATTCGCTTTGGACGCCACTTGTTTCACCATTTGTGCGCCCATGTTTTCGAACTTGTCTTTCAGTTCGATTTCTTTCGCTACAGACACACCATCTTTGGTAATGGTTGGCGCGCCGTAAGATTTATCAAGCACAACGTTGCGGCCTTTAGGGCCTAGTGTCACTTTTACTGCATCCGCCAGTAAGTTCACACCTTTCAGCATTTTTTGACGTGCGTCATTAGCAAATAATACGTCTTTTGCAGCCATAATTATCTCCTCAAAAAACTACTACAAAAATAATTACTCAACGATTGCTAACACATCAGATTCGGACAGAATCAAGTATTCTGCGCCGTCAATTTTCTCGGTTTTCACGCCGTAACCGTCATTGAAAATGATTTGGTCGCCCACTTTGACTTCCATCGCAGCGCGTTCGCCATTTTCAAGGCGTTTACCTAAACCAACAGCAATGACTTTCCCGCGGTTTGATTTTTTCACCGACTGAGAAGTTAAAACGATTCCCCCTTCAGATTTATTTTCCACCTCTTGTCTTTCAACAATTAGCTTGTCATTTAAAGGACGAATTTTCATTTTTAAGTGCCTCCTACTTGGAACCAAAAATAAAAGACAGAATAAACATCAAGATGGATTTGCGAGTCGACCGCTCGCTTTCGATGAGAATAATAAGGTCGAAAAATTGGAGTTCAAGAGGTGGATTTCATAAAAATTTTTTATTGAATTGAATAAAATCTTCTATCGAAACTTTTGACATTCACGACCACTTAAAACCTCTTTATGATGGAAAATGTGTTCAATCAAATCTAGAGTGGTTACATACTCTTAAAAAGGATAATCAAACAATGAAAAAGGTCGTATCTCTGTTTCTTGCAACATTGTGCGTTGGCTTGCTTTCTCCCAACGTGGCGGCTTCTGAGCGTGCTGAGCAAGGGTGGCAACTGATTGAGAAAGGCGCAATGATTGTCGATGTACGCACGCCGCAAGAGTTCTCTGAGGGGCATTTAGACAATGCGGTCAATTTCCCTCTATCTGAGCTTGATAAACATTTCCAAGCCGTCGATAAAGATCAAGCGATCGTATTGTACTGCCGCAGTGGTAACCGCTCTGGTAAAGCGTATCAATATTTGCAATCGCAAGGGTTCACGAATCTGCACAATGCAGGTGGCTTAGAAGAACTGCAAGACGCCAAATAATCATCTCTGTTCTAATTTCAAAAATAAAAGCGTAGAGGGCGTTGTAGACTTATTGCAACGCCCTCTGTTATTAAATAATTCTCTTCCGCTACTACTCTATTTGGGCCCGGCCTCAAACTGAGTCAGGTTATCCGATATCTCAAGCCACGGCGCTTTGGACGCGACAAAAATATGGAAATTTGGCTTGTGGGATGGAGCATCATCCAAGACACCTAGGCGAATATTGACAATCCCATTGTTCTTTTTCGAATACAGGCTCGACCCGCAATGGCGACAAAAACATAACATGGTATTTTCGCTTTTCTGATAAGTCTGAATATCCTCTTTTCCTTGGATAATGAGCAACTTATCCAAAGCGACACCACCTGCAGACGAGTAGTCGGAGCCTGTGAACTTGCGACATTCCGAGCAATGGCAATTTCCCATGTACTTGAATTCATCTGCCACTTCCAATTTCACCTTACCACACAGACATGAGCCTTTGAGTACTTCCATTTGAGTCCCTTTTTGTTATGAATCTAATTGAATTAGACGAATACACCGACACCATGCCACTGCAATGCGAAAAATTAAAGGCAGGTAATACAGGTTTTCAAAAATGAAACGAAAATGTAAAACACTCTACTCAGAGGAAAGATAGGTGTGCTCAGAACGTGAGAGCTCAAGCTATTGTCGATACAAAAACACCAAGCAAGACGCTTGGTGTTTTCTTAATATTTTGTCTAACACAGTCATCACTCTTAATGAGAGACGCCGTGTTGAGAAAGTGTAGTGCTTAGAAAATGCAGTGCTTAGTAAAGCTGGTGGCTTCGTTTGCACTCCAGTCACCTTTTGGCTTATCTTTCAGGTTCTCACACCATTGCTCGCTGCCCACACCATCTTGAAGAACACAGTGCTTCGCAAAGTCTACTGCGTTGTCTGCTGTCCATTCTGTTTTTGGCTTATCGCGCATGTCGTTACACCAGCCTTCAGTGCCCACTTCATCACTACAAGCGGTTAAAGCAGAAGCCGCCAACATCAGCATGACTAGTTTTTTCATAAATTTAAGGTTCCAGTTGCAAACAATATTAAAATAAAACTCAATCGCTTCAACAAATGCCCATTCAACGGTCTGAACTAAGCAGTCACTTGTTGAAGTGACTTTTGTATCAACTATAACGAAATTATCAGTCTACGTGTTAAGACACCGAAAAATTATTGAGCCAAGCTGCGTACATGACACCATAAACACCTATAGGCAGCGCGCTTGCGTTAATGCGCTGATCTTAGAAGACCCCGTGCCAAAACATGCTAAACGTAACTCTAACGCCATTTGCTCAAAGTGCTCGACCACCGCTTGAGTGCTTATGGTAGCCGCTTTCAAGACTGCGCCCGCTTGCCCAACGAGATTGGCGCCCAAATGTATGGCTTTCGCCGCTTCAAGTCCGTTATGCACACCACCTGAGGCGATCAAAGGTAATGTAGGATGCTGTGCTCTTATTTGAGTCAAACATTTTGCCGTTGGGATGCCCCAATCGCGGAAAAGCTCGGCTGCACGCTGCATTTTCGGGTTATCTTGGCAATAGCCTTCAACCGCGCTCCAACTTGTGCCACCCGCGCCCGCTACGTCAATGGCATCCACACCGGCGTCAACCAATCGCTGCGCAACGTGACCACTAATACCAAAACCGACTTCTTTAATAATGATCGGAACGTTCACGCGAGATTTAAGCTGCTCGATAGCGTGTAAGACCCCAATCCAATTATGGTCGCCATTTTTCTGAAACGCTTCCTGCATTGGGTTTACGTGTACAAACAACGCATCCGCTTGAATGGATTCAACCGCACGCTGCGCATTATCAAGTTTACCTTTGTCGCGCAATTGAGCGGCTCCAAGGTTGGAATAAAGCGGCACATCTTTGGCTAAATCACGAATGGTTTTGCCTAGACCTGCGTGTTGGCGCTCTTCTAAGCTAATACGCTGCGAACCCACGCCCATCGCAATGCCTAATTCACTGGCAGCTTCAGCCAAACGACAATTGATCACTTCTGCGTCTTTTGCTCCACCTGTCATTGAGCTAATCAAAAACGGCAGCGCCAATCGGTGGCCAAGAAACTCTGTCGACAGGTCGATCGCCTGAAAGTCACATTCTGGCAGCGCGCAGTGTTCAAACTCGACAGACTCAAAGCCCGCCGTTTTATGCTTCATGCTCATGTCATGATGTAAAACAGCGTCTAGATGTAAATCTTTTCGGTTAGTTTGCGGAGCCATAATGTCACCCTAAAGTAAAACAGTCGCGCAGTATTGCGATCCTTATCAGTAACGTCAATGCGAATTTTCTGAATTCACGAGATTACTTTTCCGAAACCAGTAATGAATCACGACTTACTCTGACATTATAGAAAGAGAAACTCGCCTTCTGTTTTAAACAAGCAGGCGAGTGTTCCTCCAAGTTGAAGTAATCAGCGTGCAAGAAACCACGATAAAAAGAGCCGCATACTTCTCTAATTTACTTTGCGCTTTCTGACAGAATCAGAGACACAACGGTGCTTGTGGTGGTTGGAGCAAACTGCTCAGGATCATCACAGAATTGAATTTTCCCTTTTTCTTCAACGTGGAACAACGGTACTACCGAGTTCCCTTTGTGGTGCGCTAAATAGTCTTGATACGTAAAGTTGTCGCTCAATTTCGTGTGTTTTATCTCTGCACCGCGGCTCAACAAACTGGCCAGCTGGGTATAGCTTACGTTACCGCCCATCAGCAATTTACCGTGGTACTCCTGAGCCACGGAGTGCTTCTCGCTACCATTGCCGTTGGTTTTCACTTTTTGCAAGCAGTGAACTTTATCTTCACCAAACTCGTCGACAAATTGCATGCAAGCCATAATGTTGAAATGCTGGTCAGGCGTTAATGCAACGACTTGTCCCACCCCTATCAGGTTCAAATTGTCATCTGCGTGACTAGAAATCGGATTCCCGTAGTAGTAATCCAGCCCCAACATACGAACTTGACTGATGTACTCCCAGTTAGAATCGGTCATCAATATGCGGCGGTCATAGCGTGCCAACGCTTGACCAATTTCTCTGGCTACTCGGTTAGCACCAATCAACAAGAAGCCGCGTGGCGCTGGCTCCGCGACGCCCAACATCAATGCGACAGGACGTGCCGTTGCACTTTGTAAAACAACCGTTCCGATGATCACCATGAAGGTCATAGGAACCAGTAAAATCGCTTCATCAATACCGTATTCGGTCAATTTGATCGCGAAAAGAGACGAAATAGAGGCAGCGACAATACCGCGCGGTGCAACCCAAGACAGAAACAGTTTATCTTTAAGTCTCAAGTTACTGCGGATGGTTGAGAGGAAAATCGACAACGGACGCGACACCAACTGCATAAATACAAACAGCAATAACGCGCCGCTACCCAGCGCAGCAAAATCATCCAAGCTGATGCGTGCAGCAAGGAAAATAAATAGGCCGGTGATCAGCAATATGGTCAAGTGCTCTTTAAAGTGCAGAATTTGTTGAATATTGATGCCCTTTGCGTTGGCAAGCCACATACCCATTACAGTAACCGTGAGTAATCCGGCTTCAGACTCAATATGGTTGGAGACGGAAAATACGCCGAGCACGATCATCAAAACCGCAAATGGCTGCAAGTATTCCGGTAGCCACGCACGGCGCATAATCGTTGCGACTGCTGCGCCAGAGGCTGCACCAAGAATGACGCCCACGGCAATGAGCGTCCCGAACACTTCAACGCTATTTATCGCGCTGTGCGATACGATGAACTCATAAACCATCACAACAAAAAGCGCACCGAGTGGGTCAATCAAGATCCCCTCCCAACGTAAAATATTAGCAAGCGTACTGTTAGGCCTTACCGTCCGAAGAAGTGGCACGATCACCGTCGGACCTGTTACCACGGTTAAGCTGCCGAACAACATGGCGAGCTCCCAAGTAAAACCGAGGAAATAGTGCGTCGCAATACTGGTTGCTGCCCACGAAATGATGGCCCCGATGGAAACGATACTCCAGACTGAGCCACTCACACCGCGAATTTCTTTAAAGTTTAGGGTCAAGCTGCCTTCGAAAAGAATCACCGCAACCGCCAATGAAACCAACGGAAAGAGCAAATTCCCTAAAATCTCATCTGGATTTAACCACTGCATAAATGGCCCGACAATCAACCCAGCTAGCAGCAAAAATAAAATCGCTGGTAAGCGCAATCGCCATGCCAACCACTGACAACCTAAACCAATGACCCCAACCGCTGATAGAACCAGCGCTTCATTACCCACTTGCATTAATCATTACCTGTTTTGTCTTTTTTCGCGTGAATGCGCTATACCCAAATAACCTCGGGCGTGCGGTTCAATAAGCATGACTTGGCATGCAGACTAAACGGCTTACCTTCGACTCTTCGACAGCATGCCTCTGAAATGCACATTTTTGAGGTCACTTGGGTATCGCATCAGAATTATGAATATAGTTGAACCCCAATGACTTAACGACTCATTTCTGTTCATCAGATCTTAAAGTGACACACAAGTATGTCGCTTTGTCGAATTCATCATTATGCATTGAGTTTCATTATGTAGAATGATTCTTAAAGAAAGCGCGGAACCTAGCACTATATGAAGCTAAGGCAAAGCGCTTGGACTAAGCTTTAGCGTACGTGCTCAAAGTTAAGAATCGTGTGTCACGCGACGTACGCAAGGAGAAATGGATTGTACGTAATACTAGCACTGTTCATGGCGTTGCTCGCCATCCTCATCGGAGTGAAAGCCGCCAACCGAGCAGCACTTTTAGAAAAAGAACTAACCAAACTTCGTGAAGAGGTAACATCACTGCGAGTCAGTATAAATAAGGACTCGAACCAACCAACGCGCCAACAATCCATTGTTGAAGAGGTAACAAAAGAGGCAAACTCCTCATCCTCTAAGGAGCATGATCCGATTACCGACCGAGCATCTTATCCAAACACAACACATCAAGCTCAATACCAGGCAAGCGAAGTTCAACTGGACGTTTTTAGTCAAGAACAAGAGTCTATATTGCCAAGTAAAGTTCAGAGCCTGCTTAACAACATTCAAGAAAACTGGTTGGTTTGGGTGGGCGCGCTGGCAATGCTAATTGGTGGGGGGTATCTAGTACAGGTTATTGGTAGTCACATTGAGTTTTCGCCACTTATGCGTGTGTCCTTTGCGTTTGTACTCTCGTTACTTATGGTGCTTGTTGGCGAATGGTTCCACCGCAAAGAACAACAAAATCCTCAACGAGCAACACGAGCCCAAGGCTTTACTTATGTGCCTGCCGCCGTTACCGGAACCGGGCTAACTGGCATTTACTGCACGGTTATCTTTGCGTTTGTTGTTTATCAAATGCTGACACCTAGTGTCTCGCTGATCATCTTAGCCGCTGCCGCATTTTGCAGCTTGGCTCTATCTTTACAGCAAGGGCCGTTGATGGCGGTGCTTGGTCTGATTGGTGGATACACCGCACCGTTATGGATTGGTGGAAGCGAGCCTAATTACTTCTTATTAGCTGGGTATATCAGCGCGATATCGGTTGCGGCAACATTGCTAATGCAAAAAGTGCGTAGTGCATGGATTTCTCCAAGCATCGCGCTTCCACATGTTGTTTGGATGCTGTTGCTCATTGAAAGCATGCCGCTTGAGACGCTTTTTTCTTGGCTGGCTATTTATCTCTCAATTACGCTCTATCTTATTTTCGCCGTTCCAAGACTGGGTTGGACACTCAATCCTCGTTATCATCACTGCCAGAATAAGTGGACAAATCCGCCGACCGCTACCTCTCTCGCGATTGCGTTATTGACCTTTTCGGCTGTCACCAGAATGCCAGAATTGGACACACTGCAAATGGTGTGCTGTTATGCGCTGCTCGTTGCGACAGTATGGCTCCCAGCGGTTCGCACAGGTTGGTCATTGCGCGTATTTTTGCCTTCCATATTGGTCTCTGCGACCGCACTTGTTGTCCTCACTGTCGCGTTTGACGCTTTGTATATGCCAGAACATGGTGCCAGTATCTTACTCGCATTGGCCACCAGTATTGCACTGATCTGCTGTC
Organism: Vibrio sp. T13N; assembly: GCF_032970445.1. Classification (NCBI taxonomy): domain Bacteria; kingdom Pseudomonadati; phylum Pseudomonadota; class Gammaproteobacteria; order Vibrionales; family Vibrionaceae; genus Vibrio; species Vibrio sp. T13N. The sequence continues at coordinate 139,611 of NZ_JAWJYE010000007.1, forward strand.
GAACTTATTGCCAGTCACTCAGTGACCGATCGCAACTTAGCGGCGTACTTCTGTTAGTACTGGCTCCTGCAATGAGTTTGATTACGCTGTTTTATGTCGACGAATTTATGCAAGGCTACCTGTGGCACTGGACTGCATTCTGCGCATTGGTGACCGTTTATTACGTTGTACTTGGTCAGCGCTTACATTCGCTAGCATTGGAATGTTCTGCCGTCATGCACGCTTTAATCGTAGGCGTCGCCTTTGTTTGGTTAAGCGATACCTGGTTGACGACAGCAATCTCGATACAAGTTGCGGTAATGGCGCTACAGACGCAATCAGGGTTATTTCGCCCCGCAAGTTGGGCGATTAAAGTGGCGATGGGGATACTGGTCATCCGCCTCACACTTTTACCCTTCATCCCTGAATGGCAACCCGTAGAAGCAGGACATTGGGCTTGGGTTATTGTGAGTTACCTACCGTCTCTCATCATCCTGCTCTATGCTCGAGCCACGCTAAAGCAAGTGGACCTCGAACTGACCAACTGGTTTGAAGGCGCATTTTTGCATGTATTCTTAATGGCGCTATTCACCCAAACCAACTACTGGTTAACTGGGCAGTACGGCTATTTGGGACACCTTGATTTCACAAGCGCCATCGTTTTTGCTAACCAAGCGTTGGTTATGGGTTTGGTGTACAGCTACCGTAGCCAATTTGCACAACGCTTAAGCCGCATCTATGAAGCCTACAGCTACCTGCTTTGGTGTGCCTTCGCATTGCTGATAATTTTGCTTAATACGGCAGAGTCGCCATTGGTGACTGACAACGTCTCAGCCCAAGCTCTTCCCGTCATTAATATGCTAAGCGTCGGCTGGTTGCTGCCAGCTTGCATCCTACTTATCGCAACCTTTAGAGGCTGGAATACGTTACAGGTTCATCGATTTGCGGTTGCTAGCCTAGGCTTTGCACTTGCTGCTATTTGGTTAGGTATGTCTATCCGTCAATTCTGGCAAACCACATCCATGATGTTGTACCAACCGACCAGCATGGCAGAACTGTTCAGTTATTCAGTAGCAGGTTTGCTCGTGGGTGGATTGCTTACTTGGCGCGGTGTGACACACAGAGGGTTGATGATGCAGCGCGTGGGTCTAGTGGTTTTAGCTTTTGTCGCACTCAAAGTATTCTTATGGGATGTTAGTTCTCTGGATGGGTTCTGGAGAGCAATCAGCTTCTTAGGTTTAGGAGCATCTTTAATCGCGCTTGGGTGGTTATTCCAGAAATTGAATCGCTCGGTGGCAAAAGCACTCGAACCATAAACGAATTAAAGAGAGATTCCCGACAATGCACCGTTCTCGTTATTGGGGGGCGATAGCGATGCAAAGCCGGGAATCATTGGAGTGTTCGTTATTTTAGCAACGCAACAACCGTATGACGACGCACGTTTGCTTGTGCATTCAACGCTTGAAAAGTCGAGGTAAACTCACCAGACTTCTGCACAAAACCATCCAGTTTTGCATTCACATCATCCACAGAAAGCTGCGCGGTTTTATTTTGAATTGAGCGCATTTGAGTATTCAACTCTCCATGAAATGCTTTCGCTTCCTGCAAGCTCGTTTGCACTTGTCTTAGGTGCTGGTTCACTTTGGCAATCGTCTGTTTCATACCATCGCGTGACGCCAAATCAAACCCAAGTTCTGCAATACCATCTGGCTCTGACTTTAGATTTAGAACGTTCGGCTGGCCCGCAGGAAAACGGTGCCCTTCGCCCGTGACCATCACTTTCTGCTGCATTTGCTGATAAGCGTTGTCTCTGGCTTCAAATAAAATGCTGCCATCGTCAGCTAATGAGGCACGCATCCCTAAAGCAATCAAGCTTCGGTCAAGCATTTTGACAGTTCGAGCACCATCGGCTTGTCCATCGAACTGAATCATTACCGCTTGACCCTGAGGGAAATCCAAACGAATTTGCTCAGCCTTGTCACTTAAGCGATGCACGTTCAAGCCAGGAATAGAAAAGCGACGAATGTCTGCTTTATCTAGCTTTAAATGCAGTTCGTTGTTGAGCACTTTCTGGCCGTCGAAACGAGCATGCTCCACAACGTTCTGAATGGTGGCTTTAGAACGAACCAATGTATCCTGCAAGCCAGGTACATTTTGCACGCCTTGATTCACCGCTTGCGTCAAACCACGTTTAATTTGAGTCAGCTCTTTGCCAATCACCTGCAACGATTTCGATGCGATCTGCACTGCCGTCGCTTGCTGCTGACCTTGGGTCAGTTGAATCCCAGAGACAGAGTAGGCTGACGTAGTGTCAGCCTGAACTTGCGCCGGGCGCGGTTTAATTGCAGTACTTGAGTCTGCAGAACGGGTCGGCATGATAGAGGCTTGTTCTTGCCCACCCAAGCGTATGCTATGGGGTCTAACCTCTACTGTACTCATTACCATAAAAGAACTTCCTAACCTTATAGACGGTCAAACAACGATAGATCATTGATCTTTACATAGCTCGCTTGCGTTGCTTGCAAAGCCGCCATGTAATTGCTCAAGCGTACCGATGCTTCACCGTAATCCAGAGCTGAGAGGTCACCTGATACTTTATCGACGAACAGTTTATTCTCACCATGAGCACCGCCAACCAAATCTAGGTTATTGTGTCGGCCACCAATCTCCGTCATCGTGCCAAGTACGCTTGCCAACGTATCATCAATGGCACTCAGGCTTGCGTCCACTTCAGCTTGGAAATTCGGACTCGGGTTCTCAAATTCTGTAATTAGATTATTAATTTGATCCAGTACGTTTTTGCCGCCACCAAGGTCCAAAATGTCCTTTGCCGTCATGTTGGAATCCATCGTTACGCCTTTCGCAATCGTCACGACACGTTTATCGCTGTTGCCCTCGATGACATAACTACCGCTTGCACTGTTTATAGCAGGGGTGTCAGTTTTGGTGCCTGAAAATAGGTAGTGCCCTTCTTCATCCTGAGCATTGAAAGACGACTCAATTGAATCACGATAGCTCTTTAGCTCCGTGATCATACCGGTACGGTCTTGATCAGTCAGTGAGCCATTCGCGCCCCATAATGCAATATCACGCATGCTCATTAGGCTCTCTTTCACTGAGTCTAAATGTGTTTCTTGACTCGAAAGCGTGGTTTTGACGTTTGCGATATTGTTTTGATATTGGGCGATGGCACTGTTTTCACGATCCAAATTAAGCAGCTTAATCGATGCCATTGGATCGTCAGATAGTTTAGTTAGACGCTCACCTGTCGTCATTTGTTGTAGCACGTGCCCCAGACCTGCATTGTTACCTTGCAGGCTTTGCAGCATCATTTGGCTAAATTGATTGTCACTGATTCGCATCTGGGTTTCCTTTAGAATAACTGCAATACAGAATCGAACAGCTGATTCGCTGTGCTGATCACTTTCATGTTGGCATTGTGTGCATTAGCAAACGTCATTAAGTTAGCCGCTTCTTCATCACTGTTAACGGCACTCACATTGTCACGAGCCGCATGTGCTTGCTTGTTCATGGCTAACTTAGCTTGGTAATCGGCGTCTGCTTGGCGTGCTTTAATCGCGGTTTGACCCACCATGGAACTGAATGCGTCATTCAAACTCACTGAGCCATAGCCAGTCACAGAAACAGGCTTGTTGCTTAAATTAATCAACGACTGCAATACATCCGCATTACCTGGCGTACCATCACTTGAAAACGCAAGCTCACCTGGAGTCAACTCAGTGATATCCAAACTTGCCGCTGGGTTGGCAGGGTCGTAACTGAACAATGGTTTACCTGGGTTACCATTTAAATCTTGTCCAGTAGCGAGCACAGCGTTGTATTCATCCGCTAATGCTTTCGCCATGTCATTCAAAGCCAATTGGTTTGGTTTTAATACATCGGTTTGATAATCGTTAATCGCACCTAATTTGCCACCAAGAGAGTCACCAATCGCAAAACTTTGGCTTGAGAATGTTACGTGTAAGTCTGCTACGTAAGGGTCGCTAGGGTCTGGAACGGCTGCGAGTTTGCCATGGTCCGTGCCCATCACAAGTGGCTGACCAGAGGTCAACGTCACCTGAACACTGCCGTCAGGCTGTTCTGTTGTTCTGATTTCGATGGTTTGAGATAACTCGCCGATCAATTTATCTCGTTCATCCATAAGTTGCGATGGGTTGCCACCTGTTCCTTGCATTTCAACCAGCTGCTTGTTTACCTTCGCGATGTTTTCCATGAGGCTATTCGCGTGGTTGAGTGCCGCATTACGCTGGTCGCTCATATCTTTATGTTGGTTGTGCAAAGACTCAGTAAGCGTATTAAAGCGGCGCGCCAACGCTTCAGATTCGTTGATGATTTGTTGACGGTAAGGGATCGACTCAGGCTTAACCGTAGCATCGTTAAGCGCAGCGTTTAGAGAGTCCAAACCAGCAGAAATACTGAAGCCATCGGCCCCTAGCGTATTTTCCAATTGGCTCATGTTGCTGGTGTAACCAGAAGCGTACGCCGCCATACTGTTAGTGGACCACGTTTGCTTAATCAGAAATTGGTCTGTAACGCGGCGAATGCTGGTGACCTCTACCCCTAAACCAGGGCTTAAGCGGTTGGCTTTTCCGTCATCGACTGATGCCATCAACGCTTGTTGACGACTGTAGCCCACAGTATTCACGTTCGCCACGTTTTGTGCCGTTACGTCTAAGGCCACGCGGTTCGCGCCTAAACCTGAAAGGGCAATATTAACTAGGTTCATTTACAGCTCCATTTTCCTGATCAACGGCTGAGAAAACGCGGTAGTCATACCGGCCTCACCGAGCACCTGTTTTACAGAGGCGACGGCTTGAGAGGCGGTATTAAATAAGCTCGAGTTCCCCTCAATCTCGTTAGCATCAAGCTGTGAGATAGATTCAGAATTCGCACCTTTACCATCGTTTGCAGATGAGATGTTACGCGCAGCATCAAAGGCGACTTCGCGCATAGAGGGGCTAAGTTGCTGGATGAGCATATTGGCAATGCCAGAGCTCTGCTTTTTTGCCAGTTCCATTGCCAGTTGCCCATCGTACATATCGCGGAAAACACCTTGCTGTTGGCTCGCAAACGGGCTGTCTTTATCCGCTAGAACATCGCTGCTGCTGCGCATTTGACGCAGCACCATTTGTAAAAACATCGCCTCAAATTGACCCGCCACTACTTCAAGCGCGCCTTCCTGATCTCGACTCTGCTTGATGCTGGCAAGTGCGCTGTTGTCGTGATACAGCATCGAATTCAGTTGAGTTTGTTCATTGGTACTGTCTAGTTTCATCCTTAACTCCTTAAATCACGACCAATTCAGCGTTCAATGCACCCGCTTCGCTCAGTGCTTGCAGGATAGACATTAAGTCAGTAGGTGTGGCACCTAAGCTGTTTACCGCAGTCACAATAGTGTTGAGCTCCGTGCCTGGAGGCCAAATCACCATTTGAGCTAAATCTTCGTTCACATCAAGATCCGTTTGGTTAACGACTTTCGTATCGCCATTTGCAAACGCATTTGGCTGACTGACTTGTTGTGATTCAGAAATTCGCACGGTTAAGTTGCCGTGGCTCACTGCCGCCTCACTCACTTTGACACTCTTACCGATCACGACCGTTCCCGTACGAGAGTTAAAGACAATTCGAGCCGGCTTGCGGCCTTCCACGACGCTCATTTCTTCAAGCATCGACATCATCACTACGCGCTGTTGGGTATCTTTTGGTGCACGCATATCAATGCGCGCTTTATTGATCGCAACAGCAACGTTAGGCCCAAAAGTGTTGTTGATTTCACGCGCGATATTTTTTGCCGTCGTGAAGCTTGGTTTACGCAGGTTTAAGGTGACTTCATCACGCTGGTTGAAATCAGTTTTGATTTCTCTCTCTAACGTCGCACCATTCGGAACGCGACCTGCCGTTGGCGTATTAACTTCGACTTTGGAGCCACTTCGCCCTTCTGCAGATAAACCGCCCACCACGACGTTTCCTTGTGCAATGGCATACACTTCACCATCAATACCGCGTAAAGGCGTCAACAATAGCGTACCGCCACGGAGGCTTTTCGCGTCACCAATTGAAGACACGACCACGTCCAAAGTTTGTCCAGGGCCCGCCATTGGATCAACGGTTGCTGTCACGCTCACAGAAGCCACATTTCGTAGCTTAGGGTTCATACTGTCATCAATTTGAACCCCAAACTGACGGAGCATGTTGGTAATAGATTGAGAAGTAAATTTCACTTGGTTTCGGTCACCCTGGCCAGCTAAGCCAACCACCAAACCATAACCAACCAATTGGTTTTCTCGAATGCCGCGTACATCGACCAAGTCCATGATCGGAATTTCCACTTCAGCATGTGAAGTGGTTGGTAATCCCAAGGTCAACACCAATAGGAAAGACGTAAAGAAAGATTGCATTGTCTTCATTAGAAAGGTACCCATGGGCTGTTGAAGAATTGAGTTAGCCATCCGGCTGCGTTGCTGTCAGCCAGAGCTCCGCGACCTGCGTAGGTAATTCGTGCATCAGCAATTCGTTGAGAAGAAACTTGGTTGCTGCGATTAATATCATCCACACGAACAATGCCAGTGAGACGAATAAACTCATCTCCCTGGTTTAGGCGCAGCCACTTTTCGCCACTGATACGCAATACACCATTAGGTAACACCTCGTGTACCGTTACGGTGATTGCACCTTGCAGTTTGTTGCCCTGTGAGCTTGAAGCGCTGCCATCAAAGTTGCGGCTGCCATCGACACTAACCCCTAACTCATCGAACGTTTTCGTTCCTATGGTCGGCGCCGCGAAATTAACCGCTGAGCTTTTGCCAAACTTAGTACCCGCTTTTTTGCTCGATGAGGTTTCTTCTGATAGTTGAACCGTTAACACATCGCCAACTCGGTAAGCACGACGATCCTGAAACAGGGTCATCGTGTATTGGTGACGATAAAGGCTACCAGACTGAGTTTCCGGCAACGTGTAATCGAGCGTTGGTGGTGCATATTCCTCGGCATTTGGCTCAGGCGGAATAAATTCCTGACGGCCGGCACATCCCACCAGCAACACGGCGGCTACTGCCCAACTCTTAGAAAGCCATTTCATTGCTTTTTCCTTCATCATCACCAATTTCATACTTACATTGATTGCGAAACAAACTTCAGCATGTCATCTGCAGCAGAGACCACTTTCGCATTCATCTCATACGCACGTTGAGTCGTGATCATGTCGACCATCTCTTCCACTACTTGTACATTTGAACCTTCCAATGCACCTTGCTTGATGAGGCCTGCGCCATCTTCACCAGCAATCAGTTCATCTGCCGGGCCGCTGGCTTCCGTTTCACGGAACAAGTTACCACCCACCGCCTCTAAGCCTGCTGGGTTAATGAATTTTGCGAGAGTGATTTGACCAAGCTGCTGTGGCGTTGGATCGTCCGCCGTCGTTGTTGTTACCGTGCCATCAACACCAACAGAGAATGAAGAGGCATTATCTGGGATCTGAATTTGTGGCTCTAACGGCAAGCCTTGACTGTTAACCATCAAGCCTTCAGAGTTGACATGGAACTGACCATTACGTGTGTACATGATCTGTCCATCCGAGTTTTCGATTTGAAAGAAACCCTGTCCCATAACGGCAAGGTCCAACTCTTGTGTTGTATTTTGAGTGTTACCTTGCGTAAACACTTTTTGCGTGCCAACTACGCGAACACCGCTACCTAGCTGAATACCACTTGGCAACTCGTTAACTTGGTCTACTTGAGCACCAGGTTGACGCTGAATGCTGTAGAAAAGGTCTTCGAATACAACTCGGTCACGCTTAAAGCCAACTGTATTTACGTTCGCTAGGTTGTTAGAAATGGCAGTCATCTTCGTGTCCTGCGCTGCCATGCCTGTTTTACTTACCCATAATGCTGAATGCATTTTTTATTACTCCTTGCGGGGCGAGACTTATCTCGCCGCCATTAATTTATTACCAGCTTGTGCCAACGTCTCGGCCGTTTTCATCATGCGAACTTGCATCTCGAAGTTACGCGTTAACGACATCACGCCAATCAACTCATCAATGGCAGATACGTTACTGCCCTCAATGTGCTCAGGAGAAAGTTGCACGGTTTCATCGGCAGCGAATGGCACGCCATCTACACTGTGCAGTAGGCTGTCACTCTCTTTTTGAAGTTGGTTCATTTCTGGTTTAACCAACTTCAACGTTCCCGCGACGATTTCTGCGCCACCACCTGGCGGAATCACGGATACTTGACCACGCTCGCTGATTTCAATCTTTTGATAATCAGGCACAACCAAAGGCCCATTTTCACCAAGAACAGGAAAACCATTGATGGTCATGGCACCAAAAGTGTCGACTTGGATATTGCCCGCTCGCGTGTACGCTTCGTTACCCGCAGGAGTTTCAACAGCAAGATAACCCTCACCCATGATGGCGACATCCAACGGGCGTCCCGTTTTCATAATGTCGCCAGAATCAAAACGCGTTGAGGCAGAGTTGGTCACAACCATAGTGCGACCATCAAAACCTGGGCCTTGCATTTCTACACTGCGCACGCGCTCCATATCCGCTCGAAAGCCAGCAGTATCAGCGTTTGATAAGTTGTTTGAACGCACGTGCTGAGCCTTAAGAACTCGACTCGCACCTGACGTTGCAGTAAATAACAAGCTATCCATGCAAAACTCCCATTACACCGCGTTAAACAAAGCTTGAGTTAGCTTGTCGCTGGTAGAGATGGTTTTCGCGTTTGCTTGGTAGTTACGCTGTGCGGTCATAAGCGCCACAAGCTCACTGGTTAGGTCAACGTTAGAACCTTCTAGCGCACCTGGGGTTAAATCACCCAACGTACCTGAACCAGGGACACCCATGATTGGCGCACCAGAGCTAAAGCTTTGAGTCCACGCCGTACCACTCACTTTTGCTAAACCTTGTGTGTTGGCGAAGTCTGCAAGTACAACTTGACCTTGCAGCTGTGATTGGCCGTTAGTGTAGGTCGCGTAAACCATGCCATTACCTTCAACGCGTACACCTGCAAGCTCACCGGATGTGTAACCATTCGGGCTGTTAGTACTTACGCCGAATTTCGCACCGAACTGCGTGCTGCCCTTCAAGTTAATGTCGACACTCATCGCGTTTGCGCCTGCCGCAGGGAATGAAACATTAAACGGAGCCGTCGGTGAAGAAAGCGAGCCGTCTTTGTCAAACGTTACTGGCACCGTTGTCACTGGTGTTGCACCACCATCCACTTGAACATTCACTTCCCAAGAGTTAGAAGCGGTCTTAGTGAAGTACTGAGTTACCGTATGCGAGTTACCCAGCGAGTCATAGACTTTTGTGGTGTAAGACGAATTGAATGAGTTTGGATCGTCTGGATTAAACGGCGTTACCGTTTTATCAATGGCAGACGCACTTGCATCAAAGTTTGCAACAAAATCAAGGCCGTCTGTCGCTTTTGCATTCAGTGATGACGTAGATACTTGGATATTGCCCACAGAGCCTGTCATCAGGTTGTTGTTGCTATCCACACTGTAACCTTGCAGTTTTGCGCCACTGTTAGCTGTAACAAAGTTATCTTTATCTGTCGCGAATACACCTGAACGCGTGTATAGCGTTTGACCCATGTTGTCTTTAGTGACAAAGAAGCCGCCACCGTTGATCGCCAAATCCATCGCACGGCCAGTTCCTGAGATACTGCCGTCTTTGTCGAAGTTCTGTGAAATTGACGCGACTTCTACACCACCAGGTTGCATGCCGTTGTATACTGCGGAGAATTCTGTGCGGCCACCTTTAAAACCATACGTTGATGCGTTGGCAATGTTGTGACTGATTGTGTTTAGCTCTGTGTTGGTCGCGTCCAGACCACTTAGTGCGATGTTAAAACTCATAAAAAGACCTCTGATTTCCCTATTTGGTTAAGCACCAAACTGAGTGATTTGATAGAAAGGAACGTTGCCAACGCCATGGACATTGACTAATGCTGCGCCGCCAGTATTTGGAATACGCACTTGCTCAACAGTGCCAGCCATGAGTACATTTGGACTTGCTTGCCCTTCTTGCACTTCTACTGCCACTGAGTATTTGCCTGGTTTAAGACCAAGTTCTTCAGGATTAATTGAAAAGTCGACGTCACCTTTGCCGTGAGCACCTAATGGCACTTTAGTAGATTGACCAAACTCATCTTTCACAACTAACGTCACTTGGTTTGAGCTATGAGCCAGTTCGATTTTTCCGTTCTGTACGCCTTCACCAAGCTCAAATTCTTTGGAGTTGACGTAAACAGTTTGTCCGACGAGCCCCGCTGTCGATAGCACTTGCATGTTGTCGAGGAGAATCATGCTCTGTTGCATTGTCTTGGACATATTCTCGGTACTTTGAACTTGAGAGAATTGAGCCAACTGACCAACGTATTCCGTGCCATCAAGTGGGTTAAGTGGATCTTGGTTTTGGATCTGCGCCACCATCAAAGAAATGAATTCGTTCTCTAATGAAGAAGCACTGTTCATATCTTTAGGATTTGGTGCAATGCCATTGTTCTCTTTTGCTTTAGTGCTCACAGGAGCATCAGACGATAAAGGTGTATATTGTGCGAGACTCATTAACTGCCCTGCCCTAATCTAAGCAGACCTTGCTGCATACTTTTCACATTTGATAACACTTCAACATTGGTTTCGAAGCTACGTGTCGCTGACATCATGTCTGCCATTTCAGCCACGACATCGATATCTGGGTAGTACACATAACCTTCACCATTGGCCAACGGGTTGTTTGGCTCAAAGCGTTTCTCGGCTTCTCCCGCATTTTTCACAACGTCAACAATGCGAACTTCAGCATTGGGATAAACCCCGTTTTCCGTTGTCAGCTGCGCTTTTTGGTACACAGTCGCGAATACGGGCTTCAGCGCTTTATAAGCGTCATCTGGATTTGCAGACACCGCGTCCGCGTTAGCTAAGTTACTGGCGACCGTGTTAAGACGCACAGTTTGTGCCGTCATCGCGGATCCAGTGATCGAGTAAATATCAGTGAATGACATAATTAACGTCCCTCAATCGCTTTCGTTAAGCCATTAAATTTCATGTTGAGAAACGTCAGGCTAGTTTGAAAGTCCATGTTGTTTTGCGTGAATTTCGCTTGTTCAACACCCAGTTCTACAGTGTTGCCATCTTTGCTGTTCTGGTAAGGCACCGAGTATTGGGCCTGAACCTGAAACTTAGGCACTGGTTTGTTCACACCGCCTGCAGCCACCTGGTTCATTACGGTGGTGAAACTTAGGTCTTTCGCCAAATACCCAGGGGTGTCAACATTTGCTAGGTTACTGGCAAGGACTTTGGTACGCTGAACGCGAAAATTAAGTGCCTCTGGATGTACACCTAAAGCATTTTCAAATGTGATCGCCATGCATCTTCCTTACAGTTGGCTCGAATACGCCAACATACAAACAAGATGCGTGCCATAAAAAATAGCTATATATATCAATGATTTACAAACAAGGATGGAAGCCAAACTTCCGGCTCACGGAAAGCATTAAAATCAAGGGGAAAGTGCTTACTTCCTCAACATTAATGCTAACTCTGCTTGCTCTAATACCAGGACAAACTTTCGCCAACACCTCTGGCAGAACCCTAAGCGTTGAGGAGATAAAATCTGTTGTAGCAGAGCATTTCAAACAAGAAGTGGCCCAAAATGCTCACTCTAACCAGTGGGGAGAATACCAACTGGATTTCGACATGTGGGTACCAGGCTCGGCGAATCACCTACCTGAGTGTGAATCGCCTCTGGTCATCACTGGTCGCGACAATCAAGCGTTGCCAGTTGGAAACCTTAAGCGCTCAGTAAGTTGCGATGACATCGCTTCACCCTGGCGAATTAACGTCACGATAAAATCTTCTCTGACACTGCCTGTCTTGGTTGCCACAACCACGGTCGGTCGAAATGAAGTTGTGACTGCCAAGCACGTTAAACTGGAAACGCGCACCATCTCGCGACAAGACGATTTTTATACTCGCCCAGGACAAGCAATAGGCTTAGAAACCTCTCGTCGTTTACGTGCAGGGCAAGTGGTCAACCCATCCAATTTATCGGCTCCACCTTTAATCGAAAAAGGCAATGAAGTCATAGTGATTGCGAGCAAAAATGGATTTAGCGCCAGCACGAAAGGAGTCGCCTTAGAAGATGGTGCGAAAGGGCAACAAATTGAAGTAGAAAACCTAAGTTCAGGCAAGGTCATTAGAGCTGTCGTAACCGGGTTAAACCAGGTTCATACTCAATTTTGATTTTGGACTCAGAGTAACATTTTTTAATTTTGGCTCTCGTCAGTAACACTGAATTTCGAGTACAAAAAAATATTTAATGTTTATCACATCCTAACCGCCTACTTAATTTAGAACATGATGATGAGGACCACAGCATGAAAATCGACAAAGTCGCGGGCGGTCATGTCCCACAAACAAAATTACAGCAAGCAAGCAAACAGCCTGTCGACGTCGTCGAACAGAGCAAAGTACACGAGCCTGCATTTCAAGCGAATACCGTAGCGATAGATCGCGCTCAAGCTGAAATGGCATCACTACCTGATGTTGATATGGAAAAAGTAGAACAAGTACGTAACGCATTAGCGCGTGGCGAACTTAGCCTAGATACCAAAGCACTATCAAAGGCGATCATGCAATTCCATACAGGTCACGAGTAATAACACACTAGGAAGAGATCATGGCAAGCGCAGTATCGCAGCGAATTCAACAATTTATTCGCTCAATACCTGAGGATATCAAGCTCTATCAACAACTTATCCCTTTGCTTCAACAGCAAAAAACGTTGTACTTAAAGTTTGATGGTGAGGCACTGAGCAACAATGTTCAGAAACAAATGCCAATACTCAATAAACTTAGTCGCTCAGCCAGTGATAGAAGCCAGTGTATGCGAGAGCTGGGGTTAGCGTGTAATGACGCCAGCGTAAAACGAATTTTCAATGCTTTGCCTGCCCAAATAGGTATGCAAGCTAGAAAACAATGGGCGCTATTGGAAACGTTGGTAAGTCAGTGCCAACAATACAATCAGAGCAATGGCCACAGCTCTGCGGCGTTCCATGAGTTGGTCAGTCAACTCAAACAACCTGTGCAACACACTTATGAAGATAAATCGTTCTAAACGATGTTCGTCTTGCCTACAGATTCAGTCGCCATCTCGGCTGAGTACTGTAGGCCTTTTTATTTTTATCGCCTTACTATCCTGCCTTTCAATCACCTGCCAGGCGAAACCAAGCCCAGCTGATATTCAAACGCAATATCAAGTTTTAGCCCCATACAAACCACAAATTGCCAAGCGTCTCGATTCATCCAGCCTGGTGATTCATCATATTTTCAAACAACTGCAAAGCCACTCTTTACCAAAGACTCTAGCCTTAGTGCCAATGTTGGAATCCTCTTACAACCCCAAAGCCGTTTCTCATGCCAACGCCGCCGGACTTTGGCAACTGATACCAGCAACCGCTCAACGATTCGGGTTGACTGTAGATACAAAACAAGACGATCGCTTTGATACAGAAGCAAGCACAGCTGCAGCACTCAAGTATCTGACGTTTTTATACAACAAATTCGATCAAAACATGGCGCTGACATTAGCGGCCTACAATGCAGGCGAAGGGCGTGTCGCACGCGCTATTCAGCGAGCAGGCAGTAACGACTTTCAGAAGCTCACACTACCTAAAGAGACTCGCCAATACGTTAGTCGATTCTTCGCGCTGGAAAAGTTGATAGATATCGGTCAGTTACAATCCTCATCATTTCAACCTTTACTCTTATTTGCTTCAGATGCTCCGATGGTTTCGCAACCGCTGATCGACTTTAGTCCACTACCTCCGTTGGTCAATTTGTGATAAAAATCACGACAAAATCCAAAGTCAGAAAAACGTAAAATTACAAGATCGTGTTCGGCCAATTTGAAAACTCGTGATCTCTATGCAAACGTGTGCAAAAAAGTTGAGGTAAGGTATCTCAAAGATAAGAAAGAGTAGTGGTTTATTAAAAGGTACCCAAATTGCGCTTGCCAATTGGGTAGATATGCGTCACATTGCGTTTGCAAAAAACATGAAAACCAATGGTTGGACCTAATAATTATTTACACACTAAATGTAAAACAGCTATTGTTTTCATAGTTCGAAACAAATTTAAAATATCAAGATGACGCTTCGCTTGCGCGTCTGGAATAAGTCCGGGTTCCGGGGGGGAGTCCGGACTTTTTTTATCGATTTAAAAGCTGACCTATCAACAGAACAATGAGTGGGTAAGTCACTATGAGGCAAGCTAAGTTATTTATAGTAATTCTTTAGAAATCAACTGAAGCAAAAACGTTTCGCGCTCGATGCTCATGCCTTTTTTCGGGCTTTCTGCCATGGTCTTTTCATTGTGCGCTATCGCTTCGTGAATGTTCATCCATACCGGACGCATTCCATTTTTAACTTCATAGTCTTCATAAGCCGTTTCGCCTAGCTCACGATCAATTTTACATGTATAGCAATACGACACCATGTGCATTACGTCAGCGTCGTCTTTATACCAAGGACGAAATTCCTCAAAGATCCCGAAAGGCTTAATACCATGGATATTCTGCGCGCCGGTTTCTTCTTCTAGTTCACGAACTAGTCCAGCAATCACATCTTCACCATCATCAATACCACCACCAGGCAAAGTGTAGTCATGGTAACGCTCTGTATAGAGCAACAACACATCTTCACCATCTAGTACGATGGCGCGTGCCGCATTGCGCTGGAAAATAATTTTGTCGTCCAAGTGCTCAATGTCCGGATGAACGGTCGATTTTAAGTGTCTCATCGAAAATACCACTGTCATGTTTTGCGCGCATATTACCGAACTTCACGCTTTAAATCATCGTTGTCGGTCCAAATGCGTTCAATACATTGGTTTGAACGCAACGGTTCTAACCTTCGTAACAATCCGCAACAAATAGAAGTGTGACGTGATAACCAGTAAAAGATGAGAATATCTAAATTCTTATACGTCCCTCTTACTTTTAACATCGATAAGACAATAATCTCTGAAAGTTGCCTATAATCAATACAATACTCGCCCACCCCATGCGGAGATAAAGAATGAAAAAGACAAATTTAATGATGGCTATGGCTGCAACGTTGGTACTGGCTGGTTGTTCAACTTACGAAGGTGCCACTCGCTCGACTGAGTATACCTCCGTCGCAAATCCTGCAGCCGTTTACTGTGTTCAGCAAGGTGGTGAGTTGGATACCGTTTCGGAAAATGGCGAACGTGTGACCTACTGCGTGCTGTCTGACGATAACCGTGTCGAGCAATGGGAATACTATCGCGACAATCATAAAGAAAGTGAGAGTGGCGACTACTAAATTTTTTTGTCGACACGTCAGATTCCCTCTATCACTTAGGAGCCTTTAGGCTCCTTTTTTATTTGATTTATCAAAACTTTCTCACTTCATTTTTACATACCTCTGACTTTACCGCACATCGATACTATATCGAACAGTGTTCTATTCTTGACATTCCTCTGACATAACTTTCCACTTGGACAATAAAATCCCAAACACAGATCACACTAATTCACATTTCTTCCACATTTTCTGGAACAGGTGAGCAAGATGAAAACACAAATAGTAAAAGAAGCCGAGTCAGCCCCAAGCAACGTTGTTACTGAAGAGTCAAAGCGCATCATTTATAAATCGAGTTTAAGTGCATTGATGATTGTCGCTATCAGTATTCTCGTTAACCTCAGTCTTCGCCTTGATTATGTCGTGTTGGGTTCAAGCCTTGGTGAGCTTTCCATAACAGAAACACTCCAGCTTGTGATGCTCGCGATTGCATCATGGTCATTTTTTACCCTATCTAAACAACAGCCTCAGCTAAAGCATGCGGCCATTTTGATTGCCGGCTTTTTCGCGGTGCTCATTATTCGTGAAACAGACTATTGGACAGACATGATTCGTCATGGTTCTTGGGTTTTCCCTGCGCTCGCTGTAACCGCACTGGCTTGCGCCAAAGCTTACCAAGGTGGTAAAGGTACCATGAACGAAATGGCGACCATCTTAACGGTGCCCCACATGAAACTGTTAATTGGTGCCGTGATGCTATTGTTGGTCTTCTCTCGCTTATATGGCATGGGCAGTTTTTGGCAACAAGTGATGGACGAGAACTACATCCGTGATGTTAAAAATATTTCGGAAGAAGGCATGGAACTCCTTTGCTACTGTTTGATCGCATTGAGCGCAGTCCGCACAAAACGCGAACTTAATGAATAGACTCAGGATCCAAGCGGCGGTTCAATGCAGTTAATATCGGATGAACGATCCTTAACGCTTGTTCCGCAGCTCCTACAGATTCATCCAAGGCCGTCATTTCGATGGCCTTTTTCATGTCTTCAATCTGTTGCAAACTATCTTTATCGAGTGGTAAAGCGAGTAATTGCTGAATGGCATGTCTCGCGATCATAAGCGGCTTCTTTCGGACAACCGATAAGTCTCGTAAAAATGCTCCCAGCTTGACCCCTTCTAAATAAACTTGGTAAGTCGTGAGTTCATCCAGTAATAAAAATGCCGCCGCCACAGGCCCTTTATGTGGGTATGGTACGCTGATATGTTTGTTGATATCCAATGGTAAGTTGAGAGTAACGCCCATGGAGGCGCACTCAGATTTTAGTACTCGTAATAATCCCTGCTCATCCATCAAGGTTTGGATTTCTATGATTCGCTCAAGGTGGTAGTCATTCGACAACAAGGTGACCTCAACCGAACGCGCTGACCATAACTGGAACAAACCACTATCACACAAAACGCGAGAAGCGTAACGCATGTTCTGAAACGTATTCAAAGATCGATTTTCTAAAAGTACTTGATGTTCAGGGAACGGATGCACAGCGGCCGCATTAAGAGATTTAAAATAGCTGTACATTGCATCTGCTTCAGAAATGCGTTGACCTTGCGTTAATCCACCACAAAAAATAATCGCCGTTCGCTCTGTCGGCAATGACGCAATCACATTAGATAAGGCTTCGACTCTTGTTACCCCCTCAACGGTCAATCTGCTATTGACGAGGCGTTTACCTAAAACGATGACCACATTGTCTAACTTCATTTCAAAATCTCGCGCTTAGTTGGCAGTGTTACAAAAATCTTCTTTCACTCCCGGCCTACAGGCTTTAACATCTAGTTAACAACACTGTTCTAGAGGCCTTTATAAAGGTTCACTGCTAAAGGAAGTCAATTATGCTGTCGATTTTCGATATATTTAAGATTGGTGTCGGGCCTTCTAGCTCCCACACTAATGGTCCTATGCTTGCCGGATTCCATTTCACTCAACTAGTTAGCGACTCTATGGCGAAAGTGCATCGGGTGCAAGTGGACCTTTATGGCTCATTATCACTTACTGGTAGAGGGCACCACACAGACCGAGCCACTGTCCTTGGTTTGATGGGAAATAAACCCGATACCATCAAAATGAGTAGCGCTAAAAGTGCGCTACAAAATACTATAGACAACAACACGCTGCTGCTCGCTGGTACGCACCAGATTGAGTTTAGCTACGACCATGACATCGTCTTTCATAGTGACAACCTTCCCCTGCATGAAAACGGAATGACGATTACTGCACTAGACGCTGCGGGAGACCAAGTGGCGTTTGAAGTTTATTATTCCATCGGAGGTGGGTTCATCGCCACCGCTGACGAACTAGAAAACGGCACGCAACAAGATGAAGTCGCGGTACCATTTCCTTTCACATCAGCGGATGAGATGCTGGAAAAAGCCGAGACTAACGGTTTTAGTTTGGGAGGTATGATTCTACAAAACGAACTGGCATTCCGCTCAGATGAAGAAATTAGCCAAAGAGCAGAACAAATTTGGAAAGTGATGTCGCTCTGCATGCAACGTGGTTTCGATACGGAAGGGATTTTAGAAGGTGGTCTCAATGTCACTCGTCGTGCACCAAATCTTTTGAAGAAGCTCGAAGCTAACGCTGCAGTTGAGAATGATCCAATGGAGATCATGGATTGGATTAACCTCTTTGCCTTTGCGGTTAGCGAAGAAAATGCAGCTGGAGGACAAGTCGTTACTTCTCCAACTAATGGCGCTGCAGGGGTTATTCCGGCGGTATTGATGTACTACCATCGCTTCATCAAAGAGCTTGATATTAAACAGCTGAAAGACTTTCTCGCAGTCGCTGGCGCTATCGGCATCTTATACAAAACTAACGCGTCAATTTCCGGCGCCGAAGTGGGTTGTCAGGGAGAGGTCGGGGTTTCTTCATCCATGGCAGCCGCTGGTTTAACGGCGCTCAGAGGCGGCAGTAACGAGCAGATTTGTATTGCTGCGGAAATTGCGATGGAGCATTCATTAGGAATGACTTGTGACCCGATCGGCGGCTTGGTTCAAGTGCCTTGCATTGAAAGAAATGCCATGGGCGCAATGAAAGCCATTAATGCCTCACGTATGGCATTAAAGCGCACGAGCAAATGCCTTATTTCATTAGATAAAGTTATCGAAACCATGTATCAAACTGGTAAAGATATGAACAAAAAATACCGTGAAACTTCCTTAGGTGGCTTGGCCGTCATTCATATGGCACCGCCATGCGAATAGTCAAATAAGCTCGCTATATCATTGCTGGCGATGCACTTCGTCAGCAATTTCCTTTCTCGCAAGACCTCTTTTTATTTACCAGTAATCCTATAACCCCCTCAGTCTCAATCAGTAACAAATACAACAAAATTAAGCAAAAACAGAATTAAGCACTACTATATTCAAATTGATCTAGAACAACACATTAGTATTTAGCCACCTAAGCATTAGAAAATATAGTGCAGCATTTCCACGTTATGCGACAATTATTTCAATACTCAATCTTTCGTTTCATTACTATTTAATAGAAATAACAATACCTACCTTTCTCCGCTAATGTGAGTACAAAATTATGTGGAATAAACTCAATAAATCCATGATGTTCTGCCAAATGATGTTTGGCTTATCATTTTACGGTGTATTAGTAAGTCTAACTCGATTTTTTCTAGAGGATCTAAATTACAACGAAGCCGATACGATGATGATCGTTGGTGCTTTTTCGGCGATCGGGCCACTTTTCGCGATTGCGGGCGGCTTTATTGCAGATAAGTTTTTAGGCGCTTATCGCTCACTTTCTATCGCATATTTCGCTTTTGCATCCGGTTACGTATTACTCGTGTTGGGGGCTTCTGCTTCTAACGTTCCACTTTCAATGTGTGGTATTGCGCTCGCCAGTTACGGCCGCGGCCTGATGTCACCCTCTTACCCTAGCCTCTATAAACGAACGTTCAAATCACAAGAAGATTTTGAAAAAGGATACCCAATCAATTATTCAGTGAATAATGTTGGCGCCTTTTTAGGTCAATATTTGTTCCCAATGATTGTCCTTGTGATCGGCTTTAATGGCGGTTTTACCATCTCTGCTGTTATGGCAGCAGCGGCATTGATCATGCTATTGGTATTCCGCAAAGATCTTGTTGGCGTAGCCTCTGAGCTTGATCAAAAAACCGTAAGTTTAAAAAACTGGGTACTTTTTGCATTGATTTCATTGGCAATGATCGCGTTGGTATTTTTCATGTTTTCAAACATGGATATTGGCCAAAATATCGTATACGCCATCGGAGGGGCGGCGATCGCATACTTCATATCTCTGATGCTTAAAGCAAGCAAAGCTGAGTCTTTGAAGATGGGGACCATCTTAATTGTGACCTTGCTGACAACCTGTTTCTTTGTTTACTACGGACAAATGATGACCTCGATGAACATGGTTGCTATCAACACATTAAAAGGCTCTCTATTTGGTTTTATTCCGCTCGAACCAGAAGCAGCAATGGCAATGAACCCGCTTTGGTGTATGGTTGGTGGTCCTATCGTAGCTGGCTTTTTTGGGTTGCTGGAAAAGCGCGATATCTACCTCTCTACCGCGACAAAAATCGCCTTGGCATTTGTACTGACCGCGATAGCGTTTGGTATCTTGACGTTTGCCGTGACTACCGTGGGTGAAGATGTCGTGATCATGCCAGAAATCTTTCTCGCTATTCACTTCTTCCAGGCGATTGCAGAAGTCATCGTGGGTTCGATGGTCGTAGCGTTTATTCTTTCCGTCGCGCCGAAGCACATCGAAAACTTCTCTGTGAGCCTATTTTCTGTGGCAATCGCATTAAGCGGTATTATTGGTGCTGCATTCTCAACCTCTATCGCGTTAGAGAAAGGACAGACCATCACACAAGACATTGTACAAAACGTATATGGTGATTATTTCCAATTACTCACTGTCCTTGCTGTCGTGATGGTCGCTATCGCAATGGCAGCGTCACTCATTATTCGCAAGATGCTTGATGCGGCGAAAGAAAGCGATACTCAAGCGCAACCAGTCGAGATCGAAGCTGGGGTTGAAGTTCAAAGCTGAGTTTGATGATTTACCTATCTCAAAATATAAAAAATGCCGCGATATTCGCGGCATTTTCTTAACAACAACATGTTCGATTAATCACGTCGACCACGAAGTTCAATTTTTTGTGTAGCAGCATCCGTTTGGATGATTACCCCGCCATAGGCAGTTTCATTTCGACCTTTCAGCGTCAGTTGAGAATCTGCGCGCTCGACGTCGACCTGATTTTTCGTAGCCATCGTCATATCAATCGTGCCCGTGTATGACCCATCGCCAGCTAATGCTATGTTTGTTGAGCAAACCATCAAACCAAGTGCGATTAATTTTTTCATACGTCACCTCTGTTTTTGTTCTTACTTTCTTTCGATGAAAAAACTGTAACAACAGAAACGTGTTCATACGAGGAAAGTCATCATTTACCAAATGGAAATCCAAACCACTAAATTGATATGACCAAGCCTATTTGCTGTCCACCGTCGCCTTCAATAAACCATAAGATACGACAGCATGCTTAAATTGACCGAACGTTGTCTTTTATTCAGAAATTCAGAGATATGATTTCTCGGCAGAAGATAAATGAGACGATGTATGAGCATTAATCTGGACATTCAAAACGTATTGGTACTAAAACGGATGTATGAGTTACGTAGCGTCCGATTGGTGGCAGATTCACTCGGAAAGACCTCAGGATCAATCAGCAAAAACCTGACAAAAATGAAAGCGCAGCTCGATGATCCTTTGTTCATTCAGACTAAAAATGGCTTTGAACCGACCGCTTTTGTCGAAGCGAACATGCCACATTTTGAACAAATACTCACCAGTATTGATTCCATCAAACCACAGAGTTTTTCACCCGCTCATTTTGACGGCTCGATCACTATTTATACGAACACATTGTTTTGGGATTACTTTGGTGACAAGTTTTACTTAGAATTACTAAAACACGCCCCAAAAGCAAAGTTCTCTTGTTTACGTTGGGGGAGCGACGCGAAAAAGCGATTAACTGAGGGTGAAAACGCTATTGCGATTCATTATTTTGATGAGGATCTTCCGCAGTCAATTATTCAAAACGAACTAGGTCGAGGAAAAGCCGTATTTTTTGTTCGAGATGAGCATCCCGCTCAACATTTCCAAGAGCTAGAAAACTATCCCTTTTTACTTTTCAAAACGCCGGGATGGAACGACTACCGATACCCGTTGTTGGAAAGGCTCAACCATATGGGGTTCCGAACCACACCTAAGGTAGAAATTGAACACCCTGCGATGATTCAAAAAGTGCTCCTACAAACGGATCATTTTGGTATAACCATGAGTGGACATGTGCCTAAGGGCTGCCGAAGTATCGCGCTTCCTGGCGGGTTAGAGCTTGATGTTCGCTACGTGATGAGCTGTCGTCGATCACAACAGCAAGCCCCGATAAACCAGTGGTTATTCAATGTCATTAAAGATATCACCCAGCCCTAACCTAAAAGTCCTAGGGTGATGACTTGTCTATGTTTTCTTAGGTACTCGATATCGTTGAGGTAAGCGGTATGATGGCAATCTTCTAGGTTCGCTTGAAACCTATCATCACCTTGAGCTGCGACCCCTCTCATATAATCAACTAATGCGGAGAGTCGATGTGTCATCACCTCCACCAGCTCTTCCCGTTCCAATCTCGAACACCCATAAGCGTCACAGAAGAGTTTTGCACGCTGAATTTGTTGCTCCAAACAGCCCATTTTATCGTGCTCATCGGTTTTAAATGGTGCCCAACCATAGACCGAAAAAGCGACATCCCAAACTCTTGGCGCCGGATGCGCCGTATCAAAATCAAACACACCAACGACAAACTCTCCACGGAGTGCCACGTTATATGGCATGAAATCACCATGACAAATCACCTCTTGTGGTGTTCGTGGTGGCAGCATCCAGTGCAGCGTTTCATTTTGATATTGCTTAAGGAAACCCTCAGATGCATCGTGCATATCGCGTAACATTTTTGCCGCAGATTGGAGCGCGGAAACAGAAGCAATGTTGCCAATCAATGGATAGTTGTAAGTCTCTCCTTCGACATAGCTAACCCACTCTTTTCCTTTTTCAATACCAACCGCTTTAGGGCATGCCGTAAAGCCTCGTGAATGAAGATAGGTAAGTAGCTGATGGATAGTCATCGTCCAATAACTGGCAGGACGAGATATCAAGTTCCCTTTTCGATAGATGGCATTTTCTCTACCGCCTTGCATTGTTTCCATAACAGTATCCTGTGTGGATTAAGCGCGCATCAGATAACGTAAAGCTAGATCATCATACACTCAAAGCTTTTAGAGAAGGTTGACTGACCCTATAAGAAACCGCGCAATTTTGTTAGGTAAATCGCAAGAATAAGTACCGCTGTAAAAATAGACCGTAAAACATCAAAGGCTTTGTATTAACCATTGGGCAAAGGTGTTTACGTGTGACTTTTCTGATGCTCTAACCATCATATAGTGTGCGCCGGAGCTGGGCATACGCCAATCTCCGATTTGTACTAATATCCCTTGTTGTAACTCATCCTCAACAAGAAAGTCTCTCACCAGCAATATACCAAGTTGATTGGTTGCAGCTTGAATAGCAAGCAATGAATGTTCAAATTCGGCTATCACTTTGCTCACCTTGCCTTGATAACCTTGGTACGCAAACCATACCTGCCAAGATTCATGATAACCGCCAGTGCAGATTTTAGGTGTTTGAGACAGCTTCGTGAGGTCATCAATCGGATTTAACTGAATAAAGCCGGGGCTTGCTACAACGATCCAGTTTTCTTGGGTAAGCTGAATAGCTTGTTGATCTTGCCAATCGCCATCTCCGTTAATAATTTCTATATCTGCAATCGCACTGGCGTTTGGAACCGTATTCGCGGTTGTCGAGATCTTAAAGGAAACATCTGGAAATTGACGCTGAAAATCGGCCAGCCTTGGTATTAGCCATTGCGAGCAAAAACTGTGGGCGACATGTAAGGTAATTTGCTTGTTCTGTGGGCGAGTAAATAAATGATGGGTCGAGGTTGATAAGGTTTGAAGCACATGGTTAACCACAGGCCAGTATTCTTTTGCTGAGCTGGTCAGCGTAAGGTGCGTACCCTTGCGCTCGAATAATGTTGCATTTAACTGCAGTTCTAGCGATTTCACCTGCTGACTGACGGCCGCACGGGTCACATTTAGCTCCTCTGCGGCTTTAGTGAAGCTCTGTAATCGCGCCGTGGCTTCAAACGCTCGGAGCAAATTAAGCGGCGGTAAACTTTGCATAACACTCTCCCAAATACTTGGCAGCCATGGTATGAACTGGTGATGACAAATTGATGAAAGTGCTGAGTTTGTTAAGCGGGATCAAAAAAGCCAGCGTGATACACGCTGGCTTTTGGAACTGTCTCTTAAGCAGGAATTATTCTGCTTTCTCAGTGGTTTGGTATTCAAACGCAGGGACAACTACTTCAACACGACGGTTCATTTGACGACCTTGACGTGTTTCGTTGCTTGCTACTGGGTTAGCTTCACCCATGCCTTTCACTGTCATACGCTCAGCCGCAATACCTTTTGCTTGGAACTCGTCAGCAACGGCTTTCGCGCGTTTTTCTGTAAGTTGCTGGTTGTACGCAGCAGAACCCGTCGTATCACTGTAACCCGTGATCTCAACTTGAGCTTGTGGGTAAGTGTTCATCAGATCAACGGTACCAGAAAGGGTCGATGCATCTTTCACTTCTGCACTTTCTAGGTCGAATTGTACTGTCGCTGTTGTTTGAGCAGGGTAAACATGCTCAACAATACGTGTTGCAGGGCGTGTTTCTACTACTTCCTCAACCACTTCTTCTTGAACTACTGGCTCAGAGCCGAACTTGTAGTTAAAACCAATACCGAAGAAATCTGAATCCATATCTTCAATCACGTCATCAGACATATCTTGGTAACGTTGGTATTCAGCACGTAGGCTCCAGTTGTAGTTGATTTTGTACTCAGCACCTAGAGAGCCTGTTGGTACGAAATCTTTTTCGTCACCCGCCATCATGTATGCAGCACCAACTTTCGCGAATAGATTCCAAGAATCCGTTAGCGGTAGGTTGAATTTAGGAGCAAGAGTCAACGCCCAAAGATCACCGTCAACGGTGTTTAGGCCCGGCTTTTTGAAGTTTGCAGTGAAGTCACCAAGGTAATCAACACCGTACTCTGCTGCAACGTACTCGTTGAAGCTGTAGCCCAGGTGCATAGATGCTGCAAAACTGTCGTCGTCACAAGGTTCGTTTAGGTAACACGCATCATTTAGAGAGTTGTAACCTACTTTACCGCCCATGTAAGTGTCAGCAAGTGCAACGTTTGAGATCACACCACCAGCAAGTACAGTAGCCACTGCTATAGCGATTTTTTTCATTATTCTTTTCCTTTTTCTTGTACACAAAGCAACACATCGAGGCAGCATACTGCCGTAAAATATGAAGCCGTAACTTTCTCTTTTCTTCGAACAGAAATAGCTAAATAGCGTAGGAAAGAATCAAAAAATGATATTCAAACGCCAATGACGTAAAACGGAGAAAGATAACCTCAAGACCATCTATTCATGAGCTTCATCCGCATACCCAACCGAGAAATAAAGTCTCGTTGCGTTGGTTTAGCCATAGTCAATTCGTTGCGGAGAATATCACAAAATAGCCAGTTTTCTGTGACGCAAATCACCATAAAAACCCATTTTCTCAAATTTAAGAATCGACATTTAAGCCTGTGAATGGCAACAAATTTTTACAGGAGAGAATGGATATCGAAGGCATAAAAAAACAGCTCATTTAAAATGAGCTGTTTTCGAAATAATGAACAGACGTGAACTTATCGAACTAGATTTTATCCGCCACGGTAAGCGTTGCAGCTAAGACATCTTGCCCAAATAATACACTGCGTTCTGGTGACCAACCATAAAGCGGATCTGGGTGATTGTTGTTATCTTTAAATGGCATCTCGATCGTGTACGACAGGCATTTGAACTGCTCCGCGACCCAGTTTGAGCCTACCGTCAAATTCGCTTTACCCGGCTCATCTTTATCATAACCAATCTCATCTTGGAACTCAGGTGTAATAGTTAGTAGCGCTTGCTTAAATGATGCCTCTAAAGCGGCAAGATTTTCATCGTAAGAAGGAATACCTTCTGAGCCAGCGACGAAGTTGTAAGGAATTGCTTCATCACCATGGATATCTAAAAACATGTCAACACCCGTTTCCAGCATACGTTGACGAACAAGGTAGACTTCTGGACTTTTCTCCATAGACGGAGTTTGCCATTCACGATTCAAGTTCACGCCTACCGCGTTCGTACGCAAGTGGCCGCGAATACCACCGTCTGGGTTCATGTTTGGTACCACGTAAAGCACTGCTTTTTCCAGTAATGCACGCGCAACCGTGTCATTTTCATCCAGTAAACGTTGGATCATGCCTTCCATGAACCATTCAGCCATGGTTTCACCCGGATGTTGGCGTGCAATCATCCAGATTTTCTTTTTGCCTTCTTCTGGCTCACCAAACGTTAGCAAGCTCATGTCATTGCCGTCTAATGTGTGGCCTAGTGTTTCTAGTTGGCAGTGGTGCGCGCTTTGTGCCATGTGTAACAAATCTAAATGACGATCGTATGTGTAAGGTGCAAAGTACGCGAAGTAAATTGAGCTACGCTCAGGGATAACAGTGAAAGTCAGCGTGTCGCCATCGAACTCTGCTGGTATACGGAACCATTCTTCACGGTCGTAAGACGCCACGACATCGTAACCTTGCCACCCTTCTGGATAAGCCGACTTAGCCAAATCAAGCAGTTTGATCGTGTGCGACTGCTCGGCTTCGGTTTCTAGACGGAAATGGAACCACTGGTAGAATTCCGACATATTGTCATTAGGGATTTTAAGTTGGATGTCATTTTTGTCGTCCGCTTTCACTACGTGAATGCTGCCGCTATCGAAGTTGCTGAATACTTTCATTATATTACTCACCTTTTAAATCTGAGCTTGAAAGACAGAGGCTAACACAAGGCTACATCGCCCCCCAATGACTTTCACTGCAAACTGTCTCGTTTGTGGCTAAAGTCTTCAGTTTAGTCGAGCTTATCCGCTTTGCCTGCTGGTCCTGCGAGTTTCGCTAGCCATTTATCCCAAACAAACGGATGTTTCTCATTGTCTTCCGCTTCCTCTTTTCGGCGAACAGCATTTCGTACCATCATTGCTCCCAGCCAACGTATTGGTTCTGGTGGAAAATACCCAAGCGGTCCTTGCGCTAAACCACTTCGCGTCCATTCGTTATCTAGCCCTAACACCAACGACGATAAAATTTTTCCACCCATTCTAGTTTGGGCAACGCCGTTACCTGAATAACCAAATCCGTAAAAGACATTGCTTTGCTTATCCAATTGGCCAAAGAAAGGAAAACCAGTTACGGAGCGATCCGAACCGCCAGTCCAAGAGTACTCAAATTCAGCCCCTTTTAAGCGAGGAAAAAGGTTGTCGAATGATTTTTTTAGTAGCGTTTGATAACGCGTCGGCTTGTTAAACATCGCGTCAACTTGGTTGTTGAAAGAGAACTGATTACCGCCTTTACCTAGCATCAAACGGCCATCTGGCGTATCTCGGTAATAATGCACGAAGATGCGTGAGTCCAACACACTCGAACCCGCTTGCCAACCAGATTGAGACAACGTATCACCAAGCGGTTTGGTAATAACCATATCCGAAGACACCACAACAATACTGTTTTTGAACTGCTTAAATTGCTCCACCATCCATGCATTTAATGCCAACACCACCTGCTGCGCTTGAATGTTTCCTTTAGGTGTACAGAGGGTGGCAGGTTTTCCATAATCTAGACGCGTCATTGGCGTGTTCTCATAAACTTCTACACCCAGATCAATAGCAACACGGCGCAACCCTCGCGCGAGTAAGGCGGGTTGTACGTTAGCAGCAACCGGAGAGTGATAGCCTTCAATATGGCGAGGTGAACCCGCATTGGCAAGCAGTTCCTCCACCGAGCAACGACGCCAGCTGTTCACCTCTAATCGTTGTAACTCATCAACAACTGGCTGCATTCCTCCAGCTTGCGCTCGGTTTGTCGCCGTATAATAAACACCGTTGAGTGATAGCTGTGCATCAATCCCATGTTGCTTGCAAAATGCGTCGATTTCTAACACCGCTTGCTCTGACTCTTTCACTAACCAAGCGGCGTGTTCCTCACCAAATAGTCGTTTCAACGTCGGAAACTTTGTCGACCATGTCAGCATACAGCCGCCATTCGCGCCCGATGCACCACTGCCACACAAGCCCTTTTCGATAACAACCACCTGTTTTTCAGGAGATTGCTGCTTAATCATAATCGCTGTCCAAAGTCCGGTGTAGCCACCACCGACAATAGCAATATCGGTATCAATATTTTGATGTAATGGTTGCGGCGTTTCTGGCTGTTCAGCTTCAATGGCCTGTTTGAACCAGTATGAACTGTGTGTCATCGGATATCCTTGTTAGTGCGTTGCATCGTTTCTGTAAACACTTTACAAACGATGAGCACAATCAACGAGCAAGAATATCTAACGCTGAGCGATAGCAAATGTTGCGCTGAGAGAGTGGAAGTTTCCGCTATCAATGAATACAAAAAAGGGGAGCAGCGCTCCCCAAAACAAACAGCAAGGATATAAATTATCGGAAAATCGAGACCGTCTTACTGGTTAGTATTTACCGGTTTCACGCATGCGGTACTCGTATTGAACATTGAGAATAGGCTGGTATACAACTTGCCCGTCACTTTGCAAGAACTCATTCACCATGACTTTTGAGTCGGTGATAGAAAACGACTGGCGATCAACATACTCTGTAAGGCTTGTAAACTCGTCACGAAGCTGACCTGGTGATTTGCTTTGATAGTTCTGAATCATGTCACGACCCATTTCATAAGCCGCTTGTTTGCTATCCATAACATCACCATGGATCGTTTCGGTATCGTTTGTCCACTGATAGCCACCAGCAAAAACAACAGAAGGTGCAGCAGTCAGAGCAATCATACTTGCTAAAGTCATTAAGCGTTTCATAAACCTCTCCTTACTTACCTTTATATCGGGCCTAAATTGGCTCGATATTTATAAGGTACGTATAAAGACCAGAAACACGTCAAAATAATTTCAAATAACGTTCAATTCTTGTTCAACTCATTTCACTTTAACTTAGCAACACGGCATCATACTCTGCCAACACGAGCATTTTTCTACCTCGTAATCACAACGTTCAAAGTGGCTTCCAAACTGACATTTCCTTACCAACCCATACAATACCTAAGGTCAATTTTCTCTTAGAATCCCAACAAAAGAACAGTGTTCAAAACCTTATATAAACGTCGGGCACAGCAAAACCTCCCCTTTTAGTAGTGCTTTGCATTTCCCCCTTTTTCGGGTTCTTCGCTGCTCGTCCGCCGGTTCTTAATTGTGGCTGTTGAGCACACGTTAATCTGGAGTGAAAATGACCGCGAACAAATCCATTTTTTACCATAGCAAATCAATTTACTCAGATGATTATGCTGATGTCTATAAGCCAATTTGGACCTACAGAGCGAAGTTCATCTTGCGTGCACTTTACTACAAACGAGCGTTTAAGCACCTGTCAGATAATATTGAATCGTCATTGCTAGAGATGCTTTGTGCACGTACGCACCGATTTTTAGAAAAACCGTTTCGTCCCTACATCATCAAAAATAACTCAGCGTTCGATCGTTCAAACCTAGTGGTTGATCACTACAAAACCATTTCAGAGCTGCTTTCTAAACAGACCATTGAAGAGATCTATACCGATTCGACAGGCTTAACATTAACATCATTTGAAATCGACGAGACATTGTACTCTGTGCGATTGGTGTACGAAGCGCGTTACCAAAAAGAAGGCGACATGAGCCTAGTGCTACACAGCGCGGAGGATGGCAACTTCTATACACTCTCATTTACTCTCGGCCACATAGAGTCTGGACGCAGCATTATGATTGGCGGCTTGCAAGGGCCACGCAGCAGTGAAGAGAACAACGCGAAAATTAAAAAGTTAACTCGTAAACTTTACGGGCAAAGACCAAAAAGCTTGATGGTGAGTTTGCTTACTTTACTCGCGCAAATTTGGGAAGTGAATACGATTCTAGCGGTAAAAACACAATCCCATACTTATGCTGCACGACGCTACAGTAAAGGACGAATAAAAACGGATTACGATGCACTCTGGCAAGAGTTGGGCGGCACCGAATACAACCGTCATTTCTACTCACTCGATGTGAATGCCCCGCGTCGTGATATCGAAGGCATGTCGCGTTCTAAACGCTCGATGTATAGACGCCGTTACGAATGGTTAGACAATACCAAAGCGGAGTTCATGGCAAGGCTACGTTAACCCAACGCAGCACATGACGTTTTGTTTTTCATTTTATGATTCGGAGTTTTTATGTCTTACAAGTACGCCGTTGCATGCTTACTGTCCGCACTTTCCTTAACGGCTCATGCACAACCACCCCAACATGTTGTTGGAGCAAATTTAGGCTACGGTAATGTTAGTTACGATGTGAACAATAGCCATGATGAAGGTGACATGTTCCTTGGTGATGTATATTACCGTTACATGTTCGATCACAACTTTGGCATTGAAGCTGGCTATAAGGGCGCATTTAACGGCATTGGCTCCGTACTTATCAGTCCCTTAACAGAAATCACCGATGTCAGTTATGGCGGACCTCGACTCAGCGGTTACGCAAGTTACCCTCTGGGAGCTGGTTTTGAGCTTTACGGGAAAGGCGGTATCACTTACTACACGTTAAGTTATACATTTAAAAATAATGGTCAGAGCAAAGAATATGATGAGTCCAGCCTTGGAGGCGAGGCCGCTGCTGGTGTCGCTTGGGCCTATAAACACTTTGGTTTGAACTTGGAGTACAACTACGCCAAGAATAGCGACTTTGATTCTGGCGGTGTGATGTTTGGTGCACAATTGCGATTTTAAAAATTTAGCTGTGCCAAGGCACCGAATCGACATCGGTGCCTTATACCTCAAGCAGGGCTCAATGACAGAATGATTCCGCTCAGGATCAACAGCACCCCGACGCCTCGCGTGAAATACCATTTTTCAGCCAACAACCACACGCCCATTAATAAACCAAATACAATGCTGATTTGCCGCAAAGCCACAACAAGGCTGACGTTGTCAGTCATGGTCATCGCAAACAGCACCAAGCCGTAGGTTGATGCCATCATGATGCCAGCCATGCTCGCACTTTTGCGAATCATCCAAGCGGTTTGTAGTTCTTGCTGACTCCCCGAAACAATACACCACAATAAAACCGGTACTCCCATAACCCAAAACTGCACGCCTAGATAAAAAATCGCGCTATAGTGGTCGTTAAGAATGGTCGATGTTTGTTGAGTTAGCAGATTCAGTGCTTGCTTGTCCACAACGGAGTAACCCGTCGTGCCAAACGCCGCAATCAAGGCCCAAAACACACCAACATTCAGGTACTCCCCAAAAGTAATTTGACGAAAACTGGCCACTGGAACTAGGACACAACCTAAAGTAATAAGCAGGAAACCCAACCACTGCTGAGCGTTCAACTCATAACCTAAGGCGACGGTGAGTGCGCCCACCATCATTACAGGAAGTGCTCTCGCAATCGGATAAATCACTCCCACATCGGCGTGCTTGTAGGCCACGATCAAACCAACCAAATAGACGATTTGAGATAAACCACTGATAAACAGCATTCCCCAAAACACGTTGGGCAACGTCGCCCAGCCAATGTTAAAGAGATACCAAATAAGATAAGGCGTGAGCAGAAGGCAAGCAGATAAACTTGCCGCCATCGTAAACGCGAGCCCTGAACCAGCATTGCTTTTACCAAGAATATTCCAGCCAGCATGCATAACCGCAGACAATACAACGAGTGCGATTGCCAAGAGATCCATTCCGTTTTCCTGTTTATGATATTTAGATACCCTCATGGTGCTTGGGTACAACAAAGGCCCCAATATGGAGCCTTTGAATTTGAGATATAAACTGCTCGCCGCCAACTAGACAGATGACCAGCAAACAGAGATTAATTCAGCTCTGCGACAGACTCGATGCTGATGGCATCATGACGCCAGTATTCGATGTCACAGTCAATCAACTCACCATGTTGGTTGTAGTTGATACGTTCAACCACCATTGCAGGCGTACCAGAAGTCGCGCGCAATGCCTGTGCCACCTCACCCAACAAAGTACTAGTCGAAATGCGGTAACGAATTTTTTGATACGTCACACCGTAGTGTTCACGATAAATGTCGGTTAACGAGTTTGATAAATCATAAGACAATAAGTTGGGAAATATGTCTGGTCGAATGTAGTTCGTGACATAAACCACCGGACGCTCTTCTAGGTAACGAACGCGGTCGACACGAAATACGTCTGAAAACGGCTGAAGGTCCAACAAACGAGCGGCCAATTTATTAGCCAAGGTGCCTTTTGCGGCTATCACTTCTGTTTTTGGCACGCGATTTTGCGCTTTTGCCATGTTTGGGAAGTTCAACGTTTGGGTTGGGTCGTAACGCAATGGCTCAGGTGAGATAAACCAACCTCGGCGGTCTTCGCGATAGATTCGACCTTCCGCTTCGAGCAGTGATAAAGCTTCACGCAAAGTGACGCGTGTAGTATCGAACGATTCCGCCAACTTACGCTCTGCTGGCAGTTTTTGACGCGGCGATAGCATGCCCGCTTCAATCTGTTCAACAATCGAATCTTTAATTTTTACGTATTGCACGAAGTGTCCTTATCTTTTGCGCCAAGCTTGTGTGCGATTCTCTAACAATTTACCCAAAGTCATCTGAACAATCTTCGCAATTGCGGCAGCCATCATGATCATCACAGCCATCGCTGCAGCAGCGCCAGTTTGACCTGCATCGTCCATATTCAGAATCGAGACCGAAGCCGGAATCGTATCGGTTGAGTAAAGGAATACTACCGCAGAAGTGGTGGTCAATGCATTAACAAACAAGTAAGTCGCAATGTCCAAAATCGCAGGTAAACACACAGGTAATGTCACTTTAAAGAACAACTTGTATTGAGGAAGCTTCACCGATGCCGCTGTGGCTTCAATCTCCGATGGCAACTGCTTTAGCGCTGTCAGTGCAGTCATGTGACCCACGGTGTAGTAATGCACTACCGTGTTAATCACCAAGAATGCCATGGTGCCATAAAGCACATTCAAAGGATTGTTCGCATCATTGAAGTAAAAGATGTAACCCAAGCCAAGCACCATACCCGGAACCGCCATTGGTACCACGCTGAGCATTTGCATCACTTGACGAATTGGACCAAACGCACGCCCTTTCTCAATGCAGTAAGCACCGACAAAGATGATGGCTGTACCAATAACCGCCGTCCAACCTGCCAGCGTTAGTGAGTTGAAGAATGGACCCCAACCGTAAGTGCTCATTTCAGCAAAGTTGTAATTGTTTAGCGTCAGCGCTTTGTTCCAAGGCCAGAACGTAACTAATGAGCCATACACCGCCATGCCAAGCACCGCCAGCACTGCGATAGAAATGATGCTGCAGTAAACCAAACAAATGCTGTCGCGCGCTTTGTTAGGTTCTGGCTGATAAGGCACCGAGCGAGTGTCAAATAAGCTTTTTTGCTTTTTCTGTACCCAGCGGTCTGCACCAAATGCCATTACCGCAGGGAATAAAAGCATAATGCTGGTCACCGCACCCATGGCAAAGTTTTGTTGTCCCACCACTTGCTTGAAGATATCAGTCGCCAGAACGTTGTAGCTGCCCCCAATCACTTTCGGCACACCAAAGTCCGTGATAACTAGCGTAAAGACGACGATAAGCGTACTGATCAAACCGTATTTCGCCGCAGGTAGCGTCACCATAAAGAAGGTTTTGATTGGTGAGGTTTTCAGTGCGCGGGCAGCTTCATACAAACGGGCATCTGAAGTACGCAGCGAAGTGGTCAAAATCATCAATGCATGAGGGAAGGTCCAGAAAATCAAACCCATCGAGATACCAATCACACCGTAAACCGAGTTTCCTAACAACATCTCTTTGGCAATGCCTTGATTACCGAAAAGGAAGATCAAACTGATCGCCGGCAACAACGAAGGCGCAAGAATCGGCGCAGTACCTAGGATTTGAAACAAACCTTTAAACGGCATGCATGAACGAGTCAGCGCGTAGGCATAACCAAACGCAAGCACGCCCACTACCGAGGTCACAATCACGCCCAAAGTGAAGGTGTTTCCCACCGACACCCACAAGCTTGAAGAGGAAAAGTATGTCGCAAAGTTTGCCAATCCGACAAATTCGCCATTGGCATTTTGCACACTCTTGGTCAACATTGCCCAAAGCGGCATTAAGATGAACAGCACCATCATGGTCGACAAACCAGCGAGCAAACCAAACAACACAAGGTTATCGCGGCTAACACGTCCGAGTAGGGATTTTGCTTTGTCTTGCGTGGTTAGGCTATTCATCGTCATTGTCTTCGCATCCATGTTTACACCTACGCTGCTAGCGCTTTATCAACCGAGGGCACGGCGTAACCATGCAGCCCTTCTTCAGCAAACTGGATGTAACGTACATCGCCCGCCTTGATATTGAGTTTTTGAACCGTTTCCACAGGCACATCCACTACGATGGTTTTCGTTGAGCTGTCGTTTTGCAATACGCAATCAATACGGAAAAACGCCCCCAGAAACTCGGTTGCGGTAACTCGCACAGGTAAAGAGTTGTTGTAGTTTTCAACGAACTTGATGCTTTCAGGACGCACCGCAAGGTCGAAGCGGTCACCACGTTGGATCTTACGATTGGTCAAGCTTGGTGCTGGCATCAAGGTTTCTGCAATTCGTACTTGGGAGTCCGTTGCGACTGAGGTTTCGATAAAGTTCATGCTGCCGACAAACTCAGCAACAAAGCGCGTTGCTGGTTGTTGGTAGATCTCTTGAGGTGTGCCGACTTGCTCAATCACACCATGGTTCATTACCACAATACGATCCGCCATCGACAATGCTTCGTCCTGATCGTGCGTAACCATGATGGTGGTGATGCCAAGTTTGCGTTGCAGCTTACAAATCTCATCACGTAAGTGAACACGCACTTTTGCATCCAGCGCTGACAGCGGCTCATCAAGTAGCAGTAGACCCGGAGACAACGCTAATGCGCGAGCAAGTGCCACACGCTGTTGTTGACCACCAGAAAGTTGGTTAGGGAATTTCTCGCCAGAGGTTGGAAGACCAATGGTTTCTAGCCAGTAATCCACCTTCTCTAACGCTTCTTTGGTCGACATACCTTGGTTCTTCAAGCCCACCGCAATGTTCTCTTGCACAGTTAGGTTCGGAAACAGCGCGTAAGACTGGAATACAATGCCGAAATCGCGCTTCTCTGGTGGTAGAAATGTGGTCTCTTGACCGTTTTGAAAAATCGCACCAGATGTTGGCAAGTCTAAACCTGCAATGGCACGTAACAGAGTGGTTTTACCGCAGCCAGAAGGGCCAAGAAAACAAACAAACTCGCCCTTCTCAATCGCTAGCGAGATTTTCTTTAATGCAATGAACTGTCCGAATTGCTTCACTACATTTTCGATATTTAGGTAATGTTGGTTAGTTGACATAACACACGCTCCAAATGGTATATACCAACTTTAGTTTTGGAGTGTTACGTTCCAATGACAAATTTATAGCTAGAAGATGACAAATAGATGAAGGGAGATGGGGTTTGTTCAAGTGGTAATTAGAGATTCCCGACTCACTCCTTCGTCGCTCTCGAGAATGACGTTGTGAGTGCGGATAGAAGCTCCCAACTTTCTTAAGTCCGTCATTCCAGCGAACCTAGGTGAGACTAGGAATCTACTTTCAGCAAACTCTGAAATAACAGAGAAAACAAAAAATCCACCTCAACCGAGGTGGATTTCAGTATTCAACTCAAAGCAAATTCAATTAAGATTTTGGCTCTGATTTCGCGTCAAACTTCTCAGACCAAGCCGCTAGAATCTCTGCACGCTTGCTGCCCATTTGCGCAAAGTCCATCTTCGCCATGTTCTCTTGAACATTAGGGAAGTTAGACACAGTAGCTTTCACTTCTTTATGTGCAACCACTGGGTACATTTCTACGTAAAGCTCGTTTGCCTCTTTAGAGATTGACCAGTCCACAACACGTTTCGCTGCATCCGATTCTTTTACTAGACCAACGGCTTCTGATTCCCAGCCGATGCCTTTTGGTGTGATAACCGCTAGTGGTGCGCCTTGTGTTTTCAGCTTCGCGCCGCGGCTCGCCATCGAAATACCGACAGCCACTTCGCCCATACCTGCTTGAACACATGGCTTAGAACCCGAGTGCGTGTAATGTGCAATGTTCTTATCTAAGTCACGCATGTAGTTCCATGCCTGATCTTCACCCATGTTTTGTAGCCAAGCAGAAACCTGCATGTAGCCGGTGCCTGAAGACGCTGGGTTCGGCATTGCAATGTGACCTTTGTAAACCGGCTTTGTTAGGTCTTCCCAAGACGTTGGTTTCGGTAGGTTAAGTTGTTTCGCTACCGCTTCGTTGAAACAAACTGCGTTAAAGAACGCATCGTTACCGAACCAAGCTTGGTTTGATTGAGGGTCGTTTAGGTTCGCATGCAGCTCTTCCAAACCTTTTGGTGTGTAAGGCTTAAGAAGACCTTCATCTTTAAGCAGTGCCATTGACGAGCCAGCCAGACCCCAAACCACTTCTGCTTGAGGGTTATTCTTTTCTGCCAGCAATTTCGCCGTCATGATACCGGTTGAATCACGAACCCACTTAATCTTGATATCTGGGTTGTCTTTCTCAAACGCAGACTTGTATTTCGCAAGAATGTCAGTTTCGAAAGCGGTGTAAACCGTCACTTCCTGTGCAGCCATTGCATTGGTAGCAAGCAGAGAGACAAGCGCAGCCAGCGATCCTTTCATCAAACGGTTTTTCATCATTTTCTCCAGTTAATTTGGCTAAGTTTTCATTTTGGTCTGTACCAGTTTACGCTAATTACCCTACTTCGCCAATGTGACGAATTAATGACCATAAAATGGCAGTTTTGAGAAAATTATCGATAAATAGGCGACCAACTGATCGGTGAAATTTTGGATATGAAAGTTTTATGAAATTCACTGAATGGCTATTTACGACCCTTTTTCATCCCTGCTAAAGTGAACTTAAATTCTGGTGTAGACCAATTAAATTATTCTGATGGAAATCGAGATGAAAAACGAATACCTACTACTGACTCCAGGTCCTCTATCTACTTCTGAAACGGTACGTGAAGCCATGCTAAAAGACTGGTGTACTTGGG
The DNA here is from genome assembly GCF_032970445.1 of Vibrio sp. T13N. Taxonomy (NCBI): domain Bacteria; kingdom Pseudomonadati; phylum Pseudomonadota; class Gammaproteobacteria; order Vibrionales; family Vibrionaceae; genus Vibrio; species Vibrio sp. T13N. Next base: position 176,335 of record NZ_JAWJYE010000007.1, read on the forward strand.
ATGATGAATACAACAAAGACATTGTAGAAGTGATCCGCACTAAGCTTGTAAAACTGGCGACGGAGCAAGACGGCTACACCAGCGTGCTCATGCAAGGTAGCGGCACCGCATCAGTAGAAGCTACGATTGGCAGCGCCATTGGCAGAGATGGAAAGTTGTTGGTAGTCGACAACGGTGCTTACGGTGCGCGTATCGCTCAGATCGCTGATTACCTAAATATTCCATGCCATGTAGTTTCCCCAGGCGAAACATCACAGCCACACTTGAACGAGGTGGAAACTGCATTGGCATCGGATCCTGCTATCACACACGTGGCGATTGTTCACTGTGAGACAACCACTGGCATGCTTAACCCAATTGAGGCATTTGCTTCTGCGGCAAAAGCGCACGGTAAAGTGGTGATTCTGGATGCCATGTCGAGCTTCGGCGGGATTCCAATGGACATCGCCGATCTTGGTATCGATTTTATGATCAGCTCTGCAAACAAATGTATTCAAGGCGTGCCGGGCTTTGGCTTTGTGATTGCGAAACAAACGGAACTCGAAAAGTGCCAAGGTCAGGCACGTTCTTTGAGCCTTGACCTTTACGACCAGTGGCACTGCATGGAAGTGAACCACGGCAAATGGCGTTTCACGTCTCCTACGCACACGGTTCGCGCTTTCTACCAAGCATTACTAGAGCTGGAACAAGAAGGCGGCATTGAGGCTCGTCATAACCGTTACCAAACTAACCAGAAAACACTGGTTGCAGGTATGCGCTCTCTTGGTTTCGAACCGCTACTGAGTGATGACCTTCACTCGCCAATCATCACTTCTTTCTACTCTCCGACTCACAGTGATTACCAGTTCAAAACGTTCTATACGCGTTTAAAAGAGCAAGGTTTTGTGATTTATCCGGGTAAGGTATCGAACGCAGATTGCTTCCGTATCGGCAACATTGGTGAAGTTTACCCAGCAGATATCGAGCGCTTAATCGGTGCGATTGAAAAAGCAATGTATTGGCAAGTTGCGTAAAGCAGCCTTCTGATTAAGAGAGCGTTATGACTCAGAATATCAAACCGACTCATTTCCGTAGCGAAGGCGATGTCAACACGACACCGGCGCGCCAAGCTTGGAATTCGTCGATGGACGACGAACGCACGCAAGCATTATTGAAGCGTGATTCGGAGGTCTTTCTTCATCAAGCCATGTCGACGCCTTGCTTAGATACGTTGGAAGCAGCAGAAGGCATCTACATCCAAGATGCCACGGGCAAAAAGTACATGGACTTCCATGGCAATAACGTCCACCAGTTGGGCTATGGTCATCTGCATGTGATTAAACGTGTGCAAGAGCAAATTGCCAAACTGCCGTTTTCACCACGTCGTTTTACCAACGAAACCGCGATTGAATGTGCCGAAAAACTCACCCAAATCTGTGGCGGCGAATTGAACCGCGTGTTGTTTGCTCCGGGTGGCACATCTGCAGTTGGCATGGCACTTAAACTAGCGCGCCACATCACGGGCAACTACAAGGTGGTGTCTCTGTGGGATTCCTTCCACGGTGCATCGCTAGATGCCATCTCAGTGGGTGGTGAAGCGTGTTTCCGTCAAGGCATGGGACCATTAATGGCAGGTGTTGAGCGCATTCCACCAGCGGTGTCTTACCGTGGCGCTTTCCCAGTCGCGGACGGTAGCGATGTGCATTACGCCGACTACCTTGAATACGTGATTGAGAAAGAAGGCGGCGTGGGCGCATTTATCGCAGAAGCGGTTCGTAATACAGACGTACAAGTACCGAGCAAAGCCTACTGGAAACGCATCCGTGAAATCTGTGACAAACACAATGTCATGCTGATCATAGACGACATTCCTAACGGCATGGGTCGCAGCGGCGAATGGTTTACCTACCAAGCCTACGACATCGAGCCAGATATGCTCTGCATCGGAAAAGGCTTGGGTGGAGGGTTAGTGCCTATCGCAGCCATGGTAACCAAAGACAAATACAACACTGCCGAGCAAATCTCCATGGGTCATTACACTCATGAGAAAAGCCCTATCGGTTGTGCTGCAGCACTGGCAACCATGGAAGCCATTGAGCAAGAAGGCTTACTAGATAAAGCCAAAGCCGACAGCCAGTTCATGCGTGAAAAACTGCTAGAGATGAAAGCCAAGTACCCTGTGATTGGTGATGTTCGTGGCATCGGCATGTTGTGGGGCATTGAACTGGTCACCGACCACGAAAGCAAAGCACGCGCGTATGACGAAGCGGAAGCTGTGTTGTACCAATGCCTCAACAATGGCGTGAGCTTCAAGGTATCTCAAGGCAACGTGATTCAACTCAGCCCACCGCTGATCATCACTCGCGAGCAACTGACAGAAGCGTTGGCGATCTTCGAAGAAGCGATCGCCAAAGTGTGTAAAGACTTTAACTACTTTTAGGGTCAATAGACCTCAACAAAAACCAATTTACCCAGAGCGCGGTTCCTACGTGTAGGCAAGCGCTCTGGCAAGCAAGAAAAAGGATTGAACATGAGCAACTCACCAATTCAAGCAGTGATCTTTGACTGGGCTGGCACTATCGTCGATTTCGGCTCTTTTGCGCCAACCAGCATCTTTGTGGAAGCATTCAAACAAGGCTTTGATTTTGAAATTGACCTTGAAGAAGCGCGCGAACCAATGGGTCTTGGTAAGTGGGACCACATCCAAGCAGTGGGTCGTATTCCTGCAGTTGATAAGCGCTGGAATGAGAAGTTTGGTCGCTCAATGACCAGCGAAGACATCGACACTATCTACGCGGCATTTATGCCTCTGCAAAAAGCAAAAGTGGCTGACCACGCAGAACCAATCCTCAACGCAGTTGAAGTGGTAAACGGTCTGAAAGACAAAGGCATCAAGATCGGTTCTTGTTCGGGTTACCCGCGTGAGGTGATGGACGTACTGATTCCAGTTGCAGCGGATTACGGCTACCAACCGGATTACGTAGTAGCAACGGATGACCTACCGCAAGGTGGTCGCCCAGCACCATTTATGGCACTGAAAAACGTAATTGAGCTGAATGTAACCGACGTTAAAGCGTGTATCAAAGTGGATGACGCAGCACCGGGCATCGATGAAGGTCACAACGCCGGTATGTGGACCGTTGGCTTGCTGCTTTCTGGTAACGAAGCGGGTCTAACGTTTGAAGAATACCAAGCTGCGGACGAAGCAACGCTTAATGCCGCTCGTGAAAAAGCGCGTGCAAAATTGCTAAAGAGCTCGCCGCACTACCTTATCGACACCATTGCTGACTTCCCAGAAGTGGTTGCGGATATCGAACGTCGCCTAGCAGCAGGTGAGCGTCCTTAGTCGAGAATCACTGTTATCACGCATAAAAAAACCTCTCAGCATTGAGAGGTTTTTTGTATCGCGGGTTGTCGCTAATCAAATTAGTTGATCGCAGTACTCGCTCGGCGTTTTAGCTTAAAGCCCATACTGGTTGGTCTTTCTTCTGGCTCACCTTTGATGGCATGCAACAGTTTTTCTGCCGCCTTGGTGCCCATGCGCTCGTAATCAAATTCTGCCGATGTCAAACTTGGGTAAGCATGCTCCCCCATAGAAGAGCCTTCAAGGCAAATAATGGCAATGTCGGTCGGGACTTTGAGCACGCGGCGATGGCACTCAAAGAGCGCACCAATTGCTATCTCCTCATGGCTACACACCAAAGCATTCAAGCTTGAATCGCGCAGCAATAACTTCGCCAACCCTTCCGCACCCAATTGTGAAGATGGCGCTTCATGAGTCGTTAGAAAATGATCTGGGGTGAGATAGTTTTCAATCATCGCACTTTGCCAACCGTGTAACTGGCGTTGCAACGTTGAGTGATTCCCGCGCGCCCCAATAAAACCAACGTTCTTAAAACCTTGTTCAATCAGGTGTCTGGTGCAGGCCTTACCCACTTCGAAGTGATCCACGCCAATGTTGAGATAACTGGCCTTTGAGTTCAGTTCGGCAATCTCTAACACTGGCGTATTTGACGCCTCTAACAGTTGATGCGTTCGCTGACTATGCTCACTTCCAAACAGTACAACGCCCGCAGGACGGCTCTCTAAAAAGGTCGAAAGCAACTTTTCTTCTTGCTCAATCGAGTAGTCGCTGTAACCCAGTAATAATTGATAACCCGCTTTGTTTAACGCCTGTTGGAAGCTTGGTAAGAAATGCGCGCATGCTTTTTCAAACAGTGACGGAATGATAAGAGCGATGGAATAACTTTCTGCAGATGCGAGTGCCCCTGCGGCTTTGTTCGGGATATAGCCGAGCTCATCAACCACTTGTTGAATTTTTTCTCTCAGCTTATCGGATACTAGCTCGGGCGTTCGTAATGCTCGCGACACCGTCATAGTGCCTACGCCTGCTTGTTTGGCGACATCAGCCAAAGTGACATTGCCGGTACTTCTTCGTTTGCGAGGTTCGCTCATTGTTTTTATTTAATGTTCTCTAATTTCAGCTGCGACATCTTATCACAGCGCTTTAATGGTTTTGATATTAGCGCATTAGAACTCGAACACCAGCACATGAAACTTCGATGCCTGATAAAAATGATAGCGCTATCACAATTAATGGTAGCGCTATCAGATAGCGCTACCATTTGTGATCACTCTCAGGTTTTTCTGGCAAATTGATCGATAAAGTACGCAGCAACAAAACAACAAATCGGAAATATTCCAATGCTACGTGAACTGATTACCTCTGATGTCATTCGCATCCATTCTGACGCAACCGACTGGAAAGATGCGATCAGCAAATCTTGTGAAGCTTTGATTGAAAATGGCGCGATAGAACCAAGTTACGTTGAAGCAATTTACCGCTCGCACGAAGAGCTTGGCCCTTACTACGTGGTAGGTCCTGGCATGGCGATGCCACACGCTCGCCCTGAAGATGGCGTTAACCGTTTGTCACTGGCGATCACGGTGATCCAAACCGGCGTCAATTTTAACTCTGAAGAAAATGACCCAGTAAAAATGCTGGTCACGCTAGCGGCAACGGACAGTAATAGCCACGTTGATGCGATTTCGAAACTGGCGGAATTGTTTATGAATGAAGAGCATGTAGAGGCCATCTGCAACGCTCAAAGCAAAGAAGATGTTCTTGCGATCATCGACAAATACTAAGTTTTACTCCTGACATACCCCATTAACAAATGGGTATACCCCCTATAAAAAAGAAAAGGTCTGAATTATGAAAATTATGGTTGTTTGCGGTCACGGTCTTGGTACTAGCCTAATGATGGAAATGAGCATCAAAGGCATCGTGAAAGAATTGAATGTAAACGCAGAAGTGGATCATATCGATCTAGGCTCTGCAAAAGGTACGGATTGTGACATCTTCATCGGTACTAACGACATCGTTGAACAGTTGAATGCACTTGGCGTTGAACCACGCATCGTAGCGCTTGATAACATGGTCGACAAAGTCGCAATGAAAGAGCGTTTATCTGTGGCACTTCAAGAGCTTGGCGCTCTATAAGGTGGCGTTATGGAATTCTTCAGTTTCTTAATGAACGATGTCCTATCAGAGCCAGCGGTTCTGGTCGGTCTAATCGCCCTAATCGGCTTAATTGCCCAGAAAAAACCAGTCACCGAGTGCATTAAAGGCACGGTAAAAACCATTCTTGGTTTCATCGTGCTTGGCGCAGGTGCAGGCTTAGTTGTGAGCTCGCTAGGCGACTTCGCGACGATTTTCCAACACGCATTTGGCATTACAGGCGTGGTTCCAAACAACGAAGCTATCGTCTCTATCGCGCAAGAAGCGTTTGGTAAAGAGATGGCGATGATCATGTTCTTCGGTATGTTAGTGAACATCTTGATCGCTCGCTTCACGCCATGGAAATTCATCTTCCTAACCGGTCACCACACACTATTTATGTCGATGATGGTAGCAGCGATTCTGGCATCTAGCGGCATGAAAGGCGTTCCACTGATCGCGCTTGGCTCTGTGGTTGTGGGTTCTGTAATGGTGTTCTTCCCTGCGATCGCTCACAAGTACATGAAGCAAGTTACAGGTTCTGACGACGTTGCGATTGGTCACTTCTCTACCCTTTCTTACGTGCTAGCTGGCTTTATTGGCAGCAAGTTCGGTAACAAAGAACACTCTACTGAAGAGATGAATGTCCCTAAAAGCTTGCTGTTCCTACGTGATACACCAGTGGCGATCTCGTTCACCATGGGCATCATCTTTGTGGTGACGTGTTTGTTCGCTGGCGGTGATTTTGTCCGTGAAGTCAGTGGCGGTAAACATTGGTCTATGTTTGCGCTAATGCAATCCATCACATTTGCAGGTGGTGTGTACGTTATCCTGCAAGGTGTACGTATGGTTATCGCAGAAATCGTTCCTGCATTTAAAGGCATCTCAGACAAACTGGTTCCAAACGCAAAACCTGCACTGGATTGTCCGGTTGTGTTCCCATACGCACCAAATGCGGTATTGGTGGGCTTCCTATCTAGCTTTGCAGCCGGTCTAGTGGGCATGTTCCTGCTGTACGTGATGGGGCTTACTGTGATTATCCCAGGTGTCGTTCCACACTTCTTTGTGGGTGCTGCGGCAGGTGTATTTGGTAATGCTACAGGCGGTCGTCGCGGCGCAATTCTAGGTGCGTTTGCACAAGGTCTACTGATTACTTTCCTACCTGTCTTCCTAATGCCAGTACTGGGTGATCTTGGCTTTGCAAACACAACATTCAGTGATGCTGACTTCGGCATTGTAGGTATCCTACTTGGCCTGATTGTGCGCTAAGCTTTTATTCTTATGAATGCAGAATTAGGCTCGTCGGCATTCATCTCTCAAAGGCTCTAGCAGGAAAGCACTCAAACAAAACGCCCCTCACGTGAGGGGCGTTTTTCATATTGAGGCTATCTTATTGAGACAACAACTTTCTCGTTGGTTCTTGCTCGGTGTATTCAACGGATTCATTACCAGATAGCTTATCGACGTCCGCTTGTTCGCCGCTCACCACCAGTACCTGTTGCTTCACCAACGCATCAACCACTTTAAGGTTATGTTGACGAAGAAGCGCTCTCACTTCGCTCTCTTTCCCTTTGTGATACTTAACAAAGTAACGCGTAGGTTGTTGCTCAGCTTGTTCAGAACGTTCATCCACGAGCGGAAATCCTTGATTGTTCGCCAAGCTGGCCGAGCTTAGTCCGATTGCCAATAGTGCGGTAGCACTCACCGCAGACAAAGAAAGTAAGGTCAACTTCTTCATAGCCACTCCTTATTGAAAAGTCAGAGTCCAACTGTTGATTGTGCCTGTGTCTCTTCTGGCACTGTCTACCGCTTTTAGTTCCCAAGAACCTTGTGATTCAAAACCAGAGAAATCCGCTTGGAAAGTGGCTTTGATATCGTTAGCACTGCCGCCAGTATTATCGTGAAGCACGACTTCTCCACCAGTCGGTGAAGTTAGCGTCACTCGTAGGTCACCGATGTAAGTGTGGCTAATATCAACGTCAATACTTACTGTACCTGAATCACCAGAGCGATCGACATCTACAGCGCTGATTGCACCAGAAGATTTGTTGTCAGGAATCGCAACAGGGCTGGTGTTTGAGAAGCTAGAGTCCGAAGAGCTACCGCCACCGTCAGGACCGTTACAGCCCGCATCCAAGAACAGTTTCGCTGCTTCCGCATTCACTAGGCCGTGACCTGTGCGGTTGTCTCGTCCAGCGACATCAATGTCTGTTGCCGTTTGAACTAGGGCATTACGTACTTGCGCTGCTGTACACGTTGGGTGGTAACTCCACACCAAGCCTGCTACGCCAGTTACATGAGGTGTTGCCATCGATGTACCATTGTAGTACTCGTAATCTTCACCAGAGGTGGTTGAAACCGTAATTTCTTGACCAACATACCCCAACAGCTCTTGACCAAATGCACGATCAACCGTTACCGAAACCATACGATAAGCGTTGTTTGTGTCTACCAAGAATGGGTTTTGTAAACCAGGTAGTTCAGAGTTGCTGTATACGATTGCAGCTCGCGCACCCGCATTGTAACAAGCCTGAACTGCATCCACTTCTGGGTAGTTACCTGAAGACTGGTTGCCAATACGCTCAGTCAAACAAATTTTGCCCGACATATCACCACAGTTAAAGTTACCGCCAGATACATCACAACTATCTAGCATTGCTGTTACTGAACCAGCGATTGGATCCGGAACATACGAAGAACCGTTATTGATCAAACGATTGTGAGGGACAATGCCGCGATCAAATTGGCTTACGCCATTCAAGGTAATATCAGAAAGTTTACCTTCGCCTACCGTAACCGTTGATAAGATCGCCACACCTGGGCCAGAGATCTCAACTTGATCAGTAGATTGCGAGAACGCCGCATGATCATTTTGGTTATCTACAGCAGCAACAGACATAACTGAATCGTAAGAAGCTGGGTAGCTGTGTGCGGTGTTACCGTCATTACCAGCTGCGGCGATTAGCAGAACGCCTTGATCGTAAATGTTTTGCAGTGCATTTTGCTCAGTTCGGCTTGATTGACTACCACCAAGACTCATGTTCACAACGTTGGCACCATTATCTGCACACGTTTGGATCGCTTTAACAAGCCCAGATGAGTAACCCCAACCTGATTCGTTAAATACTTTCACGATGTGCAAATTCACATTCTGGTTTGGCATCACACCCTTCACACCTTCGGTGTTGGCAATCGCTGCGATAGTACCTGCTACGTGAGTACCGTGGGCGTTATTATTACCCGGATCGCTCCATGATCCTGTACCACTATCGTTGGTACCTGCAACACGGTTACCGCTTAGGTCGTTGTGCGAGATGTCGTACCCTGAATCGATAATACATACAGTACGATTACCAGCATTGAAGTCATCTAACTGTTGAGCATTAACCGCTTCATAACCCCACGGGGTAGTTTCGCTGAGCAAATAGCGAGGCGGATCGACTTCGACATATTCCACATCACTGCGATTACGAAGTGGTTCTAAGTCATCACCATCCAACTCAACGCTGTAAATGGCGCGATTACCTAGTTTTTCCACCTTACGTGCCTTCACCTGTTCTAAAACAGACTCCTGCGCGATTCGTGGTCCCCAAAAAGAGTTACCACCCATTGAAGATCGGCTGACTGCATCTTCTTTGAATTTGACGATGTACTTCGTCGGTAACTTAGATTCATCAAATCCCATTGGTGGAGCCGCAAACGCTGACATAGAAGTGGTCAGTGCTATCGCTACGGCAGACAACGAAAATAAGCCTTGTTTTTTACTTGTTGTGTAGTGCATTTGCCCTATTCCTTATTTGAGCTAATTTTTATTCACTATATTCTCATGAAAAGTCATCACCATGATGTTCGCATGAGAGCTTCAGCTATAGTTTATAGGCCAAAAATGCCAAACAATTTGTTTCATGAATATACAACTTTGTACAAAAGATCATTCAATAAACATTTTTAGTTAACATCAAAAAGTATAAACAAAACCTTATAAAGCAATCACTTAATTAACAAAAAGTGCATGTTAAATTAATGTTAGTGAGTAATTATTCTAAATAATACACATTTAATCGATTGCTATGCTGAATGGATTTTTTGACTGTGGTGCCAAAACTGAAATATTGAATATTTAGTTGTTGACTGTCTTGAGTATTTACTCAGAATTAGAAGGTTTAGTGAGAAAAATTCTCATCTAAATACTGTTATAGCCGAGCGTATTCACGTATTCGGAACCATAACCATTACAAGAAGAGTGAATGATGAAAAAAACAATCACACTATTAACTGCATTACTTCCGCTTGCCTCTGCCGTTGCAGAGGAGCCAACATTATCACCAGAAATGGTTTCTGCGTCTGAAGTGGTCAGCACGCAAGAAAATCAAACCTATACTTACGTTCGCTGCTGGTATCGTACGAGCCACTCTAAGGATGATGCGGCTACCGACTGGAAATGGGCAAAAAACCAAGATGGTAGTGACTTCACTATCGACGGTTATTGGTGGAGCTCTGTTTCATTTAAAAACATGTTCTACACCAACACTTCACAAAACGTGATTCGCCAGCGCTGTGAAGAAACACTAGATCTGGCGAACGAGAACGCAGACATTACGTTTTTTGCTGCTGACAATCGCTATTCTTATAACCACACGATCTGGAGCAATGATGCTGCAATGCAACCAGATCAAATCAACAAAGTAGTGGCTTTGGGCGACAGCTTGTCTGATACAGGCAACATCTTTAACGCTTCCCAATGGCGCTTCCCTAACCCAAACAGCTGGTTCTTAGGTCACTTCTCGAACGGTTTTGTTTGGACGGAATACGTTGCTAAAGCCAAAAACTTACCGCTTTATAACTGGGCAGTTGGCGGCGCAGCAGGTGAGAACCAATACATTGCGCTAACAGGTGTCGGCGAACAAGTTTCTTCTTACTTGACCTACACAAAACTGGCGAAAAACTACAACCCAGCAAACACATTGTTTACGTTGGAGTTTGGTTTAAATGATTTCATGAACTACAACCGTAGCGTGCCGGAAGTAAAAGCGGATTACGCTGAAGCTCTGATTCGTCTAACAGACGCGGGCGCGAAGAACTTCATGTTGATGACACTGCCAGACGCAACCAAAGCACCACAGTTCAAATACTCAACGCAGGAAGAAATTGAAACGATTCGCGCGAAAGTATTGAAAATGAACGAGTTCATCAAAGCACAAGCGATGTACTATAAAGCTCAAGGTTACAACATTTCATTGTTTGATACGCACGCGCTGTTTGAGACGTTAACCTCGGCACCAGAAGAACACGGGTTCGTGAATGCAAGTGATCCTTGTCTGGACATCAACCGCTCATCTTCTGTGGATTACATGTACACTCACTCATTACGTTCTGAGTGTGCGGCATCTGGCGCAGATAAGTTTGTGTTCTGGGATGTGACTCACCCAACCACAGCCACGCATCGTTATGTTGCTGAAAAAATGTTGGAAAGCAGCAATAACTTAGAAGAGTTTCGCTTTTAATAAGACTTTCTTATAGGTTAAATTCTTAATCATCATAAATACTTTGATGATTAAAATGGCCACGATATTTCGTGGCCATTTTGTTTTCATATACATGAGTCTATTTTATATTTAAATATAGATGAACAATAATTGAAATACAAAATTTTAAGTTATAAGTATTATAAACAAAACTTTTAAATACCAACAAACCAGTAAAATAAAAATTATTCAATATGCCATCCATTTAAATTTCATTATGGTCATTTTGATTATTGAATTTAAAGAGGAGTTAAGTGGCAAGTTAAATAAAAAATACCCACATAACACAGGTAAGACTGAAAGGAGTGTGTCATGTGGGTTTAAAACGATAGTTCTCTTGCTGATTCGAACTACCAACGTTGGGATGCAATGGAAATACAAATGACTCAGAGTTTCCATCACGGACACTTTATCGCTGGATTTCCCTCTATTTGTTAGGGAACAGTCAGCACAATAAAAATAGAGAAGTAATACCGAAAAAAATAAAAATAGAGGTTCAGGATTTAATTTACACGTAAAATAACTACTATATTCACGCCATGAAGAATTAATAAATTCAACAATAAATATTTATTAAGTTAAATTTACTTATTGTCAGCACACTGTTAGTTTTACTCCTAAATACACTGGTCAGATTTGTTTATTTTACTAATTTTCGTTGCAATACAACTTCTAATTAATTCATGAGAAAAAAATGCAGCGACAATTAACTCTTTCACCGATTTATTTATTAATCGGTTTAGCCTCCTCGACGGCGTATGCCGGTGGTTTTCAAATTAACGAACATTCTGCGACGGGTCTTGGTCGTGCTTTTGCTGGTGATGCCGTCATTGGTGATAATGCGTCTGTAGTCAGCCGCAACGCCGCAGCGATGACGCTGTTTAAACAAAGTGCCTTATCGTTCGGTGTCACTTACGTCAAACCTGACGTTACCGTAAAAAATGCGCAATATCATCGAGCTAATATTAATGCGGATGTCAATGTTGGTATGGGCGGTTTTGCTCCGTCCCCTCAAGTTGACATTACCCCGTCCTTCTCTCAAACCGTGACCGACATTGATGACGTCGATGGCGTTGGTCAACCAGCCGTTGTACCCAATTTTTACTTTATTCACCCTATCAACGACGACTGGTATCTAGGCTTATCGGCATACTCCAACTTCGGAACCGACATGGAGTTTAAACCAAACTATGGCGCACCTGTTTTTGGCGGTGTCACCAGCGTAGCGAGTGTCAACCTTGGCGCAAGCTTGGCATACAAGGTGAACGACCGTTTTAGTATCGGTGGTGGTATTGATGTGATTTACGGCTCTGGTGAGCTGTACCGCGATATGGACGTGGGTGTTTGCGTTGGTGGGAACATACTTGGAAACGAACTAGAACAACGCTGTGGATCCGTAAAAGGCAACGCACTTGATGTGGAAGCTGGCGGCATTGGGCTTGGTGCGAATATTGGCATGATGTACGAGTTTAACGAACGTCATCGCTTAGGTTTAAGCTACAAGCACAGCCCTAACATTGATGCCAAGGGCGACATCCACTTTGCTGGCGAATCGTACGACTCACTTGCTATGCCGCTACCGGATATTGCGGAGTTTTCCGGTTATCACCGCGTCTTACCTAAATTTGCCCTGCACTATTCTGTGCAGTGGATTGGTTGGTCAGCATTTGACAGCTTGAAAGCTGATGATCAGTTGCTAAAAGATTTTCAGTGGCAAGACTCCGAACACTACTCCATCGGTGCGACTTGGTACGCCAATGAACGTTGGACACTTCGCACGGGTTACATGTTCGACAAAACACCTGTCGATGAGCTGACTTCGCTTTCTATCCCAGATTCGAACCGTCACTGGTTATCTGCGGGTGCCTCTTACCAATGGTCATCAGATACCACGGTTGACATCGGCATGACGTACTTGATTGGTGAAGATGTCAACGTAGAAGAGTGCGCGTATGAAGGTGTTCCTGCACCGATGGTGACAGGCGTGACCCATTCAAATGCGTTCCTAATTGGTGCCCAACTCAGCCACCGTTTCTAATTTGTCAGGCAGTGATCAAACCTCTAGGTCATTGCCTTGTAACAACGCTTATCGAAGCGACCGAACAGAGACATTATTATGAAGAAAACACTACTTGCTTTTTCACTCTCACTTCTCACTCTAAGCGCTGCTCAGGCTTCGGAATGGGGCTATGGCAATGACAAACACGGGCCAGAGCACTGGGGAGAAATCGCCAAAGACTGTGCTACCACAAAAAACCAAAGCCCAATCAACATCGACAACCCTGCCGATGCAAAACTGGAAGCATTGAACCTTTCGTACACTGGTCAGGTCATTGGTTTAACCAATAATGGTCATACGCTGCAAGCGCAAGTGAACGGACGTAACAGCTTCACCATCGATGGCGAAACGTTCGAGCTGCAACAGTTCCATTTCCACACACCATCAGAAAACCAAATCAAAGGCCGCCAATATCCACTTGAAGCGCACTTTGTACACGCCAACGCAGACGGCGAGTTGGCGGTAATTTCGGTGATGTTTGATGCTGGCGATCAAAACGCAGCGCTGTCTAAACTGATCAACGCAATCCCACAAGAGAATCAAACCACGTTCTTAAAAGATACGTTTGAGATTAACGACTTACTGCCAAAAACTGCAAACTACTATCGATTTAACGGCTCTTTAACCACACCACCATGTTCAGAAGGTGTGCGCTGGTTTGTGCTTAAAGACACTCAAACCTTATCCAAAGATCAAGCCGCGAAACTGATGGAAGTCATGGGACAAAACAATCGTCCGCTGCAACCGCTAAATGCGCGCGTTGTACTTTCTAACTAATCGCCACATCCGATAAGGGGCATCGTATTTGCCCCTTAATTTAATTTGCTCTAACCTCACTTCGTTACAGGAACCCCCAATGAAAACGCCATCTGTTCTGTCATTCTTACTCGCTCTCGCCCCGACACTCGCCTTCTCTCATAGCCTTTCTGTCGGTCAAACCACCCCTTCCGTCAGCATTGATACCTATGGCGAAATGACGCTGCAAGGAGACGATGTGTCTTATAAACCTTGGGCAACTCAGCAGATGTTAGGCAAAGTCCGTGTGATACAAGCCATTGCAGGTCGTAGTAAAGCCAAAGAGATGAACGCGCCGCTGATGTCAGCAATCACTGCCGCTCACTTTCCTGAAGATCAGTATCAGACCACAACCGTGATCAACCAAGAAGACGCCATATGGGGAACCGGTACATTTGTAAAATCGTCGGCAGAGGACAGCAAAAAGACATTCTCTTGGTCTTCCATGGTGTTGGACAAAAATGGCGTATTAGCAACGACTTGGGATCTACAGCAAGAAAGTTCTGCGATTATCGTACAAAATAAACAAGGCGAAATTTTATTCGTGAAAGAAGGGGCTTTAACTCAAGACGAAGTCACACACGTCATCGAACTGATTAAACAGAATATCTAAACCTAAGGTAAGGAAAAGCTATGAAACTGTTCAACACCATCGCACTCTGTCTTTTAGCGGCTGTAGCCTCTTTCCAATCGGTTGCTGGAGACAACGATTGGGACAAGATTGCAGATAAAACCGTCAGTTTTAAATCGGAAACCGACACAGTCAATCCACTGTCCCCATTTGCTAACGCTCGTTTCAGCCACATCAAAATCAAATGTACGCAAGGTACGGTCGATCTGAAAAGCGTTAAAGTGATCATGAAAGATGGTCAGGAAAAGACGTTCGACAGTTTAGGTGTTCTGACTAAAGGCATGTCATCAAGAAGCTTAAGCCTACCAACGAAAGATAACGCGAAATTAGACAAGATCGAGTTGAACTATGAATCGGTTGGCAGCACAGCGCTGCAAGTCGCGGGGGTGACCAAGAAAGCAAAAGTAGAAATTTTAGGTAAGAAAATCGACGAGTAAGCGATGGCTCAACGAGCTCTCCCAAACTAAAAACAGCGGCACTAGGCCGCTGTTTTCATTAAAAATTATCATTAAATGAATTTCTTCAGCTTCGCCAAACCATAAGCCGCGATAGTGACACAATCTTTGATCGTGCCGTCGATCATCATTTGTTCGAACTCCTCAACAGAAAAAGCGCGCGTGATCAAATCCTCTTCTTCACTGTCGAGTTGATTGCCCACGTCCGTTAAATCACTGGCGAAGTAGACGTGACATGTCTGATTCAAAAAGCCGTATGCGATAAACTGCGCGCCGACATACGCCATGGCGCTCGCCTGCATGCCCGTTTCTTCACGTAGCTCACCTTTGGCAAGCTCAAGATGATCCGCATCTGGGTTTGATTCCCACGCCCCTTGTGGGATCTCCCAGCAACGTTGACCTACGGTGTAACGGTACTGCTGAACCAAGTGAATCATCCCATTATCGATAGCCAGAATCGCAGCACAATCAGGTTTGTCGACCACACCATAGATGCCCTCTGCGCCGCTCGGACGTAAAATTTTGTCCTCACGCACCGTCATCCACTTATTCTGGTAAACGACTTTGCTGTCTAGCTGTTTGATGTCTGGCATGGTTATTCCTTGATTTTTCTGAGGGTTACTGCGGAATAATACCCGATTCGGTTACGCCACCAAAATGTTCTTTAGTTCACTCAAAGACTCAACAGTGTAATTTGGTGCGATACGCTCATCGACACTTGCGCCTGTGGTATTTAACCAGCAAGTTTCAATACCAAAGTTATTGCCACCAAGAATATCGGAATGCAGGTTGTCACCCACCATCAGTACGCGCGTTTTGCATGGGTTGCCCATTTGCTGCATCGCGTATTCAAAAATGCCTAAGTCCGGTTTTGCGACGCCCACTTGTTCAGAGATCACCACTTTATCGAAGTACTCAGTCATCCCTGTGCGCTCAAGGCGAATTGCTTGCAACTCTGTAAAACCGTTGGTGATAATGCCCATTTTAGCTTTGCCTTGCAGCGCTTCCATCAGCTCTTTTGCACCTGGCAACAAGCTGCAAATATCGGCCATTGCTTCTAAAAATGCGCTATTGAGATCTGCTGTTGTGGTATTCAACTTCTCAGCCCACTCGGTAAAGCGGTTATGTTTTAGCTCATCTGCCGTTACTTTGCCATCTTGGTAATCCACCCAAAGCGGTTTATTTACGGTTTGGTAATGAGCAAAATCTTGTTCAGTAAAATCTACGCCTTTGCGAGAAAACATAAGCTGCAAACCTTTGAAAGCATCAAAGTGGAATAAGGTTTCGTCAGCGTCAAACAGGATCCAATCGTACTTCATTTTCTTCTTCCCAAAATCAAGGTCGTAATACTGGTGCATAGTCTAGATTGTTTTCTTCTTGAAGATAATCTCTATAATTGGAAATTAATTGTATCCTTGTGCTCAACAATAAATGCTTCACGATAATAGGAGATTGATGTGAACGCGATTGCCTCCCTGCCCGTTTTTGTTGCTGTTGTCGAATGCGGCAGCTTTTCCCTTGCGGCCAAACAGCTGAATCTGACGAAATCGGCGATCAGCAAACGCATCAACCAACTAGAAGACGATTTGGGCATTCGTCTCCTTAACCGAACCACGCGTAAGCTGAGCCTGACCGAAGCGGGAGAACGCTATTTTGAGTACGCCTCTCAAGCGCTCAACCTAGCCCAGCAAGGCGTGGACGCGGTATCGGAGCTGCAAGGCTCTCCACAAGGTCGGCTCAAAATTACCGTGCCGATGTCTTTCGGTGTGCTGCATATCGCGCCTTTGATCAGCGAGTTTCTCGCTCGTTACCCGAAAATTGAAGTGGATTTAAACCTCGAAGACAAAATGGTCGATTTGGTTAAAGACGGTTTTGATTTGGGGATCCGTATTGGTGAACTCACCTCTTCCAATCTAATCGCAAAACGTCTCGCCCCTTGCAAAAGTGTGCTTTGTGCCTCGCCAGATTACTTAGCGGAGTTCGGCACACCACAAAAACCAAGTGATTTAGTCAGTCACAACTGCCTGCGCTACTCCTATTTCCGTGGCGGCGTCGAATGGATGTTCATCAACAATGGCAGCGAATACAAGGTGCTTCCAAAAGGAAACTTTATCGTCAATAACAGTGAAGCCATTCGCCAGTTGCTGTTAAGAGGTTCGGGCATTGCGCAACTGCCGACGTTTATTGCAGGAAGAGACTTTGCCGCAGGAAATCTAAAACCGGTGATGGAAGAGTATTCTCTACCAGAACACGCCATTTATGCGGTGTTCCCTGAGCGCAAGCACATGCCGTTGAAAGTAAGAGCCTTTATCGATTTTATCAGCGAAAAACTCGGCACAGATTTACCTTACTGGGATCGTTACAACAGCCTAGAAAAATAACCTATTGATGATAAGTGAGTGAGATTTCACTACTGACATGTTCTGACATTCCATCCGCGTAACCTTATTTGGAACTCAACAGGCAATCCGCCAAAACCAATAAGGAATCACAATATGGAAACCGTTATCGAAACTGTGCAATTTCGTCTAACCGCAGGCACAACAGAGCAAGACGTGATCGCCGCCGCCAAGCAGTCACAAACGTTTGTGAAGAATCTGCCGGGCTTTTTGTATCGCTCGCTCAGTCACGAAGCTACGGACGATGTGTGGACAGACATCATTTACTGGCGTTCAATGGACGATGCCAAACAGGCGGGAAAACAGATTAAGCAAGCCGCTGAATTTCAGCCTCTGTTATCAATGATTGACTGCGAAAGCTTCGAGCTTAAACATCACAACTTAAAAATGTGCAGTGAGCTAGAGAAGTAATCAGCAACACTACCACTAACAACCAGTAGGTCTAGATAAGGAACATCATGAGCAAATCAGAACGACTGTTTGAGCTACTCACGCTTCTGCGCGCAAAGCGTTACGCCGTGACAGCGAAAGAGCTCGCAGAAAGAATGGAAGTTAGCGAACGTACGATTTATCGCGATGTTCAGTCGTTGCTCAGTTCTGGTGTTCCTATTCAAGGTGAAGCAGGTGTTGGCTACTTGTTGCAAGCTGGCTCTCATCTGCCGCCTTTGATGTTCTCAGAAAAAGAGATGATGGCGCTTGAACTGGGTATGCGGATGGTTCGAGCCTGGTCGGATGCCGAACTTGCCGAAGCGTCTCACTCTGCGTCCACCAAAATACTTTCGGTATTGCCAGATAAGCTCAAACAACAAGTGGAAGATTGTCCGCTGATTGTGCCCGATTATCACACCCAATCCGAGACTGCCAAACGAGGGCAGCTTCTGCGCCACGCGATTGATCATCAGTTTAAGGTCAGTTTGGATTACCAAGATGAAAGCGGACAAGTGACCGAAAGAAAAATCCAACCGTTAGGCCAGTTCTTTTGGGGCAAAGTCTGGACGCTGGTCGCCTGGTGCGAATTGCGCGATGACTACCGCCAGTTCCGCCTCGACCGTATCCAAGCACTGCGTATGCACGATGAAGAGTTTCAGAGTGCGGAAACCAAATCTCTCAAACATTATATTGCGCAGTATGAATCGAAAGATTGAGTGATCTTCATCCTTCCATCACAAGGATTCTAAATTGCTCTGCTCAATGCGCGATATTTGGAAAGGCACATTTAGTTAAACTAATGTTTCATTTTTAACAGATGCGTAACCAACCTAAGATCGTTAACTTAAGTAGCACGTCAACCACACCGGAGCGTGAAGCTATGAAAGTACTGATTCAATACACCCAAGCAGGGAAATATCGAGATCAAGCGTGGGAGTCTTTAACTCTTCGATCTAAAGGTGATATGCAGGCCGTTACCCCTTCTTATGCTGCCCAACTTATCGAACAAAGCAAAGCGACACTTGTGATGACAGAAGACGGACAGATCATCTTTCACTCCTAAATTCCATCAATCCTATGACGAAAAAGGCCTGCATTACTGCAGGCCTTTGTATGAGTGAATTAAGAGTTATTTACTGGAAACTCACTGCAGTTGGTAGGCGATCAAGCATCTTGTAGTAATCACCAGCCACAGCGCCGATATCACCACGCAAATACGCTTGAATCATATTGAGATCTTTCAGCCAAAGTTCTTTGTCAGCATCTGAAGACGCCATGTACCCTGCGTACACATTGTCGACCGCGAACATCATGTCTTCGGCGTGATCGTTGTAAATCAAAAGCATCGCATCAGTGTAAGCTTCGAACGCTTTCAGCTCATCGTGCGCTTTACCACCTTTGTAGCTCAATGTGCCCGAAGTTGCATCGATGACCAAATCACCCGAAGTCACATTCGCTGTCGTAAAGTTGATGAAAGACTGGCTAAACGACAGCACACCTGCCGCGATATCCGCATCAATGGTTCGCTTCATTGCGTTGACCATTGGCGCATCCAGCAGCAATACAGGATCGTGGAACGCTGGGACAATCGCTGTTCGGAATGGCCCCCAAGCACTATCGATGCTCTCTGCAACCTTGTTTAGTGTTGCAGGCTCATAGCTATCTAGGTACGTTTTTAGATCGTAACCTTTGGACGTCACCAGTTGATTTGCGTAGTCGTAAGCCAGCTTGTTTGCTTTTGTTGCCACAAACTTCTCGCCGTCGATAACAAACTCAACCTTGTCACCCGCGATGATACCGTAACGGTCTTGCTGCTTCGTAAACGTATCAAACTGAGATTGACCACGAGTCTTCACTGTATAATCGTAAGACTTCATTTGGTTCACACCCATTCTCAAGATGACATCGCCAACACGTCCGCGACCTTCTGCACCAATATCAAGGAATCTTGCAATACCACGAGGCATTGGTGGCAAGGACTCCATTTGCTCAGTGATGTGTAGGTTCACGGTAACACCTTTTAGATTGGTGTATTCCTTACCGTCTTTACCCACCAGTTTAACTGGTGTATTTAACGCGTCATTTGCCACGATGTTGCCCATGATGTCTTCATATTCAGCTTGCACCCCAGGGATATCAAGCAGCGATGCAAAGCTCACCTCATCGGTAAAACGGTTCGAGAATCGACGTGCTAAGAAGTGGCTCGCCAACGCTTTATCTGGCCAGTTACCCAACACAGACACCGCATTTGACCAAGGGTAATCCGGGTCAAAGCTACCAATTGAGTTTAGGAAGCGTCCATTCGCAGTTTCCGCAACAGCTATATAGCCCTCATCTGAATCTTCGATAAAGCGTGCTGCCAAATCATCAAAACAGCTGGCTGTTGAAAGATCGTAATCAGCCGGAATTTGGTGTGAGTTGTTGTCTAACAGTTGACCAAAAGAAATCACTTTTTGGTTGCCTGCCGCATTTTCTATCACACATTGATGCTCTGGTGTGCGCAAGATATCAAGGAAGAACGCCGCGGATTTTTTCGCCCCATTCGCGTAATCACAGAACCATGAGTTATCGGCTTTGCCTTCGCTACAGTATTGAGGGTTTGAAGCAAGGCGCAATAAGAAGTCACCAGGCTTATCCGTTGACGAAGTGTAACCCAAATTGGTGTACAGGTTATCGATGCGCTCAAGATCTTCCATCTTATCACGGATAGCGCTCATTTCCATGTAACGGCGCACTAAGTAACCAGGATAATCGGACGAGAATAATCCCGTCGTCCCATATAACTCCAAGTTGCGTCGATCATAGCTATCGAGATAGTTCTGCCACTCGTAAGAAACAATTTCTTCTAGGTTTGTACCTTCGTCAAAACGGTTACAGTCGCTGTTTAGAGAAACGTTCCCATCGGTACAGAAATCGTAAGACTTACGCTCAATTTCATTCACTTTATCTAGGTAGTAAAGTGCGCCATAACGAGTTTTCGCATTCAGTTCAGGATCATCAGACAACGCAGCGGTATCGAATCGGCTAAAGTCACAGTTGTAGAGTGATTTGCCTTTCTCGTCCCCCGTTAGCGCCTTCACTTCAGAACACACCATCAGCGATGTGTTGTCTGGATTGTTGCCAAACTTGTATGCAAAGCTTTGTTGGTAGGCTTGCTGATCAGCGAGGTAACGAGTGTATGCTGCTTTGTCTTCATCGCTCGCACTGTCTGCTGGTTTCGCAACAGGTGCAGGAGCTGAACCTGAAGAATCTTGAATCGTCTCGACTTTACGACCGTAGCCAAACTTAAACGCCGCAATGTCGTACAGACCCCAAGTTGGCGTTTCATCCAACATGCTTGGTGCGTAGTCCATCGTCGAACTGTAAGCAGGAATGTTGTTCAAACCAAGTTGATGCGCTTGCTCTAACGTGTAGTAGTTCGCTTTGTCATTTGAGCCTTTAAAGTTATGGCGCAGACCCATGTTGTGGCCAAGCTCGTGAACGAGCGTATTGCTGTAAGTCGCAACCGTAATCGCATCTGCGGCTTTCACTTGCAACTCTTTTGGCAGGTATTTCCAGCGCTTAAGCTGACGCGATACTTCGTTACCTGAGTCATCGAGTTTGATCTCAAAGTAACGCTCGTCGTCCAACTTCAAGTTGTCCAACATGGCCTTGTTAGTTGAAGAAACCCACGACGCTTCAATTGGATAGACGTTGTTCTCTGCCCAGAAAGACAAACGGTTCTCTTCAGCTTCAACCACCTTTTCAAACTCCATGTCATCATTGAAGTTTTTCATTAGCTGAGTTGGGCTCTTTGTCGCCGCCTTGCCAGAAACGATGTCTTCTTTTGATACGAAAGGCGCATAAGTGTTTTCATCCGATTTCAGGCTCGCCATTGCTGCCATTGTCGAGAGGGCTTCAACTCTATCCTCGACCTCTGTTTTCACCGTTTCACTATTAGTCGGCAGTGGATCCAATCCATCTAAGTCCAGTTGATTACGATTATAGAAACGCGCCAAGTTATCCCAATAGAAAGGCACACCGGTTCTTGCAACGCCTGCGTATTGGTTCACGTGGCCTTTGATGATTTCACCCGTCATCGGGTTAGAAACCGACGGGCCATAGCCAAGCAGACCGTTCGCTAGAGGCTCGTCAATCAGGTTAATCACGTTGTAACGCAGATCACCTGGGTGAATACCAGCTGCTTTGGTTTTGTTCACAATCTCGATTTCAGGCTTGCCTGCATCCGCCCCAAATACATTCAACGCTTGGTTCATCTTGTCGATCGATTGCAGCGTTGCATCCAAGAACAACTTGTTCTTCTCTTCAAAGAAATTGTCGCTCAAGTAATATTTGATAGAACCTTGATCTGGGTTGAAACGATTGAGGTAAACCACATCACGGTCGTATTTATTCGTGACTGGATTAAGCTTTTTCGTCGACGTGGTGAAGAAACCAATGTCGTTCTCATCACCCACTGGGTACAAGATCGGTTGGTAACCTTCGGTTGCCACTTCACTTTCGTGCACCAACGAGTAGTAGAACCGAGATTTAAACGCGCCATCCACAAGCGCTTCATCCAAACTCGCTTTCGTTGCAAAGTTGATGTAGTCGGAAATATTATCTAAATCGATACGGAACGTGCGCTCTAGTTCGAAATTGAGAAGACCGTTTTTAGGGTCAAAATCCCACGAGATCAATCGTGGTGCGCCAATTTCATCAATGCCCTCGGTAATGCCATACAGATCTTCCATATTGAATTCTGCAATTTCGAGATCTTCAGGACGAGGAGTAAAGTGGGTTTTCTTCTTGTAGTTTAGGCTTGCGTCTTCGTTGGTTTCTTCTTTGTTGGTGCAATCACCATGCGCGTCTTCTTGACAGCGATACGCCGCAAAGTCACCCGGAATCGTCAGCACTTGCGCGAAGTTAACGCCGTCGTCGTCTGCGACAAATTTCTCTTCACCGCAGTAGTTATTAGCATCTTTGCTTAGATGCGCGTCTGGGTAGTTTTTATCGTAACTGCGAACTTCCAGACCTTCTTTGGTAAAACAAAGCTCAACGTAACGAGGTGAACCTTGCAAGAATGGGAATTGGTTCAGAGCAAAGCGTGGAGCGGCACCAGTCGTCGGAACGTAAAACCAACGACCGTCTTTAAGGTCTTTTACTGCGACTTCTTTTGCATCTCTTTCGACATAGTCATACGCCTGATCATCTGCGCCACAGCCTGCAAGTGCGGCCGTTATTGCTGACACCAGAGTCAATTTTTTAAACATTATTTGGATATCCTTAATTGTTGTTATTTTCCTAGAAGGAGTAAGTCACTGTCGCGATGTAAGACGCTTTCTCTTGGTCCAACAAATCGATGTTGCCCAAGGTGCCTCGCTCTGCATCTTGATAGAAACCCGTTGATGACGCCGCGAGTTGCAATGACCAGCTTTCATCAAACTCGTATGTGCCGTACAACGCCCCCTCATACTGCCAACTGCTTCTGTGCGTACCTTGATAACTGATGCTGTTACCACCTAACGCCGTGATCCCCACTGCGAACGATTCCCACGACTTTTCCGCAACAGCAAACAATGAGTAAGTCCACTCAGTCAGCGAGCGTCCCCCCATGGTTTTGTATTCGTGGAAATTTTTTCTCAGTCTTGGCGAAACCGAAAAATCGACGCTCCAAGCTGAAAAAGAGATCGGCACATCTAAACGAACCGCGGTGTGCAGTTCATCTTTACGAGATGTTTCTGAAGTTGGAATGGTGAGCTGACCCGCAACGCCGATTTTCCCTGTATCTCCAAAGCGATATAGGTTCGTGTATTGCAAGCCCAACACCGAATCTGTCGCGTAGGTGCCGACTTCATCTTCTAGGGCACGATAGCCACCCGTAGAAAAATAGGCTTTTGTGTCGCTCGAAAAGGAATAAACGAGATCGCCTCCCCACGAGAAATTGCGGACAGAACGGTAGTCGTCTTTATCGTAAATGTTTGTATCGTAAGATAGGTAAACGGCCCCACTAAACTTACAAACAATACAGGACGCATCTCCTTCATTTTGTGTAGATTCAGGCGTGCTAGTGCTATCAATTACACTCGTTTCCACCGCGAATGATGGCGCTGAAAACAGCGTACCCAACAACATTGCAAGCGGCGTCATCATCCACTTTGTTGTGTGCTGCATGTTTTGAAACTTCCATGAGAATTAAGTTTATTAGAATAAACTTAAAGACAAACAGATTATTGGGATGAAATTCCATAAAAATTCAGATAATCAACCCCAATAAACCTATCAACCATAAAATTACTCTTATGGTTAAATCCTTATTTAATTTTTAATACTATTTATCTGAGTATTGTCGCGTTCTACTTTGCTTAAAAACGTACTTWAAAATGACTTTTTATAAATAAAACCACTCACCACAACATTAAAGAAGCAGCAAAGCAACGCCATTAAAATAAAAGCTAAAAGACAATTATTATCAACAACTTAAAATCAACAAAAACAGTTAAAATGAATGAGTGAAAATGTATAAGTTAAAATACAAAAAATATAAGAACATCATTCCGTTTAATTTTAGTCGTTATTGTATTGAGAAAGTTTAATTTTCAATTTCTAAAATTGGTGGGATACACATAAGAGAAATCATCAAAACCATCCGTTGTTAATAATGAATTTCGCATTTAAAACAAAAGATAGAAACAAGATCAAATTCATGTTTTCTAATATATATATTCAACCCTTGACAAGTTTGAATAGAAAATCAAACTTTCAGTCAATCTAAAATCAACAAAACATTCACCAAGTGAATACTCAAAAGATAAGTCAAAACTAAATAGCACATACGGTCAGCATATTTGTGAATTACTATTCATTAAATATTTTTTTATGAATTAAACAATAACGTGACCGGATTCACACAATTGCACTGCATGCAACATAAAGCAAACGAAATTTAAGTGTTTACGGACCCAAAACGTGTCGATAGAACAGAGATTAAACATCGAGCTGAAACACGTATTTCCCACCGAAATTTATTATACATAGCAGTGAGTTACCTGTACCCAAGCGGTTAAAATGCGTACTGATGTGACTCACTTTTGAGAGAGGAACATGAGAAGAGCAAAAGCACTAAAAGAGGATAATGCGATTTGAATAACCAGTGCTTCAAACCGCACTTATGAACTTATGCAGAGAAAGAAAGACTATCAGTTACTGTTGAATGGTTTTATGACCACAGTTTTCGCAGATCAAGTGACGTTCAAATTCATCCATAGAAGCAAGGAAGGCGCCGAATACTACGCTTTTAAGAAAGCCAGCAATGAACTCTTTCTTGTTGCGATTTTTATCGCCTTCAAAGCCACTTTTCTTTCTGACTAACACCACTACATGATGCGTTTCTACCCCACATGTAGGGCACATGAGGACTTCTGTCTTGTTCGACATCTTAGACTCCTTGGCGAATTATCCCTTTCTGATGGCATGATTCTGTTATGCCTGTAAAGCGAGTCATCATACCATCACTATCGATTCTTACTCTTCTTCGTTGAGACGACGAATCAACTTAGCTGGCGTGCCTCCGTATAGACAATCTGGCGGCACATCATGGTTGACGACCGAGTTCGCCGCAATCACCGAGCGAGCACCTATCGTCACACCTTGGTTAATGACGGAGTTACCGCCAATCCACACATCATCTTCAATCGTGATAGGTTTACAAAACGTCTCCCAACATCGGCGACTTCGGTAATCAACAGAATGAGAAGCCGTATACAATTGCACGCTTGGACCGATTAGCACGTGGTTCCCGATGGTAATTTTAGCGCCATCAAGCATGACCACATTCATGTTGATAAAGGTTTCTTCGCCGATTTCGATGGTTTTACCGAACTCGCAATGGAAAGGTGCTTGAACAATGCAAAGACCCGCTTTGCCAAACAGCTGTTTTTGTAATTCGTCGCGCTGACTTTCGTCGGTATTGTTATTGAGCGCTCTAAGTGCTTGAAGAGCATGACTTCTAATTGCGTCAATTTCTTTGTCCATGCCATCAAAGACTTGACCAGACATCATTTTTTCGAGTTCTGTCACTGGGAGACTCCTAAAACCTGCAATTACTACTTTCAGATTAATCACACGGTACGTGAATTGCGGAATAAAAAAAGAGAAAAGCCTGCACTTTTCTCTTTCCTGTTTTTATATTTTGTGGAGTCTGTCGACTTACACGATTTCCCAGCTGTGGGTCATCTCAACACCTTCACCTAGCATTAAGCAAACCGAGCAGTATTTTTCTAGCGAGTCAGCCGCCACTTTTGCTACGACTTCTGGGTCAAGCTCGTCACCTGAAACTTCAAAGTGGATATTCACTTGCGTAAAGATACGTGGTGCGGTTTCACGACGCTCTGTGGTTAGCTTGGCATTAACAGACAAGACCTTTTGTCCTGCCGTTTTCAAACCGTCGACAACATCGACAGAGCTACAGCCACCAGCGGCCATTAGTACCATTTCCATTGGGCTTGGTGCCGTTGCACCGCCATTGCCATCCATCACTACGGAGTGACCCGACTGAGATTGCCCAAGGAATTTAAAATCTTCTACCCATTTAACTTCTGCTTGCATGATTTACCTCATTTAGCATCGCTCGTTGAAGACATCGTTGCCCTATCAAGCTGTGTATTTCGTGTCGATACTTTAGCTTTCTCGCATAAAAGGGCAACGGAATTTTCAACATTGCTGTAATTTTTTCGCTCGGTTGCCTTTCTCTATACGTAACACTTTTTATTTCAGTCACACTTTCTACGGAAAACAACGTTGAGGTAGCTATGAAGAATATATCTAAGTTATTGGTCGGATTCTCTTTCGCACTTCCTGTCTTGTTTCTACTTTTGAGTAAAACAGGCACCGCCGATACGATGGATAAGATGAAGGCTTCAGAGAATGCAGAAATCGCCACACTGGCTGGCGGCTGTTTCTGGTGTACAGAATCGGATTTGGAACAGTTGACTGGCGTAGTCGATGTCGTATCAGGCTATTCTGGTGGTCATGTTGAAAACCCAACTTATCGCCAAGTTTCATCAGGTAAATCAGGTCACATAGAAGTGATCGAAGTTAAGTACGATCCTAAAGTGGTTAGTTACGAGCAAGTGTTGGACTACTTTTTCCGTCATATCGATCCTACTGACGATAAAGGCTCTTTTGTCGACCGTGGCCCACAGTATCGCCCTGCTATTTTCTATCATAACGCTGAACAAAAGCAGATCGCAGAACAGTTTATAATGGAAATCGACAAGGCGATGATCTATCCAAAACCGTTGAAAACAGAATTGATCGAGTTTGAAAAGTTTTATCCCGCAGAAGAGTATCACCAAGACTACTACAAAAAGAGCAGCTTAAAGTATAAGTATTACCGCTATGCGTCTGGTCGAGATAAATACTTGGATGAAGTATTTGGTGATGATCGTAAAGAGACCCCAAAAACGCTTCGTCAGTTGATCGAAGAAAAAAAGTTGCTATCAAAAGTGAAAGAGTACAGTAAGCCTGCTAAGTCCGAGATCAAATCAAACTTAACGGAGTTGCAATACTACGTAACACAAGAAGAAGGCACCGAACGTCCGTTCGACAACGAATATTGGGACAACAAAGAAGCGGGGATTTACGTTGATATCGTAACTGGTGAGCCGTTGTTTTCTTCTACCGATAAATACAAATCGGGGACGGGTTGGCCAAGTTTCACTAAGCCAATCAACCCAGGTTACATCGTTGAAAAAACCGATTACAAGCTGATTTATCCAAGAACGGAAGTTCGCAGTAAGTTTGGTGATTCTCACCTTGGTCATGTTTTTAAAGACGGTCCGAAGCCAACAGGATTACGCTACTGCATGAACTCTGCGGCAATGAAATTTGTACCTGTAAGTGAAATGAAAACGCAGGGGTATGAAGAGTATCTGTATCTCTTTGATAAATAGTTCGTATTCATTCAACTTCAAGGGCATACGATGGCGAATGGGGAGGACCAGATGAAAGGTTTTAAAACACAATTACCAACCAAAATCTGCTCTGTTTGCCATCGCCCATTTTCTTGGAGAAAGAAATGGGCAAGAAATTGGGACGAAGTCGTTTACTGTTCTGAGCGCTGCCGAAGAAACAAATCAGTCAAAAGTTAGAACCACAAAAACTTTATGTCGCACTGCTAGCCTTATTTTCCAAGGTAACGTGGCTCAGACCAAGCAGCGCTTCACCAAGGTAACAAGGCACCATCATAAGCCCAAAATGCCCCACTATCCTGCGGGGTTGCTTTGTCAATCAATCCCCATAAGTCTCGCGCGACACGCTCTGGGCTAAACAGCTTTCCTTCAGGTACATTCGCTTGAAAAGGTGCCGACAAAGCCGTATCTGTTGTGCCTGGGTGAAGAGCGAGTACAGTCCCGTGTTTGACCATTCTCCGCCATTCAATCGACATGGTTTTGAGGAACATATTTAACGCGGCTTTCGATGCACGATAGCTGTACCAACCGCCTAAGTGATTATCACTAATACTGCCAACTTTGGCCGAAATGGTCGCAAACTTGGGGTTGGTACTGCGTTTTAACTTGGGCGTGAAGTATTTCGCCAACAGTAAACTCGGCAAAGTATTAACCATGATGGTTTGCTGAAAAAAGTCTGCGTCGAGCGAGCTAAGATTTTTCTCAGGACCTTTATCTTGGGTGTGCAACATACCAACGCAGTTCACCAACCAATCAACATGTTCAATTTGTTCACTGAACGCTGTCACCTGCTCGTCCTGCGATACATCCACTTGATGCCAAGCTACATTTGGGTGTTGCCAGTCTGGTTGATGCTTACGATAAGTGGCATGCACGCGAGCTTGAGGAAAGCGAACTAGCGCTTGTTGAACCATCGCCAATCCAATGCCGCCATTTCCACCAACGATCAGTATGTCCATTACAAGCTCTCCAAGTTTTCCATATAGTGCTCAGCGGTATCTAATATCGCTTGGCGTTTCTGCTCTTCCATATTGTCCCAAGATCGGAAAATCATCCCAATACGTGGATTCGTTGCTAAGCGTTTGTCGTGTTTGTTCATAAAGCGCCAATATAAGCTGTTGAACGGACAAGAGCCTTCTCCACTCCTAGCCTTATTTTCGTAGTGGCAACCCTTACAGTAGTCGCTCATTTTGTTGATGTAAGAGCCACTCGCCGCATACGGTTTGGTGCCAACAATCCCACCATCTGCAAACAGTGCCATACCGCGCGTATTGGGCATTTCTACCCATTCAATCGCATCAACGTAGATACCGAGATACCATTCATCCACTTGGTCTGGGTCGATCTCGGTTAATAAACAAAAGTTGCCGGTTACCATCAAGCGCTGAATGTGGTGCGCGTAAGCGTAATCAAGAGATTGGCCAATCGCGTTTCGCATACAGGCCATTTTGGTTTCGCCGCTCCAGAAGAAGTCTGGCAGCTTTTTACTCGCTTCCAGTTCATTCTTTTTCGGGTAATGAGGCATGTTCGCCCAATAAACGCCTCGGATGTACTCTCGCCATCCCAAGATCTGACGAATAAAACCTTCTACCTGAGAAATATCGATGTCGGCATTGGCATGAAATGCCTTAAGTGAAGCGTCAATCACCTCTCGCGGATTCAGCAGCTTGCTGTTCAGCGAGAACGAAATCCGGCTGTGATACAAGCTCCATTTAGCCTCGTGCTGACCTGTCATGGCGTCTTGAAAACGACCAAACAGTGGCAAACAGACCTGACAAAAATGCGCGAGTAAAGACAAGCTTTGAGAGCGACTTACTGGCCAAAGTAAATCACCATTTAATTTACCTATGGTTTGAATGTTGTGCCGACCTAAGCGCTCGACAATATCACTGACGTCATGACTAAACATTAATGGCTTTGGCAGCTGTTCAATGTCTTTTGCTTTAAGTTTATTTCGGTTATTGGCGTCGTAGTTCCACTTTCCACCCATAGGCTTACCGTCTTGCATCAAGATGTCGAAGCGCTTACGCATACGGCGATAAAAGTGCTCCATCATGATGTGTTTACCTTGAGGAAACTGCGATTCTATTTCCTCAAACGGTAACAAAAAGTGTTCCGAATCGACGCTACGCATCACGACCCCATCAAGCTTTAGTTTGGCTAACTGCTCTAGTAAACGGTATTCGTCGGGGCGTTGATATTCAAACTTACTTGCACCAACTTCACTCACGTAGTGTTGTAAGACTTGCGCAAGATCCTCGAAAGATTGTGTGTCATCCAACGTAAGGTGCAAAACTTGATGCCCTTCTTCCTGCAGCTCGTTGGCAAAATTCGCCATCGCAGAGAAAAAAGCACACACCTTTTGAATGTGATGCGTAACGTAAGTATTTTCTTGTTTCAACTCAGCAACAAGGTAAAGCACCGAGTCGTCTACACGTTGAAACCACGAATGCTCGCTATTAAGTTGGTCACCAAGAATGAGCCGAACCGTCTCGTAATGCATTGGTTATCTCCCGCTCTCTTTTTTTGGCGCAATCGGCCAATCCACCATATCGACACTATCAAGATGTACGCCTACGCATCTCCCCTGCCATTTGTCGATAAATGAAAAATCTGGATCATAAGTTTGTGTCTGCTTTTCTAGATTAAACTGACGTGAGCCACGTGGGTCAGCGCCAACACCAGCCAAATACTGCCAGTTGCCCCAATTAGAGCCGACATCGTAATCAATCAGCTGAGTTTCAAAATAAGCAGCACCATAACGCCAGTCGAGTCCAAGTTCATGAACCAGACAGCTCGCGACCAATTGGCGCCCTCGATTAGACATATAACCCGTTTTATTAAGCTGATGCATACATGCGTTGACTATTGGAAAAGGTGTCTCGCCTTTCTTCCACTGTTTGAAGCGTTGCGCATAAAAACTGGTCAGTGGTGGCTGGTTGGCGATACCGCCAAATCGAAACAACTTCTGTTGATACTTTCTCGCGTACCAATAAAAGTATTCCCGCCACAACAACTCGAAATAGATCCAATAGGTTGAATCATTTGCTCCGTTCTTCCGCTCATATTGTTTGAGCATGGCATAAATGATTGTAGGAGAGACGCAACCATGAGCTAACCAAGGTGAAAATTTAGTTGAATACTCCACCCCATCAAGCCCATTGCGCGTCTGTTTATATTCACTCGCTAAACTTGAAGCAAAATAGCGTCGACAATGTTCAAGACCGCTCAGTTCTCCGCCATCAAATGCTGGTTTGGTGTCAAAGTAATATGTCGTGGCGGTAGGAAAATTCATACCTGAAGGTTCTGGCGGTAAAGCATGAACGCCCTCGTAAGGTTGAGAGAGGTCTAAACCTTCGACCTGCTTTCTAAATTTCGTGAAGGTCGCAGGCAGTTGCCTTAATTCAAATGGTAACTGTTCTTCGCACAACAAAGTACGGATCGCTTGCTGTTTTATGTTCACATGGGGAGTGCCTTCAATTGCACGCTCTAGTGCCTGTTGCTCATCCGAACCAGCAAACGCATCAGCATAAATATGAGTGATACCGAAATGACTGATGGCATATTTGATCGCTTGATAGGGCGTCAGTTCAACCGTCCATAATCGTTGCCCCAATTTAGCTAAAGATTGATTAAGTTCATTAAGCGATGCCTCGAGAAACTGCAATTTCGCACGCCCTAAAGAGGTCTCCTGCGCAAAGTGCTGCAAGTAAGGTGTCACCGAGGGGCGACAATACAAACAAATTAACTCATCCATTTCTGCATAAGCGTCTATCAACAGCGGGTTGTCATGCAAACGCAGGTCATTAGTGAACCAATACAGTCCTATTTTCTTATCCAAGTCGCACCCTCTTTTTGTAAACTCGTTTTTTGTAAACTCGGAGTCCCGCGTTCTTGTTGCAAATAGCCTAAGCGCTAAGTCTTTTATTCCACTCGTTGTTGTACGGGCAATAGAGCTTTACGATCATTAGGTTACTGACAATCTCACTAAACCAATTGGCTGGTCATCTTAGAGCCCTTAACACCAAAACATCGTTCGCGCATGTTTCATACTAAGATTTTATAAAATTAAAATTTGGCGATATTGATAACGGTCTTAATCACTCATTTTTTATATAAACCATGCAAAAATGATAAAAATTAAAGCGATATTGGTTAATATCCGTTAATCTAAGTACAATTCCATTTTGCTAGTACCATCGCAGAAATGACCGACGAGTTTAAAAAATCGACCGCTAATTTGAAAAAAGCGGTCCCACTAATGATCAAAAATCATGTTGCTGCCACGCCAGCCAACTATGCGCTTTGGTATACCTACGTTGACAAGACCATTCCTGAACTCAACTTTGAGTTAGATACGGTGTTAGAAAACTACGGTATCTGCCCGCCTGCAACCAATAAACAGCTTTATAACAACTATGTTGCCAGTAAAGCAGAAACTAGCCTTGAAGATCTTAGAACCAATGTAGAAGTTCTGCTGCATGAAGTGTCCAGCTCGATGAGCGATACACTTTCAGATACTTCTTCCTTTTCTGAAATGGTAGACAAAAGTTTTAATAAGCTAGAAAAAGTTGAAGACAACAGCTTAAGTATTGAAGAAGTGATGGTGGTGATTCGTCAACTTGTCGCAGAGTCACACGAAATTCGTCACTCGACAAAGTTTTTGAATAGCCAATTAACTAATGCGAGTGAAGAAATTTCTCGCCTCAAAAATCAGCTGGCTGAAGTACAGCAAGACGCATTATTTGATGGTCTATCCAACCTTTACAACCGTCGAGCTTTTGATAAAGATCTGTCTTCGCTTATCGCATCAAATCAAGCAATGACCTTGATCATGCTTGATATCGACCATTTCAAGTCATTTAACGACAATTACGGCCACCTTTTCGGCGATACTGTACTAAAAGCCATTGCCCGTCGACTACAACAAAGCTGTCGAGATGGAATATGCGCGTATCGTTTTGGTGGTGAAGAGTTCGCTTTAATTGTGCCCAATAAGTCTCTGCGAATTGCTCGCCAATATGCAGACACCCTACGCCGCATGATAGAAAAACTGCGCATCAGAGATAAGCGTTCTGGTACACAAGTTCACAGCATTACTGCTTCTTTTGGGGTAGCAGAATATGAAGTGGGTGATACGCCTGAAGCTCTGGTCAATAAAGCCGATAAGCAACTTTATGAGGCAAAACAACTCGGTCGTAACCGCGTGATGCCCATTTAAATCAATTTGTTATGTAAGCTTGGTTAATAGGACCGACTTTCGAAATAGAATAAAAACCCCGCACTATTAAATGCGGGGTCTATTTATCTGGCGCTTCACATCTTAATCGACACTGTAGCAATAGCTTAGAATATAGTCGTCACCGTTTTTCGCAGTGTATTCTTTATCTTCACTACATGCCATCGGCTTACCTTTTTTGTCGCCTTTGATTAAGCTGATCCAGTGGCGCATCGCCGTCGGCGCATTACCCGTTAGTTCAGGATTAAACGTAGTGCGTGTTTCCAGTTGAATGTCATCAATATCCATCAACTCCACACAACCGGTGCCTTTGTGACAGCCAAATAGCACTTCTACGTGGTTACCTGAATCGTCTTTAAACAAGATCGATTTTGGATCTTCTTTCTCACCCGTATACGCCACAAAGTGTTTTGGGCTTTTCAGGCCGCTGTGTGTGCCGTCTTTGAAGTAAGCCAATACATGGCGGTAATCAATTACGTAACTTGATACATCTTGGTGCGACCCGCTCTCCAATGGGAACATGCGGTCTAGTAGTTGCTTCGCTTTTACTTGCTTCTCGCTCTGCTGCTCAGCACTTACCGCTTCGACGGCAAATACAGCTTCAGCGATAAATGGGCGTTGTTGTTGTTGCATCTCTTTTTTATCGAAGTTCAGCATATTCATCGTCATATCCTCGCACTTAAAAACTCGTCCTAGAGTAAAAACTTAATTCCTTCGTTTAAGTTTCAGGCAATTCTGTGAAGTTGATGGTTAATTTCCTTGCCTGCTTATTATGTAGACTAGCGAAATATTGACTACAATTTCACAACAAAAATTTTACAATGTGAATTTTACAAAATGTCTGTGTCAAAAAGCCTTATTCGTCAGTCCCATTTTCTAGGTACGAAAATTAGAAACCTAAGGAAAAACAACCATTTAACGATGGAGGATTTATCTGCACGCTGTGTAAGGATCAATCCTGAGTACGCACCGTCGGTATCTTACCTTTCGATGATAGAGCGCGGAAAACGCGTTCCGAGTATTGATATGCTCGAAGTAATCGCGGAAGTTTTTCAAAAAGATCCTGCGTGGTTTTTAGATGATGAACCGGAATTAGAAGCCATTACACCCAACAAAGGGAATCGTGGCGGTATCAACGGTATGGCATTGGAGCCGAGCTTTTTGTTCTCCAATGATATTCTCCAAATCGCGATTCCAGAGATGTTGTCTCAAACGGGTATTACTGGACGTCAATTCGCCCACTTGTTGATCCGTGCGCACCAAGAAAACCATCAAAACCATTTTCCTGATTTAGAACGCGCAGCCGAAGAGGTCGGCTTGAAACGCCTGAATCTATCGGTAGAAGATCTGATAGATATTGCGAAAAGCATGGGGTTGGATATTCGCTGGGTAGACCGAGCACCACAGGATGTGATTGATGAACTGGGCGTCAGCGCCAAACAGTTGATTACGTCTTTCATGGAGCCACCTGGCACCATTTATCTCAATAAACGAATGCGTGACTACCCAACCCGATTGAAATATGACTTGGCGGTATACATCGGCCATCGCGTGCTCCATAGCAGTGATGCAATGAATAACGTTTTATCTATTGGGCATCAAAACAACTGGGAGCAAATGGACAGCCCAGTTTCCAACTCTGAGCTCAACTCGCAAGATATCCTACAAGCTTGGCGCGATTTTGAGTCCAGCTTTTTTGCTGGTGCCCTGCTTTGCCCCAAAGTACCATTTCGTCAGTTGCTTGACCGTTCCGGTTACGAAATTGATGTTCACAAAAAGGCCGGCGTTTCTCCTTCCGTTGCGATGCGTCGTATGACCGTGGTTTCTCCGTACCCTCATTGGCACTACTTTGATGCCTATGGTCCGGGCAAGTTGAAAGCGGTATATCGTGGAAATGGCATCCCGCTTCCTTGGGGCAATATGCGCAAAGTGAACGATCCTTGCCAACACTGGGCCGTATTTAGACGTCTAGCCCAACCTTTGGATACCAGTTCAGCGCAAATTTCGATTTTGAATGTGGGCGACGAGCCACGTATTTACTGTTGTGAATCAGTCAACGTATTTGACCCTGCGGGGAACAACCGAGTGTTGTGCGCGGGGATAGATTTAAACCCTGCGATTTCTGCACAAGGTGGTGATGCGGTTTCTATTGCGGAAGAGCTGAAGTCACTTTGTGTCGCTTCCGGCGGAAGTAGTGTCATTCCTCCCCACATCAAAAAAGACTTAACAACCATCGCTAAGATATTAAACATCAATTGGATAGAACGAGGTATTCAAACCCAAGCTAGGCTAATCTGCTCAAGAGGGGCCGTTTGTCCAAGGCAGCCTAGTTGTTACAGTAAGTGCGGAGAAGCCGATGAGACAGGTGACAACGTGAATATTATTGGTCTCTAGAAAGAAAAAACGCCAATCACAATAATCGTGATTGGCGGTATATACTTGTGAACAATGTGTATTCACTAACAACGTCAGTTGGCTAGGTGACCCTCGGCTTAATAAGGGTCACTCTAGATAAAGCACGATGCGTGCCAACTTTAAAAAGGCCGTTTTTTAATAGATCCAGATGCATATCGTTGCTTTATTGACCATAAATTTCGCAAACTGCATTTGCAAAATGCAACAACATGCAAATATGCCACTTCATGCACTACTAATAATGACTCTCTCAGCAAAGAGTCTATTAACATGTAAAGTCATATATTCTTATACCCAAATGATGGTGAGATTTCGGATTCTTAACCTTACCACTGCTCCAAAGCCCTGATTGAAACTGGGCTCAGGTTCATCCGCCATGTTTTTGTTGATACATTCTCTCATCGGCTATTTTCATCATTTGCTCTGGAGATGACATGTCCGGATCAAATATCGCGTACCCAATGCTGGTTCTCAGGTAAATGAGCGCTTCATCGTAAATCACGGGCGTCGAACATAAAGCTAACCTGAGCTTTTGTAGCAGAGACTGAACATTTTCTTCCGTCCCAGGGTTATGAACGACAACTAAAAACTCATCACCTCCCATTCGGGCCACTATATCTGATTTACGCAGAGAGCTTCTCACTCTTTCAGCCGTAGCGACTAAGACCTTGTCGCCTGCGTCATGACCATAGGTATCGTTAATATGTTTAAACCTATCCAGATCTATATTGATTAAGGCGAAGCTGTAACGCTTTTTGTAACGTTTCGCTATTTCAAACTGCTGCTTGTAAAACTTCATAAAATAGCGACGGTTTGGTAAGTGCGTCAGTTCATCATGCAGTGCTCTATCATCCGCAATGGTGTACAAGCGATAAATCGCAATAAGCGCGAGGCTCAGTGCAAAAACAATGGGATAACCGATGAGCCTTGCGAAATAAAGCTGATGCCAAGGAATTTGACGGTCGAGTTTGTCTCCGGAGAAAACCACCATACTCCATCCACCATAAGGAAAATGAACCATTTCTTTCGCGTATGGCGTTTTGGTTTCACTCAGTGCGCCAAAGAAAACGTCACCAAAAGCACCGCCACTGTCGTAACCACGAATCATCAAAGGGTAGCGATAAGAGAAATCGATCACGCCAGTTTCTCGCATCAGAGCATCAAAATTAATCACCGCACTGATCACACCCCAATAATCTTGGTTCAACGGTGGATCAAGAAAAACCGGAACCCGCACGATCAAGCCTTTGCCGCCTTGAATCAAGTTGACAGGTCCTGCTATGAATATTTCTTGTATATCCTTGGCTTTTTGCACCTGTACCCACTGCTGTGGTACCGTTCGGTAATCGAGCCCGATTAAACGCTCATTACCTTGGCGGGGAAATATATGACTGATAACATCATTCTTCGCGATGCCAATGATCGTAATATGTTTGCTTTTGTTCAGAATGCGGTGAGCCGCAATGTTCAATTCGTCTTCTTGGTTTTTAGGCAGTAAAGTAATAAGTGTCGCCAAGGTACTGGCTTTATAGATATCCGCCATAAGTACCGCTTCCAAATTGGAACGGAGGGTGGAAAGTTGCTCTTTGGCCTCAACTTGAACTCGCTCTTGGTGAAGCTCTTGCTGATTTCGATGCAACAGCTCAATAACCCCAACGCATAAAGCGAAAAAACTGAGGAAGAACAATGCAAAATAGCATCGCTTTCTGGGTAAATAACGCATTTTCTCCCCACAACTCGTATATCGTTACGAGATTTTTATTTATTGTTAAAATTCTTATTATTACAAGAATAACCAATCCCAATCGGAAAGGTAACAGTGATTAAAATTTTTTATGTTTTAGGTATGAGATGATGCATCAACAAGGCGATTTATTTGACGGTACTCAGTGGCAAGAAGTAGAAAGGGGGAAACTCTATTACGATCCTTATTTTCTTAACCATCTAGAAGCGGATCACTACTTTGACCAACTTCTGAAAACACTGCCATGGCATCAAGAGCGCATTACCATGTTCGGCAAGTCAGTACTTCAACCTCGTTTACAAGCGTGGCATGGTGATGCAGCATATACTTACTCTGGCTTGACCATGCAGCCTCACCCTTGGACTCCTGAGTTAACTCAGCTCAAAGTGCGCTGTGAGACGATTGCGGATGTAGCCTTCAACTCTGTACTTGCCAACCTATACCGACACGGCCAAGATTCGATGGGCTGGCACCAAGACAATGAACCAGAGCTAGGTAGAAACCCGGTTATCGCCTCTTTGAATTTAGGTGAAACACGTCGATTTTTGCTCAGAAATTTACATTGTAAAACTGAGATTGAATATGAGCTTTCTCACGGCTCCTTACTGGTTATGGCTGGCGAGCTCCAACATCACTGGAAACACTGTGTACCAAAAACCGCGAAAACCAAAGGTGAACGTATCAATCTGACTTTTCGACAGATTTTTAACTATTGACTCAGCTTTTACATTCTTAATTAATATTGATGGTAGGTTTAGATTCAGGACTTCATAGGGAATGGATTTATGCGTATCAAACCTCTTAGCTTAGCGGTCTTACTCTCTTGCTCACTTACCTTTGCTGTTCAGGCATCACAAGAAGAGATACCGCTCCTAGATAATGCTCAATCAGCACAGTTGATTCGTAGTACCTACGAGCAGGAACTGTTCACTTTACCTGCGTTTAAAGAGGGGCACTTTGGCTTACGCATGTACCGCCAGACGTTAGATGAGAAATATCTCGCTGCCGTTTGGACCGACATGGCACAAGTAGCTAGCCGATTAAACCGATTTGCTAATGAAGTCGTTGAACCTGAAGACATTATTCTTTATTCATCACAAAGATTGACCGCGTATCAAGAGAAAGAAAGTGAGCGAGGGCAACGACGCTATACCGTCACTAAACACCATCCTGAATATCTTTATCTTGGCGTGGATTTGCTTGGCGCAATGGCAAGAGCAAACGAATATGGTCTGAAACATAAGCAAGACAAAACGCTAAGAAAGATCCTGAGGCGCTACGATTTCTCGCGTTACGTTACGGACAAAGAAATGATAGAGGCGTGGGCAGCTCAGCTCGCAAACCAAGTCTACTGGCTTCGCCAGCTAGGCGAGCAAGATGTGGTCGACGAATTTGCTCAAACCTTTCGCAGTACCTATCCCGACGATAAAGATAAGATGCTGTCAGCTCAGCAGTATTGGAATAAACTCTATGGTATGACGCACATCATCTTTGCCGACTCACAGTACTATCAAGTGCGGGTAAGCGAAAAGAAACACCAATGGATTTATGATTACTTTCGCAACAACATCGACACTATCCTACTGCGCGCCAAAGAAGACGTGATTGCAGAAGTCGGCATTTCGTTTTTGTTAGCAGGCTTGGATCACGATCCGGTCGTCGAGAAAACCCGCCAAGCCATTCGTCACGCAATCAACGCTGAAAAAGGGATGATTCCATCGGTCGATGGGAGTTTTGATCTCAAGTACGGCGAGCACCGTAACGTGCTAGCCATCATGCTGCTCGATTGGAAAGGGGTACATAAAGCGCCAACTTATCAAGAGCACCCTGACGCTTTTAAATCAATACCCTACGGCTTAATACCTAAGCCTTAGAAATAATAAAACCCGCCATTTAGGCGGGTTTTTAGTGTGCATCTTCAATCTAAATTAGAGCGAGATGAAAATGCCCGCTAAACACGCACTCATCAGGTTAGCGAGTGTGCCAGCAGCAACCGCTTTTAGGCCTAAACTTGCTACATCTTTGCGGCGCTCAGGTGCCATCACGCCGATAGAACCCAGCTGAATCGCAATTGAACCAATGTTTGCAAAGCCGCACAACGCAAAAGTGATGATGACTTGAGTATGCTCAGAGAGCGTCGCTTTGTGCTGTACAAAATCGATAAACGCGACAAATTCGTTCATCACAACTTTCTGACCAATGTATGAACCCGCAGCAAGGATTTCGTGGCTTGGCACACCAATCAACCACGCTAGAGGTGCAAACAAGTAACCAAAAATCGCTTGTAGCGTCACACCAGAGAAACCAAGTATGTCACCTAAGTTTTCTAGTCCCGTGTTCACCATCGCGATAACACTAACAAAAGCGATAAGCATGGTACCAACAGCAACGGCCACTTTCATACCGCCCATAGCACCGCTTGCTAGCGCATCAATAACGTTGCTTTCTTCTGATTTATCTAGCTCAATATCGTTGTAATCGCTTGGCGTTTGGCGTTCAGGAACAATGATTTTTGCCATCATCAAACTACCTGGAGCTGCCATAAAGCTTGCCGCAATCAAGTATTTTAGGTCAACACCTAAACCGGCATAACCACCAAGCACACTGCCCGCCACTGAAGCCATACCACCAGCCATCACAGCAAACAGTTCAGAGCGAGTCATGTTCGAAAGAAATGGACGAATAAGAAGTGGGGACTCGCCTTGAGATAAGAAAATGTTACCTGTTGCAACCAGAGACTCTGCTTTGCTGGTGCCCAAGAACTTCTGGATAGCACCGCCAATAAATTGAATCACTTTTTGCATGATGCCCAAGTAGTAAAGGGCGGAGATAAGAGCACTGAAGAAGATGATGATAGGAAGGACACGAATAGCGAAGATAAAGCCAGAAGAAGCGAGGTCACCAAAGAGGAATTTAATCCCCTCATCAGCAAAGCTGAGTAGCCCCGCGACACCATTACTTAAACTCGCCAGCGCCGCCTGACCTAACGGGAAATAAAGCACTAAGGCAGCAAA
This sequence comes from Vibrio sp. T13N, assembly GCF_032970445.1. NCBI lineage: Bacteria > Pseudomonadati > Pseudomonadota > Gammaproteobacteria > Vibrionales > Vibrionaceae > Vibrio > Vibrio sp. T13N. The sequence goes on from NZ_JAWJYE010000007.1 coordinate 216,469, forward strand.
TCCCATTTGTAGCATCAAGGCGCGAGATACGGTTTTCCAATTAATGGAAGAACGGCCCTCAGAAAGTAGGAAAGCACAACCTAGCAGTGCAACAATACCAAATAGACTAAATAGAACACTCATGAGCTGGACCTACTGAACGTTGAAAAAGAAAAAAGAGCCAAAGGAATTGGAAGAAGAAAGGGACAACGCAGCGAGTGATAACTCGCCTTCAGATCCAGAATGTAGACAGAACGAATAGTTCGACATCTTATTTTTACCTTATACAAGCAATTGAACGTAGCTGGTCCGGTCCGTGGGGTCATTCACTGCTGGCGAGCGTATTGCTTGGCCTGCTCCATGTGACGGCTTGTATGGGTAAGGGTCCTGAACAACTAAACCCTAATTCCCGCTTAAACGGGACGCAAGTATAGCCAACAAAAAGAGATATTCATCACATTTATTTACGCAAACGTTCAAGCGTTCAAAATTTAGGCAAAAACGTTCTTTTGTCGTCATACTGTTAATAAAAGTAAGGGCATAAGGACAGACTTTGATGGTAAAAAACGCAAAAGTGACCAATAAATACGCAATCAAACTCGAAAGATCCAAAATTCGTCATTTTGCTCTCGCCAACAGATGGATTTTGGTTATACAATTCGCGGTGCTTCTTTTCGAGGCCTCTGAGTATTCAGAGCATCATGATGCCGAGATGGTGAAATTGGTAGACACGCTAGCATGAGGTGCTAGTGCCTTTGGTGTGAGGGTTCGAGTCCCTCTCTCGGCACCATTATCCTTCTTCCCTAATTTTGTTCGAGTGTAATGCAAAGTTCTAAGCAGGCAAGACAGTCTACAGATGCTAACCAACTTCTGAGTGAGCTTGCGGTTCACGCTTTATTACACCTGCACTTTAAAATTCACGCGTCCTCACATGGTCTCTCCCTTAAAGAGCGTAACGACTTACTGCAGAAATGGCTGAAGCCAAAACTGAAGAGTAATCGCTATAAGCTGATTAAAAAGCCGTTAAAGTCTTTGACTCAACAGGCAAAAGGCGAGAACGGAAATCTGGAAGCGTTACTCGAACGTTGCGTGGGTGCAGATAAACCAAGTAACCCTCAACCTGATCTAGATAGCTACTTGCTGTTGATTAACGAGGTTGAGAAGAAGTTGGGGACTACCGTATTATTATCTCGACCGGAAGACGTCGACTTATCTCACGACCAACACGGCTGTTTGCTGTGTGTGCTTTCTGAGAACTTAAATCAGCACTTCGATGATAATAACGCCCTAATCGCTCCTATTTCGATGCTGTTCCGTGGACCAATGAGTCAACGCTCACTTTTCCTTGGCAGCATTTACGCCAGTGGTACATTCAATTATGAAGTGCAGTACCAGGACGATCAGTTCGTTCGCATTACATTAGAGTTGGCGTAACTGTAACGCTAAGAAACAAATCGAAAAAGGCCGCGAAACTCGCGGCCTTTTGCTTTTCTATATTCAAACCTTAATTAATCGATTTCTTTAAACCGAGCAGTAAAGTGGCGCAACACTGGTGGTTCATACTCAAAAGTGAGCCCTTTTAACTCATGTGCACGATTTTTCAGTTCGATAATCGCATCCGCAATGTAATCCATATGGTCGTTTGTGTAGACACGGCGTGGAATGGTCAAACGCATTAATTCTAACTCTGACGCTTTTTGTTTACCTGTTTCAGGGTCACGACCAAGCAGTAGTGATCCTATCTCTACTGCTCGAATGCCCGCTTCCAAGTACAAGGCATTACACAATACCTGCGCAGGGAACTGATCCGTTGGAATATGTGGCAAAATCTTAGCTGCATCCACAAACACCGCGTGACCACCCGTTGGGTATTGAATTGGAATACCGCCCTCACGTAAGCGCTCACCTAAGTATTGAACTTGGCTAATTCGATAGTGAAGAAAATCTTCATCCGCTGCTTCATACAAACCGCGAGCGAGCGCTTCCATATCACGCCCAGCCATACCACCGTATGTCACAAATCCTTCCATGGGTACACAACGTGTCTGCACTGCTTGGAATAACTCTTTATGATCGCGAATACAACACATACCACCAATGTTTACCATCGGGTCTTTCTTAGCCGACATCGTCAACATATCGCCGTATTGATACATCTCGCGAATGATTTCCAGAATCGATTTATCTTCGTACCCCTCTTCACGCTGCTTAATAAAGTAGGCGTTCTCACAGTAACGAGCCGAGTCAATCACCACCGGAATATCGTACTTGGTTGCGATTTCGTACACGCTGCGCATGTTTTCCATCGACACAGGCTGACCACCGGAGCTATTACAAGTAATCGTGGTGATAATCGCACAAATGTTATGTGAACCGTGCGCTTCAATTGTTGCCACCAGCTTATCGATATCAAAGTTGCCCTTCCAATCATAAGGCGTAGTGGTGTCGAATGCTTCTTCCGTTACCACGTTAATTGCTTTACCGCCATTGAGCTCGATGTGACCCGCGGTGGTATCAAAATGGTAGTTCGATATAAATACTGGCGTTTCACCACCACGCACTTGACGCATACGCTCAATCAAAGCTGGGAACAAAATTTGCTCGGCACCACGCCCTTGGTGCGCAGGCACGGTGAGCTTGTAACCAAAGAAATGCTCTACTGCATCACACAGGTTGTAGTAATTTCGGCTACCCGCATAGGATTCATCCCCCATCATGATGCCAGCCCACTGATTATCACTCATGGCACCAGTGCCAGAGTCAGTCAGCAAATCGATATAAACATCATCACTACGAAGAAGAAATGGGTTATAACCCGCTTCTTTTAACGCGACTTCACGGTCTGCCAAAGTGGTCATTTTGATTGGCTCAACCATTTTGATACGGAAAGGTTCTGGAATACGTTTCATTGTTAATTTCCTTATACGCATTGCCCTACGCGCTATCACGTAAGACTAAAAAAACAAATAGATAAAATGCTTTTCAATGCGGTTGCATTGAGGAAATCAACGAGAAGAGATTTTACTAAGAAGAGACAAGCAGTAGTCTAGGTTGTACCAGAACGACAGCACCAAACGGCTATCGAGAATATCCTTTATTCTCATCGTCTTCGTCCTCCTGATAAAAATAAAAAGCCAGAAACCCCATGTTTCTGACCTTTTCAATATAGTGCAGTTTTCAATCAACTTTCAGTGAAGTCACCCTCATTTTAAGAAGGTCTCGCCCTTTTCATTCTGCGTTTGATATTACTTTCTTTGACTAAATAATCGAAAAGTGGCGCGAATAAGTTAGCAAATAGAATCGCTAACATGATGCCTTCTGGATAAGCTGGGTTCAGCACTCGGATAAAAATCGTCATCACACCGATTAATAGTCCGTATGCCCATTTACCGCCATTGGTAAAAGCCGCCGAGACAGGATCTGTCGCCATAAAGAAGGTACCAAACGCGACCCCACCAATCACGAAGTGCCAGTAAAACGGCATGGAGAACATTGGGTTAGAGTCCGAACCGATCGCATTCAATAATAATGAAGCCGCCACTAAACCAACCAACACGCCTGCAACGATTCGCCACGACGCTATCTTCATAAAGATAAGAATAAAGCCTGTTAATGCAATCAACAGCGTGGAGACTTCACCCATCGAGCCTGGCAAATTACCAACAAGAGCATCTCCCCATGAAATTGGCTGTCCCGTCATACTATTTATCAAGGCACTTTGTCCACCTTCATACCATTGGCTCAGCGGTGTAGCGCCAGAGTAACCATCTGCCGCAACCCAAACAGCCCCGCCAGACATGTTAGCGGGATAAGCGAAGTACAAGAAGGCTCGCCCTGCTAGTGCCGGGTTTAAGAAGTTTCGCCCCGTACCACCGAAAATCTCCTTCGCCACAACAATACCGAAAGTGATACCTAAAGCCGCTTGCCACAGTGGAATTGTCGGAGGAAGGATCAGCGCGAATAGTATAGAGCTGACAAAAAAGCCTTCGTTCACCTCATGCTTTCGAACAATAGCAAACAGAACTTCCCAGAAACCACCAACGATAAACACCGTCGCATAAACCGGGAGAAAGTAAGTAGCACCAAGCCACATTTTACTTGCCCACCCCGCCTGTGAAACCGCATCTAACGAGCCCCATACCCAACTCAGTTTCCACGAAGAAGCCAGCGCTTGATGAGCTGAGGCTTGATCCATTCCATACAACAAAGCATCGCTGGACTGCTGACCTATGTTGTACATACCCCAGAACATGGCAGGGAAGACCGCCAGCCACACCATGATCATAATACGTTTTAAATCGATGCTATCTCGAACGTGAGTCATGCCTTGGTTTACCTTACCAGGCGTGTAAAAAATGGTTTCGACAGCTTCGAACAATGGATAGAACTTGTGATACTTCCCACCTGGACCAAACTTAGGTGTCGCTTTCTCAAAGTAATGTTTAAGGCTCATAACGCTCCTCCTTTATCTAAAAGATGGTACGCACATGTGTAAAAAGCGATCGTTTTTTAATCTCTTCGTCTTCCTTCTTCGTATTTCACCTTGTTCGCCACTCTTCTGTCTCCTCTTTAAATCCGGCGAACAGTTTTATTCAACGAAAAAGGGACCGCTCATGGACACACTCGCCATTGACCTAGCTAGATTCCAATTTGCCTTTACTGTCTCTTTCCACATTATTTTTCCAGCTTTTACGATTGGTTTGGCAAGTTATCTCGCTGTATTAGAGGGCTTGTACTTAAAAACGGGCAACAAACAGTACATGCAAATCTATAAGTACTGGCTCAAAATCTTTGCCATCAGTTTTGGTATGGGTGTGGTGAGTGGCATCGTGTTGAGCTATCAATTCGGTACTAACTGGAGCGTGTTTGCCGACAAAACAGGCCCAGTCCTAGGCCCGCTAATGGGTTATGAAGTTTTTACTGCGTTTTTCCTCGAAGCTGGTTTTTTAGGCGTGATGCTTTTCGGTATGGATAAGGTGGGTAAGAAGCTTCACTTCGCCGCGACTTGTATTGTTGCATTCGGGACGTTTTTGTCTGCGTTTTGGATACTTTCGGTTAATAGTTGGATGCAAACACCAGCAGGCTACAGCATCAACGAAGCCGGACAGTTTGTCCCAGAAGACTGGTGGGCGATTGTCTTCACCCCTTCCTTCCCTTACCGGCTCGTTCATATGTTGCTCGCCGCTTACCTTACTACTGCTTTTGTTGTAGCCGGCGTTGCCGCTTATCACTTGCTAAAAGCAAACCATAACCCTCTAGCCAGAATTATGTTCTCGATGGCAATGTGGATGGCTGCCATCGTGACACCTATTCAAATCGTTGCTGGAGACATGCATGGATTAAACACCCTTGAACATCAACCCGCCAAAGTCGCCGCGATGGAAGGGCACTATGAGTCTCACCAAGGCGCGCCATTGATCCTCTTCGGTATCCCTAACGATGAAGAAAAACGTATGGAATACGCACTGGAAATCCCCAAACTCGGTAGTTTGATCTTAACTCATGACCTCAACGGTGAAGTGAAGGGATTAGATGCTTTTCCAGAGGAGGAACACCCTCCTGTATCTATCGTTTTCTGGTCTTTCCGAGTAATGGTCGCGCTTGGTTTTGGCATGCTTGTTATTGGTTTGTGGAGCCTTTGGCTAAGAAAACGTCGCAAACTTTTTGATTCAAGGGCACTTCAACGTATTTGTGTCCTGTTTGCCCCAGCGGGGTTCATTGCAGTTTTAGCAGGCTGGATAACCACCGAAGTCGGTCGCCAGCCTTACACCGTATACGGTCTTTTAACCACAGCCAATTCGGCATCGCCTATTGATGCCGCCGCGGTGAGCGTATCCCTGACGGCGTTCATCGTGGTTTACTTTGTGGTTTTTGGAGCAGGCTTCTTCTATCTACTGCGTTTGATGCGCAAATCTCCAACTCGTTATGAAGAAGGCTTAGACAGCCGACTTCCTGATGGCACGAAAACCGATGCCATCACACATTCTAACCATCTAACCTAGGAGCTAACTCATGGATTACGCATTAATTTGGTACGCTTTGATTGGGCTCGCCGTTCTGATTTATGTCGTGTTAGATGGCTTTGATCTCGGTATTGGTATCCTTTTCCTCAGCGCGAATGACGATGAAGAGCGCGACATGATGATGAACAGCATCGCTCCTGTTTGGGATGGTAATGAAACTTGGCTAGTTCTTGGCGGTGGTGGGCTTTTTGCCGTGTTCCCCCTCGCCTACGCGGTCATTATGCCAGCACTCTATGCTCCCCTGATTTTAATGCTGCTCGGGTTAATTCTGCGCGGGGTTTCTTTTGAGTATCGCTTCCGAACACAACGCGGAAAGTTTTTATGGGATAGCGCTTTTTTCATTGGTTCACTCACCGCGGCATTGATGCAAGGCATTATGCTTGGAACCCTGCTCCAAGGTATAGAAGTTAGTGAACGAGCATACGCAGGTGGATGGTTTGATTGGCTTTCGCCATTTAGCGTATTTTGTGGCTTGGCGCTTGTTTGTGCTTATATTCTGCTTGGTTCATGCTGGTTATTAACCAAGCTTCCAGAAGAGCTGATGGGGCGTTACTACGTGGTCGCGCGACGATGGGGGCTAGCAATGGTAGCCTGTATATTCATCGCCAGTTTGTGGTTGCCATTGAGCCAACATATCGTCTTTGAACGTTGGTTCTCATTACCAAACTCGCTGCTGTTTTTCATCTTACCAGTTATTGCAGCGGCACTCATTTGGCAGCTATTCAAAGCCTTACTCGACCACAAAGCTGTTCGTGCCTATGTACTTGCCATCGGCCTGTTTCTTGTTTCCGCGATGGGTTTCGGTGTCAGTACATTTCCTTACTTGGTCCCATTCGCACTCACTTATCAAGACGTCGCCGCGCCAGATAAAAGTTTGGCATTTTTACTTGCCGGTGCGGTGGTATTACTTCCTCTGATCATAGCCTACACGGCTTATTCGTATTGGGTTTTCCGCGGTAAGATGAAACGTGGAGAGGGATATCACTAATGAAACTAAAACCCATTTTGTGGTTCATTGGCATTTGGCTGGCAAGCGTGGTCGCCTTGTTTATCGTCAGTTCGCTGATACGAGCTGCGATATTGTAGGCCAAGAGTCTACTGCACCACATCTGAAGTCATTGAGGTCTATACTCAAGCAAGAGTAAAACAACGGAGTGTTTTTATGACCTTAAAGCAGATTCTGGCAACTTTGATTCCTTTGACAGGTCTACTGTTTTCACCAAATGCATTGGCCGTAGACAAGCAGATGTCATCCGCCATGAAAAGTAAAATGCGGTCTATTTGCTCCGCAACAAACGAACAGAGCCATTGGCAAGTTGCTCAAGCAACTCCTGACGCCAGACGCTCACTCAACATGGTGCTTTATCAAATGAATGCCGATGATAAATTGAAAGCGATTCATGAGGTGAGAACGAAAATGGTCGGCGGCACCCATTATGCGTTTGAGTTCGAGTTGCAAGATGGCCAAGTCTGGAATGCGATCGTTCTGCACAGTGCCCGAGGCGATTACATGATCGAAAGACACGCAAAGAAAGGCGAACTCTGCCCTAAAGATGGCGACTCCTAATCCCCAGATTCAAATAAAACAAAGGCGACAGTTACGTCGCCTTTGTTTTATACAGTTTTCGCCTCTATCTTCTCATTCACCTTATCGCAAATGTACTCCCCAATGGGCATTGCAGATGTCGCAGCAGGAGAGGGTGCGTTGCAAACGTGTAGGCTTCTTGCGCTCTCGGCAAACAAGAAGTCATGAACCAAAGTGCCATCGGATAACACTGCTTGCGCGCGAATACCCGCAGGATATGGTTTGAGATCTTCCACCTTGATGCTTGGGCAGTATTTGTTGACCAACTTGAGATAGCCCGGCTTCCACCACGAGTTCTTAAACTCATCCAGTCCGGTTTTTAGATGCTTTTGTGTCACTTTCCAGAAACCGGAGAATCTGAGCATTTGCATGGTATCTTGCAGGCTAAAGTTAACCTTGTCGTACCCTTCTCGCTTCCAGCCTTGCACCGCGTTTGGACCAACGGTCACACTGCCATCAATCATGCGAGTCAGGTGGACACCTAAGAATGGCAAATCAGGGTCGGGAATTGGATAAATAAGATGATTCACCACTTGGTCGTGTTTGCTATCTAAGCGGTAGTATTCACCACGATAAGGGATGATCTGAAAATCGGTTGGAATACCCATCATCTTAGTCATACGATCCGCCATCAAGCCGCTGCAAGTAACCAAGAACTTGGTATTAAGCTGCATCGTTTGACCGTCTGAAATGCAGGTCAGTTGGACTTCTTCATCCTTCTCTTCGGCAGCCACCACTTTGGTTCTCAAGCTGATTTGCCCGCCGAGCTTTTTGAACTCTTCCGCCATCTGCTCTGTGACCAAACGATAATCGACAATACTGGTGGTTTTAACATAAATCGCGCCCAAGCCTGTTATGTTTGGCTCAGCCAGCTTGAGTTGAACTTCATCGAGAAGCTTTACGTCGATGCCGTTGACATGGCAGCGCTCATAGAGGGCATTCATGCGTTCGACTTCTTGCTCGTTGGTCGCAACCAGCAACTTGCCACAGTTCTCCACCGGAATATCGTGCTCAGCGCAGAACGAAATGGTTCGCTCTACCCCGCGCTTGCAAAAGTCCGCCTTTAAACTGCCCGGAGCGTAGTACACCCCAGCATGAATCACGCCGCTATTGTGTCCAGTTTGATGCTTAGCAAAGCCGGACTCTTTCTCAACCAATAAAATGGATTTGTCAGGGTGACGTTGCTGCAGTTGCCATGCCGTCGACACGCCAACGATACCGCCACCAACAATGATGTAGTCATAGACTGATTTCATACGACCTCTTATAAAACCGATAGTTGAGATTGTTGCAATTTGAACTTACGACCACTGTAAATAAAAATCGCGACAAATACTGCGCAGCTTGCTACACGAACCAACATTGGGATGTCGTGCCAAACCAGCAATGTACCCACCACAATCAACACAAGACGCATCAGAATGTTTAGTGGACCTTCCAAGTAGCCTTCAATCGCACCAATCAATGCATAGGTACCGATGATGGCGAAGAAGCCCACGGTAATTACCGACGTCACATCCCAACTAACTAAGCCTGTGTAGGCAATAAGTAGCGGTACAAGATACAAACCTTTGGCGATTTTCCACGCCATCAAACCGGTGCGCATTGGCGGTGTTTTGGCGATGGTTGCTGCTGCAAAAGCGGTCAAACACACTGGTGGTGTTACGTTGCTGTCTTGCGATAACCAGAAGATGATGAGGTGAGCAGCCAGCAATGCCAAACCTACTGCTTCCATACCCAAACTTTGCTCTAGTAGCGTCTCCATAAAGTCCGCAGGTACTAGCGCCACCATTTCTTTCGCGGTTTCCAACGCCATTGGTGCATTAAGCAGTTCCAGCTTTTCTGGCGCCGCCAACATAAAGATGGCTTTTGCTTGTTCAGGCAATTGACCTGACACCATCAATTCAAGCAATTGGTTTTCCGCAATCAACTTGTAAAGCGCTGGGGCAGACAGTGTACCCAATACAATATACGCCGCTGTCACAGGTAAACCCATACCCAAAACAAGAGAAGCGAGCGAGATCAGAACGATCATGATGAACAAGTCACCATTCGCCCAGCCGTCGATCATCAATGAGAACGTGTTGCCAATGCCCGTTGTGCTGATCACGTTGATCACCAAACCAATACCCACCAGCAATACGGCGGTTGTCGCCATGTTTTTCGCGCCTTGCGAAAGTGCTTCGATGATCGCTTTTGGTCCCATCTTGTGATCTTTCGAGAACCAAGAAGCCACCACCACTGAAATGATCGACAAGCCCGCAGCGTAAGTCGGTGTAAAGCCTTGAACCAATAAAGTGACCAATACCGCCAGTGGGATAAGGTTGTGCCAACCGCTGATCAACACTTTCAGTAGAGATTCATCGCTGGTCGTGATTTTTTGAACGCCGCTGCGTTTGGCTTCGATACGCACAAAGAACGCCACAGACAAGAAATAGATAAGAGCAGGAATGAAAGAAACGGCAATAATATCAACATAAGGAATTTGCGTGTAAGACGCCATGATGAAAGCGCCCGCTCCCATCACTGGTGGCATCAACTGACCACCTGTCGACGCCGCAGCTTCAACGCCCGCCGCGAAGCGCGAAGGAAAACCTGCTTTTTGCATCAAAGGAATACTGATAACACCGGTTGAAACCGTATTTGCCACACTAGATCCAGATACTGAGCCCATCAAACCGGAGCCAATCACCGCAATAAAACCCGGACCGCCGATGATTTTGCCAGCCGCAGCACGTGCCACATTGATGATGTAATCACCAACACCAGAGCGGACGAGAAATGCACCAAACAGAATGAACATAAATACGAAAGTCCAACTGATTCGCGAGATAGAGCCAAACATACCCTCAGAAGAATAGAAGCTGCGGTAGAGCAAAGTTTCCATGCTCAAACCCGGGAAGTGGAAAATACCTGTCGCCCACTTACCCCAAAGCACAACGTAACTCAGACACACCACAATCAGCACTGGAATAAACCAGCCCATGGTGCGTCGAATCAGCTCGATAACAATCAGAATTGCCATGATGGCGAAGACCCAATCGCTGGTCACAAACTTCACGCCACGCTCATACAGCGCGTCTTCGGCATAGGGAATATAGAGCAAACACGCGACCGCCCCCATAGCAATTAACACATCAATACCGAGTGCAATCTTACTCTGCTTGAGAGAGATATGAGCCGGATACCAAAGCGCACAAATCACCGCAAAGCCAGCAAAGTGGGTCGCGGAAATCCATAACTCTGGTAACGTCGATAAGGTGTTAAACCAAATGTGCAAAGCAGACAACACCACGCCAAACACTGTAATTGTGGTGGTTACCCACGGAAAGTCAGTGCGCGTGGGCAGCTCAAACTTCTGCAATTCCTTTTCTATTGAGTCGCTCATCTCATACTCCAAGCTCTGGCGGCTTTTTCCATCTTAGAAATCGGTAGGGATAAAATGCCCCGAGCCAAAACTCGGGGCGAAGTAGGCGTTATTTCGCCATTAGATCTGATGGGATTTCGATGCCCATTTCTTTGTAGTAACGCGCCGCACCCGGGTGAAGAGGCACTGGCAAGCCAGCAATCGCTTTCTCAATCGCCATTGCTTTTGTTGCTTTGTGGATGCCTTGTAGGAAAGGCAAGTTCTCGTAGATCGCTTTGGTTAGCTGGTAAACGTCTTCTTCCGAGATATCTTCACGAACTGCCAAGAAGTTTGGCTGTGCAATGGTGGTGATTGGCTTATCTAGACCCGGATACGTGTTCGCAGGAATTTCGTACTTCGTCCATAGGTTGTAGTTACCGTTCGCCTCTTTGATTTGCTCGTCAGTAAACGAAAGAATCGAAATGTCTTTACCCAACGCAGCAAAAGCTTGAGTAACCGCACCAACAGGTACACCCGCAGGCGTGTTCATGCCGTCAATGGTGCCGTTTTGAAGTGCGCTCGCACTGCCGCCGTAGCCCATGTAAGCAAGATTGAATTTATCAGGGTCTACCTTCAGACCTTTCATGATTTGACGACCCGAGTTCTCAGTACCAGAGTTCTTCTTACCGATAGAGAACTTCTTGCCATCTAGGTTGTTCAGATCTGTCACCGTGCCAGTTTTTGCTAAGTCAGAGCGAACAATAAAGTGCTCAACGTTTTGCCACAGCATAGAGACTGAACGCAGCTGCTCTTGGCGACCGCTTTTCTCATAAGGACCTTCGCCAGACCAAGCCCAAGCACCGTAAAGACCTTGTAGGATCGCGAACTGTGCTTCGTTCTCGTTCAGCAGTTTGACGTTTTCACCAGAGCCCGCAGAGCTGATTGCAGAAAGGGAGAAGTGGTGCTTTGGTGCCAATTTCACTTTGCTTAACGTCGCCAACGCTACGCCCACAGGGTAGTAAGTACCACCTGTCGATGCCGTTGCAAGAATGTAGCTACGATCTTCTGCCGCAGCGTTAGCAGCAATACCAAAAGAAGTCACAGCGACAGCCAAAGCTTTTACCAGCTTATTCATTTTCATTATTACTCTCCGTGTAGTCGTTTCACGATTGGGGATTTACATCATGTTAAATCTTTATTAACAACACATTCCCTAGAGCAATTGAAATGCCAACTTTTAAGTCATTGTATTTGTTGATCCAAGCACAGAAAGACATCAAAAATGAGCAAAATTCTGCTGATTTGATAGAAAAGCGATGAGCAAGATCTTGCTTATTCAAGAGAAGAAGGTTGCACGCCTAGATCGCAAAAGGTTAATAAAATGTGATCAAGACTAAATAAATGGACGATTCGCTGATAAGCAATATTTTGCCGACGTGATTTTAGGTTGAACTGCAACTAATGAGCGTATTAACAATAAGAATAAAAAGCGCATCATTCTACACTGCTCACTTTATCAGCGGAGGCTTATAGCCTAAACGACTACAAATAGCACAAAAATACAGCAAAACAAGCCATGTTAACGAAATGAAAAGTCATTTATTCTAATTTTGAATTTACAAACCAGTTCGATCCACCAATTCAGAAACAAACATTGACCGTATCAACTTATTTTCTACTTCGGGGTTGTGCCAATAGCCCTATGTTCGTTAGGGTAACTACACACCAAGGCAAACGTATTCCTTGGTATTTTTTCGTCATTAAGGATCAACCATGTCAGCAACTGCGCAATTACAATTCGCTTTAAAACGCCCATCTGGCGTTGCTGCTGCGATCCTCCTGCTCTCTCTGGAACTGATTCAGAGCTGACAGGCTATATCTTAACTTTCTGTCAGCTTGAGAAGAAGCTGACGGGAACACCACATACTCCTCCCATTCCTTTCAGTTTCTTCCAAGCGAAACATAAGAGGAATAATAATGTTAAGCGCACGCAATATCGCCGCTTTGGGCTTCATGACTTTCGCCATGTACTTAGGCGCGGGTAACCTGATCTTCCCTCCATTTTTGGGTTACCAAGCAGGTGAAAACTTTCTGAGCGGGATGTCTGGCTTCCTCTTGACGGGTGTAGGTCTGCCTGCGATGGCACTGGTGATGGTGGCTATCGTAAACGGTTCAGACAAATTAACCGCTGCCCTACCTAAACCTTTGGCGACCAGTTTTTGGGTGATGGTGTTTATCGTGATTGGCCCTGCGTTCGTGATTCCGCGCGCAATTACCGTGGCTTACCAGTTCAGCTTTGCGCCAATGTTTGGTGATGCCGCTTTGGTGCCTTTCACTATTGCCTTCTGTGCTATCACCATTCTATTTGCCCTATATCCGGGTAAGTTGGTCGACAACCTAGGTAAGATCTTAACGCCTGCATTGATGGCGATCTTGATCATCATGTCTGTGACTGCTTTGGTTTCTCCTGCAGGCGAGCTAACTGCCGCAACGGGACCATACGTATCTGGTGCATTTGCTGAAGGCTTAACGCAAGGCTACATGACCATGGATGCGCTAGGTTCTATCGGTTTTGGTTGGATTATCTTCCGTGCGATTCGCAGCATGGGTGTGGATTGTCCGAAAGCCACTGCAAAATACACACTAATTGCTGCTTTGATGTACGCGGTTGCCATGGCATTTGTTTACATCTCATTGGCTTACATTGGCTCGACGAGCTCATACTTGGGTTCTGAATTCAGTAACGGTGGCGACATTTTAACGGCATTCACCTTCAGCCACTTCGGCGCATTTGGTTCACTATTACTTGGTGCCGTGATGGTATTGGCGTGTTTGACTACTGCTATCGGCGTAACCACCGCAGGCAGTGAGTTCTACGACAACACTTTCAGCAAAGTGAACTACAAAGGCTGCGTTGTCACGACTATGGTATTGGCAGGTTTAATCGCTAACGTAGGTCTAGAGCAACTATTGGCTATCACATTGCCAGCGGTTGTGGCGCTTCACCCAGTAGCGATTGCATTGATGATCATGGCACCAGTGCGTAACAAGATGTCGCAAATCATGGTGGTCGCGACGGCGTTCACTGCTCTAACGTTTGGTTGTGTTGATGCGCTGCACATCCTAGGTTACATGCCAGATTCCACCGATGAGTGGATGGGTAATTACATGCCTCTGTACAATGACTTTGCTAGCTGGATTATGCCTAGCGTATTGATGATGATTGTTGGTCTGCTGTTTACGACGAAAACCAACCAAACCGAACAATTCGAGCTGGTAAATGAATAGCCGTTTAACATAAGACATCACTCAATAAGTAAGTTAATATGTAGTTCGCTTATTGATATCAGGCAAAGGAGTTGCCTGAACTATGGATTGATGTGGAGCGCTTATGGACAATCAGTATTTAGACATCAGAACGCTCAACTTTATCGTTATTCTGTTCTCTTGCATTTACTCAATCAGTCTACTTTGTTACCAATACACACAAAAAAAGATCAAAGGTTTAAAGACTTTCTCTCTCTCGCTGTTATTTATTGGCTTTGGGCCTTTTTTACTAGGATTTAGAGGCTCTGCACCAGATTGGCTTACCATCGTCATAGCGAATACGCTCATATTAATCGGCTTCTTGCTTACGCTTTACAGTGTGAGCATTTTTCGTCAATTCCCTCTAAAACTGGCCCACTCACTCGCTTTTTTAACGCCCATTTTCAGCGGTTCGTTCTATTATTTCACCTTCCATGACCATTCAATTAAAAGCCGTATCATTTACTTAAGTGTTTATATCTGCATCGTTACGTTTTTTAGTGGGATCGCCATGCTGAAAGGCACCAAGCAAGACCAAAAACTCCCAACCATAGTGATGGCGTGCTCCTTCTTTTGCTTCAGTATTTTTATGGGCTTCAGAGCACTTTGGAGCGCTTTCGCCAATGAAGTGCCAAACTTTATGACCGCAGGTTTTATCCACCAGATGACGTTTTTACTTAGCATCTGTCTGATTGTCGCTATGAGCTTTAGCATGTTGTGGCTAATTAATGGCCGCTTGATACAGTCAATCAATGATCTCTCACATTTAGACGCCCTCACAGGGCTTCATAATCGTCGCGCGATGGAAGAAATTGTTCCAAACCTTGTTAATCAAGCGCACAAACGGAAGCAATCAATAAGCATCATCATGACCGACATGGACGAGTTCAAAGCGATTAATGATCATTATGGCCATACGGTAGGCGATTCCGTCATGGCTACGATTGCCGCTATCTTTAAGAAACACCTCCCGGAGTCAGCTTGCACAGTACGATTTGGTGGTGATGAGTTCATGATTGTTTTACTTGAAAAAGCACACCGAGCCAAAATTGTTGCCGAGCAAATTCGCCTAGCGGTAGAAACTGAAGCCTCACTGCAGTCATTCGAAAATGAGATCACCATGAGCTTTGGAATCAGTGAGTTATCTGAGGGACAATCACTCCACGATGTCGTTGCTGAAGCTGACGAAGCGCTGTATAGCTCTAAACATACGGGCAGAAACCAAGTCACCTTGTTTGGAGAAGGGAAAGGCCTAACTTATAAGTTTGTCCCGACTCCCTCGAAAAGCGCATAATCATATTTGTGACGCCCATAGCGGTAAGTCAGCTTAAAAATTGCGTTAAGTATAATCAGAGCGATTTAAACCAAACTTTTGCATCTTTTGATTCAAAGTTCGACGAGGTAAATCCAACTCCTGCATCACCTCGTTAATGCGTCCGTGATGCCTGACCAATGAATCATGCAGCACCTTGCGCTCAAAATTGTGTAATTGAATAACCAGTGGAACACCCACTTGCGTCTCCTCCGTGGTTGACGAAGGACGGCTAGAGAGAATTTCCATCACAGATACCGTTTCATCCAAGGCAAAACGCATAGCCACGTTTCGCAGCTCTCGAACATTTCCAGGCCAAGCGTAGGAAAGCACAGCGTTTCTGTCGGCATCACTCAATGGTCGGGTTTCAGGGTTAGTTTGCAAGGTGAAGTGCTCAAACAAAATCAGTGAATCTTCTTCTCTCTCCCTGAGTGGCGGCAAATAAATTTGCGCGACGTTGAGCCGATAGTATAAATCTTGCCGAAACTCTTCATGATCATTGAGATCTTCTTTCGCGGCGGCGATCACTCTCAAATCAACCGAGATCTGTTGATTGCCTCCAACGCGCTCAACTGTATGTTCCTGTAATGAACGCAGCACTTTCACCTGCATGGACAGCGGCATACTCTCGATTTCATCAAAGAATAAGGTGCCTTTATCCGCGTATTCCAATTTGCCAATGCGCTTTTTACCCGCTCCGGTAAATGCCCCAGCTTCATGCCCAAACAGCTCACTTTCAAACAGGTTCTCAGGAATGGCGCCACAGTTGATTGGCACAAAATGATGGGTTCTGCGTTGGCTTTCATTATGTAAACTGGTCGCCACCAGCTCTTTACCACAACCTGTTTCGCCGTAAATGATCACGTTAGTATCGATTTTCGCCAATTTCGCAACTTGCTCGCGTAATTGCTGCATCACTCGACTTTGACCAATGAGCACCTCTTCTAAACCACTCACGCTAGCTAGATACTCTTGGCGGTGAAGCGTCGATGTTTGCGCGCGATGGCTCTCGACCGCATCTGTCACACGTTGAGACAAACGCTCCGGCTGGAAAGGTTTTTCAATAAAATCAAACGCGCCGTTTTGTAGCGCATTCACCGCCATATCCACATCACCATGACCAGTAATTAGTATCATTGGTGTTGGAATGTGATTCGCAATAAGGCTCTCTAAAATCGAAATTCCATCAGTATCTGGCAAACGAACATCACTAACTATCGCATCAAACTCTTGGTTCAGAATGGCGGTTTTGCCTTCCTCCCCCGAGCTAAAAGCTGTGACGTCAAACCCCGCCAATTGCAGCCATTGGCTTGTTGCTTGACGAACGATGTCATCATCTTCAATTAGGGCGATACGCGGAATGTCGTCAAAAGTCATGAGTTACTGCCTGATCGGTGATAGAAGTCTTTGCTAAAGTTAGCAAAAACCATGCTATAGAAAAGGAGCTAGATCCCACTTCTTAATCACAATTCTTTAACATCCAATCAGTTAAGCGCACTCTTTCACTACCAACTACGATAACTATGTTCAGCCAAACGGAGCTCGTATGCAGCGCACTAAGAATGGGAAAATGTGGCTAACCGCCGTATTGATCAGTGCGCTGGTGATCTTTTTCTACGGTGCTAGCCGAGAGGTGGCCCATCAATGGCTGAGCGTCCAAACTCAACAAGAAGCACAACAGAAACTCCTCGACTACATTGGTGAAGTCCGCCGAGCATTAAAACGTTTCTATCACCTTCCCTATCTCGTCACGAATAACCCAGAAACAATTTCGTTTGTGAAAGGCAATTTAAACTACTACGAGCCACTTCAAGCACAACTGACACAGCTCGATAAAGCCGCGAATACAGAGGGCTGGTTGATACTTTCAACCTCGGGAGAAGTGTTGGTATCAAGTCTGATCGATGAACGGTTCAGCCGCTCTGACCGCCGTGCGATTGTCGAACAAATACAACGTCAGGGAGAAGGCGTCTCACTGGTGAATAAAACAAAAGGTTCTAGTCCCCTTTACTACCTCTCTGCACCAATTTTTGATGGTTTGGAGATAGCGGGCATCGTTGTTGTTCAAATCAACCTGAGTTTGCTAACGGAGCAGACCATCACCAGCCAAGACATCATCACGCTACAAAATCGCCATCAACRCTTCTTCCTCTCCAGCAGTACAAACTATAACGCCGACTGGTTTAATGAACCGAATAACCAAGCCAAAGTCGAAACTCAAACGCTGTATGACAATACGGTGATTCATTTCTGGACTCTCAATCAGCAGCGCTACTTTGCACACACAGTAAAGCTGGACGACTTAAACTGGTTTGTCAGTTACCTTATTCCGACCAAACCTGTTCAGCAAACGATTAGTGTCATTGGATGGAGCATCGCAGCGCTCCTCTTGCTCCTTATCCTGTTGGTCATCATTGGTTTACAGCGTCGACAAAAACATCTCAATCAGCAGCGTATTCAAGCCTTACTAGAAGAATCGCAACGCCGACTTAAACAGATGATCAATAAAACACATGTTGGTTTGTTGTTGATTGATGAACAAGGTCTATTGTTCGACCTCAACCCAATGGCAAAACGCCTTTTTTGTCTTCCTGAAAGTGTGAATCGTCATACCTTCGCCTGGGAATTATTTGATGCAGGTAATTCAAATTCAACCACACTCACTTTGCTTAGAGATCTGCCAAAGCATAAGGAACTGGCAGAGATTAGCGCTGTAGAAACCATGGCGCGACGCAGTGATGGCAGCGTATTTCCTGTACTATTTTCACTCACTAGCTTCCCATGGCACGGTGAGCAGTATTTTCTTGCTACCGTAATCGACATTAGCAAACGTAAAAAAGCGGAACAATCGCTGCAGCTGATTAACCAAGAGCTAGCTCAAAGGGTGGAAGAGCGAACTCAAGCTTTAAAACAAGCCCAAGAGCAATTGATTGAATCAAGCAAAATGGCAGCATTGGGCAGAATGTCGAGCGCGATTACCCACGAGTTAAACCAACCATTGACTGGCCTGCGTACCCTTTTAACCACCAACGAGTTGCTAGCAGAACGTGGACAAACAGACATGATGAAAGCCAATAACAAGTTGATTCAAAAGTTGATTGACCGCATGGCAAGCATGACCAGTCAGCTAAAAACGTTTGCCTACAATAAACCAGAGACACTGCACGAGATATCGCTGACAAACGCTTTAGAAGAGACGCTACGCGTCTATCAATCTCAACTCGCGAAGGTAGATGTTCGGGTACGCATTCCCAACGATTTACCCAATATCATTGGTGAAGAGCAACGCCTACAACAAGTGCTCGGCAACCTAATTTCCAACGCATTAGATGCGATGAAAGAGACCCAAGATCCCCAGTTAATGATTGCCGTTACACCCACTACCGATAATGTTGAGGTCGTGGTAAGTGATAATGGGTGTGGGGTACCTTCAGACCAACTCGATACCATGTTCGAGCCTTTCCAAACCAGTAAAAAAATTGGTGAAGGACTGGGGTTAGGACTTTCCATCACCGCCAACAATATGCGAGATATGCAAGGGAAAGTCAGTGCGCAGCTCAACGCTGATAAAGGCATGTCCTTCACCTTAATGTTTAAGCTCGCTCCTCATCGTAGCTAACCCAATACCATCCACCTCTTCAGCTTTTCTCCACACAATTAAAGAGCAATAAATCTTGATCAACTTTATAAAGCGAGTTGCCTAACCTACGCTTAACTTGATGAATCGCCATATGCTATTCATCAGCACAATTTTTGGTGGTTGACACCAAGTTTTAGCTCCCACCATCTAATTTATTGATAAGTAATTATTTAAAGTAAGAATGGATGCGTTATGAGAAAACTAACTTTAGCAGCAACAGGGGCGCTTTTTATTTTATCACCTCACGCTTTTGCAGCACCTTACGCAGCAGACGCTCGAAGTCACGGAATGGGAAATACAGGCGTCGTTTCCGCTGACTATTTAACCGCTCCTCTACACAACCCAGCCCTAGGCGCTCTCTATCGAGAAAATGACGATATCGGCCTACTCATTCCTGCTCTCGGCGTCAATATTCACGATGAGGATGAAGCTTTATCAGCCGTTGATGATGTTCAAGACCTTTACGATAGTATTCAGGGCATTCCCACACCTGCGAACGAAGCCGAACTTAATCGACTACTCGATCAATTAGATAAGAGTGCTCCAGTCGTCATTAACGGAGGTCTGAGCCTCGCGATTGCGATTCCGACACGCTACATGTCGGTAAACCTTTTTAGCGCTGGTTATGTGGAGATACTTGCGGCACCCGATATCTCAGATTCAACAAACACCGCAGATCGATACCTCAATTCTGCCGTCGACCTAGCGGCTTTCGGTAGTGCGGAATATGGCGTTGCCTTAGCTCGCGCATACACGATAGGTGGGCAGCAATTCGCATTTGGTATTACGCCCAAATACCAACAACTTAAAACCTATACGCAGCGTACAACACTAGATGACTTTGATATCGAGGATTACGACAAAAGTGAAGTATCAAAGAACACGTTCAATATGGATCTTGGGGTCGCTTGGTATCACAACGCATTTAGAGCTGGTCTCTCGTTAAAAGACGTCTTCGAGCAAGATATAGAAACAAAACTAGGCAACTATACCTACGAACTCACGCCACAAGCGACCCTTGGTATCGGCTATGTCGGGGATTATGTCGCTCTGAGCCTAGACGCCGATCTCACCAAACAAAAGCGCTTTAAAGAGCTCGACGATGACACCCAGTTTATTCGCGTTGGTATCGAGGGGAATGCTTGGGGATGGGCGCAACTCCGCGCTGGTTATGAAGTTGACCTAGAAAATAATCTCGATAACTCGGTGACAGGGGGCATTGGCATCAGTCCTTTTGATGTGATCAGTGTAGACCTAGCAGGGTCTTAGGCTGGCGATAACCAGTTTGGTGCGGCGGCGAATTTAGCATTTACGTTTTGAATACGAATGCCAACCTAAATTCACTTAGGTTGGCATTGTTAACAACCATCCTATATCTCAATGTTTATCATTACTGACGTTTGGTGATGAACTGATAAAAACACGATCTCGCTACAAGTATCGAGATGTCTCCTACACTATTCTCAAGCAATAAATCCACAAACATTTCCTAAATATAAAGAGTGAGAAACATGATTAAGTTTCCAGATAATTTCCTTTGGGGTGGTGCCATTGCGGCAAACCAGGTAGAGGGGGCATACAACCTTGGGGGGAAAGGTTTATCAACATCAGATATGTTGCCAAACGGCATTCTGAGCCCGCATCAAACGCGTGAAGAACGAACGCCTGGTATCAAAGATCTTGCGATCGATTTCTACAATCGCTATCCAGAAGATATTGCCCTGTTTAAAGAGATGGGATTCACCTGCCTGCGCTTGTCCATCGCTTGGAGTCGTATTTTTCCTAATGGCGATGAGCTTGAGCCAAACGAAGAAGGACTGGCGTTTTACGACAAAATTTTTGATGAGCTGGCCAAACACGATATGCAACCATTTGTAACGCTTTCTCATTACGAGATGCCTTACGCCTTGGTTGAGAATTATGGTGGTTGGGGCGATCGTCGAGTGATAGAGTTTTTCGAGCGTTACGCTCGCACCGTGCTTGAACGCTACAAAGACAAAGTGAAGCTGTGGCTTACCTTTAACGAAATCAACATGTCACTTCATGCGCCATTTACGGGAGTGGGCTTGCAAGAAGACGCCTGTGAACAAGACATTTATCAAGCGATTCACCACCAGCTAGTCGCAAACGCGAAAGCGGTAAAACTGTGTCAGCAAATCGTACCAAACGGCAAGATTGGTAACATGCTGCTTGGCGCAATCAACTACCCATACACTTGTAACCCTGATGATGTGTTAGCCGCCATGCATGAAAACAACAAGTGGTTGTTCTTCGGTGATGTACAAACACGTGGTCAGTACCCTGGCTACATGAAGCGTTACTTCCGTGAAAATGGCATTGAAATTCAGATGGAAGAAGGCGACTTAGAAGAGATCGCATCGGCAAGTGTCGATTTTATTTCCTTCAGCTACTACGCAAGTGGCTGTGCGAGTGCCGATCCGAAACAGAAAGAAGTGGGTAACATCGTCGATAGCGTACCAAACCCATACCTTGAAAAGAGCCAATGGGGCTGGTTGATCGATCCAAAAGGCCTGCGCGTTTTGCTTAACTTCCTTCACGATCGTTACCAAAAGCCGCTATTTATCGTCGAGAATGGCTTAGGCGCTCGTGATGAATTCGATGAAAACGGGGAAATCCAAGACGATTATCGAATCTCATACCTTAATGATCATTTGGTTCAAGCACACGAAGCGATTCTGGATGGCGTTGAGTTGATGGGCTTCACCAGCTGGGGGCCAATCGACTTGGTGGCTAACTCAACAGCCGAAATGAGCAAGCGTTACGGCTATATTTATGTCGATCGTCATGATGATGGGCAAGGAACGCTAGAACGTAAACGCAAGAAGAGCTTCTACTGGTATCAAGACGTGATTCGTACTTCAGGCGGTTCATTGAAAAGCTAAGCCTGTTGTCTGGATATAAAGTGCGACTGGGCATTCGCCTAAACAATCAAGCCCTGCATTTGCAGGGCTTGAATTTTAAGGTGTTAATGCATTTAGAGATTAAACTGCAATCTCTCCACCGTCTTCACGTCGAATGACAACCGTCGCAGCTCGTGGACGCACAGAAACACCAGCAGGCGTTTCTTCGGCGGCATCTTCACTGTATGGCCAGTTGCCTGGGTGCTGAATATTCACAAACAATGATTTGTAATCAGGGCTGATAGTAAAGCCTGTCACTTCACAACCATTTGGTCCAACAAAGAAGCGTTTAAGCTCCGCTTGGTTATCCGCACCAATCACTGCTTGGTCACCATTCTCATCTGTTAGCTTAGATGGCACAACGGCCAACATTTGATCATTAGTGTAAGACGTAACTTCATCTGCACCGTTATCGGTCTGAATCCACAAAATACCACGGCCATCAAACGCTAATCCGTCAGGGCTAGCAAACTGGTTTAGCTCATTCAGGCCAGAACGGTTGGTATCTGCATCACCATTTGCTGGCGAACCAAAGACAAAGATATCCCAAGTAAAGTCTGTAGCTGAAGCCCCTTCATCCCAACGAATAACGTGACCAAACTTATTGTTCAAACGTGGGTTCGCAGGATTAGTTTCATCAGTACGGCGCGTATTATTCGTCAATGTTAAGTAAACCGAGCCTGTGAATGGATCAACCGTACACCACTCTGGGCGATCCATTGGGGTTGCCCCAACGAGGTCAGCCGCGCCTGCCGTATTAATGATAATTTCAGCCAATGAGTTAAAGTGCTCCGCTAACGTACCACCAGATTTTGTTACGCTATCAAGCGTCAACTGCAACCAAGTACCTGTACTGTCTTCATTGAAACGCGCAACATACAGTGTGCCTTCGTCCATGTACTTATCGCCTGCCGCTAGGCGGTTTTCCGAGTTTGCATCTGCTGGATCCCACGCTGCCGCAGATTCAAATTTGTATAGGTACTCAAAGCGAGAGTCGTGACCAGAGTAGAATACCACTGGTTTGCCTTCTTCAAGCTTACCAAAAGTACAGCCTTCGTGACGGAAACGACCTAGTGCAGTACGCTTCTTCGCACGCGAGTTTTGCGTGTAAGGGTCAATTTCGACGATGTAACCGTGACCATTGGCTTCATTACGGTAATCATCCATTGCACTTGCTCCTGTTGGAGCCACATTGAAGCGAGAGAACTCATCAAGACGCTCTTCTGCATTTCCTGCAAGTGTTTCCCACAAGTAGCGTGTGCTTTGGTCATCAACACCAATGCGATCTTGTTCTTCTGTACGAGTCCCGGCGTTAACAAAGTAACCTGGCCAGTTCTCTTCACAAGTTAAGTAAGTGCCCCATGGCGTGTAGCCGTTGCCACAGTTGTTTAACGTACCACGTGCTTGGCTGCCATCTGGCGAGAAACGAGTGACGGTTAGTGACGTGTGCGCGACTGGGCCAGATAAGTCCATTGCTGTCGCACCAGTGTAACGGCGGTTTAGTGGATCGGTATCAACCAACTTCCACATGTTGTCTTCCAGTTGAATGCGAACCACTGACACACCGTGCGCATTAATCTCTTTACGCACTTCATCTACAATGGTACGTACGCCATTTTCAACCGTCGGACCGTTTGGATGCAGTGCTGATGTATCAATGTACTCGTGGTTGATGCAAAGCAGACCGTCGGTCGTACTGTCATTTAATGGGAAAAAGTGCATGCCATCATGGTGCATGCCCAACGCGTTAAGTTGGTCTGAGCTGGTATTGCTGCCATCATTTTTCCACGCGCTGCCTTGAGCATTCAGCGGTGTACCCCAAGGTACCAGTACTTGTGCGGTGTAGCCTTGTGGAATTGAAACGGCATCAGTGAGTGAGCCAGGGATAGATTCAAAGTTAAGAACGGCTTTAGATACGCCCGAGCCACTGCTTACTGTACTTCCTGAGTCAGACGAATTACAACCAGCCAATCCGAAAGCACCAAACGCTGTCATCGCACTGATACCTAAACCACCTTTTAGAATGCTGCGTCGAGATAGGCTCGCTTCTAATACTTCTTCAAATGGTTTGTTTTCACTTTGGTTATAACGCGTCGCGTCAAAGGTTTCCTTGCTCATTTTTACTTTCCCGATCTTATAGTTTAATTAATAAATAAGTGATTAGTTGAACGGCAAGAAGTTTGGAGAAGAAAAATGACAAAAGTGCTTAAAACATATGAAACTTGTGTTTCAGCAGTGCAGCAAACTCAGCAGCGTTACCAATTGAGCAATTAAGTTTTGGTCACATAATCACCAACTGTATCGCGTCATTCTGATTTTACTTGGGCTAAAGTGTGATAGAAGGTATAAGGTGTACGAATTCAAATCATCTACGAGAGATAATCATGAAATTAGACAAGATCGATAACAAGAGCCGTCGTATCCGTAAAAAGCTGTTCTTAGGTGAGTTCGCAATCCTAGGTTTCGAGATCAGCTGTGAAACAGACATCAACGACTTCGACCGTTACGATGCATTCGTTGATGACTTTATCGACTACATTGATGGGCTTGGCCTTTGCTTCGGCGGCGGTGGTCTAGAACTGTTTGAAGGCTTCCTATGCTCTACTGACCGTTACGGCAGTGCTACTGAAGAGCAAAAAGCACAAGTTATTGCATGGTTAGAAGCACGTCCAGAAGTGAAAAGCGCAAAAGCTGGCGACTTGGTTGACGCAAACTACCTGTAAGTAACAGAGTCATACTGACAATAATAAAAAGCTGGTCTCCGGACTGGCTTTTTTACTTTTGGAAGTGTGTGATAGTAAAAGTAGAGTGCTGGGAGGTTGTGCGGAGTGAATGTGATTGTGGCGTTTTTGAGCTGGCAATCAGCGGGAAACGGCGTTCCACTGCCAGCTCGTGCCTTTAGGTATCATTAACTATGATTTTTTAGCTGGTGCGTCTTTCGTGTCTTTCCAGTATTGAATACGCACACGATGTAGCTGAGCTCTTCTAGTCTTTTTCATAGTAAAATCCCTCATCTTATATAAGTAACGCTCCTTATGGAGCTTATTGTCTAAGGTCGAATCCCCTTCAATCTATAAGGGAACCAATTATTTAACCGTGACCAATTTCACAACATAATGATAATTACCGATTTCTTGCAGTCATCTTTGACTAGTAAACGGCGTATTATCTCTCTGACACGGTTAACTTACTCACCAGATATGACAGAAAAATGGCAATCAAGTTCCCTATATTATCTGTCACTGAATCTTAATAATGATTCCTGAAAAATTTTGCAAGTAAGATATCAATTGCCCATCACTTTCAACCGAGCAACTCTTTTCGCGTTCGTGATCGCAGTTGTGTGCAACCCAATTAAGGCTGGATTCGCTGCTGATATTGCTGGCGGTACTCGCGTGGCGTAAGCCCTTTATACGTTTTGAAGTGACGATTAAACAGGGCTTGATTTCGATACCCTACTCTCTCAAACACAATTCCAATCGGCAAAGGCGTTGATTGCAGCAAATCTGCGGCATGATTGATCCGCAATTTCATTAGGCGTTGGCTAAACGGCTCTTTAAAGTGCTTTTGAAACAATCTTGTGACCGCACTTTCACTCAGCGATAAGTAGTTCGCCAAGTCTGCGAGCGTCACCTTAGTTGCAAAGTGCTGTTCGAGATACGCGTTGACACTTGCCACTCGTTCTCTTTCCTGTAATTCGTGTTCACTCATCGATAAGTAAGAGTGAGTCATCAGTGTTTTCGCCCCTTCGTCGTGAGCAATCAGAGACAAAACATGGAGAAATCTCGATAGTTGCTCCATTGCAGGAAACGTCATGAGCTCATGCAGAAGATCCACAACGTGCTGAGCTGTCCGCTCAGAAAACACCACACCTTTGTTGGCCGCCTTTAAAAGCGGATCAAGCTTTCTAAGCTCTGCGCAATAGAACATCAAATTGGCAATCCACTCACGCTTAAACCAGATCACATGAGTCTCGCACTTGCTCTCGACCAATGTGGAATGAATAGAGTGAGGCACACCTGGAGCGATCAATAGCATTTGGTTGTGAGTCACTTCTAATTCGTGATGACCAATATGCAAACTGCCAGTGAAGTGGCGATGGATGACTAATTCAAACACATCATCGTGAAAATGGAGATCGTACTCTTTTTCTGGCTCATCAATGCGACGATAGCGCCAAGAAAAACCTGGTCTTTGTGGTACTTTTTCGATGTGTGCCATTGGCTACTCCACAAAATAGTATTGTTTCACGCTCAAATAATATCAGTATTGCCAGCTTAATCTTCATCACGCCGAAATAGTATTGATATTAAGCGGCATACTATCAACTTTGTGTCGTCACGCTCCTTATTGTTGCCTTGAAAGACAAGATAACTAAGGAGGCTTTCATGAGTCACTTCACTGTCAAGCTACGCCAAGTCCTGCACAAAACACGTGATGAATGGGCAACATTCGCCATCAAAGAAATGGAAATTCCACCTAATACTATCGCCAAATTTTATGGCTACAAATCGAGTTGTGATCTTGAGCAAATTCTTAAACAGGATGAAAACGACACCAATTCGGACATTTGCTCGACACCTTGTGCGAGATCTCTTACAAGCAATGTAAGCAAAACGACCATCATTGACTAAGACAAAATCGAAAAATTAACATAAACCATTGAAAATTATCAGTTATATCATTTCAAACAATATTCACTGCCAAAGTTTTTTTACCTAGCTAATTGAGAGTAATCAGAAAAACATCAATACTGATTGTGTCGACAGGATGTTGGCGGGAACAGGAAAAAAGCCTAATGGACTAGGTATCTTCAGGATGAAGATTTGGTAGCTTAGGATGAGTTATCAGCAGGGATGTAGTTAAGCTCTAGGATAGAGTTCGCCCGTCAGGATGATAGGCAAGAATGGACACCGCTAGGAAGGCGATGAACAAGGAACTCGGTTAAAGGACTTAGCCACAATCAAGGATAGATGCAGGGAGCACCTATAGTAGCCGGATTGCTGCGAAAGAGAATAAGCCCCGTCTGGGAAACCAGGCGGGGTTTTATTTTGTCTGGTATTTATTATTCACGAGGCACCCGATTCTCTTGCGTCGATTTATTTCGTGCCGTGCTATCATTTTCTCTACGTCTTTCAGCAAGCTCACAGCAAATCTCACATTATGCTTAATCCTGTTTGGTTACATACATTTAAGACATTGATTGAAGTCGGTCATTTCACACAAACGGCAGAAAAACTTTTTATGACCCAACCTGGTGTCAGCCAACACATCAAAAAGTTAGAGCAAAGTTGTCAGCATGCGCTGATCAAACGTGAAAACAAAAGCTTCGAATTAACAGAGCAAGGTCGGATTGTTTACGCCTACGCGCTGGAGTTAGAAGAAAGAGAGAAAGCGTTGCTCGAAGAACTCAGTTTTGATGATGCATTTTCAGGTCACTGTAAACTGGCCTGTTCTGGCGCAATGGCATTGATGCTGTATGGCCCTCTTTTAGAAAAGCAAAAACAGCACCCAGGCTTATCGCTGCATTTAGAAGCCGCACCCAATCACTCGATTCTCAATGCAATAACGGAAGGGAGCATTGATATTGGTATCGTAACTGATGTTCCTCACAAAGGTTTATTTCACAGTGAAAGAATTGGTAAGGAGCAGTTGTGCTTAGTCCTACCTAATCAATACCGCGAAAAGCAGATAACACCACAACTCTTGCACGACTGTGGTGTCATTGCCCATCCTGATGCCAAGCACTACATGACGCTGTTTTTTGACCAATGCGCGGAACAAGAGCTCCAAGAAATTAAGATGAGCGATTTACCATTATCCGGCTACGTGAATCAATTAAGCCAAATTTTACTACCTGTGAGTAAAGGACTCGGCTTCACCGTGCTGCCTCAAAGTGCTGTCGACAACTTCCCACAAAAAGATACCTTGCACATCGCACAACTGAAAAACACCGTGTGTGAAGAGTTATTTTTAGTTCGCAAACGCAGTCGTGTTCTGCCACTGCGCTATCAAACAATTAACGATGTGTTATTGGACGTCATCACAAACTCAAAACAAACTACAGAATAGCCTAACGTTTTAAACTCGTTGTAATCCGTTTGCTTAAAAAAGCCCACAGACAACTTCCAGCTTACAACGCTGGGAATGCCCGATGATTCAACAAATTATTTTTGTCGTAACGACGAGTTTTTTTCGTTTTCTTCTCGCGAGAAAAAAACCTAAGGTGCGCACCTCTAACGAAGTGGTTGTCCAACCACACATCTAAATCGTTGAAGTCAGTAGGTAATATCACCTAAATATCACATACCTGCTGCATTCTATACTCTATACTTATATTTTTAATTTGGTACTGACTTACTAAGGAATTGCCATGCGTATTGCTATTCTCTCTCGTAATGAGAATTTATATTCAACCATGCGCCTAAAACAGGCAGGTGAAGAGCGTGGACATCAAGTAGACGTCATCGATACTCTGCACTGTTATATGGACATTACGAGCAACAACCCTAAGATCCGCTATAAGGGTGAAGAATTGCCACAATACGACGCTGTGATTCCTCGCATCGGTGCATCCATCACATTCTACGGTACCGCGGTTGTACGTCAGTTTGAAATGATGGGCACATTTTGTGTCAACGAATCGGTCGCGATCAGCCGCTCTCGTGACAAATTACGCTCGTTGCAACTGTTATCGCGTAAAGGCATCGGCTTGCCGCGCACTGGCTTTGCTCACCACCCTGATAACATTCAGGACGTGATCAAAAATGTTGGTGGCGCACCTCTAGTGATTAAATTACTAGAAGGCACTCAAGGCATCGGTGTTGTGCTTGCTGAAACCAACAAAGCAGCAGAAAGCGTGATCGAAGCATTCATGGGGTTGAAAGCAAACATCATGGTGCAAGAGTTCATCGAAGAAGCTAAAGGCGCAGACATACGTTGCTTTGTTGTCGGTAATAAAGTGATTGCAGCGATGAAACGCCAAGCGAAAGAAGGCGAGTTCCGCTCTAACTTACATCGCGGCGGCTCTGCACAGTTAGTGCGACTAAGCAAAGAAGAACGCGCTACTGCGATTAACGCGGCAAAAGTCATGGGGTTAAACCTATGCGGTGTAGATATCCTTCAATCTAAAAACGGCCCAGTGGTAATGGAAGTGAATTCTTCACCAGGTCTTGAAGGTATCGAGCTCGCTACAGAAAAAGACGTTGCTGGTATGATTTTCGACTTTATCGAGAAAAACGCAAAACCACACGCAAACCGTACTCGTGGTAAAGGTTGATAATTGTTTGAGTGAGAGCCTGCTTAGTAGGCTCTCGTATTACTCATCGCTAGGATGACACTATGAATCAGAAAATGATCATTGGGAACGCCGAAGCTATTTGCTTACCTGAGTTAGGGATTACTCACCTTGAAGCGCGCATTGATACGGGCGCACAAACCTCTTCATTGCATGTAGATAACATTGATTGCTTTGAAAAAGATGGTCAGTCTTACGTTGCATTCGATCTACACCCGGATGTTTATCATTTAGAACAAGTGGTTCGCTGCACAGCGAAGCTAAAGGCAAACCGTAAAGTTAAATCTTCAAACGGTACCTTTGAGCATCGCTGCGTTATCACCACCATGCTGCGCATGGGTGACAAACAATGGCCAATCGACATTACGTTGACCAACCGTGAAAAAATGACTTACATGATGCTGTTAGGTCGTCAGGGCATGGCAGACAAAGTGCTGGTAGACCCTAGCCAATCTCATTTATTGGCATCTTAACCCCGTAGCTTCAGATGAGTGATCGAGCATCTTTGTTGAGCATCACTCGTCTGGCTTTATCTTCGTCTACTTCCTGCTAAATAGCGCAAACAACAAGCCCTTCGCTTTGACCTTTGTAACGCGCCAATGGGTCATCGGCTTAGTCGGCGCAGTATGCAGAATGTGCTGATACGCTTTCTCATCAAAAGTCACCTCTCCCCCATGCGCCAAAAGCAAACATTGCGGATTCATCTCAAACACACGCTTTAATGATTGGCGATATTGGTTTGGATGAAATATGGGAAACGGCGCAATCAGGTGTTTCTTAACCTGCACCATCAAATCCGCCACATACAATACATCTTGTTCAGAATGATAAACCGACAAATCTCTATCGGTATGTCCCTGCGTTTCTAGCACCTGCCAATCATCAAACCCCGGAATACACTCACCATCGATGAGTTCGATATCGGGCTTTAACTTGCGCGAATACCACAGGTTTTGCTTTGGTTTACGCATCCGGTTCGCCATCCAGCGCGCTAACATCAAATCGGTCAAATGCATTAGCCAACCGTCTACACCGCTATACCACTGGCTCTCTCGCTTTGCGGCCAATAGCTTACATCCAGTTAAATCACGCAGTTTGTGCGCGCCACCAGCGTGGTCTGGATGCATGTGAGTTACAACGACCAACTTTAGGTCAGAAAAAGGACGATGGAGTTGATGTTCAATAAAATCTTTAAGGTGAGGAATGTCTGCTCGACTTGCACCATCAAGCAACATTAATTTATCGGGATATTCGGCGAGATACATGGTCTGAATGTATCCCTGAATTCTGTGCAGCTGCAAAATATGTCCTTATTTGAGTGAGATTTTTCATGACCGCTTCCATGCTGGTCAGACCAACTATAACAGCTGAATGGACGCACTGGTAAACAAATGTTCACATCAGCGCACGACAAGAAATCATAATCGAGATGATAGATTTTAATCATTAGACTCAGCGGCACTTTTATTCGTTAATGCGCGCACACGGAGTTCGTGTCAGGGTATGAGGTTAATGCCTCATGATTTGCTTTTTTGTACTTTTCCTTCTAATTAATTAAGGACTTAAGTACATTTTTGTGAGAATCGAGTTGGAAAAAGCAACTAAATTAGACCGCATCCGCGCGGACTACAACGTTCACTACTGGAGCCAAGGTTTCTACGGTATTGATGACCAAGGCGAGGTTTACGTATCACCTCGTAGTGATCGTGCACATCAAATCCCTTTCAGTGCCATTGTAAATGAGCTAGAAGCGAAGCAGTTAAATCTGCCTGTATTAGTGCGCTTCCCGCAAATCGTGCACCAACGTGTGCATGGAATTTGCCACGCTTTCAACCAAGCAATTGAAGAATACCAATATCCAAACAAATACCTGTTGGTGTACCCAATTAAAGTAAACCAACAACGTGAAGTGGTGGATGAAATTCTAGCGAGCCAAGCTCAACTAGAAACCAAACAGCTTGGTCTTGAAGCGGGTAGCAAGCCAGAATTGTTGGCAGTACTTGCATTGGCTCAACAAGGCAGCTCCGTGATCGTGTGTAACGGCTACAAAGACCGTGAGTATGTGCGTCTTGCACTGATCGGTGAAAAGCTGGGCCACAAAGTATTCATCGTACTAGAGAAGCTTTCTGAGCTGGATCTGGTGCTAGAAGAAGCGAAAAGCTTGGGCGTAAAACCGCGCCTTGGTTTGCGCATTCGCCTCGCCTCTCAAGGTGCAGGGAAATGGCAAGCAAGTGGCGGTGAAAAATCGAAGTTCGGTTTGTCTGCATCGCAAGTGCTTAGCGTTATTGAACGTCTGAAACGCGAAGGCAGCCTAGATGCGATGCAACTGGTTCACTTCCACCTGGGTTCACAGATGGCAAACATCCGTGACGTACGTAATGGTGTGAATGAGTCTGCACGTTTCTACTGCGAACTGCGCGCACTGGGTGCAAACATCGAGTACTTCGATGTGGGCGGCGGTTTGGCAGTCGACTACGACGGCACACGCAGCCAATCATCGAACTCGATGAACTACGGCCTTGCAGAGTACGCACGTAATATCGTCAACACAGTGGGCGACGTGTGTCAGCAATACGAACAACCGATGCCAGTGATCATTTCTGAATCCGGTCGTTCACTGACAGCGCACCACGCTGTGTTGATTTCTAACGTAATTGGTACAGAAACGTACCAACCGGAAGAAGTGCATGAACTTGGCGCAGATGCTCCACTTTTACTACAAAACATGTGGCGAAACTGGGAAAACTTACAAGATGGTACCGACGCTCGTGCGTTAATTGAGATCTACAACGATACCCAAAGTGATTTGGCAGAGGTACACTCTCAATTCGCAACTGGCGTGCTTAACTTGGAGCAACGTGCGTGGGCAGAGCAACTGTCACTGCGCATTTACTTCGAACTAAGCCGCAAGATGAGCACTAAAAATCGCTTCCACCGTCCGATTCTGGACGAGTTGAGCGAACGTCTTGCAGATAAGTTCTTCGTGAACTTCTCTCTCTTCCAATCTCTACCAGATGCTTGGGGTATTGATCAGGTGTTCCCTGTTCTGCCACTTTCTGGTCTTGGCGATGCGGAAGAGCGTCGTGCTGTGATGTTGGACATCACCTGTGACTCTGATGGCGCGATCGATCACTACGTTGATGGTCAAGGCATCGAGAGCACGCTACCTGTACCAGCTTGGAGCAAAGACAAACCGTACCTAATGGGCTTTTTCCTAGTAGGCGCATACCAAGAAATCCTTGGTGACATGCACAACCTATTTGGTGACACCCACAGTGCAGTAGTCAATGTTGATGAACACGGTCAATTTGAGATCAGTTATATCAATGAAGGTGATAGTGTAGAAGACATGATGCGCTACGTTCATATCGACGTGGATGCGATTCGTGACAATTACAAACAATTGGTTTCCCAACGAGTTGAAGCCAATGAACAAGCACAAATCCTAGCAGAACTAGAACAAGGTCTAGCGGGATACACCTATTTAGAGGACTTCTGATATGAATGATTTGTTTACTAAAAACGATTATTCGCTTTACTCCAACTCTATGTCGTTTTTACGTCTACCGTACATTCGTAATCCGGTATCGGCAGACGCAGACGTTGTGGTGCTAGGGGTTCCTCTGGACATGGCTACATCTGGTCGTCCAGGCGCGCGCATGGGTCCAGATGCGATTCGCCGTGCCTCAGTCAACTTGGCATGGGAAGGTAAGAAGTTCCCTTGGGACTTCAACGTATTGGATAAGTTGAAAGTGATCGACGCGGGCGATCTCGTGTTTGACTGTGGTGATGCGGAAGATTTCACTTACCGTCTAGAGGCGGCAACCAGTGAAATTCTAAAAAGCGGTAAAACCATGTTGGGATTGGGCGGTGACCACTTCATCACACTGCCTATCCTGCGTGCCTACGCGAAGCATCATGGTCAAATGGCTCTGATTCACTTTGACGCTCATACGGATACCTACGCAAATGGCAGTTCATACGACCACGGTACAATGTTCTACCATGCGCCGAAAGAAGGTTTGATCTCTGCGAAGAACTCAGTACAAATCGGTATTCGTACTGAATACAAACAGCAAGATCACGGCTTCAATGTGATTAATGCGATGCAAGCGAATGACATGTCGGTGAACGAGATCTTAGAGGAGATTCGTCGCACCGTCGCAGACAAGCCAGTGTATGTTACTTTTGACATCGACTGCTTGGATCCAGCCTTCGCACCAGGAACAGGTACACCCGTTTGTGGTGGCTTGAACTCAGACAAAGCACTGAAGATCATTCGTGGCTTAGCCGGTATGAATATTGTGGGTATGGATGTTGTAGAAGTATCGCCTCCGTACGACCACAGTGATGTTACCGCATTAGCGGGAGCAACCATCGCGCTAGAAATGCTTTACGCATACGCATCTGGCCGCGAATAAACATAATCATTTCTAAGGGAGCTTCGGCTCCCTTTTTGTTCATGGTGCCTTCTCCAGTCTTTTCTTCGTTCGAACCATGTCTTGCTCTGGCTAACCAAAACAATTCTTCTCCCCTCGATTTTAACCATAAAAACCAATGACCTATAAGTAGGTTTCCATTCACAACAAATAAGAGATTTAACGTAATTCAACAAAGAAAAGCAGCCTATTTCCGAATGCTAATTAAGATTAGTTTTTCTAATGCATATTATAGATTTTTATCTTGCTCAACTTCACACTTTTCGATTGCTAATTGTACACGCAAAGACTAATATCTCGCGCAAATAGCCCCGTAACACCAAAAGTCTGTTGGCACTCTGCATTAGAGCGCTAAGGGTTTTTACGTCTTAAATTTTTTGGAGAGATACGCAAATGTCTGCTTCGTTTCCATTAGCGAAACTTACCTTTTTAATCGCAATATTGACTGCCGTGGGTCAAATGACCCAAACAATGTACGTGCCTTCAATCGGTCATATGGCGGGTGAGTTTTTGGTGTCTGCGTCATCACTTCAAGCTGTGATGGCTTGTTACCTGATTCCATATGGCTTATCGCAATTCGTGTACGGTACGTTATCGGACCGCTTAGGTCGCAAGCCAATCATCATAGCAGGCCTACTTATCTACATCGTAGGTACATTGGTGGCGCTCTTTGCACACCAATTTGAATGGTTCTTGATTGGTAGTTTCATCCAAGGTTTAGGTATTGGCTGCGGTGGTGCGATGTCACGTACTCTGACTCGCGACTGCTTTGAAGGTTCTGAGCTACACAGAGCAAATAGCTTAATCAGCATGTGTGTGATTTTCTCACCATTGTTGGCTCCCGTACTTGGCGGCTACTTAACCGAAGCGTTTGGCTGGCGCTCTAGCTACCTATTCTTAGCGCTGTTTGGCATTGCAGTGGTGATTACCATGATGACCAGCATGATGGAGACGCTACCAAAAGAGAAACGCAAGTTCGAACCAGTAGCCAAAAGCTACAAACACGTTTTGTCTGACCGCCGCTTCCAAGGCTTTTTGATCTGCCTAGTTGCGACGTTTGCTGGCGTAGGTGTGTTCGAGGCAGCAGCTGGGGTATTGCTAGGTGGTGTATTGGCATTACCAGCGACCACAGTAAGTTTGCTGTTTATCTTGCCAATCCCTGGTTACTTGGTGGGTGCGGGCTTATCTAGCTACATCGCGCAGCGTCGCTCTGAGCGTCGTGCTTTAAATGTTGGCTTGGTATCGATTTTTGTTGGCTCTGCTATTGTGCTCATCCCTGGCTTGTTTGGTTTAACCACGGCGTTAACGCTGGTTGGTGGCGCAACCGTGTACTTTTTGGGTGCGGGTATCCTATTCCCAGCCGCAACAACCGGAGCAATTGCGCCATTCCCATACCATGCAGGAACAGCAGGCGCGACATTGGGTGGCATGCAAAACTTGGGAGCAGGTATTGCGACCTTGCTTGCATCACTATTTCCAGCGCATAACCAGATGCCACTAGGTGTTTTGATGATGGCAATGTCGGTAATTGCAATGCTTGGGCTCATGTGGGTAAATCGAGCGCACAACCACTCAAACGAAGTGCCGCAAGTCATCTGATCATTATCGACTAACGTTCAAAATCCAAAAGGGACACACTAAACTAGTGTGTCCCTTTTTCATATCACACTATATCGATTTACCGATGAGAATGATTTAACTTTCGAATTGATATTTGTTAAAAATAACAGCTGCTTACACAATGTGTTTTCAGCTCCCTTCAAATTGAGTAGCCAACTCGGAAATATTGAGAATTCTCACTTTTTCGGCACACCCCATAACAAAGAATGGACAACTGAAAACCACTAACGAAATGAAAGCCCAGCCCTCAGGATGAGGCCACTTGGGCGTATAATAAGGACAAAAACAGATGCGTTTCACTTTAACTACGTTGACCGTCTCGGTCGCGCTTGTCGCCGGATGCAGCAATCAAGGAACCCCCAGCATGACTCAATACTCCCAATCACAGATCGTTGCTCAACAAACTCAAGCTCCGGTTGCGAAAAAAGTCCCTCACGCGATGACTATTCATGGTGATACTCGCGTTGATAACTACTACTGGATGCGTGACGACGAACGTAAAGATCCGGAAATTTTGCAGCACCTAGAGCAAGAAAATCAGTATGCGGAAACCGTTCTCAAGCACACTGAAGCTCTTCAAAATGAGCTATTTGAAGAAATTAAAGGTCGTATAGCAAAAGACGACAACTCCGTTCCTGTGCGTAAAGGCAACTACTTCTACTCAAGTGAAGTGACCGGAGATAACGAATACGAAGTTCACCTTCGAGCTAAAGACTTTGCAGGCAAAGACAAGCAAGTCATTTTAGATGTCAATGAACTTGCAAAAGAACATGAGTTCTTCAGCATTGGCGGCTTGTACGTTAGTCCGAATGAAAACTTACTAGCGTATGGCGAAGATACATTAAGCCGCCGCGTTTACACTCTTAAGATCAAAGACCTGAAAACAGGCAATTACCTACAAGATGAAATCGAAGGCGCCTCAAGCGCGATTGCATGGCAGAACGATAACAACGCCTTTTACTACATCAAAAAAGATCCACAGACCTTGCTGGGCTACCAAGTGTATCGTCATGTTTTAGGCACGCCACAAAGCAGCGATGAGTTGATTTTTGAAGAAACCGACAGCGCCTATTACACCTCACTAAGCAAAAGCAAAGATGGCGAAGATATTTATATCTGGCATTCCAGTACAGAAACCAGCGGCGTCTCCATCATCGATGCGAACAACCCTAAAGCAAAGGCGAAGCCTTTTTATCCTCGTGAAAATGGCATTGAATACAGCATTTCTAAGCTAGGCGATTGGTATTACATTTATACCAACTATCAAGCCGTGAACTTCCGTTTGATGAAAGTTAAGCAAGAAGAGATGCACGATCGCTCTAAGTGGCAAGACGTGATTGCCGCAGATGACAACACTCAACTTGTCGACTTCGAGCTATTCGATGATCACCTCGTCTATGAGCAGCGCTCTAACGGCCTAGCGAGCGTCACTGTGCGTCAGCTTTCAACAGGAAAAGAATTCCCACTCACATTTAATGACGATGCGTTCGCGGCATACTTAACAGGCAACTTCGAACTGGATAACAAAAAAGTTCGCATTTACTACAGTAGCTTGACTACTCCAGGAACCTACTACGACTTCGATCTGAAAACGGGCGAATCTGAAATCATGAAGCAGACACCTGTATTGGGTGACTTTGATGCGGATAACTACCAATCAGAGCGCATCATGATCAAAGCACGTGATGGAAAAGAGGTCCCTGTGTCACTGGTGTATCGTAAGGACTTGTTTAAGAAAGATGGTACAAATCCGCTTTACCAATACGGTTATGGATCTTATGGCGCAACCATTGAGCCAACTTTCCGCTCGACACGTTTGAGTCTATTAGACCGCGGCTTTGTTTACGCCATCGCTCATATCCGTGGATCTGAAATGCTTGGCCGTCCTTGGTATGAAGATGGTAAAAAACTCACCAAGCAAAACACATTCAACGACTTTATTGATGTGACTAAAGGTTTGGTTGAACAAGGCTATGGCGCGAAAGATAAAGTCTTCGCTGTTGGTGGCTCTGCAGGTGGTCTCTTAATGGGGGCTGTCATCAACCAAGCACCAGAACTGTATCGCGGTATCGGCGCTCATGTTCCGTTTGTGGACGTGGTAACCACTATGCTCGATGAATCAATTCCATTGACCACCAATGAATATGATGAATGGGGTAACCCAAATAACAAAACATACTATGACTATATGTTGAGTTACTCGCCTTACGACAACATCAAGGCACAAAACTACCCGAACATGTTGGTAACGACTGGCTTGCACGACTCTCAAGTGCAGTACTTTGAGCCAATGAAGTGGGTCGCCAAACTTCGTGAAATGAAGACAGACGATAACGTCTTGTTGTTCAAAACCGATATGGAAGCCGGACACGGCGGCGCATCTGGTCGATTTAAACGCTTAAAAGAAGATGCGCTAGAGTATGCGTTCTTCCTCGATTTACTCGATAAAAAATAATCGTTTCAATTGAACTGCATCTCTAACAACAAAAATGCCCGCAASTTGCGGGCATTTTTTATAGACGCGCTCTCTAAACAGAGAGTTGGGGTACCTAAGCACATCATTACCAGTGTCTCTTATAGCCAACGGAAAGCAGAAAGAAAAACGCCTACTCACAACGAGTAGGCGTTAACACAATAAATGTGTTTAGGCAGTAGAAACTGGCCTATTTATTAGAAGTAGTAACGAGCACCTAGAGTCCAGTAGTCGTTCTCTTCGCTAGTGTAATCGTTACCTAGGTCAAACTGGTAAGCAGCAAACGTTACGAAAGCAGGAGTTACAGCGTACTCTGCTTGTAGCGCAGTTTCGCTTGAAACTGTCTTGTTGTCTTCTTCGTCTTCTACGCCTTCGTAGTTAACGCTGAATGTCCAATCGTTCACGCCGTATGCCAAAAGAGCTTCAATTTGAGAAGTCTCTTTACGCATCTCGTAGAAGTAATCGTTCATACCGTATACTACTGCTGCGTATAGACCTGAACCGTACTGACCGTAGTTTACAGAGAATAGGTGTGATTCAGCGTTCTTAGTACCTAGAGTCGCGTTTTTAACATCACCGCCGCTGTATACGTAGCCTAGGCCAAAGCCAGCTACAGAACCGCTCAGTGCAACTTGACCACGTTGCTCGTATGTTGTTGCATCTGAAGTTTGCTCACCTTGCCAACCTAGACCTAGGTTGAAAGCAAAGCCTTCACCAAATTCAAAACCTTTACGGTAGCTAAGCATTTTATCAGCACGAGCTGAGCCTAGGTTGCCGTGGTTGTCGTACAAAAAGTCGTTCGCAAACGCGATTGGTAGATCCGCAACACCAGCGACATCGTAGTAAGGTGACCATTGAGTACCTGCAACAAGGCGACCGTACTGCTCGTGAGTTGCACCGATGTAACCTAGACGAGTTTTGAATGACTGTTCACCACCATTTAGGTAGTTAAGCGCCCATTCGCCTTTAGCGTCGATAGTGATACCGTTGCCAATGTCTTTCTTACCCGCGACGTTAATACGTGGAGACACTTGATGAACTTTCACATCTTCCTCGTAGTACTCACCCACGCCAACTGAAACGTGACCGCCGATCGATAAAGATGTACCATCGCTGTTATAAACTTCTGCTGCGAAGGCCTGTGAACCACATGCTAGTGCCGCCACTGCAACGGCTAGAGTTTTCATTTTCATTGTTAACATCCGTATAGTTGTTTGTACCGGTTCGCTTAGAGACAGATTAAATCCGAATCAATCGCAACGAACACATAACAAAGTAGTAATGAAATAGAAATGAAACAAACACTTTCTTATGCAACCAGTGGTATTAATGCTCACGTTTTGAACTAAGTCACAAAAAAATAGGGAACTTTTCATTCCCCATCATAAAATCTGTGGCTTTTTACGTGTCACATCTCCCAACGTGCGAGTGGCTTCTCAGTTTTGATACCCTTACTGCCCCAGCGGTCAATAACATCAATTTGCAGTATACGACTCGGTTTAATAAGCGATGTCAAGGTTTTCGACGGTCGTTTATCCGTCACTAACCATAGCGTTTTATCTTGTTCAAACTGAGCTTTTAAAGATAATTTGTCTTCTTCTGTCCACTCGAGTTCTGGCTTAAATTCGCGCCCAACCACAAACAATTGGTTGCCAGAGGCAAAGTCCTCTAGTGACTCACTCATCAGTACCACTGAATCGATGCCTTTATCAAAGATCTCTGCCTGTTGTTGGTTGATCAGTTCACGCACATTGAGCATAAGAGCCTGTTGATTCGTTTGAATCGCCTTTTGGTGTTCAGGATATACACGTTGTAGATCCTCTCCAACAATGCCCGCCATTCGGATTAAGTTTGTAGGGTTCAGCCACGCGTACTTCGATGTTGACCCGTTTTCCAATGTCAGTACTGCAACTCCTTGAGCTCTAGGAGAAATGGCCTGCGATGCATCGATTTCAATCAAGTGAATGTTGCCCTGTCGAGCGTAAACATAAGTCGGGTCTTGTTTCCAAATCGCACCAAGAGTAATAGCAACCGTCGCGGCTTGACCCGCTTGCTTAACTTGCTCTGTACCTTTATTTGCGAACCAGTTCTCAAGACGCTCAACGCCGTAACGCTTTGGAGGCAGATACTGAGTCCCTATCCCTGTACCTTTCATGAGTTGCTCAGACAACATGTACGTGACGGGAGTGCTGGTTAAAATGTCTTTGGCGCTTGCCAACGATGGAAATGTCGTCGCTATAACCAAACCAAAAGTTATCGCTAATTTTTTTATCTTCATGTTCATTACTTTATAAAAAGGGTTACGCTTTTTGGATAATTCGGTAAACCGTTGCTGTTAGGAAAAATGCCGCAGAAACAATGATGATGGATGCGCCTGATGGCACTGGTAGCTCAAGCTCCATCGGCAGTATGGTTCCGACTAAACACGCAATGGTTGCCAATAAAGAAGAAAGGAGAACGAAACTGCCCATGCGTTTAGTCAATAACCTAGCCGTTGCACCAGGAATCAGTAGCAATGCACCAACCAATACCGCGCCAATAATCTTTACCGCGGCGATGGTGACCAAGGTGATCATCATGACAAATAAGTAATCATAAAAGCTGGTATTAAAGCCGCGTACACGTGCAATATCCGGGCTAATACAAGTCAGCAAAATGCGGTTAAACGTTGGAATAAGAAGCAGTAATATGATCAAACAACTGATCGCTAAAATAAGGATATCGTTGTCCGTCACAGTCAAGATCGAGCCAAACAACACGTTCTCCAACATGTGAATGTTGATCTTACGAGCAACGTACATTAACAGCGCAGCACCAACCGCTAACGCTAGCGCAAGAAAAACCCCAACCAGTGTGTCGTAAGGTACATTCGTACGATTACGAACAAAGTGAAGCAACAGCGCAAAAATCATACAAAAGCTAAACAATCCGATGATCGGATTCTCTGGCGGCTCACCGAGCAACACACCAATCGCGATTCCGGTAAGCGCAGCGTGCCCAACCGCTTCAGAGAAAAAAGCCAGTCGCTTGGCGATGACTAATGTCCCAAGACCACCAAGTAACGGTCCTAATATCAGCGCTGCCACAATTGCGTTCACCATAAAGGCATAAGAAAAGCTATCGCTTAACCATCCAGCTTCAACGCCGCTAACCGCTAACTCTCGTAACCAATCCATTATGCAGCCTCCACTTTTGCTGTGTAGTGCTTGAATAATGTTTCTATACGATCAGGACTTAGCACATCTGAATGGTGCCCTGACGCCACAATTTGACGATTTACAACATGGACCTGCGCATCTAAACGGCGCACTGCGGTCACGTCATGGTGTACTGCCAGTACCGTTTTGCCTTCTCCAACGACTTCATGAATCAAACCTTCAAGATATCGAACACCTTGCTCATCCATGCCAGTTGTAGGTTCATCTAAAACCAATAAATTGGGCTCATCCAGTAAAGCTTGCGCAAACAAAACACGCTGTTGCTCTCCGCCAGAGAGTTGCCCCATACGACGATCGCAACGCGTTGCCATGCCCACACGATCAAGCTGGGCCAGAGCATGTTGAGTTTGCTTTGTTTTACGTCGCCAAAATAGAGGGATACGGGTTTGATTAAGCAGCACAAAATCCATCACGGTTAACGGGAGGCTTGCCTCGAACATCGCCTTTTGTGGTACATATCCTATCTTACCCGATGCAGCTGATTGCTCTGGCCAATTGAGTGCAATGTTTCCCGAAAATGGTGTTAGCCCAAGTATCGAACGAAGCAAAGAGGTTTTCCCACCACCATTCGGCCCCATGATAACGTGGCATTTCGCGCTCTCGAATTCAGCGCTGATGTTCTGCAAAATGATATTGTCGGCGTATTTTAGGCCCACGTTACTTAAGGAAACGGAAGGTCCAGTCATTACGCCTTTTCCCCTGCTCGCTTACTCGCCACAAATTTCATGGCTTCGATTAGTGTTTCCACATTATCTCGCATCTCAACCTCGACTTTATCAGCCTCATACTCACCGTGAGTCATGTGGGAAAAGCGATAAAGCTGCACCCCTGTCGCCTCTTCGATGGTATCAACAAAACGGTTCGGCATATTGAGCTCATAAAACAGCACATCAATACCCGATTCACGAATTTTCTCAATCGTTTCCTGCAACTGACTGGCACTTGGTTCAACACCATGAGCAGGCTCAATGACAGCGGCAACGTCAACACCAAACTCCTGAAGGATATATCCGTAAGCATTGTGGGTTGTCGCCACCTTCATACCAGCCGTGTCCAACTCACCAAGAGACAACATTGCATCACGCTTCATCAGGCGGAAAGTTTTCGCATATTTACGAGCATTTTGGCGATAAAAAGTAGCGTTGTCTGGGTCCAGTTTACTTAGCTCACTCGCGATGGTGTAAACCTTTTGAATAGTGGTCGATAGACCAACAAAGGTGTGAGGGTTCACTGCACCTTGACCAACTGACTGCCCCATCGCCGGTAACAGAGGCACTTCTTTGTTCGCTTCGATAACCACGAGATCATCACGCTGAGAGGCTTTGATCACTTTCAGTGCAAAATCGTCATGACCAATACCATTGATCACTATCGCATCCATTTCATTCAAACGTTTAAGATCATTGGGTTGCGGTAAATAGTTATGAGGGTTAAAACCAGCATCGACCAGAGGAATGATGTTCGCCTTGTCATCAACAACAGCTTTGACATAGCTGTAATAAGGTTGAAGCGTAATACCAATACTGAGTTTATCGGCAGCAAAGCCTGTAGAAGACACCGTCAATAACACGGTGGCTGTAAGAATACGACGTAAAAGAGAGCGTTTGAGCATAGTACTTATCAATTATGTTGTCTTAATGGGCGTGAGAATGGGAAGAAGAGGAATCTGACAGAACGATTTGTTGCCAGCCATGCTGGCGGCGTTTTGCTAGATCGCTTAGTACCTCCGCATTTAACGATCGGCTAGAATCACTAAACCAAATATCAGCTTGAGAGCCACGGCTATCCAGAAGCATAGAGGCAGAACCTTGGGCATTTTTCTTCATGCCAATGTAGACTCCGTCATCGATTCGTTTCCACTGATGAGACCCTTTGCGCTTCCAATTTTGGTCTTTTACGAATGGAGCAATCCAAAGCGCCTCCATGTCAGAGACCTCAGGCCAAGTTCCAGTTTCTAGCTGCAAATCACGAATCTCTTCATGAGCAAGCTTAAGTTCAGCGATCAAACCCAACTCGTTTTGATGTAAGTCCGTGATTAAAACTTGATGAGCCTGTATGTCTGGCTTTTCAGTCGCGACCTGATGGTAGGGCATAAGTATGGCTGCAGAACCGAGAATCGCTGCGATAGTCAGTGCGACCCACTTTCCTTCTCGGTTACCATCATCGGGACGAACTTTCTGTACACTCATTTCTCTTTCAGCTCAACGATATCCACTTCCACCGGGCTTTCATGTCCGGCATCAAATACCAAATAGAAATCTGTTTCAGGGTGAGTAAATTCTGCTATGGAACGCTTATCTGTTTTCTCTTTGGCGATCAGATTGTCGTCGTAATCGTACATTTCGACATCGTAGTCGACCGCTGTCGATCCATCCGAGTAGCCCGCTTCACAAATCACTTTATCTTGCGCCAAGTGACAACTCATCAGAGGGAAGTGTGCAGCAGCGTGAAAAGAAGCAAA
Source organism: Vibrio sp. T13N (assembly GCF_032970445.1). NCBI lineage: Bacteria > Pseudomonadati > Pseudomonadota > Gammaproteobacteria > Vibrionales > Vibrionaceae > Vibrio > Vibrio sp. T13N. The sequence continues at coordinate 260,089 of NZ_JAWJYE010000007.1, forward strand.
TCCAGAAAAAAGCAAAGCAGCTTTGAGAAGAGAAGTGTTATTCATGATGATTCCAAAATGGCCCAGCGATTGCTGAGCCTAATTCGATTAGTTAAGTTGAGTTTCAAACGTAAGGTGAACATTGGCACTCGCTTTATCCGCCAATGGATTATCTTTTAATTCACCTTTGTAGTTCGCTTTCATTAAGTAGCGCCCTGCGACCTCTGGCGTGAAGATCACTTTGCCATCTTCATCACTCACCACATCGATTTGTTCTTGATGGTTTCGGTACATGGTGCCTTCACGTGTGATCTCCGCTGTGACGCCCTCTTGTGGCTCACCATTGAAGAAAAACTGGAAAGTGACTGGTTCACCTTCAATGATATCCGATGGATGCGTGACCGGCTTCATCTCCAGCATTTTGCCTTCAATCTCCAACGCTTTGCCCGTTGGCATACCAACCGTAATGTAGCTTTCTGCTCGGGTGTAGCTTAGTTGAGTAACCACATCACGCGCCTGTTCTGGAAGAACATCATGACGCTCAGCTTTGTTTGCTCGCGCCCATTTCACCGTATCACGACGACCCGCTTTGTATTGGGTGTAGTAGCTCGGCTGATTATTGATCGCGACTTTGTGCGTGCCTTCTTCCGTAAAAAAGAAATCAAACATAGAACGACGTTTACCACGAACAACAAAGTTAGGACGCTCAGAACGGCCATCCGGCATCACCACGAACGCTTGGTCACTACCCGCAGGCTTATCAAAAACAAACGTCCCGTGAGAAGCAGTAACATCAAATGTCAGCCAGTCACCTCCTTCTTTTGAAACCGTAAAGTGAGAAGGCAGAACCCAACGTGGATGCGCTTGTGCGGTGGTTGTTGCAGCCAATCCCATTGCCATTACACTCGCCAATGCCACTGCTTTCATTTTGGTTTTCATTGTTGTGTCCTTTAATCACTTAACTTGATAATTGACGGTGATGACACCCGTCTCTTGAGTTGGTTTAAGCTCATAGCGCACTTCACTGTCCGCTAGCGTTATTTTTTGACGTAAGTAGTTTCGCCCACCATGTTCACGAACAACTTCGACGTACAACGTGTAATTTCCTTGCTCCAAACGCTTTCCTGCATCATTGGTTCCGTCCCAGACAAAACGGTACTGTCCAGCAGGGCGCGTTGCAGACGTCACCGCATCAACAAGTTCACGATCATAACGACCCGCTTTTCTCCACCAGCTGCGCAGGTCTTTTAGCCATTCGTCTTTTCCTACCCATAGCTGAATGGTTTTAACCGGTTTACGCTGGTCATTTTCAACCCACACCGCCACATAAGGGCGTGCGTACATTGAAGTGTCTATCTTTGGAAGTTCGAATTCGAAATCGATCTTCGCGTTATCTGGTAGAGGAGCCGCAGAAAGAGAGAAAGGAGCAAAAGCCGCGATCAAAGCGGCTTTACAAAAGTGATTACGGCGGAAAAATCTTCCTGTGTTCAACATAAGTGTTCTCTAAAAAAGCTGTTATGGAACAGCAACAAAATAAATCACGAGCGACAGTAACGTACCAAAGCTCATCCATTGCATTGACGTTCTAAGCGTCTTCTTCTTAGGCAGTAATAAGCACACACCTGTTAGAACAAAAAACACCATCAAAAGCGCAGTGACGTCGATAAACCACTTCCAAATCCCGCCACTGTTGCGGCCTTTATGTAGATCGTTCAACAACGCAACAATACCGTAGTGCGTCGTTTCAACCTCTGCCGCACCAGTAGTCATATCAATAAAGACCGTAGCGTTATAACCCGGGCCTTTAAAATCCATAGACAACTCTCCGAGTAACAACTCACCTTGCTCAACTTCGGTATACACATCTAACGCAGAGGGAGTGCCGCGAAGCTCGGTTTCTTTAGTCAGGAAAGCAAGCAGTTCTTCACGGCTAGGTTGAAAAGTATCTGAATGTGAGAATAGGACTGAGTGTGGAACCGTAAGAGTATGTTGTTGAATGATAGGTTCACGGCGTTCAAATAATTCGGGGCGATTGAGGGTAATACCAGTTATTGCAAAAAACAGCGTAACTAAGAGAAGAGCCATCGAAATATAGATATGTAGGCGGCGAGCCCAAGTTTGAACACCTTTGCTTTTAAGCAACATAGAAACAATCATCACCAATAAATGTGGGGCATAATTTAGGTGATAATCATTCGTATTGGCATTTAATTTACATTGTTTACTTTAGACAAAAAAATACCCGAGACTGAGCTCGGGTATTTAATAAAAATGTTCGCTATGAGTTCTGCGTCGATTCTACTTTGCGTAGCTGTGATAGATACTTAACCCAACTTTTTGCCTGATTCGACGGTTTAATCTCATTCGCTCTTTTGGCATTAGCGAGTGCATCGTCAAACCGCTTAAGCTTGTAGTAAGCGCGAGTTTTGATAAGTGCGACATCCGCTTTACGACCGCTGACCTTATCGAGCGCGGCAAGAGCATCTTTATAGTGGCCTTCTTGCACTAGCAGTTGAGAATAGTTCCAGTAATACTGCCTATCTAGCTGAGCAGCAACACGCCAACTATCGATAGACTCTTCCCACTCTTTTGCCATTTGCCAATACGTCGCTTGCTGAGCTTTAAGTTTACTATTCGAGTTTACATCCTCTAGCTCGTTCATCACCAACGCAGCTCTCTCAGGAATACCTCGTTTCGCGTACAATTGTGCCAGCAGCTTTAAGTCATCTTGGCTAAGTTGTAATCCTTTCAGTTTTGCCAACGCCAAAGAGTCCAGAGCACGTTTGTTGTCATCAACACGCAGGTAAAGAGCAACAAGCTGACGCCACCATTCAATTCGCTCAGGTTCAATCGCGATCAAGCGTTTGATGGTCGAGATTGCCGGCTTCCACTTTTTCAGTTCTAGCTCAGCAGAAAGCTTTATCGACAATGCGCCAAGCTTGTCTGGCTGACCAAACTTCTCATAACGAGCCATTGCTGAAAGCACTTTCTGCCACTGACTCAGTTGATAATGAGATTGGGAAATACGCAGCCATAGCTCATGCGCTTTTTGACCTTTAGGAATGTTTTTGCTCAAGGCATAGTAATGAGGTAACGCCTTAGAAAAGCGTTGCTCGTTCAGCAGTATATCTGCCAACATCTTTCGGGTTTGCCATGCTTGCTCATCTTGTAGCAAACCACTATTGACTGCCAACTCAAGTTGCTTAATTGCTGCTTGAGTTTGTTCATTCTGCCAGTAAAAAATACCCAACATTCGAGCGACATAAGCTTGGTCATATCCACGAGAAAGCTCCATAGCTTCAAGAGATGAAATCGCTTCTTTTAGTTTCTCCTCTTGAGCCAAGTTGTGTGCTCGTTGAACTCTCGCGGCAGTGTATTGGCTTAACTCACTGGCAATGGTTGAAAGTGCACTCAGGCTTAATACCGTACCGATTAAGAATTTTTTCATCATTTGGCTAACTTGAACTCCACTTTAGCGGTTTGTCCGAACTGCTCAATTGACACACCATCCTCAACTTTTGGCTGATACTTCCATTTTTTAAGCGCACGAATCGCTTCTCTTTCGAACATACGCTGTGGCTCAGCCTCGATCACTTCAATATCTTTTGGTCGTCCTGTTGCATCGATCGTGAAACGCATAATGACATAGCCTTCAACTCTACGTTTCAGCGCCTTACTAGGATAGCGAGGATCAACACGATACAACGGCAGTGCTTGTTGGTTGCCCATTGTTCCCTTCAAGTTTGGCGCACTGATCGCGATACCTTCAAGAGCAGTGTTCAAACCTAAAGCACTGACTGGCGTCATCTGGCTCATTGGCTCCATTTGAGTGTCAGCTTGAGACAGATCCATTGGCTCCGGCGCTTGGGGTGGTTCTGGTTGCTCCGGCACTGAACGTTGACGACGCTGCACGTCTGCTTCATTCTCTACCATCACCATATCAAAACGAACCGCTTCCGAAGCTTCTGGCGCTCGCTGGTTGCCTTTATCAACCATCCACGCCATAAAGCTAAACAGGCTCACAGAAATTAACAGTGATGCTGGTAGTGCAAGTAACAGCCTGCCCATTAAGGTTTCTCCGCCGCCAATGCGATGTTTTTCACGCCCGCCGCTTTTGCAGCGTCCATCACTTTCACGACAGTGCCATTATAAGCATGCTCGTCAGCTTGGATAACTAACGAAGCATCAGGCTGATCAAGTAACAGGTGCTCAATAGAAGCCTCAACACGCTCAATATCAACCACTCGTTTGTCGATGTACACGTCATTTGCTGCCGTTACCGCGATAAAAATGCCCGCATCTTTTTGGCTTACCACATTAGAAGCCTGAGGGCGATTCACTTCTACACCGGACTCACGTACAAACGAACTGGTCACAATGAAGAAGATCAACATGATGAAGACGATATCAAGCATCGACGTTAAATCGACTTGAGCTTCATCTTGTTGGTTAGGTCTGCGTCCGAGTCTCACTTTTGACTCCTTAAAGATTGTTCTAACTGGATAGCTTTTCGTTCACACACTTTGCTAAGGCGAGCATGAATAAACATGCCCGCCAGCGCTGCTACCATACCCGCCATGGTTGGCAGCGTAGCAAGTGAGATACCAGAAGCCATCAATTTCGGATTGCTGCTGCCTTGCGATGCCATTACGTCAAACACCGTAATCATGCCCGTCACCGTCCCTAACAACCCTAGCATTGGGCAAACCGCCACAAGCAGCTTAATAGTCGATAGGTTTTGGCGCAGTTCGATTTGCGCTTTTGCAATCCATCCTTCACGGATTTGATGCGCGTACCAAGAGTGGTGCTCTGATCTTGCTTGCCACTGCTCACAAAGCTGTTTCTTTACCCCAGGGAAAACCGTTGTGAGATAAATAACTCGCTCCATAACCAACAGCCAGCACACCGCCACGACGGCAGCCAGCCACCATAGGATTTGACCACCTTGCTGCATAAAGCTCATCAAGGTTGTGGCCCAATCCTCACTGATCAAACCCAATGTGTTGAGTAGGATCTGCTCCATTACGCTGCGTTCTCCGCTAAGGTGTTAGAGTGACTTTTGTTGCTCGGCATATCACGCTCAGCTTGTTCTGCAACTAAACCGATGCCTTGCTTTTCTAAGATACTGCGAATATTTTCTGCTTGAGAGCTCAATACGTTGTGCGCCAATAACAATGGCATGGCTGAAACAAGGCCAAGTACAGTAGTTACAAGCGCCATCGAAATACCACCCGCCATTACTTTCGGATCACCATTACCAAATTGAGTGATGACTTGGAAGGTTTCGATCATACCCGTTACCGTGCCCAGTAGACCAAGCATAGGAGCCAGCGCAGCAAGAAGCTTCAGCATCGACAACCCTTTTTCTAGGTGGGTTTGCTCATCAACAACGGCTTCCAAAAGACGTAGCTCTAACGCTTCTACGCTGCGATGCTTATCTTTCTGATACACCGCAAGCACACGACCCAAAGGGTTGTCTCCTGGCTGTGCTGGAGTTTTCAGTTGCTTCATGATTTTCTGGCGCGAAATCATCAGAGATGCACCACGTACGAGAGCAATCAATAGGCCGATAGCTAATAAACCAAGGATGATTTTACCGACAACGCCGCCTGCATTTAGGCGATCAGCCAAAGTCGGTGAGTTTGCGAGCTGCTCAAGAAGAATGCCGCGTGACGGGTCAATGACAAGCGCATCAATGTCACCAGAGGAAATAGTATTCGCTGTTGGACCGCTTTCAGGCTGACGAAGATAGTTTACCGCATCTCCGCGTTGACCATTCCACTTAACGTAGCCAGTGTCATCCAGCAGCGCCATAGAACCAAGACGAACACCATTAACCGTTTGTTCACGACCTTCGCCATTTAGCAGTGTGAAAGAGACGTTTGCCATCTCACCACTTGCTTTGATTTGTTCTTCCATGCTGCGCCACATCGCCTGAAGTTGGGTCAACGTTGGCAGTGATTTAGCTGCAACAATAGCATCGATATCTTTCTGATATGAGTTTGCATCAACACCCGTTACTGAGCTCTTGAGCTCTGACTCTAGCTCTTTTGCGTTCTGGCGAACGACGCCAAATAGCTCACCTAAGCTCCCGGTTTCTAGACGTAGCTTTTCTTCTAGCTGCGCCAGTTCCGCTTCATTTTCACCGAAAGTAACACTTAATGAGTCCGCTTCTGCTTGAAGAGCCGCTCGCTCTGCGGCCAATTTATTCTTTATAGCCTGTAGCTCTTGCTCTGTTTTCTTAAAACCTGATTCACGCGCGACATTGTGCGATTGCTGTTGACGATTTTCTTGCTGCGCCTTTTGTAACAATGCATCACTAGCAACAGTTGTATGAGGCATTAATGCGGCTGTCGAGATTAGTGCAACCGATAACCATTTTTTCATCATTTATTTGCCCTCCGCAGCGGTTAACGACACTGGCAGAGTTAACATACTCGGCGCGATCTGTTTATTCGCCATAGCGAACGCTTTATCTAGCTCTGATTTTTGCTCAGAACCCACTTGTTGCCATGCTTGTTGTTGCTGTGACCAGCTCCAAAATGTGTCACCAGATAAGCTACGCGCTACCAAAGACAAACGCCCTAAATAGAGAATGTCCGCCTCCACAGCTTCATTGTCACCCAGGTTAATCTTGCCTTGGTAAACGCCAAGCTTGGTGCCGTAATCCATTTCAATTTGGTACGCTTCTAAAATACGACGAAACTTCTCTGCATCCGCAACGTCTGCACGCGTCATCATGGAATCCAGCTTTGCAATTCGCTCCTCACGTTGCGCTTTGCGTATAGGTTTGTCGTTAGCAACGAGCGCTTTTAAGCCCTCAAGCATGTGATACATCAAAGGCACGACACCTTGACGAGTTTGAGCAATCTGCTCAATTTGCTCGTTCAAGCTATCAACTTCTTGATTTTGGCTCTCAACAAGGCTTGCAAGATGATCGCGATAAATCTTCAAGTTACCGACTTCCTCTTGCAGCTGCTCAATTTCAGCTTCTAGAGCAAGTGATTTTTCTGCGCTTGCATCAATACGTTTTTGGCTTACCGCCGACGACTGGTTTGTTTTACTCTGCACAGCTTGTGCATCGTTTAAGTTCGCCGCGTGAGCGGGAATCAAAACCGATGATATCAACAGAGCGATACTTGATTTCATTAGATTCATACGAGTTATATTTCTGTGTTCCAAAAACGACCAAAGGGGAAGACTACCCTTCCCCTTTAATAATCAAATTGTTATCAGTACTTGAACTGGATTGTTGCCATGTAGTTGCGGTCTTCTCCAACCACAACCCCACTCGCACCTTTTTGCTCGCTATTCGTGCTACCGCCACCTGCGAAGTAGTCGGTATCGAATAAGTTCTCGACATTGAATCGAGCAATGATATCCAAGTTTTCATCGTACTTATGTTTGTATGACAGGCCCATATCAACGCGAGCGTAGCCATCTTTCTTGAAGGTGTTCTTTGCATCACCGTAGCGATCACCTTCATAAATCAAACCAAGGTTTAGGTTCGTATTGTCTTGAACCTTGTAGCTAGACCATAGACTTGCCGAGAACTCTGGCACATCTACAGGGCGGTTACCCTCGAATTTTTTATCCGCTTTCGTCAACTCTGCATCCAAATACATTGCAGAAGCGGTTAGCGACAACTCAGGGGTCACAAAACCTTGGGCCATTAGCTCAGCACCTTTGTGTACTTGCTCACCACCTTGAGTTTTCTTATGTAGAACCTTATTACTAGCATCTTTACCACTTTCAACATCCAGCGACATGTTCTCTAATGTGATATCAAACACAGCACCTGATACAAATAAGCGCTGATCAAACAGTTCCCACTTCGTACCGATTTCATAAGAAATTCCGCGCTCTGCATCTAGCTTCTCGCCATCGTTCACGTAAGTTTTGCCACGACCACTGCTGACTTCACCTTGCGGCATAAAACTTTCAGAGTACTGAACGTAAACCGAGCCATTCGTCGCTGGGTGGAAAATTACACCAAATTTTGGAGAAACCTGGTTTTCAGTCAGGTCATCGTCACGCTTTTCGTCATAACGAACACCTGCAAGCACTTGCCAGTAATCATTAATCGTCATCATGTTTTGCGCGTAGATACCCCAAGTGTCGTGCTCGCTTGTGGACTGTTTAACTTTCCCAGAGTAGCCAGGACGAGGCACTGACTGACCGGCTTCTATACTTATAGGGTTGTAATACTTTTGGAAACGGTCATAGGTATACTCTAGATAGTTCGCACCTACCAAAAACGTGTTATCTGTACCAAACAGAGAAAAGTCCGTCGTCACATCTATATATGCAGTATCAAACACCCAATTATCTTTGCGTTCGTTACCAGAATGGTCGATCTTAGTATCTTGGTCATAAGTATCGAAACCTGGGTAAGACTCTACATCAAAACGCTTAAAGTCTTGACGGTTGTAACCCGCTTTTACGTTTACATTGTCAGTCACTTGAGCATTAATATCGATACCGTAGTTTTCTACTTCGTTGTCAATCTTTGACCACTGGGCATCCCAGATGTGCTTGTCACCGCGAACCGCTTTACCATCCACAATGTAAGCACCAGAATCCACGCTACCATCGTCTTTCGTGCGATCGTAATGCGCTGATACCATAAAGTTGTCGGTGATGTCGTACTCAACCACTAGGCCCGCAACCGTACGATCCGTTTCTGGCTCGGTACCATCGCCGTAGCTGCGCCAAGAGCCGTAGCTTTCTTTGGCAAAAATTGCGCGCGCGCGCAGTGTCTCTGCATCATTTAGCGCGCCACTCACATCAAGCACCGTGCGTGAGTGATCATTCGAACCTAGATCTTGACTCAAACTAGCTTGTGTTTGAGTTGTTGGTTTTTTCGAAACCATGTTTACCAAGCCACCCGGCTCAGATTTACCGTATAGCAAGCCTGATGGACCTTTAAGCACTTCAACACGCTCTAAAAGCTCAATTGGCTGACGGTAGTGTGACCAGTGTTGACGGCCATCACGAAGAAAACCGTCTGAACTGCTAAGCTCAAAACCACGTAGAGAGAAACGTTCGCGGTTACGGCTTGTACCACCCGCGCTAACACTTGCATCGTTACGTAGCACTTCACCAAGTGTACTTGCACGCTGCTCATCAATTACCGTTTCATCGATAACCGCTACTTGTCCTGGCGTTTCCAGCTGCGTCATTTCCATGCGCATTGCTGTACTGTTTGTATCCGCCTTGTAGCCGAACTCTCGACCTTCTACAACTACATGTTCGTCTGTTTGAACGTCCGCCACTGCAGGTGTTGCTAACACCGCACCGATCACTAGCGCCAAATGGCTCTTAGTAAACATATCCTTTCACTCCGATTATTATTTTTCGGGTCACATGCTTGTTGAATGCGATTCCCTCTTAATTATTTCGCGGGTGAATATAAGTGATAAGTATTACCATTTGCATTAAATTTACATTCTTTGCATTTGCAAACTTTTGTAAAGTACTCTCTGATGATGAGCCACAATAACGTGATAAATATCACAGTTAATAAGACTTAACCATACTTACTGCTTGAACACCAAAGTAACACTCAGACCTCCTTGTTCACGATTTTTCGCCGTAACGGATCCACCCATAATGCGCATGGATTCTTTGACAATCGCGAGACCTAAACCATAGCCGCCAAGCTTCTTATCTCTTGATGCATCTAAGCGAGTAAACGGGTCAAAAATATCGACCAACTTGTTCTCTGGAATACCTGGCCCATTGTCGGATACAGACATGGAAATCAATTGCTGCCCATCTTTGACATGATTAGCCAGAGAAACTTCTATCTGAGATGCTTGCCCTGAATATTTGATGGCATTTCCAACAAGGTTATTCAAACAACGAATGATGAGCGTTTCTTCGCAAAAAGCTTTGGCGCATATTGCTTCTGAACGGAATGACAATGTTTGTTCTGGCTTTAAATCGATTTTGCACCGCTCAACTTGCGGTGCGAGCAACACCTCTAAATCACGGCGTTTCGCACCTTTGTCGAAACGCGCATTTTCCAAGCGACTGAACTCCAAGATATCGCTTATCAAATGGTTTAGCTCTTTAGCTTCGTCTTCTAGCCTGGTCACCAAGCTTTGCTCGTTCTCCCCAACTCGCTTCCGCAAAAGGTGTAGAACTAAATTCTGTCTTGCTAACGGCGTTCGGAGCTCGTGGGAGACATCTCTTATAAGCAATCGCTGCTTTTCGGCAAGAGAATGAATTTGCTGTGTCATGTGGTCGAAGTCTTGCGCCAGCTCGTTAAACTCGCGCGTATTCGATTTTAACTCTTTCACCACACTGACATTAAAGTCACCGTTAGATAGCTTTTTGCTTGCTTCTCTTAAGCGATCAAGCGGCTGTTGTAAGTTGCGTGCCATTAGCAATGAGAACAACGCCAAAATAACTACCGCAATCACCACTTTGAGAATAGAGAAATATAAAATGAAGTCATGTGCGGGATGCAGTCGATGTGGCAGTTGAATTACCAAGCTATTATCTTTTACCAAAGGGATATTGATAATCGGGCGATTTACCTTTCCCTCAAGTTGATCATCAATACTTCTTTTAAATTGAAGTTTGAACTCGAAGTGTGGATGCATTAAACGGTGAGTGACGGGTTGCTGGTGCTCATTCAGCACAAACAGATAAAAGTTTTGCGCGTTCGCCCAGTCAGCAAGTTCATCCATGTCTCCGTGCTCAATCAGCACATTGGCTTGATGTGCAAGATCGAGCATTTCTTCTCGCACACTGTCCGGCACTTTTAGCATGGCTTTCACGAGAGCTTGCTCCGCCATTGCTTGTACGACCAAAATACTTATCACAATTGCAGTCATATAACTAAACAACTTAAACGCTAAGCTGTCTTTACGTTTCGCGATAAAAGGTGGGCACGTGAGCTTCATTAATTGTTTACAGCCTCTAGGTAGCTGTAACCTTTGCCACGGAAGGTTTTGATATGTTGCTTAGAGAGCCCTGCTTCTACTAGCTTGCGACGTATATTACTGATGTGCATATCAAGGTTGCGGTCAAAAGGGCTTAGCTCTTTCTTTAATACTTCGGTTTGGAGTTCCGCTTTTGAAATCACCACACCTTGGTTTTTGACTAAATAGCTCAGTAATTCAGCTTCCGTGCTTGTGAGTGGTAAGCTATTGAGCTGAGCACTGATCGTTTGAACGGTACTGCACATCGCCTGACGTTGGCGCTCTAAACCAACACGACGAAGAATCGCTTTGATGCGCATCAGAAGCTCAGCAACATTAAAAGGCTTTCCTATGTACTGATCGGCTCCCGCTTGGTAGCCATCAAGCATCGAGTTTTCATCATTAAGAGCAGTAAGCATTAGAATAGGTGTCGCGAAGCGTTGACAGATTCTCCGGGCAACTTGCATGCCGTTAAGGTTTGGTAACATGACATCAAGCAGTACAAGATCTACCGGCGTTTTTTCCATATATTGCAAAGCACTTTCACCGCAATGTACAGAAGAGACAATATAGCCCTCCTCTTGCAAAACTGCCTCTAATAGCTCACACAAAGGAACGTCATCATCCACTATCAAAACTCGAGACATTACCACTCACCATTCAAATAAAAATGGTTCGCATTCTATTACTCATTTACAAATTAAACAACTACACACCCTAGGGCTTTAGTACAAATAGCTCTATAGCAGTAGACCGGAGTGCTAAGCTAACTATCACCTGATAATGAGGGTAGATCAGGGCTTTAGCTTCGTCTCCTTAGCGACATTTTCGACGATGTGTTTTAAGTGGGCGCTGATCGTTTTTAATGTGACAAACTCCTCTTCAGTGAAGGGATGCATCAGAACTGAATTTGCTCCGTTTTTTCCAATAACCGTAGGTAGGCTGAGAACAACATCATGCAAACCATATTGCCCCGACATCATCGTACCGACGGGCAACACCGATCGTTCGTTAATCGTCACAGCTTGAATGATTCGAAAGACACTGGCGGCAATGCCATGAACGGTGTTCTGCTTACGCCGAAAGATTTCATATCCCGCCTGTTTCACCGCCTCAAGAAGTGCGTGCGGATCAATTCTCTCAATGTTATGGGTATCGCAGTAATAGTCGGCCGGTTGCCCAGCGATAGAAATTAAGCTCTTAGGAGTAAAGCAATGGCTACCATGCTCTCCTAATACATAACCAAACACGTTCTTCGGGTCTAGGTCTACACGGCTAGCAACAATACTCATTAAACGAGCGGTATCAACTACACAGCCACTGCTAATAACTTTACTCGGCTCAAAACCGGTGTTGGTTACAATAAAGTGCGCCACGATATCGCATGGGTTTGACACAACAATCAACACCGCATTTGGCGCTACGCGTTCTATTTGACGCGCAATATCAACTCCAATTTGAGCATTAACCTCAGCAATATCTAAACGAGTTTGGCCTTGTTTAATCTGCGTACCAGCGGTGATAACAACAAGAGAGGCTTCGAGTAAATCTAAGTAATCATCCGACGGCATAATGCGTGTGTTTTTTGAAAAAGTCAGTGCCATCGTGTGACGAAAATCAAACACTTCACCCTCGGCACGTTCTAAATTTTTATCAAGTAGAACAAGCTCACTAAAACCACCCAGAGTGAGTAGATAATTACACACCCCCACACCGACAGCCCCTGCACCAATAACACCGATCTTCATATTTCTCTCTCCCGATAACCATGATGCACTCGCAACTACCTTGCTCTTTAAAAATGAGCGGCAGGAGAATAAAAGTCCAACTTTGGTTCATGATTCGACAGGAGTGCTTCCAACGACCTACCTTGACGAATGGGCGATTTGGCTTTTATTAAGACGATCTGACAACATGCACCTTGAGGTATACCTTCAAAGCAAAAAACGAGTACAATCTGCTCAACACAAAGCAGAAGATGAAGAACATGGAAACATTAGTAATTGGTCATCGTGGTGTTGCTGGCTCATACCCAGAAAATACAAAAGTGAGCGTTCAGGCCGCCATTGACCTCGGATTAAATTGGGTTGAAGTTGATGTACAACCGACCAAAGATAATGTTTTAGTGGTTTGCCATGATCACACCATAAATCGATGCAGTAATGGACAAGGGCGTGTCGATGAACTGACTCTGGAAGAGTTAAAGGCGTTGGATTTTGGTAGCTGGTTCAGCGCAGATTTTTCAGGTGAGAAAATCATGACATTAGATGAGCTGCTCACTTTAGCTACTGAGCACAAGCTTAACTTGAATATTGAAGTTAAGGTAGATCGCCACCCAGCAGAAGAAGTGGCACAAGCTCTCGCCAACGTACTAGCAAAAAGTCCCATGCCGCAAGAGAAGGTACTACTCTCCAGTTTTAGTCATGATGTCATTAGAGCGCTGCATAAATACTGCAATGAGTATCGATTAGGTGTATTGAGTGAATTCTTAACGAGAAAAGATAAACGCCTTTTGGAAGAAGTTAACGCCTATAGCTGCAACCTAAACATTAACTGGGTTCGCTCGCGCCAAATAAACAAACTCCAGCAGGCGGGTTACAAAGTGATGTGTTATACAGTGAACAATCCAAACAAACTGAAGTACCTACCTCAGTTAGACGGTATATTCAGTGATCATCCACAACGCTTTATGCCATAGCACATACCACCTTGAGCTTCAGAGGCACCATTTCGTTACCACTCAATCTGAATTGGTGTCCCCATCTCTACAAGCTGGATAAATTCATCCATCTCTTCATTGGTAATCGCAATACACCCATTGGTCCAATCAAAGCTTTGGATATAAATCGGCAACTGACTCTCACCGTTTTTTAAACCATGAATTTTGATGTTCCCTCCTGGGGACACACCTCGGCGCTTCGCTTCCAACGTATCAATCGCATCAGGGTAGCTAATATGCACAGAACGATAAAAAGCCGAGTCTTCTATGACGTAATCTAAGGTGTATTCGCCCTCAGGTGTACGATTGTCTCCCTCTTCTTGTTTATGCCCTTTAGGGTTCGCTCCTAAAGCAATGCGGTATTCTTTTAGTATTGTGCCTTGTTCCATTAAATACATTCGACGCTTTGACTTGTCGACTTTAACAAAATCTACAGCTGCATGGACGCCAGAAGCCAACACACAACACAAGAACATAGAGCACCATTTCACTGACATTGCCGGAACGCCTAACCTAACTAAAGTGAACAAGAAAAGAGCGATTATGCTAGTCAGTTAGCGCCCGTAAAGCAAACAGTATCTAGGGTAGAACCTGTATTACCCCAGGAGCTAAAGGGATGAACGCACAAGTGCAGAATCGTAAGATAATACTCATTGAAAGGCGTGATCGTTATCGTTGTTTGATATGGCAAAAGTTAAAGAGAAGATTTCTCTATTCATTCCGCCTAAGTTGCATTACTTTATAAGTATATTTATTTATAAAGTCCGCACTTTTTGAGAGGGAACCATGATTAATATTGCTTTTTTTAGTGCAAAATCCTACGACGAGGCCTCTTTTAATAAAATTAAAAATAACCGAAATTTTGAATTCCACTATCACGACTTCCGGCTAACCGAAAAAACCGCCAAAATGGCACATGGTTGCGATGTCGTGTGTGCTTTCGTCAATGATGACCTTTCAGCTCCCGTTCTTAAACAGCTTTCTCTAGGCGGAACTAAGCTTATTGCCATGCGCTGCGCGGGTTTTGATAAAGTTGATCTACAAGCCGCTAAAGAACTTGGCTTACAAGTGGTTCGAGTTCCTGCTTACTCACCAGAAGCGGTGGCTGAACACACAGTCGGTTTGATGATGTGCCTAAATCGTCGCCTTCACAAAGCCTACCAACGTACACGTGACGCCAACTTCTCGCTAGAGGGCCTAGTTGGCTTTAACTTTTACGGGAAAACCGTTGGTGTCATTGGTACAGGTAAGATTGGTATCGCGACGATGCGTATCTTCAAAGGGCTTGGCATGGAGCTGCTTTGCTATGACCCTTACGAAAATCCATTAGCACTAGAAATGGGAGCGCGTTACTGTTCGCTTGAAGAAATCTACGCTAATGCGGATATTATCTCTCTCCATTGTCCAATGAGTGAAGAAAACTATCACCTATTGAACGAAAAAGCCTTCGCGCAAATGAAAGATGGTGTGATGATCATTAACACTAGTCGAGGCGAGTTGCTGGATTCACTAGCGGCGATAGAAGCCTTGAAACAAGGTAAGATTGGCGCGCTTGGTCTAGACGTGTATGACAATGAAAAAGACTTGTTCTTCCAAGATAAATCTAACGATGTCATCGTAGACGATGTTTTCCGTCGCTTATCGGCTTGTCATAACGTGCTGTTTACTGGCCACCAAGCATTCTTGACTCACGAAGCACTTAATAATATTGCCTCAGTTACGCTCGATAACGTCGAAGCCTTTTTCTCTGGTAACGTATCGGGCAATGAACTGATTAACTAAAGCCAGACAATCGAGAAGTATAGTAGAGCGTGTGATCTCAGCTATGCTATACTTCTCGACTATTTAAAATTTGAGCCAAATTACCATGAGCATAAAAACTGATATTCAAAAGCTGCACAACCGTTTAGATACATGCCAACGTAAACTTGATGCGGCACGTTCTCGTGGTGATCACGAAATGATTACAAAGTTCACGGATGAAGTAGAACAGCTAACCAAAAAGCTTAACCAGTTAAAGCATAAGCAAAACTATGAGCTGAACAAAGAACGTAAAAGCTTACTTGATATGCCATTCTCTCGTGAAATCACCAAAGCAGAACAAGCGGACATCGGCAAACTGAAAAAACGCGTACGCGGCTTAGTAATCGTTCACCCACTAACAAAAGTTGGTAAAGAGCTTCGCCTCGATGTCATGACAGGCTTTGCGCCAAAAGAGTTTTAAACTCATATTAATACTCGTTGAGCCTAAGCATTTGCTTGGGCTTTTTATTTTGTACTGCTTCATTAAATTTCATCGAAATATCAACCCATAAGCTCTTAAAAAGGCCAGCGACAAAAGCCACTGACCAAATTCAAAATGCCAGTCTGCATTACTCGCCTACGACAGTTGCTGCAACTTGTGCTCCACAACGGGGTCATTCGGAACTAACTGCTGAGCCACTTCCAAAAGTTGTACTGCATCTTGCGGATTGTCATGCTCATGCTTCATCGCAATATCAACAAGTGGCTGAATATCGATTTGCGCTTGATGCTCCTTCACATGTTCTTTCTTTTCTTCAATTAACACATTATGAGCGGTACTCAGTAAGTTCAAACGATGCTGTGAACTCGCATTCGCCTTGTTAAGGCACTGATAGTAATCTTCTTTTAATCGCAGCGTTTTAGTCTGATGACGAAACTGCGCTATATCTATCTTCTGATAACGTATAAAGTCTACAGCCACTTGCTTATAAAAACCGAATTTATTCAAATACGTCGCGTGGGTACCATGTCCCATACCGAAGACTCTCAAGTGAGTGAGCTCTGGGTAGCGTTTGGCGTGAAGGCGGTCGATTTCATTGGTTGGATCATAAATGATGTAACCTTTTGCATCTCCAAGGTCGAGGTCGTGGTACTTTCCTTCCCAATCAAATTGTTGGGCAAGTTCAGTACTTGGCCTGTCATCCCATGGCACTAGCACTTTGTTTTTTGTACTGACCGGGTGAAACATCAATACTTGATCCAACTTTAATAGATTGGAAAAAGCGCCAATAGCAAAACCACCGCGGCTAAGGCCATAACCTAAACGGCATTCAAAAGGCTCAAGTAATGTCGATAACTGCTCTAGAAAGAAAATCAAATTACGGCTGCGAAACCAGTTACTTTTCCCAAGGTGCTGAAAAGAAATAATATTTACTTTTTGTTTCTGGGCTAAGCGATAGCCCCAAGGCGCAAAGTCTGAGTATAAGTCCTGTACTTGTAGATTCGTACCAGCAGGGGAAAAGGTGAACAACAGCGGTTTATTGCGGTCGACAAACTCATACTTAACAAACACATCATCAAGTAAGTCCTCCCCGGACATCGGTAGCCTGGTTTGCTGGTCTTCACGAGAAAGAGCCAGCCATTCATCCAACCAGTACAGTAACTTCATTAATCCTCCATCTAAATTGCGCCTAGCAATTGTGTTAAAAATCTAGTTTTTAGTGTGTGATCATCTCCCCCTGGTTACAGGGGACTCTGATATCAGTCCTCTTTTAAAACAAAGCGTGAATTTGCTTATTAAATTGGTCAATATCTATGGTTTGATGACGAACAAACTCCTTCGCCACCAGATTAAAAAATTCTACTTTATCTAATTGTGTGGATTGAGTGCCGTGCCCCATACCGACGACTTTTAAATGAGTTAGCTCTGGGTAACGTTCAGCATGAAGACGATCAATACGATTGGTGGGGTCATAAATAATGTAACCTTTGGCATTGCCCAAATCTCGATCATGGTAGCCGCCTTCCCAATCGAACTGTTGAGCAAGCTCAGTGCTGGGCCGATCATCCCAAGGCACTAAAGCTTTATTTTTTGTGCTCACAGGATAAAACAACAAAAGATGTTCTAATTTCAGCAAGTTAGCGAACGCGCCAATTGCAAAGCCACCTCGACTTTGCCCATAACCCAAACGACATTGGAAGGGATGAAGCAACTCAGACAGCTGCTCCAGAAAGAAAATCAAATTCCGACTACGGAACCAATTACTTTGTCCTAAATGTTGAAAGGCAATAATGTTTACTTTTTGTTGTATTCCGAGCTCGTAGCCCCAAGGAGAAAAATTCGGAGTTAAATCTTGTACCTGCACATCAGTGCCGGAAGGAGAAAATGTGAACAACAATGGCTTGTTAAGATCGACGAGCTCATACTTCACAAATACATCATCAAGTAAATCGTAGCCAGAAATTGGTAAAGCAGCATTTTGCTCTTTTTGAGTAAGCACTTGCCATTCATCTAACCAGTAAAGTAGCTTCATTTTTTCTCCAAGTACATCAGCAGTATTTAGACTGAAACTCTATCAAAATGCTTTTAAGCATCCCACGTTGAGACTTAACAAAGCTCTACTTAAAGCCTAAATGACCTATGAAAATGTCTTCGATTGCAGATATTACTGCGTAAACTAAACTCAAAGTGAGTACGCTAAAGAACTTAGAGAAAGGGCCGGAGAAAAGCCAATTAGACGTTTTCGATAACAGCTGTTAAAAAACAGCAGATACAAAAAAACCGCTGTAAGAACAGCGGTTTTTTAAAGGTGGCGGAGAGATAGGGATTTGAACCCTAGATACGCTATTAACGTATGCCGGTTTTCAAGACCGGTGCTTTCAACCACTCAGCCATCTCTCCACAAATTGTCACTAAAACTTAGTCTTATACTATCGATGCTAATTTTTAGTTTTGCCTTCAGTTATCTTAATTAAAAAGAAAACTTGAAAGCGATGTTTAAAGCCTGGCGATGTCCTACTCTCACATGGGGAAGCCCCACACTACCATCGGCGCTATTTCGTTTCACTTCTGAGTTCGGCATGGAAATCAGGTGGGTCCAAAACGCTATGGTCGCCAAGCAAATTCTTTAATCCGGAAAGCTGTTTCTTAATTCTCGTTCTTACACATTCAACGTTCTTTCATTGAGTCCATCAAAACCCCTTGGGTGTTGTATGGTTAAGCCTCACGGGCAATTAGTACAGGTTAGCTCAACGCCTCACAACGCTTACACACCCTGCCTATCAACGTCGTAGTCTACGACAACCC